>NZ_LMGC01000035.1:0-662644 GCF_001427045.1 Ensifer sp. Root558 | reverse complement strand
GTTCCCATTCCGAACACGGCCGTGAAACGCCCCAGCGCCGATGGTACTTCGTCTTAAGACGCGGGAGAGTAGGTCGCTGCCAGGTCTGCAAAGCGCAAGAAAATCCGGAAAACAAAGATCACCTTCTCTTCATGCCTCGGCCCAGCCGAAACACGGGCCGCCCTCAAGCGGCCCTTTTGTTTTGCTAGACCGAAGTCATCAGTGCGTCCCTTACACGAGACAAATCGCTTCGCAATTTGCTCGGCACAGACCATAAATCCCTTCGGGATTTACGTTACCGCGATAAATCCCATCGGGATTTACGCTTGGCGCGGGGTGGAGCAGCCCGGTAGCTCGTCAGGCTCATAACCTGAAGGCCGCAGGTTCAAATCCTGCCCCCGCAACCAAATCAAAAAAAGCCCGCATGGAGGTAGCTCGTCAGGCTCATAACCTGAAGGCCGCAGGTTCAAATCCTGCCCCCGCAACCAAATCAAAAAAAGCCCGCATGGAGAAATCCAGCGGGCTTTTTGACGTTTAAACGGACGCCAACAGGGGCGACCCTCATCGGGTGGAGAGGGGCGGCGGCGGTGGCGGCGTCGTCGAGCCCGGACCCAGAGAGCGCTGGACCATGACGCTATCGGCCCAGCGCCCGTAACGATAAGCGACACCCGGAAGCAGGCCGACGCGTACGAAGTTGAAGCGATCGTGCAAAGTGAGGGAGGCGACATTGTCGGCGTCGATGTAGCCGATCATCTGGCGAAAGCCGGCTGCGGCGCAGGCGTCGATCAGGCCCCGCATGAGCAGACGTCCGACGCCTTGACCGAGATGCTCGTGGTGAACATAGATCGAGTGCTTGACCGTGTAACGGTAGGCGGGGCGCTTGCGAAACAGCACGACATAGGCGTATCCGACCACCACCCCCTCCTTGACCGCGACGAGATGGGGCAAGCGGCGGCTTTTCAGGTTTTTCCGCCGCTCGCGAAGGTCGTCCGGCTGTGGTGCGTCGCCCTCTTCGACACCCTCTTCTATGCCGCGTCGGATGTGCCGGCGATAGATGGCCAGCATGGCATCAACGTCGCTCTCCCGCGACGGGCGAATGATGATTGTTTCATCCTGCGGCATGAGGGGTCACGAAACTCCAAAATTCTATTCAGCGACGACGTAGGTATGAAGTCGTATGCGGCCCGACGCGTCGGTTTGGCGGTAAAGGCCCTGGATCTCGACGTCGAAGCCGGGGAAAGTGTTGAAGCAGGTTTCGAACATCTTGAGATAGTCGATCATTGGCTGTGCGCGCTCGGTCAGTCGCTCGCCCGGCACGATTGTGGCGATCCCCGGCGGATAGACGACAAAAGGTGTCGTTGCGATCCGCCCGGCAATGGCGTCGATCGGCAGAAAGTCCACGTCGTTGCGCACAAGGCAGCGCGCCGCGTCGTGGGGTGAAAGGGCGATATCCGGCAGATGCTCTTCGGAAAACTGCTTGGCCTGCAGCGCGCTGACATTGGCGTCGCGGAAGAACCGATGCATCTCGCCGCACAGATCACGCAATCGCACCCCCGCGTAGCGGCCGGGGCGGCGGCGATAGAACTCCGGAATGACCTCTTCCAGAGGCGCGTTGTCGTCATGAAGCCGTTTGAATGCGACGAGGCCGCTGATCAGTGTGCCCGCTTTGCTTGCCTCGACGCCGGGCGTGAGCAGAAACAGCAGGGAGTTGAGATCGTTTTTCTCTGCGACGATCCGGTTCTCGCGCAAGTACTGCGCAACGATCGGGGCGGGAATGCCGTGCTCTGAATATGCGCCCGTTGCCCTGTCAAAACCTGGCGTGAGCAGCGTGAGCTTGTTGGGATCGGTCATCGCGAAGCCCGGCGCCATATCGGAAAAGCCGTGCCATGCAGCCCCCGGGGTGAGGTGCCAGAAGGCCGGATTGGTGGCGAGCTGATCGGTGGCGACGCTCTCCCATGGCACGTCGTGTACCGCTCCGGGGCTTGCCACATCCGGCATGGCCACGCGGTCCGGCACGAAGGGCTCGAAGAACCAGCGGCGCTCGGGCCGACGCTCCTTTTCCTCGAACTCCCTACGCACCGCCCGGATTTTCTTGCGAAGCTCGATGCCGAGCCGGATCGTATCGTCCCACAGCACTTCGCCGGAACGACCCTTCATCATCTGCGCGCCGACATCGAGGGATGCGAAGAGCGGATAAAAAGGCGACGTCGAAGCGTGCTGCATGAAACTCTCATTGAAGCGTCGGTGCTCGACCCGGCGCTTCTGGCCGGTAATGTGCCGATCCTTCATGTGGATCTGCGATGCCTGCGAAAAGCTCGCAAGCTGCTTGTGCGTGGATTGCGTGGCGATGATACCCGGTGCCTCGGGTCCGAGTTCGGCAAGGCCCATGGCAAAACGACCGGCATAGAGCGGGTGAAATTTCATGAAGCCCGCCCAGGCCTCGTCGAACAGGATGTAATCGCACAGATGGCCGATGGCTTTCAGGATCATCTCGGCATTGTGGATCGTGCCGTCATAGGTGCACTGTTCCACCACCGCCACCCGAAACGGGCGCGGTTTCTGCCAGGCATCCGGGTCCTTGACCAGCGGGTGGGTGCGGATGCGCTCGCGCAGCGCCTCCTCATTGAGCGCGCCTAAATCCATGGGGCCAATGAGCCCATGGGCATTTCTGGCGGTCGGCACATAGACCGGGATGCCGCCGGAGATCATCAGCGCGCCGTGATGGGCCGCCTTGTGATTGTTACGGTCAAACAGCACCAGGTCGCCATCGGTGACCAGGGCGGAAAGCGCAACTTTGTTGGAAGTCGAGGTGCCGTTAAGGACGAAGTAGGTCTTCTCCGCGCCAAAAATCTTGGCGGCTTCCTTCTGGGCGGCGAGCGCCGGCCCTTCATGGGTCAGGAGATCGCCGAGATCGAGCACGGAATTGTCAAGATCATCGCGAAAGACCGCTTCGCCCAGATGCTCCATGAACACGCGGCCGACGGGGCTACGGCTGTAGAACACGCCGCCGTTGTGTCCGGGGCAGGTCCAAAGCTGGTTGCCTTCCTCGGCGTAATCCACCAGCGCGCCAAAGAAAGGCGTCTTCATCGTCTCGGCATATTGCTTGAGGCGGCTGATGAGGTTTTTCGCGATGAAGGCAGGCGTCTCTTCGGATAGAAAGACATAGCCGTCGATGAAGTCGAGCACTTCGACCGGTACGTCCTCAAAGCGCTTGCGCCGGATGAGAAGGATGATCGGGAATTCGAGACCGCGTCGCCGCATCAGATTGATGAGGGAGGCGGTCTTGCCTTCCATGCCTTTCTTGCCCCAGTCGACCATCATGCAGCCGATGGCCGCGTCAGTCTGGACGGCGATTTCCGCGTCCTCAAGGCTCCGTGCGCGGACCACCTCGAAACCCGACCGCTCGATCTCCTCGACAATCTGCTTGTACCTGGCCCCCTCGAGATCCTCGTTGTCGAAGGCGGGTGTCGCGAACAAAAAGGTGAAGCGTCTGAAGTAATCCATCTGTGCCTCCGCCATTTACACGAAGCGAGTTGTTCGTGCGTTTCGTGACGATGTTGTGACGGCGGCTCTGGTTGGACGCGATCTGTGAGCCGCAGAAGGTTGCGGAACGCCCGATGCGCTCTTGAAGTTCCACTGCGGTAAGGCGCGCGCGAAGGAATACCGACGACGGGTCGGACGTCCCTTCAATGCCCGACCAAGGCGAGCGGATCGCCGCTGCTAGCAGCAAGGGCTCCTATGAGGCATGCAAGTCGCGCGATATCGGAGCGCCCAGGCAAAATCCTTCGAACTGCGCGGTAAAACCTTCGCGCTCAGGAGAGCAGGCCATGACACCGATCCGTGCGTCTTCACCGGAGAATGGACATAACCGCGCCATCTGCCACGGACCATCGCCAAGGTGAAACTGGACCCTGAGCGCTGCCTCGTGCCGCGTCAGCCGGATATGCACTTCGGCGTTCGGCTGCGCTTGCGCAAGCGGGATTACGGACCAGTCCGACGTTCCGTTCGTGACGACAACTGAGAAATGCATCAAGCCGTCGGTGAACTCTATGCCGGTCTTGAGCCAGTGAGTTTCGTCGATAATCAGCATCAGCCCGGCTTGATCGTAGAGCTCGCGATAATCACCGCGCACGACCACCGATGCGGTAAAATCTCCGCTCACCGCCTGCAGTCTGGCATGACCGGAATGGCGCCTGAAGCCATAGAAGGTTGTCTGCCAGAAGTCGGTATTCGCCTCCGTTTTGAGGGTTAGCACGCCATTTTCGACGTTCCAGTTTCGAGGCTCATTCAACCAGGTAAAATCCGTCAAAACTCCCTCCAGCCTTACGATCGGCACGCAGGACGCACCCACCATTGCAGCACATCTATGGCCGAAGCAGGCGTCCGTAAAGGTTTCTGCGCGAAAGGTCGCCACGCCTTTGTGGGCGACTTGTCGGAGGCGCAGCCTTCACCTGCATTCGTAGCGCCGGCCGTCACGCCCAATGAATGTTCCGCTGCGCGGGTCGTAGGAGCGGTAGCGCGCAAGGCACCGCGCATCGCGATCGTTGCGCCAATAAGCTTCCGCCTCGCGCTTCCGCTCGGCTTCCTGTGCCGCACCGATAATGATGGCACCGAGGGCCAAACCGATCGCGCCGGCGGCCAAACCAGCCTTCATATCCTTCTTGTCGTGTTTTTCCTGGCGCTCGCGCCACCGATCGCGCCGCGCCTCCTCACAACGCCACCGGTCTCTTCCGTGAAGGTCCCGACAATGGCGCCAACCTCCATCGTAATCGTCAGCAAGGACGGTTGGAGCTGCAGGCACAGTCGCGCCCAAAGCTGCGGTCAGCGCGAGAACCTTACCGAAGACCGACGCACGCATGGGACATACTCCTTCAAATATCGAATCGACTGTTCAGGAGTCTTGGGGCCACGCGTTGCGAGAACATTGCGGCGAAGCACAGGGTTAAGCCGTCGCGGCCAAGCGATTGCTGGAGCTCGATCTTGGCCACGGATGCGGATCAGAGCGGCGCGTCGGGATCGGTGTATTGGGTCACCCATGCCGGAGGCTCTTCCTCCTTGCTTCCATCCACCTTGAGGTCCCGCTCCCTTGCCCAGCGATACCCCCACATTGGTCCGAACTTGGTGGCAAATCGAGGCGGCTGCCTGTACGCCGGGTGGGCTTGCGCCTCCTCAAGGGAGACGAAGCGGTAGCTCGTACTTCTGAAAAGCCCGAGTATTCGATCGATGGTGGCCGCATTGATGCGATTGGCATGAAGCAGGAGAATGCCGGGCGGTTCGCACCCGAGGACCTTGCGGTTCAGATCCGCATAATACGCAATCTCGACGCGGCTATAGTCTATGTAAGCGTCTTCGATCCTTCGGACCATCGCCGTATCGGATCGCGCCAATGCCCGTTCATATGCATCAAATCCGACGTATCGATGGTGGATGCCGCGAGATGATAACCGCGTTCGCCAAGTACCCGTTCGAACGCCTCGCGACGTTGATCCGTGTCTCCGAGGTGATTGTAGGGAAACCGGAAGAACCGAAGGGTTCGGCCGGCCTTTTCCACCATCGGCCGAATGGTCGCCTCTCCGTCAATCACTTCGCGACGAAACGCATCGACGTCCAAGGTATTGCTATCGGGGTGGTTCGCACTGTGATTGCCAAGCTCGAATTGGCCAGTGTTCCACGGTTCCAACAGTGTCTGACCGATCTCACCCAGCGCCTGCACACGCCGTTCGACGACAAACCCGATAGCGGGAACGTTACGAACGGCGAGACCGGCCAGAATGGCTTCGTTCGTGGCCCTCGCGACCGCAGCGAGTTCCTGCCCTCCCGCATCGCCTGCGCGGGTATAAGGGAGATCGTCGAACGTGATGGCAACCGTTCTGTCGTGCGGAGAAGGGCAAACGGGTTCGATCGCCTGCGACCGGGCCGGATCTGCCGGTGTCAACAGTAGCACGAGACCCGCCATCACCAGTCTCGTGCGCATTCCATTTCCTCGCTTGGTTTCTCTTTCTGCGCGCGGAGTGCCGTTTTGCGTCGTGTCGCTGTCACAAACGCTCAAGGCCGTTTCGCTCCCTGTTTGAAGTGCGCGGCTTCATGCCGAGCACCGGCCTTCGCCAATCTTCCGTTGATTGGCGAGATCACAGCGCCCGGATTGCCTCAACATTGCGTATGATCCGACAAGCCCAACGACGGTCGCGATCAAACGTGGTAGCTCGCCGTCGTCCACGGCCATTCCACCGCGTGAAAATGCTACCCCTTCAGGCACGGTAGCGAGCGCCGGCCAGGTCTGCCCATCGTTCGACCAGGTCTGACGATGTCGTCCAGACGGTTGCTGTCGGGTCGCATAGAGCTTGATTGCGATCGCCTCGGAGTGGATAAACGCCGGCAAGCCATAGGGAGATTCCTTGCCATGAGAGCACTTGTCCAGCGCGTTTCATCTGCGCGTGTCACGGTAGACGGCGCGGTCACGGGAGAAATCGCCAGCGGCCTGTTGGTGCTCGTGTGTGCGATGAAGGGCGATACCGAGAAGGAAAGCGAATGGCTGGCGCGCAAGATCGTCAACCTGCGCATCTTCAGGGACGATCAGGATCGCATGAACCGTTCCCTGGTCGACGTGGGCGGCTCAGCGCTCGTCGTCAGCCAGTTTACCCTCGCCGCAGAGACGAAAGGCAACCGGCCGGGCTTTTCTACGGCCGCGCCGCCGCAGGAGGGTAAACGCCTCTATGAGCATTTCTCTGCGCAAGTCTCGACCCTTGGCGTTGCTGTTGCGAATGGCGTCTTCGGCGCGGACATGCGGGTGGAACTGGCCAATGATGGTCCTGTAACGATCTGGTTAGATACGGCGGCCGGTTGATCGGTTTTGCGCGAGGACGCGCATCAAAGAAAAGCGGCCGACCGAGGTCTCCATGACCAGGGGGTAGCCCATCGCGCGAGCGTCAGGATGGCTGCGCGATGGCCTCGTTCATTTGGGCCTGCTGACCGTAGAACACGCGAATGGCAAGAACGACACCAGCGATGAGCACAGCGACGCCGGCTGCCTCCATCATCGTCGGCCAACGTGCATGGACAACAAGTCCGCCAACTACGCCGAAGGCCGTTTCCGACACGATCAGCTGTGCCGCGAGCGCAACAGGAAGCGTCCTCGACGCGACATTCCAAGCCCATACCCCGCACACGGTCGCCATCAGTGCCAGCGACGTTCCCCATAGATAGAGGGAGCCGGCGGCTTCCCAACCGAAACCGAGCTTCGGAAGCTGGAAAAGGTCCATCGCCGCACCGACCGGGTAGAAAACCAGCATCTGGAGACCACCGCCGATCAGGATCAATGCGGACCATATGCCCGAAGGCATCGCCGGGCGGATTGCGAGCGCTGCCTGATTGGCGATCGCGAACCATACCCATAGACCGACCGCGGCCAGAGCAAGCGGAATACCAATCCAGAGCGAGCGAACGGAACCGAGACTATCTGCGGTGAACGCCGTGCCGTTGACCAGCACGAGACCGATCGCCACCAGTGCAAGCGGTGTCATCAAGAAGCGCCATGGAAGTGACGCCTGACCCCGGTTTCCAATGACGGCAAGCACAATCGGAACCAGGCCAAGGAAGGCAGGCGCAATGACCGGGCCGGCGTAGATTGCCGCTCCCGTTACCGTCAGGAAGTAGCCGACATAGCCGATGAAGGCCAATCCCGTGGCAGCCATGGCGTTTTGGAACGTCAGGTGGCGCAATGCCGTCCCGCGTTCTGAAAACAGAATAAAGACCCCAACCGTCGCCGAGACCACATGCCGGATAAGAGCAAAGTCGAACGTGGAGAAGTCGCCGATTATGAACGGCACGACGAAATTGAGGGAGAAGGCAAAGGCTGCAAAGAGCGCGGCAAACACGCCGACCGAAAACTGCCTGTTCATCATGAGCATAGCCTCAGAGTTTTGATCGAGCTTTGCCGATTTCTCGTTGCCAAGCTCCGTTTCCACGATCCTTAAAGGGATAATCCTTCCCTTCGCGCGCTTCGACGCATAAGTTCGCAAGAGGGTTTTCGAAAAATAGAAACATGAACTGGAACGATGTCCGCTACTTCCTTGCAGTGACACGCCAGGGCGGCCTCACCGGCGCTGCGCGTGAAGTGAAAGCGAGCGCTTCGACGGTGGCGCGACGGATAGAGACCCTGGAACACGCTCTGAAGACGCGCCTGTTCGAGCGCCGGCCGGACGGCTACGAGCTCACTGACGCAGGCCGGGCGATGGTCGAGAAAGCAACGGCGATTGAAACTGCCATGCGCGAACTGGAAGGCAGCTTCTGCGGCCACGACGGGCGCGTCTCGGGGGCGGTTAGGATTATCACCGTCGAGACGCTCGCACATCACCTGCTGATGCCAAACCTGCCTGCTTTGCAGGAAGCCTATCCCGATCTTTCGTTGGGCGTTTCGGTCAACGCCACGTCCTTCGCCCAGATTCCACAGCGAGAGACGGATATCGGCCTTCGGCTCTGCCGCCCTGAACAGGGCAACTATGTGGTGCGTCGGATCGGAACGATTGCGTTCGGTCTCTACGCGTCGAAAGCCTATCTTGAGAGCCACCCCGTCCGAGAAAATAAACTGCCGATCACCGGCCATAGGCTGATTACCTGGGGCGATCCCCTGTCGTTCCTTGTCGTGCCCAAGACCCTGCGCTCGTGGGTCGAAAGCGGCATCGCCAACCTGACGGTCGATACGATGCAGGCGCAGGTGCTGGCGATGAAGGCGGGCAACGGCCTCGGCGTATTGCCGTGTATCCTTGCCGACACGGAGGACGAGCTTGTCCGGGTCAAACCCGACCTTTGCAGGCAGGAGGAAGCCATTTGGCTTGTCGTTCATGAAGGGGTTCGCGACACCAAACGCATTCGTGTTGTTGGCGATTTCCTCGAGACGATCGTGAAGCAAGGGCAGCGCGCACTTTCCGGTCGGATTTCGGAACAATTGCAAGTGAAGTGACGCATGAGTGTCTTGTCTTTTGGCAGGGCGAAAGGGGCGTCACGGCGCGAAACAAACAGCGGTCACGTTGGCGGGGGTATTATGGATCGCCTCGAAGCAATGAAAATGCTGCTCGCAGTCGTTGATGCCGGCAGCATCTCCGCAGGAAGCAGGAAATTGAATGCTCCGCTGCCAAGTGTCAGTCGCAAGGTTGCCGAACTCGAACGGTACCTGGGGGCGAGCCTCATCGTGCGCACCAGCCGCAACCTTCAACTCACCGATGCGGGCCGGGAATATGTCGAGGCGGCCCGAAAGATCATGGGCGATCTGGAGGAGGCGGAGCGGCGAGCGTCGGGCGAATACCAGACACCGCGCGGCACGCTGACGATCACCGTACCGGTCGAGTTCGGCGCCCGCTATATCATGCCGATCGCCCTTGGTTATTTGGAGAGGCACCCGGAGGTATCGCTGAACCTCATTTCGCTCGACAGAACGGTCCATCTTGTCGAAGAGCAGGTCGATATCGCCATTCGTCTCGGCGACCTCGCGGACAGTTCGCTCTATGCGGTCAAGGCCGGAGAGTTTCGCTTGCTGACCTGCGCCAGCCCGGCATATCTTGAGCGCCGGGGTGTGCCGACGCATCCGGGCGATCTTGACGGCCATGACGGAATACTCTTCAACAAGCGGACGTTCTTCTGGACGTTCGATGTCGACGGCCGCCCGATGGAGGCCGTTCCCCGCAATCGTCTTGAGGTGAATACCGCGGCCAATTGCGTGACCGCGGCGGTCGGCGGAGCCGGCATCGCCCGCTTGTTCGATTACCAGATCCCGGACGAGTTGGCGTCAGGCGCCCTCGTGCCGGTTCTGGAGGGTTTCGACGGCGCGTCGAGACCGATCCACATCGTCTATTCCGGTCAGGGCATGCTCACGTTGAAGGTGCGTTCCTTCATTGACTGGGCCCTGCCTCGCCTTCGCACTGTCTTCGGGCGGAGTGAGGCCTTAAAGGCCTAGTCGGCGAAGGCCCGGCGAACTTCGTCGACTGTTCGTGCCGGATCCTGAAGGTGGGGGAAGTGGCCAACACCTTTTAGAATGGCGAATTTCGAACCGGTTCGATCGGCGAACTCCTTGCCCATCTCCGGTTTGATGTAGATGTCCTTTTCGCCCCAGATCACCTTGATCGGGGTCTTGAGCCTAGACAGATTGGCCTCAAGATAATCTTCATCCCGCGTGAAGTGGGCGTAATAGAATGCGAAGGCGTCGGCTGTCGTCACGCCGTCGCGCATCCAGGATTCCTTCATGTCCGATTGCACCTCGGACGGCAGGTCGAACTGGTTTTCCGGTGCAAGGCCACGCCGATGTACGTTCTCCAAGATCTCGTCGCTTGTCTTGTTCATATAGGCGCGCGTTGGTGTTGCCGTCGGTTCGGCCTTCAGATTTTGAAGGCTCTCGTACATCCAATGCGGCCTGTTGAACGGCGCAAAGTCGCCGACGATGATCTTCTTCGCGACCGTCGGTTCTTCCAGTGCAAGAAGCAGAGCGGGAAGACTGCCGATGTCCGAGGCGTAGATCACCAAATTCGATCGGTCGATGCCCGATCTGTCGATATAGGCTTTGAGAACCTTGGCGTAGTCTCTTGGTGAATAGGAGAACCGCTCCGGGGAAGGGCGCGACGACTGGCCATAGCCAGGCCAATCGAACGCATGCACTTCGTACTGTGCGCCCATAGTTTCCGTGATCTTCGCCCAGACGCCCAGCGTCTCGGGAAAGCCGTGCAGGAAGAGAACCGTGCCGTTCGGATTGCCCTGACGGGAAACCATTCGTCGGAGCGTTATGTTCTCGTCGATCGTGATGAAGTCGATTTTCAGGGCCGTTGCGGAGCCGATTGGGCCCGCGTGTCCTGGTGCGGTCGATGCCATGATCGCAGAAGCTGTTGCGACGACGGTCTTGAGCGATGCCATGTCTTTAGTCCTTCCGGTCTCTGAATGGTGAGTGTGACCAGAGCATCGGGCATCGAGCAGTCCGTCGGCAGATGCAGTATTTGAGAGGCACCCTCTTGAACTCGGGCAAATTCGCTCTCGAGTGGACGCCAGTGCATTCAAGCGAGAGGATGGCTCTCAGATTTGCTCAGTACCGGGCAGCAGGTGCGATCCGTAGATTCCCGTCATTCATGGATCGCCGGGTTTAGCGACGATCCCGAACGAAGCAGCGAGACGAGACCGTCACTCGCGACGAAAGGACTGAGGAAAATGAACGACATCACGGCCTCCCCGCACAAGGAGATCGCGGAAAAGACAAGAGCGCTCGCCGGCCACTCTACCGTCGGCACGAACGACCTCGATGCCGCAGCGGCTTATTATGACAAGCTCCTTGCCGTCTTTGGCATCGGCCGCGTGCTCGTCCAGCCCGGACGCGCTGTCTATTACGGCCACCGTACCCTCGAATTCGGTGTGACGAAGCCCTTCAACGGAGAGACAGCGGTTGCCGGCAATGGCACCATGGTCGCCTTTGAAGCGCGCTCTCGAGCCCAGGTCGATCAGGCTCATGCCACGGCACTGGAAGCAGGAGGTTCCGACGAGGGTGCTCCCGGTCCGAGAGGCCCGGACGGCGGTGACCCCTATTGTGCCTATTTCCGAGATCCCGAAGGCAACAAGTTTCTCGTCTACCGCAAAGGCCCCGACGAGGTTTGATGATCAATGGAGTGCGGGGGCCGTCGCGCGGAGCGAGCCCCCCGCTCGACCTGTTTCCGCGCATCTTTTGAACAAGAGCTCTGCGCGGATCTCTCCAATGCGCCTTCTGGATTAGCGGACAGGAGTTTTTTGAAATGAACCTGGAAAACAAGGCTGGTGACGGGCCGCTCACGCGACGCTCGTTTCTGTTTCGGGGCGCTGCGATCGGTGTAGCCGCCGCGGTGCCGCCCAGAACCGGCATCGCAGCCGTGAACACGACGGCGAAGGGCGATGCCATCCAACCATTCAACGTCGACATTCCTGAAAATGCCCTCATTGACCTCAGAAGGCGCCTGGTCGCAACCCGTTGGCCGGACAGCGCGACCGTCTCGGATCGGTCCCAGGGCGTCCAGCAGCGCAAGCTTCGTGAACTCGCGCAGTATTGGCAGTCCTCCTATGATTGGCGCCGGGCAGAGCGCAAGCTGAACGCGTTTCCCCAATTCCTGACGAAGATCGACGGGCTCGACATCCATTTCATCCACGTACGCTCCCGCCATGAGAACGCTCTTCCGCTGATTATGACCCACGGGTGGCCGGGTTCGATCTTTGAACTGCTTGACGTCATTGATCCGTTGACGGATCCGACTGCACACGGCGGTAAGGCCGAAGACGCCTACCATCTCGTCATCCCTTCAATCCCAGGCTTCGGCTTTTCGCAAAAACCAGACACGACCGGTTGGGAGGCGCAACGGATCGCACGTGCCTGGGACGCCCTCATGAAGCGGCTCGGCTATAACAGCTATGTCTCGCAAGGCGGTGATTGGGGCGCGATCATCAGCGATGCCCTGGCGCGTCAGGCGCCAGCCGGACTGCTTGGCATCCACGTCAACAGGGTGGAGCGTTCGACGACGCTTCCAGCGGACGCTGCCAAGGCGTTGAAGAACGGCGGGCCGGCTCCCGAGACCATGTCTGCCGATGAAAAGAAGGTTTTCGACGAGGCTCGCGACTTCCTGAACAACGGTTTTGGCTACGCCTCGATCCTCAGTACGCGCCCGGAAACGATCGGCTACGGCCTTGCCGATTCACCGGTGGGGCTTGCAGCCTGGCTCTTGGACAAGATCGCCGACTGGGTGTTCACGCGTGGCGATGCGGAACAGGCGCTCGGCAAGGACGCCATCCTCGACAATATCACCTTGTATTGGCTGACCAACACGGGCCCCTCGAGCGGACGTATCTATTGGGAGAACGTCAAGGCAGGCGCGAAGCTCACGCCAGCCAGGGTTCCTGTGGCCGTCACCGTCTTTCCGGGCGAGGTCTATCGGCCACCGAAGCCATGGCTGTCAAAGGCTTATCCAAAGCTCGTCTACTACAACCGCGCCTTAAAGGGTGGGCACTTCGCCGCCTGGGAGGAACCCGAAATCTTCGTCGAGGAGATCAGAGCAGGCTTCAAGTCTATGCGCTCTTAGACGATGGATCGCCATCCCAAGAGGCCAAGCAAGCTCCGCGCGGATTGCCGCGCGGTCAGCAAGGGAGCCGGTCTCAGCCGGCATCGGTATCGGCTTTGCGGCAGAATACTTAAGTCGAGTAGTCAGTAGCCGACGTGCTTGATCCGATGCGATACCGGGGATGTCGATGATGGCGAGGAATTTGACGACCGCATCGAAAGCTTGCGTTAGCGCAACGAGGCCTGACGCCAAACATCTAGCAAGGAGCAGCCGGGTTTCGCGGATCGAGCACATTGGAGGGCTCAAATCATGGTCGAGATGGAACAGAGGGATCCAACGTTATGCGATTGCACGATTGAGGTTGCTGAACTGTTTGCCAGCATCCCGGCTGCTGGCATTGACGACGGCTTTTTGCTCGATCTTCTTAGCGTTCGCCTTGAGGCATCACGGGACCGTCTGACGCGGCCTCATCCGCGCGCGAGGGACGACACGTCATCCGAAAGAAAAGCTCTATGCTGACACTGACAAACCGACGAGTTTTGCGCGTCGAGCGCGACGCCAGTGGCGATTTCTCCGTGCCGGCGGCGACCATGTCGTCGGCGCTGCGTCTGCCCCCGACTGAGCTTAGAAATCGCCTCGGCCGGGGAGAAGTCAAGAGCCAGGTTGAGATCGGTCAAGGGGAGCACCTGGGCACATTCCGGTTGACGCTTCGGTGCGGCGGGCGTCTCTGGAATGCAACCGTATCTTCCGATGGTACGGTGATCGATGAAGTCTTCACGTTCGATCGCGAGCGCTTGGCGAACTGGCGCCGTCGCCACGGCACCAGCGGCAAGGGCCCTTAGCGGTCATTCAGATCTTCAACGATTGCGATCCTTCCGGAATAAAGTTGCGTTTCGACAAAGAACGATCGGAAGAACTGCCCCAGCTTCTCCCTTGAACAACGATCATGGATCGCCCCGCTTTGAAATCGATTGCGGATCATGACCTTTTAGGCGCCAAGGAGAGCACATTGACCGAATACACATTGGACACAGCCGTCGGAGTGATTGCGTGCGAGCTTCCCGGTGCCGCGGAACTCTTCAGACAGCACGGTATCGGATTTTGCTGTGGTGGCGATGTACCGCTTGCGCAAGCGGCCGCGGATGCCGGCATAGAGGCCGCTGATCTGCTCGATCGGCTTCAGGCGTTGGAGCTTGCCGCAAGACGCGAGGCTCCGGATGCTACAGGCGAGCTTATCGCTCATATTCTGGAGCGTTATCACCAGACCCACCGCACCGATCTGGAATGGTTGATCCCGCTTGCCCAAAAGGTGGAGCACGTCCACGGTGCTCATCGCTCCGCGCCACTTGGTCTTGCCGACGCGCTGGCCGAGCTCAAGGACCACCTTCTTCCCCACATGGCGCGGGAAGAGCTTGCGCTCTTTCCGATGATGCGCCATGAGCCCGATCCGGACATCCGACATCTGATTGCCGGCATGCGGGACGATCATGCATGCGAGAGCCGGAGCCTCGCCGTGATCGAGCATTTGACGCATGGTTTTTCGCTTCCGGACGGGGCCTGCAGGTCCTGGACGGCGCTCTATGTCGGAGTTCAAAAATTCTGCGACGATCTCGTTACACATATGCATCTGGAAAACAGCGTTCTGTTTCCGAGGTTCGCTGGCATTGATGCATTTGAGGGTTCCGCTCTCTCGCCAGCAGCGCGTTCCGCGGGGTGAGGCCCTGACAGGTCTTTCCGGCATCGCTTTGCCCAACGGGAGGAGGCGGAGCTTCACACATCTCTTTGCACGCAACCCTACCCGGCGCTTAGCGCCGGGCACACTTTCACTGTTTTGAGCTGGCGCCGTCGTGCCCCCACGAGGCACCGCGGCGATCAATTTGCTCTTCGCGAGCCGAGCTCACAGGGCGGAACTTGTTCGCACGACGCGCAGTAGTTGTGGGTGGCGGGCTGCCTGCCGTCCCCTGGCAGATATCGCGGGGAGGGCAGGCCACGGGCCGGGCGATCCGACTTCAAAGGTATTGTTCTTGCGCCGGTCGGCCGCCGGCTTGACGCGAAGTCCTTTCCCCAGCTCCACCTGAGCATCAATCCGTGCACGACATGCGACAATCAAGGATTGCAATCAACGAAGCTGTCTTTGTTTGAGCTAGATCAAAGAATGTCCCGCGCCAAAGTTTCAATGCTCCGGCAACGATTTGCGGGAAAACACCCTGGAATGAAACTCTTCCGTCTTGTCCTTCTTCTCTGCCTCAGCCTGTGGGGCGCTGTATCCGCCAGCGCAGCATCGGTGCTTCAGGAGTTTTTGCCGACCACCACAGCCTCCGATCTTGTGCCAGGAGCGGACGGTTTTGGCGCTGTGCGTGATGATGTGGCGGCGGCCCCGGTGCTGAAGGGCGGCCAGACGGTGGCGTGGGTTTTCGTGACCTCGGATTTCGTCGGAACGACCGGCTATTCCGGCAAACCCATCCATACGCTCGTGGCGGTGGACAAGGATGCGAAGATCGTCGGCGTCCGGCTGGTGAAACATTCGGAACCCATCGTCCTCATCGGCATTCCCGACGCCAAGGTGAAGGCGCTTGTTGCCGGCTACGCAGGCCTTGATCTCGTCGCCGAGGCGAAATCCGGCGGCACGACCCACGAGGTAGATATCATCTCGGGCGCGACGGTAACCGTCATGGTCATCGACGATTCGATCGTCCGGTCCGGGCTAAAGGTTGCGCGCGCGCTCGGGCTTGGCGGATTGACACCGGAAGCGGACAATGCCGGCCCGCGCTTCGAAATCGATCCCGCGGCTACCGCGCCGGCCGACTGGGTCGAGGCAGAAGGTGACGGCACGCTGCGCCGCCTGTCGCTCGACGTTGCGCAGGTCAATGCTGCTTTCGCCGGCCATCCCGATGAGCGCGCCCGCGAGCGCGCGATTGCGCAAGCGCCGGAAACGACATTCATCGAGATGCAGGCGGCACTGGTCTCGGTCCCTTCCATCGGCAAGGCCTTTCTCGGGGCAGCCGAAGAGAAAAACCTTCAGGCTTGGCTTGGCGAAGGCGAACAAGCGATCGCCGTGGTCGGACGCGGGCTCTATTCCTTCAAGGGATCAGGCTATGTGCGCGGCGGCATCTTTGATCGCATCGTGCTGATCCAGGACGATGTTTCCGTTCGCTTTCGTGATCGCGACCACCGTCGCCTGGGCGCAATCTCGCTTGCCGGTGCGCCGGAATACAACGAGATGGACCTGTTCCGCATTAAGGCAGGCCTCGGCTTCGACCCGACAAAACCTTTCCGCATACAGCTCCTGGCCCAACGTGAGGTTGGACCGGTCGAAAAAGTCTTTCATACCTTCGATCTGGGTTACCAGCTTCCGCAGAAGTATCTGCGTGCTGTCGCGCCACCACCGGTGAAGGACGTTGCAGCCGTTGCTGATCGTGACGAGGGGACTGCACAGTCCGACCTGTGGAAACGCATCTGGGACGACTCGAAGCTGAAGATCGTCGTGCTCGGCGCCATGTTGGTCGTGCTGACGGGCGTGTTCTTCTTCCAGACATATGCGGTCAGGAACGCGCGAGCGTTCTACATCTTTCGCATCATCTTCCTGACGGTAACGCTGGTCTTTCTTGGCTGGTATGCCAACGCGCAGCTTTCTGTCGTCAATCTGATGGCGCTCTTCGGCAGTCTCGTCAACGGGTTCAGCTGGCAGGCTTTCCTGCTCGATCCGCTCACCTTCATCCTGTGGTTTGCCGTTGCCGCGGCACTCCTGTTCTGGGGACGAGGAGCCTATTGCGGCTGGCTCTGCCCCTTCGGCGCACTGCAGGAGCTGACCAACCAGATCGCACGCAAGCTGCGTATCCCGCAATGGACATTGCCATGGGGCCTGCACGAGCGGCTCTGGCCGATCAAATACATGATCTTCCTCGGCCTTTTCGGGGTCTCTCTGATGAGCGTCGAGCAGGCAGAGCATCTGGCCGAGATCGAGCCATTCAAGACAGCGATCATCCTGAAGTTCATCCGCGCCTGGCCGTTCGTGGCCTATGCCACAGCACTTCTCGTCGCCGGGCTCTTCGTCGAGCGGTTCTATTGCCGCTACCTCTGCCCGCTCGGTGCGGCGCTCGCGATCCCTGCGCGCATACGCATGTTCGACTGGCTCAAGCGCTACCATGAATGCGGCAACCCCTGCCAGACCTGCGCCCACCAATGTCCGGTGCAGGCGATCCACCGGACCGGCGAGATCAATCCGAACGAGTGCATCAACTGCCTGCACTGCCAGGTGCTCTACCAGTCCGAAACCGTCTGCCCCGTCGTGATCAAGAAGATGAAGTCGCGGGCGAAGCTTGCGGCAAGCCCGGGCGGCGTGCCGACCCATCAACCCGCAGCCAAAGTTTAATCGAAGCCAAGGTTCAAGCAAAAAGGAACCAGATCATGGAATCAAAGGAACACAAGGGACTAAGCCGGCGAGCACTTTTCAGCGCGACTGCAGGCAGCGCCATTCTGGCGGGCACTGTAGGGCCGGCCGCACTCAGCCTCGGCGCTGCAGGATTGGCGACACCGGCCCGTGCGGCCACGGGCGCCGACGGCTCGGTCGCCCCGGGCAAGCTCGACGATTACTACGGCTTCTGGTCCTCCGGTCAGACCGGCGAGATGCGCATTCTCGGCATTCCCTCGATGCGCGAACTGATGCGCGTGCCGGTGTTCAACCGTTGCTCGGCCACCGGTTGGGGGCAGACCAATGAATCGATCCGGATCCATCAGCGCACGATGACGGAAAAGACGAAGAAGCAGCTTGCCGCCAACGGCAAGAAAATCCACGACAACGGCGACCTGCATCACGTCCATATGTCCTTCACCGACGGTAAATATGACGGTCGCTACCTGTTCATGAACGACAAGGCCAATACGCGCGTGGCGCGCGTGCGCTGCGACGTGATGAAGACCGACGCCATCCTGGAGATCCCCAACGCCAAGGGCATCCACGGCATGCGTCCGCAGAAATGGCCGCGTTCAAACTATGTGTTCTGCAACGGCGAGGACGAGGCCCCGCTCGTCAACGACGGCTCGACGATGACGGACGTGGCGACCTACGTGAACATCTTCACCGCCGTCGATGCCGACAAGTGGGAAGTGGCCTGGCAGGTGAAGGTCTCGGGCAACCTCGACAATTGCGATGCCGACTACGAGGGCAAGTGGGCGTTCTCCACCAGCTACAACTCGGAAATGGGCATGACGCTGGAAGAGATGACCAAGTCCGAGATGGATCATGTCGTCGTCTTCAACATCGCCGAAATCGAGAAGGCCATTAAGGCCGGCCAATATGAGGAGATCAACGGCGTCAAGGTGGTGGACGGGCGCAAGGAGGCCAAGTCGCTCTTCACGCGCTACATCCCGATCGCCAACAACCCGCACGGCTGCAACATGGCGCCGGACAGGAAGCATCTGTGCGTTGCCGGCAAGCTTTCGCCAACCGTCACCGTGCTGGACGTGACGAAGTTCGATGCCCTGTTCTACGACAATGCCGAGCCGCGCAGCGCGGTGGTTGCGGAACCGGAACTGGGCCTTGGCCCATTGCACACCGCCTTCGACGGGCGCGGCAACGCCTATACCTCGCTGTTCCTCGACAGCCAGGTGGTAAAGTGGAACATCGATGAGGCCATCCGCGCCTACGCCGGTGAGAAGATCAATCCGATCAAGGACAAGCTCGACGTTCAGTATCAACCCGGCCACTTGAAGACGGTGATGGGCGAAACGCTCGATGCCGCCAACGACTGGCTCGTTTGCCTGTGCAAATTCTCCAAGGACCGGTTCCTGAATGTCGGCCCGCTGAAGCCGGAAAACGATCAGTTGATCGACATTTCCGGTGACAAGATGGTGCTGGTCCATGACGGCCCGACCTTCGCCGAGCCGCATGACGCCATCGCCGTCTCCCCCTCGATCCTGCCGAACATCCGCTCGGTCTGGGATCGCAAGGATCCGCTGTGGGCCGAAACCCGCAAGCAGGCCGAGGCCGATGAGGTCGACATCGACGAATGGACCGAGGCCGTGATCCGCGACGGCAACAAGGTTCGCGTCTACATGACCTCGGTCGCACCCAGCTTCAGCCAGCCGAGCTTTACGGTGAAGGAGGGCGACGAAGTCACGGTCATCGTCACCAATCTCGACGAGATCGATGACCTTACCCATGGCTTCACCATGGGAAATCACGGCGTGGCGATGGAGGTCGGCCCACAACAGACGAGCTCCGTTACCTTCGTTGCGGCCAATCCTGGCGTCTACTGGTACTATTGCCAATGGTTCTGCCATGCCCTGCACATGGAAATGCGCGGCCGCATGTTCGTGGAACCGAAGGGCGCCTGATCGATGCGGCTGTCCGTTCTCCTGATCGGCTTTCTTCTCGCCTCTCCGCTCTTAGCGGCGGAGCGCGCAGTCGTGCCGGGTGCGGGCAGTCTTGCCGCAGCCATCGCCGGGGCTCAACCCGGCGATGTGCTGGTGTTGACCGACGGGGCCTATGACGGCCCCGTCACCATCGACCGACCACTGACCATCACCGGTCCGCGCGGAGCGGTGGTGAATGGGCTTAAGCAGGGTAGCGTGGTGACGATTGCCGCGTCGGACGTCACCTTGACGGGGTTCACCGTCACCGGTTCGGGTCGCATCAACCAGGATCTCGACGCCGGGGTCAAAATCGTTCAAGGCGCCGATCGCGCCCGTGTCGAAAAGCTGCTCGTCACCGACAACATGCACGGCATCGACGTCCATGGCGGCCGCGACACGATTGTCTCCGGAAACGAGATCACCGGCACGCGCAGCGCCCGCATGAACGAGCGCGGTAACGGCATCTATGTCTGGAACAGCCCGGGTACGCTGCTTCAAGACAATATTATCCGCTACGGTCGCGACGGCATCTTTTCGAACGCCAGCGCCGACAGCATCTATCGCCGCAACATCATGCGCGACCTGCGCTTTGCCGTGCACTTCATGTACACCCGCAACACCGAGGTTTCCGACAACATCTCGATCGGAAACCATCTGGGCTTTGCGATCATGTTCTCCAACCGCGCGAAGATCCTGAACAATCTCAGCCTTGGCGACCGCGAGCATGGGCTGATGCTGAACTATGCCAACAATGCCGACGTGTCAGGCAATCTGGTGCGCGGGGGCACGAAGAAATGCCTGTTCATCTACAACGCCCACAAGAACCTGGTCTGGGGAAATCGCTTCGAGAGCTGCGGCATTGGCATACATTTCACCGCCGGTTCGGAAAAGAATGTGCTGACAGGCAACGCCTTCATCGCCAACCGCGAGCAGGTCAAATATGTCGGCACCCGCAATATGGAATGGAGCCATGAAGGCCGGGGCAATTTCTGGTCCGATCATCCGGCCTTCGACCTCAACGGCGACGGCATTGCCGACAGTTTCTACCGCCCCAACGACCTGATGGACCAGATCCTCTGGTCGCAGCCCGCGGCAAGCCTGCTCACCGGCTCGCCGGCCGTGCAGATCGTTCGCTGGAGCCAGCGGGATTTTCCCGCCACGCTGCCTGGAGGCGTGCGCGACAGCGCGCCGCTGATGCGCCCCCTGACCATCCCTGTCCCGCTCGAAATCCTTGCCTATGAGGCCGAGGCCGCAGGGCGCTGGACTGAAGGAAATTACGATGACACCGACGTTGACAATCTCCAGGCTCACTAAGCGCTTCCAATCGGTGGAAGCGCTCAAGTCCGTTTCCCTTGCGCTGGAGCCGGGACGGCGCGCGGCACTGCTCGGCCATAACGGTGCCGGCAAGTCGACGATGATGAAGATCGTGCTTGGCCTCATCCCCTTCGACAGCGGCGAGGTTTCGGTTTGCGGCTCGGCGCCCGGTTCGCCCGCCGCGCGGACCCAGGTGGCGTATCTGCCGGAAAATGTCGCCTTTCACCCGGCTTTGACGGGAGAAGAACAGCTTCGCCACTATCTCGCACTGCGTGGCGAAAACCCGAAGCAGGCCACGGAGCTTCTTGCGAGGGTCGGACTGGGCCACGCGGCGCGGCGTCGGATCGGTACCTATTCCAAGGGCATGCGCCAGCGGGTGGGTCTGGCCCAGACGCTGATCGGCCGCCCCCGTCTCCTGGTGCTGGACGAACCGACCTCTGGCCTGGACCCGGTGTCGCGACGGGACTTCTATGACCTGCTCGACGGGTTGGCCGCAGAAGGAACCGCCATCCTGCTCTCCTCCCACGTGTTGACCGAGGTGGAGGCCCGCACCGACAGCATCCTCATCCTTTCCGGTGGGGAACTGGTGGCAGAAGGTACGCTTGCCGATCTTCGGACCCGTGCGGCACTTCCGGTCGCCTTTTCCGTTCGCCCCGCACCGGGCCATGCGCCGGCGCTGGCAGCGACCTTTCCCGAGGGGGTGGAAGGGGAGGACGGTCTCTTGCGCCTTCGCGGTTCGCAGTCGGAAAAACTGCCGCTCCTTGCCCGCATTGCGGCGCTTGGGAGCGCCATTGCCGATCTCGATGTCATCCCGCCCAGCCTCGAGGACATCTACAGCCACTTCAGCCGGAGGGACGGGCAATGAACCGCATCCTTGCCACCGCCGTCAGCGAATTCCGTATCGCATTGCGCAATCGTTGGGTCTCTATCGCCACCGGCATGATGGTGCTGTTCGCCCTGGTGCTGGCCGCCGCCGGCTCTGCCCCGACGGGCGATGTTGGCGTCGACCGGCTCTCCGTAACGGTCGCCTCGCTCACTTCGCTTGCGGTCTATCTGGTTCCGCTTTTGGCATTGCTGATGAGTTTCGATGCGGTGGCTGGCGAAGTGGAACGCGGCACGCTGCCACTGCTTCTCACCTATCCCGTCTCACGCCTGCAGATTCTGCTCGGCAAACTGCTGGCGCATCTCGCAATCCTCGGTCTTGCCGTGACGCTTGGCTACGGCGCGGCGGCGCTCGCAGCCGTCTGGTTCGATCCTGGAGCAACCGCGGGGCTTGGCGCCCTATGGCGGCTGATCTGGTCCTCTGTGCTGCTGGGTGCGACCTTTCTTGGCACCGGCTATGCGCTTTCGGCTTTGGCGCGACGGCCGTCGGGGGCGGCGGGCTTGGCCATCGCGCTCTGGCTGGTGGCGGTGGTGCTCTACGACCTCGCCCTGTTGGCGTTAATCGTGACGGATGGAGGCGGTGCCTTCACCACACACGCATTGCCCGTTGCGCTGCTTGCCAACCCTGCCGACGCCTTTCGCGTCTTTAACCTCTCGGCCGCACAAGCCGTTTCTGCCGCAGGCGGACTGGGTGGCGCCGCCGGCACGATCCCGCTCTGGCAATCGGCAGCCTCCCTTCTCGCCTGGCCACTCGCCGCCATAGCCCTTGCCGCCGCAGCCTTCCGAAAGGTGACCCCATGAGGACCCGACTTCGCTTCGTGCTCGTCGCGGCCGCTCTGGCGCTGCTCTCCGCCTGCAAGGAGGACGTCGCCCAAAGCATCGTGCCGCAGGACATGACGCCCGAGACCCTCGGTCATTACTGCCAGATGAACCTTCTGGAGCACCCCGGCCCGAAGGCCCAGATCTTTCTGGAAGGAAGCCCCGCGCCGCTCTTCTTCAGTCAGGTGCGCGATGCGATCGCCTATGCGCGTGGGCCGGAGCAGATTGCGCCGATCCTCGTCATCTATGTCAATGACATGGGGGCTGCGGGGGCAACGTGGGACCAGCCCGGTGACGGCAACTGGATCGCCGCCGACAAGGCGTTCTACGTGGTCGGCTCTGCCCGGCGAGGCGGCATGGGTGCGCCCGAAGCCGTGCCGTTTTCAAGCCGCGACGAGGCTGCGGCCTTCGTTCTTGCCGAGGGCGGCCAGGTGCTTGCGCTCGCCGATATTACCGATGCCATGGTTTTGACGCCGGTGGAGACCGGCTCGGAACCGCGAGCGGACGACGAAGACTATCTCGGCCGTCTGCGCGCATTGCCCCATCCAGCCGGAGGTTGACCCCATGCTGCTGACCCGACGCCGCTTGATTGCAATTTCTGCAGTTCTCGCAACGGCGCCCGCCATCGCCCACGCCAACGCGGCAACCCGCTTCTGGACAGGTCAGGCTCTTGGCGCGCGTGCCTCGATCCGGATTGCGCACCCCGAGGCCGGGACGATCGTCTCCAGGGTCATGGCGGAGATCGACCGTCTGGAAAACATCCTTAGCCTCTACCGTGCCAACAGCGCGCTTTGCCGGTTGAACCGCGACGGTCATCTTCAAGACCCGCCATTCGAGCTTTTGGAATGTCTGTCACTGGCCGACGCAGTCCACCTGGCAAGCGGCGGGCGCTTCGATCCGACGGTACAGCCGCTCTGGACGCTCTGGGCTCAATCGGCTGCAAACGGCACGCGACCCGGCCCGGCGGACGTTGATCGCGTGCGTGGCAACGTCGGCTGGGGCAAGGTCAAGCTCGATGCAGCAGCGATCACGTTGCATCCGGGCATGGCGCTGACGTTGAACGGCATCGGCCAGGGGTATGTCGCCGACCGCGTAGCAGCAATGCTTGAAGGTGAGGGACTGACGGACATTCTGATCGATACCGGCGAGTTCCGTGCGCTCGGGGGACAACCGGGCGGCGGTGGATGGCCAGTCCGACTGGAATCAGGCGAGCGCCTGCCGCTGCGCCAGCGAGCGGTCGCCACCTCCGCCCCTCTCGGCACGACCTTCGATCAAGCAGCCAGAGACGGACATATTCTCGACCCCCTGACCGGAATGCCCGCGCCCGCAAACTGGCGCTCTGTCTCGGTGTCGGCACCATCCGCTGCCATCGCCGACGCGCTGGCGACGGCCGCATGCCTGATGCCGGATGCAGGATCGATCGTTGCGATGAACGCGCGTTTTGACGGCGTCCGCCTGGAAGCCGCCTCCGTTTAAGGTGGGCGACCAAGGGTCATCGGGGGCTTGAGAAGGGTCGGATCCGTCTCGACCCCGATCGGCGAAAGGTAGGCGGCTGCGACCGCAGCGACGATCGCCTGTGACGGTGTTGGTGTTCTTCCTGAGCGCGCCGAACGGGGCAGTGCTTGCGGACTACCTCGCCTCCACTGGTCCTGTTCCGCGCCCATCGAGAAGCCAGGCGATGTTGACCTGCAGGATGCCGGCCATCATGTCGAGGCGGTTGGCCCTCGGTTCTGCGCGGTCATTTTCCCAGCTGATCCAGGTCTCTTCGGTAACACCCGCGATTGCGGATATCTCTTCGATCGAAAGCTTGATGGCATCGCGGGCAAGCGAAATGCGGCCACCGATCGTGTCGTCGGTGGCGTCGGCCGTGGCGCGGGGTGCAAGCATGTCGTTCATGATGTCGATGATCCTTCTGTCGGGAGGTACGCCCGCAACGAGATCGCGGGCGTCGGTTGTGGACGCGAGTGGCAGAGCTTAGCCACCGTCCTTGGCGAGCCAGGCTTTGATCTGGTCGGGATGATCCGCGATGTACTGGGCGACAGCCTTTTCGTAGGAGGTCTGCTGGGCGTTAAACATCGCGGCTTCAAGATCGGCGATCGGCAGCTTCATGCGCGACAGCAGGCCTGAGACTTCCGGATTGTCCTTTTCGATGTCCTTGCGTGCCAGCACGTCCACACGTTCGGCCCTGCCGAGCGCGTTCTTCGGATCCGCTATATAGCGAAGCTCGTACTTGCCGAACATCCAATGCGGGCTCCAGGCCGTGGCGACAAACCAATCCTTCTTGCGCATTGCCCGGTCAATGGTCGTCAGCATGCCGGCCTCACTGGAGATCTGCAGCTTGTATCCGTCGAGCCCGTAGTTCTTGACTGCCTGCTCGGACAGACGCGTAAGGCCCGCGCCGGGATCGATGCCCTCGATCCTGCCCTTGAGCTTCTCCTTCACATCGTCCTTCTTGAGGTCGTCGATCGAGGCGATTGCGTCTTCGGGAATGTATTTCGGAACCACCCAGCCGAGCCTGGCGCCGTCGTAAACGGTCCCGAGGGTCGTTACCTTGCCCTTCACCTTGGCGAAGTAGTCGGCGTGGGTTTCCGGCAGCCAAGCCATCATCATGGCATCGAGGTCGCCGCGGCCGACACCCTGGTAAAGCGGAGCGATGTCTGTTTGGACAAGCTCGACCTCCTGGCCGAGCTCGTCCTTGATCAGTTTTGCGGCGAGCTTGGTGACGAACTCGGCGTCCGACCAGGCGGCCCAGCCGATCCTGACGGGTGGCTTTTCCTCTGCGGCAGCCGCGCCGAACGTACCGGCGGCAATGCTGGCCGCAAGGCTGATGGTCGCAAGGGTCTTGAACATGGATGTTCCTTTCTTGAACGATTGCAAGCGGCAGTGCGAACGCTGCCAGATGGATGGGAAAGTCCGCAGCGTCAGGCAGTGACGGGGGAGGTCCGGGGTTGTTCCTGTCGCCGGCGGAACAGGACGCGCCACGGGCTGGCGCGCTCCTTGCCGAAGCTCTGGGTGATCCGGTCGAGAATGACGGCGAGAATGACGACAGCGAGACCGCCTTCGAAACCGGTTCCGACGTCGAGACGCTGGATGCCGGTTAGGACCGTGTTGCCGATGCCGCCCGCACCGATCATCGAGGCGATCACCACCATGGAGAGAGAAAGCATGATCGTCTGGTTGATGCCGGCCATGATCGAAGGCATGGCGTTCGGCAGTTGCACCTTCACGAGCAGCTGCCAGGCGGTGCAGCCGAAGGCGTTGCCGGCCTCGATGAACTCGACATGCACCTGACGGATGCCGAGATTGGTGAGCCGCACGACCGGCGGCATCGAGAAGATCACCGTTGCGATCGTCCCGGGCACGGCGCCAAGGCCGAAGAACATCGCCGCCGGGATGAGGTAGACGAAGGCCGGCATGGTTTGCATGAGGTCCAGCATGGGTCGCACGGATGCCGCGACGCGATCGCTGCGCGCCATGGCGATGCCAAGCGGCAGGCCGATGAGCATGGCAACGAGCGTCGATGCGATGACGAGCGACAGGGTTTCCATCATCGCGGACCAAAGGCCCATGTGTTCGACCAGCATCAGTGAAAGGGCGGTAAAGACCGCAAAGCCGAAGCCGACGCGCCATAGCGACAAAAGCACGAAGATCGCGAGCCCGAGGGCCAAGGGGGCGGCGAGAAGTGCCGCCTGGATGCTGTTGGTCACGGTGCCGATGGCGGCAGCGATCAGATCGAGCAGCGGTGCGAAATTGTCGAGGATGTAGTTGACGGCGCTGTCGACGCCGTCACCGATATCGAAAGTCATGGATTGTCTCCGAAGGGCTGGATCAGACGGTGCGATCGAGCGTTTCGAGTAGCGCGGATTTGCTGATCGAGCCGAGGTAGCGGTTGGCTTCGTCGATGACAGGCATTGGGAACGCGCTTGCAGCCACCTTCCCAAGCACATTGGACAAGCTTTCCGACGCCGGGATCGGCTCGATATCCGGCAGGAAGGCGCGCCGATAGGGATCGGCGGCGCCGTCGCGGGCGGTTGCGATCAACGAAGACCGGCTGATCATGCCGTGATAGGTCTTGTCGCGGCCGAGAATGATGGCGACCTCGCGATCGTAATGTTCCATGCGCTCGAGTGCAGCTGCGGCCGAAACACCCTGTCGCTCGATGATCGTTACCTGCGTCTTGCGGGCGACGTCGCCGGCGCGGAAGACCTGAGAGACATCGACATTACGGAAGAACGACCGCACATAGTCGTTGGCGGGCTTCAATACGATTTCGTCCGGGGTGCCCACCTGCACGACCTCACCATTTTGCATGATGCAGATGCGGTCGCCGATCCGCATGGCTTCGTCGAGATCATGGCTGACGAAGACGATGGTCCGACTGTGTTCGGCCTGAAGGCGGACAAGTTCGTCCTGCATCTCGGTGCGGATCAGCGGGTCAAGGGCAGAGAAGGCTTCGTCCATGAGGAGCACGGAGGGCTCAGCGGCGAGCGCTCGCGCAAGGCCGACGCGCTGCTTCATGCCGCCGGAGAGCTGGTCGGGACGGCTGTCGTCGTATCCTTCCAGCCCGACAGCGTGCAGAGCCGTCCGGGCGCGGGCCTTGCGCTCGGCCTCGCCGACGCCAGCGACCTCGAGGCCGAAGGCCGCGTTGTCGATAACGCTGCGGTTCGGCAGCAGCGCGAAGGTCTGAAAGACCATGCTTATGTCGCGGCGGCGCAAGGCGATCAGTTCGCTGCGCGGCAAGCGTGCTACGTCTTTGCCATCGATCTCGATGGAACCGGAGGTCGGTTCGATCAGGCGGTTGAGGAGGCGCAGCATCGTCGACTTGCCGGAACCCGAAAGCCCCATGATCACGAAGATCTCGCCGGCCCGAATGTCGAAGGTCGCGTTGTTGACGCCGATGGTGCAACCCGTCTCGGCGTGGATCTGCGCCTTCGTGCTGCCGGCTTTAAGAAGGCTCAGCGCCTCGTCCGGCCGCTCGCCAAAAACCTTGAAAACGTTCTTGATACTGATCTTGACCGGTTGCTCGTGGGCCGAGCGGTCGCTCTCAGTTTGAAATGCCATATGTTCTGGGCCCGGCTCCGGAAGCGGGGCACTCTCCTTTGTGTTTGAAAGGCTGATGAAACGATCAGCGAAACGGAGAAGCGCACGACCAGAAAGGCCTGCGCAAATACGACATCATGTCGCAATCCGATTGTCTTTTGGCACGCTCGTGCAGAAATGTCCACATTGTGAGAATAGAAAACTAAGTCCTGGCGGTATTTGTCGCAGAAAATGGAATGCTTTCGCGCAATCTGAATGCGGTTATTCGGTGGCGGATGTGCAGGCGCCCGAAGACGAAAACGCGTTCGCCGGAGAAGCGAACGCGCGCGGCAGGGCCGGTCACTATTTCTTCAGCTTGCCGTAATCAAATTTTGGTGCCTTGGAGAGGTCATCCTTGTTGGTGTCGACATAGGCCTTCCAAGTGCCGTTGTCGTTGGCAAGTGCAATTGACGCCGGGTCGATGACGACATAGCTCTCGCCCACGCCGAGGAAACCGCCGACGCTTGCGACAATGCCGATGACGGACTTGCCGTCGCCGATGACGACGTCGGAAATCTCGCCGATCGTCTCGTTCTGCTTGTTGTAGATATCGACGCCGATGAGCTGTGAATTGACGATATCGGTGTCTTTGATTTCCACATATTTCAGCGGCATCGTTGCGGCGGTACCCATCGTGATGCCGGGGCCGACCAGCATCGCATCTGCGCCGTTTGCTGCGGGTTCTTGCGCGAAGGCGGCGCTGGAAACGAGGGCAAGGGAAAGCGCGGCGGCGGTCACATAATTCATGCATATCTCCTGTTCAGTCTCGCCACCGACCGGGGCGGTCGTGGCGGCTTCTAAACGGAGCCTGCTCAAAAAAGTTCCACGGAATCATTGGTATAAGCAATCTTGCGAAGCCTTTGATCCTTTCGCCTTCGTCCCCAATGCCCTGCACAATCCACAGCTATCCCGCCTGTGGCGCGCTGGCATCGGCTGTTCGCACAGGCGCGAGGACCCCGCGGTAGCAACCAATAATTTTCACTTGAAGCAATTTCACCCAGGGTTACTTGTAAACGATTGCTGGATGCGAAACCGCTCTTTGCGAACTGTTACCCGCTCGCCAGTTCCTCGACGCTGAGCGCGATCGTTCCGGTCACAGTCTGGAGAGGCTGCAGGCGGACGAGGCCGCCGTCGCGTTGATCGCGGTGCGCGTTCGGCCGATGGCTCATCGGCTCGAAGCAAAAGAAGCTGCTTGTCGCCGACGGCGAGTAGAGAACGAAGAACCGAAAATGCCCATCGGCCTCGAGCGAAGCGGCAAGCCCCGTTTCCGGCCATTCGATGCGGGCTCGTCCATCCCAGCCGTCGAAGGCATTGTTCAGCCAGTTCGGGGGCAAGGGGGACCCGGATGCAAAGTTCATGTTCTGAGGGATGGGGCCGGGGCGGTCTGGCAGATGACCTTCCCGTTCGCTCCAATATCGGTCGGCACGGGCGATGAGGCGCGTTTCAGGCGTGCGCGGAAAGAATGGATGGAAGCCCAGTCCGTATGGCAGGGCCTGGTCGGCGCGGTTGGTGATGGAGAGCGAGAGGATCAGGCGCGGTCCGTCGATGGCGATCGTCTCTATCGCTTCATAGGCAAAGGGTGTGGCAACGCTTGCCTGCTGGTCCAAGCGAAGGGTGAGCGATTGCCGATCGCGCTGCAGGATCGACCAGCGTCCAAGCCAGCCGTCTCCGTGCAAAACGAGCGGATCGGTGGTGTTTCTTTCCAGCCTGTAGTCGCGACCGTCAAATTGGAAGCCGTTGGCCTCAATGCGGTTGCCAAAGGGCACCAGCGGAAAGCAGGCCTCGGCGCCGAACACTTGCGAGGCAAGCCCCGGTGCCGACGTCGGCGCCAGCAAAGGAATACCGCGCCAGCGGGCCGACAGGATCGCGCCGCCAAGCGGGCTCACCTCGACAGTGAGCCCTTCTTCGTTTTCGAGGAGGACGATGTCTTCCGTCATGCCCTAACTGCGACGACCGGCGGCGGCCGAGCGCAGATTGTCGAGCAGCACTGCGAGCAGAAGGATCAGGCCGCGCACGACATACTGGTAGAAGGCCTGGATGTTGAGCAGGTTCATGACGTTTTCGGCAATGCCCATGATGAGAACACCGACGATCACGCCGGTCATCGCCGCCCGGCCGCCGGCAAGCGAGACGCCGCCGAGCACACAGGCAGAAATGACCGAGAGTTCGAGACCGGTTGCCGCATTCGGCTGGCCTGACGTGATGCGCGAGGCGAGCAGCACGCCGGCAACAGCGCAGACGAGGCCCTGCAGTGCGAAGATCCATATGCGCATGTTGGAGACATTGACGCCGGCGAGGCGTGAGGCTTCCGGGTTGCCGCCGATCGCGAGCGTGTTCTTGCCGAAGACAGTGCGGTTCAGCACGAAACCGAAGACGAGGAAGAAGCAACCCATCACCCAGATTGGCGTCGGGATGCCCAGGAACTTCGACAGTGCCAACTGATAGAAGCTCGGGTCGTTGATGCCGACGGCGCGACCGTCAGACGCAATCAGCGCGAAACCGCGCACGATCTGCATGGTGGCAAGCGTCGTGATCAGCGCGTTGATGCGGAAATGCGCAATCACCACGCCGTTGACGAGGCCGACGAAGCCGCCGCACAGGAGTGCCGCAATCAGGCCGACGAGGATCGAACCCGAGGCGTTCGATGCCATCACGGCGGCCATGCCCGAGAAGGCGACGGTCGAGCCGACCGAGAGGTCGAAGTCACGCGAGGCCAGGCAGAACATCATCGTGCAGGCGACGATGCCGATGGTGACGACCGACTGCAGCAGGCCGAGCATGTTGCGCTCAGTCAGAAAGTTCGGAACCGTCAGCGCCACGATGGCGAAGGCGACGGCGAAGATGACGACCAGACCCTGTTCGCCGAGAAGAAGTTTTTTCAAGGAAGTCATGACGGCTGAACCTGCTCGGTTGGAACATCGGGAAGGGCGGCGGCGAGGATGCGTCGTTCGTCGAAATCGGTGCGCGCGAAATCGGCGGCGATCCGGCCCTGGCACATGACGAGGATACGGTCGGTAATGCCCATCACCTCGGGCAATTCGCTGGAGATGACGACGATCGCCATGCCCTGACCGGCGAGTTCGTAGAGGATTTCGTAGATCTCCGACTTGGCGCCGACATCGATGCCGCGCGTCGGCTCATCGATGATCAGCACCTTCACGCCCTGTTCGGAGAGCCAGCGGCCAAGGATGACCTTCTGCTGGTTGCCGCCGGAGAGATTGATGATGTCCTGCTTGCGGGACGGCGTGCGCACCCGAAGTTTGGCGATGAAGCGGTCCGCCAGTTCCGCTTCCTTCTTGCGGTTGAGGATGCCGAAGGGCGAAAAGTGCCGGCGCGACGAAATCGCCATGTTTTCTTCGATGCTGCGCCCCTGAACGATGCCGTCGAACTGACGGTCCTCTGGGCACAGGACCATGCCGGCGCGGATCGATTGTGGCGGGTTGTCGGCCGGCACGATCGCGCCGTCGATCGTCACGGTTCCCTGGTGGCGTCTGTCTGCGCCATAGACCAGCCGGGTCATCTCGCTGCGGCCAGCGCCGATCAGGCCGAAAAAGCCAAGGATCTCGCCGCGCCGGACCGAGAAGCTCAAGGGTGTCTTCAGCTTCGGACCGCAGATCGCGTCGACGCGCAGACGTTCCGCGCCGAGATCGCGGCCCCGCCAGCCCCAGATGTTTGAGATCTCGCGTCCGACCATCTCGGCGATGATCTGGTCGCGCGTGACCTTGGAAATGTCAGGATGATGGGCGGCGAGCTTGCCGTCGCGCAGCACAGTCAGGCTGTCGCAAAGCCGGAAGATCTCGTCGAGCCGGTGGGAGACATAGAGGATCACGGTGCCATTCGAGCGCAAGCGTTCGATCAGGGCAAAGAGGATTTCGCTTTCGCGGGACGACAGCGACGAGGTCGGCTCGTCGAGCGCGATGACGCGCGCATCAAGCATGACGGCCTTGGCGATCTCGACCATCTGGCGCTCGCCGATCGAGAGCGAGGCGATCTTGGCGGACGGATCGACGTCAATGCCGATTTCCGCAAGCTTCTCGCCGACGACGCGAAGCAACTGGCGCCGATCGATGACCCCGCCCTTGCCGGGGAAGTGGCCGAGCCAGAGGTTTTCGGCGACCGTCAGTTCCGGAACGAGCTGCAGTTCCTGGTGGATGACGATAACACCGGCGCGAAACGCATCGCGCACGGAGCGATAGCCTTGTGCTTCGCCTTCAATACGGATCTCTCCGTTATCGGCAGACTGGTCGCCCGAGAGCAGGCGGATAAGCGTCGACTTGCCCGCGCCGTTCTCACCCATGAGGCCATGGACGGCGCCCTTGCGCACAGAAAACGAGACATCCGACAGCGCCTGGACGCCGGGATAGCCCTTGGAGATCGATTGGAATTCGAGGAAGTCTTGCATATGCGGCTCCGATACGGAACGCCAGGCAGCCGAGCCGCCGGGCCGATAGAGCGGGATGAGGAAAGTGTGCGCGGTTTTCCGCCCGCATCCCGCTCTAAACTACCAGAATCGATCACGTTGATTGTTTGGGTCGGTCCGACCCAAACAATCGTGATCTCGTGTCGCAAGCAGCGATTACTCGATGCCGAGATCCTTGCGTACGGCCTCGTAGTTGTCGCGCAGCGCAAGCTGGCCGGCGGTCAGGGTCAGCTTTTCCGGTTCCTTGCCGTTGGCGATCCACTCATACATGTTGAGTGCGGTCTCGTAGCCGTGGCGCTTCGGCGAGATGATGACGGTGCCGAAGAAGCCGGTCGCCGCAGGCTTCTTGAACTCGTTGATCGCCGAGTCCGCGCCGCCAATGCCGACGCCGATCATGCTGTCGGGAGCAATGCCGACCGTCTCGGTTGCGCGCACGGCGCCGAGTACCGCTTCGTCATTGAGGCCGATCGCAACCCACTTCTTGATGCCGGCGTTCTTATTGAGCACGATCGTCGAGGCGTTAAGTGCTGCCTCCGTATCGGTCTTGGCCTGCGGCGCGTCGAAGATGTTGGCTTCCGGGAAGCCGTTGGCCTTGAGAACTGAAAGTGCGCCCTCAACGCGGTCGACCGCCGTCGGGAGCTGGTCGTAGGAAACGCGGATCGCGCCGACGTCCTTCATGTCCCAGCCACGCTTCTTGATTTCGTCGACCAGGGCTTGACCAACAGCTTCGCCGATTTTCGTCGCCGAAATGCCCATGTGGGGCACGTCTTCGATCGGGCTGCCGTCGGCGTTGACCAAACGGTCGTCGACCGTCATCAACTTGAGGTCGTTGGCGGCCGCTTTCGCGACGATGCCGGGGCCGAGCTTGACGTCAGGGGTGCAGACGATGAAGCCCTGCGCGCCCTGGGCGCCGAGATTGTCGATTGCCGACTGAACCTTCTCGCCGTCTTCCGCACCGATCTTGACCAGCGTGAAGCCCTTTTCCTTAGCGGCGACGTCGGCGAACTTCCATTCGTCCTGGAACCACGGCTCTTCCGGCTGCTTGACGATGAAGCCGATTTTGACGTCGGCAGCGAACGCCGAGGTTGCCGCAAACACGGCGACGGTACCAGCCAGAATGGCTGCCTTGATAAAGCGCATGATGTCTCTCCCTGGTGAACTGCCTCCTGCAGCGAGCATTTGTGTATGATGAATCATCATATTCGTCAATTGCCTTTGTATGATGAATGAGATAGTGATGTATAACGATAATGTGCTTCGCTGCGTTGTCGCCTCCAAGCGTCTGCGCTATGGAGCGACAGGGAGACGGGGGCGGGAGGAAAATGGCGGTGGAAGAGCAGGACTACAGCAACGGCGCGCAGGAGCGCGGCCAGCGTCGCCCTCGCGTTCAAAAGAATGTGACGCGCGCCATCGCCTCGGACATCTGCGCCGACGTCTTTCCGGTCGGCTCCTTCCTGCCGCGCGAAAACGACCTTTGCGAACGTTATGGCGTCAGCCGGACCGTCATTCGCGAAACCTTGAAGGTGCTGGAATCGAAGGGCATGGTCCGCGGCCGTTCCCGGGTGGGCACGATCGTCTGCAACAAGGACGAGTGGAACATCCTCGATTCCCAGGTGCTCGAATGGATCGGCGAGCGCATCTTTGAATTCGATCTTTTGAACTGCGTTCTGGAGGCGCGCCGCGCGATCGAGCCGGCGGCCGCTGAGTTTGCGGCCGAACGCGCGACCGTCCAGGAAATTGCCGACCTCGAGCGCGCCTGGCAGGCGATGCGTGACGGCGAGCGCGATGTCGTCGGCTTCACCGATGCCGACGTCGCCTTTCATACCTGCCTGCTCAAGGCCAGCCATAACCAGGTCTTCCTGCAACTCGTCGGCATCATCCAGGCGGCGCTGAAGTTCTCGCTGTATGCCTCCAATGAAGTTGCCGAACGTCGTGACGAAGCAATCGATATCCATGGCGAACTGGTCGAGGCACTGCGTCTGCGCGACAAGGCGAGGGCGCGCGACTGTTCCACGCGCATGCTGGATCTTGCCGCCCGCGACCTCAAGCTTGCCGTAGAACGTCACCGGCCCGCCCCGTCGGCGCGCTGAAACCCCTTCCCGGCGGCCGACGTCGTCGCCTTGTTTGACCCAGCGGATAATCGCACCATGAAGATCACCAAGCTCACCACCTACATCGTTCCGCCGCGCTGGCTGTTTCTGAAGATCGAGACCGACGAGGGCATCGTCGGCTGGGGTGAGCCGGTTGTCGAAGGCCGCGCCCTGACCGTGGAAGCCGCCGTCAACGAGCTTGCGGACTATCTGATCGGCAAGGATCCGCTGCTGATTGAGGACCACTGGCAGGTGATGTATCGCGGCGGCTTCTACCGCGGCGGTGCGGTCCACATGTCGGCGATTGCTGGAATCGACCAGGCGCTCTGGGACATCAAGGGCAAGGCCTATGGCCAACCGGTGCATGCGCTGCTTGGCGGCCAGGTGCGCGACCGCATCAAGGTCTATTCCTGGATCGGCGGTGACCGTCCGTCCGATGTCGCCAAAAATGCCCGCGACGTCGTCGCCCGCGGCTTCAAGGCCATCAAGCTCAATGGCTGCGAGGAGATGCAGATCGTCGACACCTGGGAGAAGGTGGAAAAGGCGGTCGAAACCATTGCGACGATCCGCGAGGCGATCGGCCCGCATATCGGCATCGGCGTCGATTTCCACGGTCGCGTGCACCGGCCGATGGCGAAGGTCCTGGCGAAGGAACTTCAGCCCTTCAACCTGATGTTTATCGAAGAACCGGTGCTTTCGGAAAACCGCGAGGCGCTGAAGGAAATTGCCAACCATTGCTCGACGCCGATCGCGCTCGGTGAGCGGCTCTATTCGCGTTGGGACTTCAAGTCGGTGCTGGCCGACGGCTATGTCGATATCCTGCAGCCGGACCTGTCGCATGCCGGCGGCATCACCGAATGCCGCAAGATTGCTGCGATGGCGGAGGCCTACGACGTGGCGCTGGCACCGCATTGCCCGCTGGGACCGATTGCGCTTGCCGCCTGCCTTCAGGTCGATGCCGTCAGCTACAACGCCTTCATCCAGGAACAGAGCCTCGGCATCCACTACAACGAGGCCAACGACATTCTCGACTACATCTCCAACAAGGAGGTGTTCCACTACGCGGACGGCTTCGTGTCTATCCCGCAAGGCCCTGGCCTCGGCATCGAGGTGGATGAGCAATATGTCATCGAGCGCGCAAAGGAAGGCCATCGCTGGCGCAACCCGATTTGGCGCCACGCCGATGGTAGCGTAGCCGAGTGGTAGGGAGCGCGGATATGGCGGGTCGTCTTGAGGGAAAACGCGTCGTTGTCACAGGGGCGGCGCAGGGGATAGGCCTTGCCATCGCTGAAACCTTCCTTGGCGAGGGGGCGGGCCTCTTCCTCATCGACCGTGATGGCGACCTCTTGGCGAGCGAAGCCGAGCGCCTGCGTGCGTCGGGCGGGAAGGTCGGCTACGCCACGGCCGATATCACCGATGCCGATGCCATCGAGCAGGTCGTCGTTACCGCCGCCCGTGAGATCGGTCAGCCGAATGCGCTCGTCAACAATGCCGGCGTCAACGTCTTCTTCGAGCCGTTGAAACTCTCGGATGCCGATTGGCAGCGCTGCTTCGACATCAATCTCAAGGGTGCGTGGAATTGCAGCAAGGCTGTGCTGCCGGGCATGATCGAGGCGGGCGGCGGCGTCATCCTCAATATTGCCTCGACCCACGCCTTCACCATCATCCCGCACACCTTCCCCTATCCGGTCGCCAAACATGCGCTTCTCGGCATGACCAAGGCGCTGGGGCTCGAATATGCCGGGCAGGGCGTGCGCGTGAATGCGCTGGCGCCGGGTTATGTCCGCACGCAGAAGGCCGTGGAATACTGGAACAGTTTCCCCGATCCGGTCGCCGCCGAGGCCGATACCATGAAGCTCCATCCCGGCGGCCGCATCGCAACACCGGAGGAAATCGCCAAGGCTGCACTCTTCATGATCTCGGACGAATGCCCGTTCATGAACGCCACCTGCCTGACGGTCGATGGCGGTATGAGCGTGCTGCACCATCCCTGAAGGGCCACTTCGACAGCTTCCCTCCACTTTTTTCGACCTCCGGCCTCACCAGCCGGAGGTTTTTCTTTGCCTTCACGTCACGCCGGTCATCGCTTGACCTGCAATAACTCCGATTATATGAGAAATGAAAAGAGCGCGAGCGCTCGAGGTAATCGGGGAGGACACATGTCCAGGAAATTAAGATCGCAGCATTGGTTTGGCGGACTGGACAAGGACGCCTTCATTCATCGCAGCTGGATGAAGAACAACGGGTTGCCCGACGACGTCTTCGACGGGCGGCCGGTGATCGGCATCTGCAACACTTTCTCGGAGCTGACGCCCTGCAATGCGCATTTCCGTGCGCTGGTCGAACACATCAAGGCAGGCGTGCTCGAGGCCGGTGGCCTGCCGCTGGAGTTCCCGGTGTTTTCCTGCGGCGAGTCCAATCTGCGGCCGACCGCCATGCTTTTCCGCAACCTCGCCTCGATGGATGTAGAGGAGGCGATCCGCGGCAACCCTATCGACGGCGTCGTGCTGATGGCGGGCTGCGACAAGACCACGCCGTCGCTGGTGATGGGGGCCGCCTCCTGCGATCTTCCTTCGATTGTCATCTCCGGCGGGCCGATGTTGAACGGCCGCTTCAAGGGTCGCACGATCGGCTCAGGCACCGATGTCTGGAAGTTTTCCGAAGACGTGCGCGCCGGTGTCATGTCGCAACAGGATTTCATGGCGGCCGAAAGCGCCATGTCGCGCTCGCCAGGCCATTGCATGACGATGGGCACCGCCTCGACCATGGCGTCCATGGTTGAAGCGCTCGGGCTTGCGCTGCCCGGCAATGCCGCCTGTCCGGCGGTTGATGCGGGCCGCGCCCGGCTGGCGCGGCTGACCGGGCGGCGGATCGTCGAAATGGTTGCCGAGGACCTGCGCCTGTCGAAGATCCTGACCCGTGACGCCTTCGCCAATGCCATCCGCGTCAACGGTGCGATCGGCGGCTCCACCAACGCCGTTGTGCATCTCCTGGCAATCGCCGGGCGGATTGGCACGAAGCTCTCTCTCGACGACTGGGACCGGCTCGGCCGCGATATTCCGACCATCCTCAACCTCATGCCTTCGGGGCGCTATCTGATGGAGGATTTCCACTATGCCGGCGGGCTGCCCGCCGTCATGAAGGAGATTGCTGCGCTTCTGGAACTCAGTGCCCTGACGGTGACCGGCCAAAGCGTCGGCGCCAACATCGAATCTGTCGAGAACTACAACGACGACGTCATCCTGCCGCTCGATCGGGCCCTGACGTCGAGTGGCGGCATCGCCGTGTTGCGCGGCAACCTTGCGCCTGACGGCGCGATCATCAAGCCTTCCGCGGCGACCCCGGCGCTGATGCAACACCGCGGCCGCGCTGTCGTGTTCGAAACCATCGACCACTACAAGGCGCGGATCGATGACCCGGATCTTAACATCGACGAGACCTCGATCATGGTGCTGAAGAACTGCGGCCCGAAGGGCTATCCGGGCATGGCCGAGGTCGGCAACATGGCTCTCCCGCAGAAGCTCCTGAAAAAGGGCCTGCGCGACATGGTGAGGATCTCGGATGCCCGCATGTCGGGGACGGCCTTTGGCACCGTCGTCCTGCACACGGCACCCGAAGCTGCGGTTGGCGGCCCGCTGGCCCTGGTAAGGGATGGCGACTGGATTGAGCTCGACGTTGCCGGCCGCCGCCTCCACCTCGACGTGAGCGACGAGGAACTGGCGCGCCGAAAAACCGCCTGGACTGCGCCACCCCCGGAAATGGTCGGTGGTTATCAGGGCCTCTATGTCGAGCGCGTGATGCAGGCCGACACCGGCGCGGATCTCGATTTTCTTGTCGGCGGCCGCGGCCACGCCGTTCCGCGCGAAAGCCATTGAGGAGGCGACGGTGGACGACTTTCGTATCGAAAGCCTTCATGGCATCCACGCCATCCTCTACGCGCTTTTCGACAAGGACGAAAAGCTCGATCGCGCCGCCATGCGCCGCCAGACGGAGATCTGCCTGGCAAGCGGCGTGCACGGCATGGCAGGGCTTGGCCTTGCAACCGAAACCTCCAAGCTCGACGAGGCCGAGCGCGTGGCAATCATGGAGTGGCTGGTCGAGGATACGGCCGGGCAGGTGCCGGTCGCCCTGACGATCTTTGGCGCGTCGGTCGAGGAACAGGTGCGCCAGGCGCGCCATGCGGCACGGGCCGGCGCCGACTGGCTGATCCTCCAGCCGCCGATGGTCGGCCAGTTCTCGGCCGCCGAGTACATCCGCTTCTTCGGCCACGTCGCCGATCAGACCGAGTTGCCGCTTGCCATTCAGAACGCCCCGGCCCTGATGGGACGAGGGCTGACGGCCGCCGATATTCGCGAGCTGGTGCGCCAGCACCCGAACATCCGGCTGGTGAAGGGCGAGGGGCCTGTCGTCGACATCGCCCATCTCATCGAGGTTACCGAGGGCCGGCTGCCGGTATTTAATGGTCGTGCGGGCCTCGAGCTGCTCGAGAACCTGCGCATCGGTTGCCACGGCCTGATCCTTGCGCCAGATTCGATCGACTATGCCGTGCGCGCCTACGAGTTCTTTTCAGACGGTTGGGACGAGCACGCGCAAGACGCTTATCGGCAGATGCTGCCCGGCGTGGTCTTCACCATGCAGGGCATCGAGACGCTGCTTTGTTACGGGAAGCGCCTTTTCGGCGAACGGGCGGGCATAACCATCCACGACCGTGCGCCGGCCATGCGACCGACCGCGATTGGCATCGAGATGACCCGCCGCTACGCGGCCGCGATGGGTGGCTTTTCCTGATCGGGGCGACCGGCTATGAACGGGGCGGAGATGCAATGGAGAGAGTGGGCATGAAGGCAATCGCTCGGGAGGATCGCGGCCTGCCTGCTCGCATCGCAGGCGATATCGGCCGCCGCATCACGCTCGGCGAGCTGAAGGTTGGCGATACCCTGCCGAAGGAAGCCGACATGCTGGCGACGCTCGGCGTCAGCCGCACGACGTTGCGCGAAGCGCTGAAGATCCTGTCGACCAAAGGCTTCATTGAGGCAAAGCCCCGCCTCGGGACACGCGTGCGGGCGGCCGAACACTGGAACACCCTCGATCCCGTCGTGCTTTCGTGGCAAAGTGACGCGGAGGATCAGGCAACGCTTGCCGAAGAACTGTTCGAGCTCCGCCTGTCGATCGAACCGCTTGCTGCACGCCTTGCCGCCAGACGCGGATCTGCGGCCGAGCATGCAGAGATTCGGGCCGCTTTCGCGCGAATGGCGGAAGGCGGCGCTCGTGTCGAAGACGCGATCGAGGCTGATATCGCCTTTCACCTCAACATCTTTCAATCCGCGCACAACCGCTTCCTCTTGCCGGTTGCTTCCGTCATTCGGGCAGCGCTCTCCATCAGCATCCCGAAGACGATGGCGGCTACAGGCGGTTTCGGCCAATCCCTGGCCCAGCATGAGGCGATCCTCGTCGCGATCGAAGAACGCGACGAGGACAAGGCATTCGAACGCGCTGCAGCGTTGATCGCGTCGACCTACAAGCGCAATTTCGCCTCCTAACCAGTTGCTCCGGCGATACCGCCCGCAAGTTCGAGATCGTCACCGCGGCTCACGGGGAGACCTGATCCAGGAAAATCAGGCGCAGCGGTTCTTCAAGGAGAGCATCGATTTCGGTCGCGAAGGCTTGAAAATGGGGTGTTGCGAAGTGCGCGTCGAGCGCAAGCTGGTCGGCGAAAGCTTCGCGCATGTAGAAGGTACCGGGCTCATCCCGCAGCTCGAACAAGACATAGTCGAGGTTGCCGGGTTCTGCCCGCGTTGGAGCGATGAGACCAAGCAGGCCTTGCCGGAGCGCCTCGCGTTGGTACGGCTTGGCCTTCAAAATCGCGATGGAGATTACCTTTTCTGTGGTCATGACGGTTCCTTGCGTCGGGCGCTGGTGCGAACGATCTCGGGGGTGCTTCTGCGGATTGATGGTGTGAACGGGTTTGAAATGCCGTGGGCCGATCGGGGTGCATCGACCACGAGTGACGGTAGTACCGTTCAGCCCGGTCCGATAATCCGTCACGGACAGAAATGTTATTTCGGAGTTGCCGAATAATCCGTGCGCGCGCTGCCGGATAGTCGGCCCCTGTTCCGGCGGCAGGCCGCTGCTGAGAGCAAATCCCCTAGCGTTCGACCGCCGACGTCACCCGCGTTTTCTATGATCGGATGGCGTCGAGGACGGTCTGTATCAGTCGGCCAGACGGCACGTTGCGTGTCCTGAGCAAACCGATCTCACGGCTCGGCGCATTCGGTAGCGGTAGCCGGGCGACGCGCAGCTTGTCGAAGAGCGGCGAGCGCCAGTCGGGCATCAGCGACACGCCGAGCCCAGCCTCAACCATCATCGATATGGCTTCCAGTGAATCGAGCTCCAGCCACTCTCGAGGGAGAATTCGCTGGGTTTGAAGGTAGGTATCGGCCAGTCGGCCACCCCAGTTGCTTCTGTCGTATCGAATGAACGGTTGCTCGCGAAGCAGGCGGTCGACAGGGGTCTCTGAAAGGTCCGGGGGGGCCAGGAGTACGAACCGTTCCGACCGGATGAGGTCCCAGTTGAGCGTCTTTGGAATGGGGAAGGGCGGTTTGACAAGGATTGCCGCGTCGATCTTCTCTTCAGCGACACTGTTATAGAGTTCGGCCGACGTTCCCGGCAGCAGGAAGATGTCGATGCCCGGCGTCCTGTCGAAAACCCGCCGCAAGGCGTTCGGAAGCAGGCCGGTCAGAACCGTCGAGATGGCTCCCAGACGGAGTTCTCCGAATGCCTGGTCGTCGCGCGCCACGCCTTTCAACTGCCTGACTTCGGCCAGAACGCGCCGGCTCTTTTCCAGGATTGCGACGCCCGCTTCGGTTGGCTTCACCCGCCGGCCTGATCGCGCAAGAAGAGGCAGTCCGATCTCGTCTTCCAACGCCTGGATCCGTTGCGCGACCGCCGCTGGCGTGACGCCCATGCGGCGTGATGCCTCGGCGAGCGAGCCATGCTGGACCACCGCCAGAAAGGTTTCGAGAAAGCGCGTTTCCATCGTTATTTTTACTATCGTCTGAAGGGATAAAAAGGAAGGTTTTTCTTCCGTTTCCACCTTGGCATAGTGCCGTCAAACAACAGGAGGAAGAGTTGGATCTTCAGTTGAACAGCAAGACGGCGCTCGTATTCGGCGCCGGTGGTGGGCTTGGCGGCGCGATCGCCAGGTCGCTCGCGGCAGAAGGCGTTTCCGTCGTTGTCGCCGACATCCACGAGGAAAGCGCCACGGCGACGGCAGAGGCAATCAGCGGCGCAGGCGGCAAGGCCATTCCGCTCGTTTGGGATATCGGCGACCTTTCCCTGATCGGTCAGAAGCTCGATGCCATAAAGGCTGCGTTCGGACCGGTCGACATCCTTGTCAACAACACCGGGGGGCCGCCGCCAACGCCCGCCGCCGGACAGCCGCCCGACGATTGGTCGAAATATTTCGACCTCATGGTTCGCTCGGTGATCGCGGTCACCGATGCGGTGCTTCCGGGTATGCGCGAGCGCAAATGGGGACGCATCATTACCTCGACGTCCTCCGGCGTCGTCGCGCCGATTGCAAATCTCGGGATATCGAACAGCCTGCGCCTGGCCTTGGTCGGCTGGTCGAAGACCCTGGCGCGTGAGGTTGGTCGCGACGGTATCACCGCAAACATCGTACTGCCGGGGCGTATTGCCACCGGGCGGATCGTCTTTCTGGACGAACAGAAGGCCAAGCGCGAGAAGCGCCCCGTCGCCGAGGTCACGGCTGAAAGCACCGCGTCGATCCCGGTCGGCCGCTACGGCGATCCGAAGGAATATGGCGACACCGTCAGCTTCCTTGCGAGCCCCCGCGCATCCTATATCACCGGCTCAGTCATCCGTGTCGATGGCGGGCTGATCAACAGCATCTGATGTGCGAGGTTTCTAATGACACTTGAGCCTCACGTCGTTGAAACTCTGACGAGCGTCTCCACCGCGACGCTCACCACGGTTCTCCTCAAAAAAGGGCTTCGCAACACCTGGCTGCGCGGCACGAAACCACTGAAGCCCGGCCAGGGACGGGTTGTCGGCAAGGCCTTTACGCTGCGGTTCATTCCTGCCCGGGAAGACCTCGCCACGCCTGCGAGCTGGGCGTCGCCAATCTCCACGCGGGCGGCGATCGAAGTGATGCCAGAGGGCTGCGTCGCCGTTGCCGATGCAGTGGGCGTCAGTGATGCCGGCATCTTCGGCGACATCCTGTGTGCCCGCATGGCGAAACGCAAAGTTGCCGGCCTCGTTACCGACGGCGTGATGCGGGACGCCGAGGGGGTGCTGGCGAGCGGCATGAAGGTGTGGTGCAATGGTGTTGCGGCACCGCCTTCAGTCGCAGGCTTGACCTTCGTTGGATGGCAGGAGCCGATCAATTGCGGCGGCGTCGCCGTTCTGCCTGATGATATTGTCGTCGTCGACGACGACGGCGCAGTCCTGATTCCGGCCGCGCTTCTCGAAGAGGTGCTCGCTGAGGCACCCGAGCAGGAGCGTATGGAAGCCTGGATCATGAGTGAAGTGGATCGGGGCGTGCCGCTTCCCGGTCTTTACCCGATGAACGCTGAAACGAAGGCCCGGTACGAGGCCTGGAAGGAAAGCCAGAAATGACGTTCAGCACGCAATCCAAGGGCGTCTACGCCATCGCGACGACACCGTTCTTCGAGGACGGCTCGATCGATTTCAATTCGATCGACAAGTTGACAGATTTTTATGAGGAGAGCGGTTGCACCGGCGTCACGATCCTTGGAATCATGGGCGAGGCCCCGAAGCTCGAACCGGAGGAAAGCAGAACCATCGTCAAGCGGGTGGTCTCCCGGTCGAAGATTCCTGTCATCGTCGGGGTATCCGCTCCAGGCTTTGCCAGCATGCGCTCGCTGGCGCGTGACTCGATGGAGATGGGTGCTGCCGGCGTCATGATCGCTCCGCCACCTGCGCTGCGCACGGATGATCAGATCGTCAACTATTTCGCAGGTGCGGTGGAAGCGGTCGGCCAAGATGTGCCGTGGGTTTTGCAGGACTATCCGCTGACCCTCACGGTTGTCATGGCGCCTGGCGTCATCGCGAAGATAATCGCCAACCATTCGTCCTGCCTGATGCTGAAGCACGAGGACTGGCCCGGTCTTGAGAAAATATCAAAGTTGCGCGCCATGCAGAAGGCGGGCGAACTTCGCGAATTTTCCATCCTGTGCGGCAATGGCGGCCTCTTCCTCGACTTTGAGCCGGAGCGCGGTGCCGATGGTGCCATGACCGGCTACGGTTTTCCGGACATGCTTACCGAACTGATGGAGCTTTCTGCGGTCGGGAAAAGGGATGAAGCGCACGATCTATTCGACGCGCACCTGCCGTTGATCCGTTACGAGCAGCAGCTCGGGATAGGCCTTGCCATTCGCAAGCACGTTCTGAAGCGTCGCGGCGTTATCGCCACCGACGCGCAACGCAAGCCAGCCCAGATGCTGACCCCGACAGCGCGGGCGGAAGTGGACTATCTGCTTGCCCGTCTCGCGAGATACGACAGGCGAGCTGCTTTCTAGGCCGCTTCTTCTCCCCGGGGCTCCCGTCCGTCTCTGATCTGAAGCGGCGGACGGGTTTTTAAAGGTCGTTCCCGTTCTGCGACTTGTCATTGCGGTCTGTGCTCGCGCTCGCGCGCCTGATACTCTGACCTTGCCGATTGTCGATACACCTGTTTCAGAACGAGGTTTGACGATGCAGGGCCAGGAAACCTTCCTTGAAAGAACGTTGCGTATCGGTGTGACCGTTGTGGTCGCGATCCTGCTTGCGGCGATCCAGTACGTGGTGTCTTCGCGAGGCCTCTATCCCGTTCTCTGAGAGAAAATCGCGACCTCCTGAGCTGGCGGCCTCGGCAATTATCCTTGCGGACTTGAGCTATCTATCGAAAAGCCCCGCCGCCCACATCGACATGGATGCTGGACGCCGGGGCTTGCCTCACATTCAAGCGAGCGTGTAGGCCGTCTTGACGGTGGTGTAGAACTCGGCGGCGTAGCGCCCCTGCTCGCGCGAGCCGTGGGACGAGCCCTTGCGGCCGCCGAAGGGCACGTGGAAGTCGACGCCCGCCGTCGGCAGGTTGACCATCACCATGCCGGCGTCGGCATTGCGCTTGAAATGGGTCGCGTGCTTGAGGCTGGTGGTGGCAATCCCCGAGGACAGACCGAAGGGCGTGTCGTTGGCGACAGTGAGCGCCTCATCGTAGTCCTTGACGCGGATGACGGATGCGACCGGGCCGAAGATCTCTTCCCGAGAAATGCGCATCGCGTTCGTCGCTTCGGTAAACAGCGCCGGCTGCAGGTAGAAGCCGGGCGTGTCGCGCTTCAGAAGCTCGCCGCCGAAGGCAAGCTTGGCGCCTTCCTGKCGGCCGATGGCGATATAGTCGGTGTCCTGGTTGAGCTGGCTCTCATCGACCACCGGACCGATCTGGGTGCCGGCCTTCAAGGCGTCGTCGATCACAAGNATCGAAAGCGCAGGGGCAAGCAGGGAGATGCCTTCAAGGGTGCCCTGCTGAAAATGCGGACTCGGCCGATGGCGATATAGTCGGTGTCCTGGTTGAGCTGGCTCTCATCGACCACCGGACCGATCTGGGTGCCGGCCTTCAAGGCGTCGTCGATCACAAGCCCCTTCATCCGTTCGCCCATGGCCGCCACGAAGCGATCATGAATGCCCTCGGTGACGATGAGGCGCGAAGATGCCGTGCAACGCTGGCCGGTCGAGAAGAAGGCGGAGTTGACCGCGGCTTCCACTGCAACATTGAGGTCGGCGTCATCGAGCACGACGAAGGGGTTCTTGCCGCCCATYTCCAGCTGGTACTTGCGATTGTGTTCCTCGCCTCCCTGAAACGCCGCCTCCTCAGACGACACCATCNCTGGGTGCCGGCCTTCAAGGCGTCGTCGATCACAAGCCCCTTCATCCGTTCGCCCATGGCCGCCACGAAGCGATCATGAATGCCCTCGGTGACGATGAGCCGGGAAGATGCGGTGCAACGCTGGCCGGTCGAGAAGAAGGCGGAGTTGACCGCGGCTTCCACTGCAACATTGAGGTCGGCGTCATCGAGCACGACGAAGGGGTTCTTGCCGCCCATCTCCAGCTGGTATTTGCGATTGTGTTCGACGGAGGCGAGCGCCACGCGTTTGCCCGTGCCGGTCGAGCCGGTGAAGGTGATGGCGTGAATGTCSGGGCTGTCGAGCATCGCCTGGCCGACGACCGAGCCCTTGCCCATGACGAGGTTCAAGACGCCCTTCGGCAGGCCGGCGCGGTTAAGAATGTCGACGATGGCCCAGGAACTGCCGGGCACCAGTTCGGCCGGCTTGAAGACGACGGTGTTGCCGTAGCARAGYGCCGGCGCGATCTTCCAGGCGGGAATGGCGATCGGGAAGTTCCAGGGCGTGATGATGCCGACGACACCGACCGGCTCGCGGGTGATCTCGACGCCGATATTGGGTCTTGCCGACGGCAGCACCTCGCCCGCCAACCGCAGGCACTCGCCGGCGAAGAAGTCGAAGATCTGGCCGGCGCGCACCGTCTCGCCGATGCCTTCGGCCAAGGTCTTGCCTTCCTCNACGCTGGCCGGTCGAGAAGAAGGCGGAGTTGACCGCGGCTTCCACTGCAACATTGAGGTCGGCGTCATCGAGCACGACGAAGGGGTTCTTGCCGCCCATTTCCAGCTGGTACTTGCGATTGTGTTCGACCGAGGCGAGCGCCACGCGTTTGCCCGTGCCGGTCGAGCCGGTGAAGGTGATGGCGTGAATGTCCGGGCTGTCGAGCATCGCCTGGCCGACGACCGAGCCCTTGCCCATCACGAGGTTCAAGACGCCCTTCGGCAGGCCGGCACGGTGAAGAATGTCGACGATCGCCCAGGAACTGCCGGGCACCAGTTCGGCCGGCTTGAAGACGACGGTGTTGCCGTAGCAAAGCGCCGGCGCGATCTTCCAGGCGGGAATGGCGATCGGGAAGTTCCAGGGCGTGATGATGCCGACGACACCGATCGGCTCGCGGGTGATCTCGACGCCGATATTGGGTCTTGCCGACGGCAGCACTTCGCCCGCCAACCGCAGGCACTCGCCGGCGAAGAAGTCGAAGATCTGGCCGGCGCGCACCGTCTCGCCGATGCCTTCGGCCAAGGTCTTGCCTTCCTCNGATGCCCTGACATGGAGCGGACGTGCAATGGAAACGGCAGTGAAGCTTGAAGAAAGCTGGAAGGCAGGAACTGCCGGGCACCAGTTCGGCCGGCTTGAAGACGACGGTGTTGCCGTAGCAAAGYGCCGGCGCGATCTTCCAGGCGGGAATGGCGATCGGGAAGTTCCAGGGCGTGATGATGCCGACGACACCGAYCGGCTCGCGGGGGATCTCGACGCCGATATTGGGTCTTGCCGACGGCAGCACTTCGCCCGCCAACCGCAGGCACTCGCCGGCGAAGAAGTCGAAGATCTGGCCGGCGCGCACCGTCTCGCCGATGCCTTCGGCCAAGGTCTTGCCTTCCTCACGCGACAAGAGCTTTCCGAGTTCGTCCTTGCGGGCAAGGATCTCGTCGGCGGTCTTCCTGAGGATCGCGTGGCGCTCGAGAATACCGGAGCGCGACCAGGCCGGAAACGCCGCCTTGGCGGCAGCGATCGCTGCGCGCGCATCCTCGGCTGACGCGCGGGCGTATTCGCCGACCACGTCGTTGGTATCGGACGGGTTGATGTTGCGGAACGCTTCGCTACCGGCGATCCATTCCCCATCGATCAGGTTTTTCTGCACCATATCTATCCTCCGCGGCGCTCACACTTTGATCATGTCTCTGCTTATCGGATGCGATGGATCCGGCAGAAAGAACAATCTTTCGACCCCGTCATTGCCAAAACGGCAAACCTAAATTCCGACCCGAGCGTTGCCGTATCGGCAATGCCAACCGCTAAAAATTGTGCTTTATGAGATGCCAAATTCCATCATCATCGCTCCCATAACAAGCAAGGGGAACGATATGTCTCGTTTTATGATGAACCGCCGAGGTTTCCTTTCGAATGCGGCCGCAATGGGCGCGATTGCCGCAACTCATAGCCTCATCAATGTTTCACCAGGCCTTGCGGCCGATTCCGCGACGATACGCATGCAGCTCGGTTGGCTGCCATCGAACGGGCTTCTCGGAGAGCTCGTGGCCCGCAAGAAGGGTTACTACGCCGAGAAGAGCATAGAGCTCGAAATCGTGCCCGGCGGACCGAATGTCGATGGTGTTGCGGGTGTTGCCGTTGGCCAGTCGACCATCGGTCAGATTTCCTCCAGCCCGTCAGTCATGCTGGCTCGTTCGGCCGGCGCACCGATCAAGGCATTCGCCGCCGGCTACCAAAAACATCCCTTCGCCTATTTCTCTCGCAAGGCAAATCCGATCGCCAAGCCTCAGGACATGATTGGCAAGACGATCGCCGCGATCCCGACCTCGGTCATTCTTCTGCGCGCGCTTCTCGCCAAGAACGGCATATCGGAAGACCAGGTCAAGATCGTCAACATGGGCTCGGACATGAACCAGCTCGTGACCGGCCAGGCCGATGCGGTCTGTGGCTGGCTGACGAACGTCAACGCCCTGAAAGTGCTTGGGGATGACCGGGTCGATCTGACGCTCTGGGATGGCGGTATCCGGCTTTATGCCAACGTCTACTATACCACCGACGACCAGTTGCAAAATCACGCGGACCAGCTCGCAGCCTTCGTATCCGGTTCGGCGCGCGGGTGGGGTTATGCCCGCGACCATCAGGAAGAGGCCGTCGACATCCTGCTTGAATCCTACCCCAACCTCGACAAGGCGAGCGAGCTGGAGGCCATCGGACCGCTGATGAAGTTCGTGTTCAACGAAACCACCGCGAGCGAGGGTTGGGGAGGCATGGACGAGGCAAACTGGGCGGAGCAAATCAAGACATATGCGGACCTCGGCCAGTTCACAGGTCCGGTTCCCAACGTCGATGACGTCTACACAATGGCAATCCTGGATGCGACGGCCGATGTCCGCAAGAGCGTAGGATAAGGCGATGTTGGAAACGCTTATCAGACCCGGCCAGGCTTCGCTCGGCAACGCCGCGGTGTCGGTGAAGAACCTTCACATTCGCTTTGGCGCGGATGATTCAGGCTTCACCGCACTCTCCGATGTCTCGGTCGAGATACCGGCCGGCTCGCTCGTGACCATGCTCGGCCCATCCGGCTGCGGCAAGTCGACTTTGCTGCGTACCGTCGCGGATCTCGTGCACATCACCGACGGTTCGGTGTCCGTCCATGGCCAGACACCGCGCAAGGCGCGCGAGGGGCGCGATTTCGCCTTCGTCTTCCAGGAAGCGACGCTGCTGCCGTGGCGCAATGTGATCGACAATGTACGTCTCCCGCTGCTGGTGGGAAAACGCGAACCGGGCGCGACCTATGCCGATCCGGAAGAGCTTCTCGCCCTCGTGGGCTTGAAGGGGCGCGAGAAGGCGATGCCGCACGAATTGTCGGGCGGCCAGCGCCAGCGCGTGGCGATCGCCCGGGCACTGGTGACCCGCCCGCGTATTCTCTTGATGGACGAGCCTTTCGGCGCGCTCGACGAGATCACGCGCGACAAGCTGAACGAAGAACTGCTGCGCCTCTGGCAGGAAACCGGCACGACGATCCTCTTCGTCACCCATTCGATCCCCGAGGCCGTCTTCCTCGGTCAACATGTGCTGATGCTCGCCGCCCATCCCGGCCGCGTCAAAGAGTTCATGAAAGTCGACTTGCCCTATCCGCGAACTCTCGCGATGCGCGACACGGTCGAGTTCATCCAGGTGACCGCCCACCTGCGCAAACTTTTGGGAGAATGCTGATGGCGAATGCCCTTCCTTCACAGGCGGAAGGCCGCGCTTTGACCGACGGCAACCGGTTCCGGATACTCGATGGTCTTGCCGCTGCGATCCTGCGACATCTTCCGGCGACACTCGCGATCCTTGGCTGCATCCTTTTGTGGCAACTCGTCGTCTGGGGTTTTTCGGTGCCGACCTTCATGGCGCCCGGACCGGTCGACGTCATCAAGGCCTTCGGCGAAAACGCCGGCGTGCTCTGGACGAACTTCTGGCCGACGCTCATGGAGGCCGTTCTCGGTTTTATCTTCGGCAATGTCATCGCCGTCCTTCTGGCGGTCTGGTTCGTCTATAGCCCGCTCGCGGAACGCGCCTTCTATCCGATCGCCGTCATCATCAAGTCGATCCCGATCATCGCGCTTGCCCCGATCCTGGTGCTGCTTGTCGGCAACGGCATCGCGCCGAAGATCATCATCGCCGGCCTGATCTGCTTCTTCCCGACGCTGGTCAACATGGTGCAGGGACTGAAGTCGGCGAGCCCCGCAATGCTCGACCTGATGCGCATCCTGTCTGCCAGCAATTCCGAAATCTTCTGGAAGGTTCGCCTGCCGGGCTCGCTGCCCTTTCTGTTCGCCGCGCTGAAGATTGCGGCAACCAGCAGCGTGATGGGCGCGATCGTCGCCGAATGGATCGGCTCCAGCTACGGTCTCGGTGCGCTGATCATCGAGGCGACCTACAATTTCCGCTCGCCGCTGCTTTACGCGACGGTGGTGATTGCGGCCTCGCTTGCCGTGGTTCTCTTCTTTGCCGTCTCCTACGCGGAATCGAAGATCGTCCGCTGGAAACCGACGACAGACCACTGACCCCCAAACCCTTTGCTGCCGGACCTGGATAACCGGGTCCGGTCAACCGACGAAGTCACTGGCTGTGAGCTCCTCACATTTCGCCGGACACGTCCCCTATGGAGGAAACGACCATGGAAACAATCAGAGAACCCCTGCGCAATGCCCGGATCGTCGATCGCTCGGACGTCGTCGTCGTCGGCGGTGGACCGGCTGGGATCTCCGCCGCGGTTTCGGCGGCACGCACCGGAGCCAGCGTCACTCTTATCGAACGCTATCCCTATGTCGGTGGCCTTGCCGCAGGCGGTATGGTTCTGGTGCTCGACGACATGGTCAACGGCGTCGAAATCACCGTGCGTGGCATCTGCATGGAAATGATCGAACGGATGAAGACGCTCGGCCTTTGCGTCACGCCGACGGATGGCGACCGCCAGCTCGATATTCGCGATACGCCGGAAGCCTGGCAAAGATGGGCGCGCTGGGGCCTGTTCGACTTCCACACGCCGTCTGCGCCGCACCCGATCTGCTATGCGGCCGCCTTCGATCCGGACGCCTTCAAGCGCGTCTCCTACGACATCCTGCGCGAATCCGGCGTGAAGCTGAGGACCCATAGCTGGTTCTCCTCGGCGATCGTCGAGAACGGCACGATCAAGGGTGTGGTTTGCCAGACGAAATCCGGCCGCGAGGCCATCATGGGCGACGTCGTCATCGACGCCTCGGGCGACCTCGACGTCGCGGCCGATGCCGGCGCCCAGCATACGGATGGCAATTTCATCCTGACGACGGTTTCCCGCTGGGGGGGCATCGACACTGAAGCCGCCGAGCGCTTCGAATTCGAGGAACCCGAAAAGTTCAAGGCAATCGACCACGAGGCCAAGCGTCTGATTGGCGGTTGCTGGTCGTTCTGGTGGCTGAAGACCCCGCTGCCGGGCGTCATCTGGCTCAACTGCCCGCACATGCCGAAGCTCTCTGGCCTCCGTGTCGAAGACTTAACCTATGCGGAACTCGAGGGCCGTGGCCGCATTGCCCGCCTGCTCGACTTCGCTCGCGCCAACCTGCCGGGCTTCGAAAATGCCCATGTGATCGACTTTGCGCCGCAGACGGGCGTGCGCCAGTCGCGACTGCTCCAGGGCGAATATGTCGTCACCAAGGACGACGTGATGAACCGCCAGCACTTCACCGACACAGTGTGCCGTGGCCGCGACTACTACACGCCCTATAGGGCCATGCTGCCCAAGGAGGTCGATCAGTTGATCGTCGCAGGCCGGCATTATTCCGCGACCATTCAGGCGCAAAAATCGAGCCGCGAGATCCCGCCCTGCATGGCGATGGGCGAGGCGGCCGGTGTTGCCGCCACCGTCGCGCTCAATGCCGGCGTCAAGGTGCGAGACGCCGACGTCAAGGCGATCCAGAAGCAGCTGCGGGCGCAGGGCGCCGATCCCGGCGACGTACCATCCGAAAATGCAACCTATCTGGAGGCCGCAGAATGACGTCTCTTCCCCTCGACGGTATCCGCGTCGTCGATTTTACCCAGGTCATGCTTGGCCCGTGCTGCACGCAGATGCTGGCCGACTACGGTGCCGAGGTCATCAAGGTCGAAAAGGCCAAGATCGGCGACCTCTCGCGCTGGTCGCTGGGCTCCGACCCGGATGGCCTCAACAATCCGGTTTTCTCCTCGCTCAACCGCAACAAGAAGAGCCTTGCACTCGACCTCAAGCAGGACGAGGCGCGGGCAGCCGTCCGCGCGCTGATCGATACTGCCGACGTGGTCGTCAACAATTTCCGTCCTGACGTCATGGAGCGCATGGGTTTCGGCTATGAAGAGCTGAAGCGGACAAACCCACGGCTGATCTACGCCGTCGGCACGGGCTTCGGCCTTGAAGGGCCCTACCGGCACAAGGGCGGGCAGGACATCCTGGCGCAGGCGCTTTCGGGCGTCATGCGGCGCAAGTCCGACGCGAGCCATCCGCTGTCGATCTACGCGACGCCGCTCGCCGACTACTCGGCCGGCATGCACCTGGTGCAGGGCATTCTGCTTGCCTTGCTGCATCGCGAAAAGACCGGGCACGGCCAGCAAGTGGCGGTCAGCCTCTACAGTTCGATGCTCGCCATGCAGATGCAGGAAGGCACCACGCACATGATGCGGGAAAAGGACCTGAACTGGGGCGCCTTCCCGCTGACGGGCGTGTTCGAGACGACCGACGGCGCCATCGTCATGGTCGGTGCCTTCAAGCAGAATCCGCTGCGCGACATCTGCAATGCCCTTGAGATCGAGGACCTGTCCCTCCAGCCGCAATTTGTCGATTTCGACGCGCAGATGCAGCGCCGTCCGGATTTGCAGCAAATCTTCCGCGAGGCGTTCGCAAAAAACAGCAGCGCCCATTGGCTCGGCCGCTTGGAACAGGTGGACATTCTCTGCGCACCGGTACGCTCGCTTCCCGAAGCCCTTAACGACGAACAGACGACGATCAACGGCATGATCCTGGACGCGGGAGAGACGAAGGCCGGTCCGATCCGGCTGGTTGGTTCGCCGATCGACATGTCGGCGGCGACCGTGACGGTTCGCATCGCGCCGCCGACGCTCGGCGAGCACAATGACGAGATCCTTTCGGGGCTTTCGGTTCGTCAGGGAGATGCGGCATGAGCGTCACTTTCGTGGTAGAGGATCGCGTCGCAAGCGTCACTCTCAACCGTCCCGAGCGGATGAACGCGGTGGATGCCGCGACCGAGCGCGAACTGGATGCGATCTGGGAGGAGATCGAAGCACGCGACGATATCAGCTGCGTCGTCTTGACGGGCGCCGGCGAACGGGCGTTCTGCGCCGGGGCGGATCTGAAGGGGGCTGAAAAGACCGGCCTTGATTACTGGACCGAAAGCCGGCCGAACGGCTTTGGAGGACTGGCCTTTCGCCGCTCTCTGGATGTTCCTGTCATCGCGAGGGTCAATGGCTATGCGCTCGGTGGTGGATTCGAGATGGTTCTAGGCTGCGATATTGTCATAGCTTCGACGGAGGCGGCCTTCGGCCTGCCCGAGGCTCGCGTCGGGCGCCTGCCGCTCGATGGCGGCATGGTGCTTCTTCAGCGCAGGATCCCGCACAACCTTGCCATGGGTGTGCTGTTGACCGGTCGGCGGTTCTCGGCCGCCGAGATGCACGCCTTTGGTATCGTCAACGAACTTGCCGAACCGGACGAGCTCGACGCGGCCGTCTTCCGCTGGGTGAAGGAAATCGTCGCCTGTGCGCCGCTTTCGCTGCGCGCCATCAAGCAGACGGTCAATCGCACCGCACACCTCTCTCCGGCGGAAGCCCAGGGATTACGCACGCCCGCGCTTGTGAAGGCGCTGAACAGCGAGGATGCGCTGGAAGGTGTGCGCGCTTTTCAGGAGAAGCGCGCGCCCGTTTGGAGGGGACGGTGAGCGTGTTATAGGTCGGGGCCTAGGGGAGGAGGGGTCCAATCGAATGCACGCCAGCATCCTGAAATACTTCGTCTCGGTCGCTCGGTCCGGGTCCATTCGCAAGGCCTCCGAGGAGCTTCATGTCGCATCCTCGGCGGTCAGCCGGCAGATCAAGAAACTGGAGGACGAGCTTGGGATCGCGCTCTTCGAGCGGCTCTCGAATGGTCTGAGGCTGACTGTTGCCGGGGAAAACGTGCTGCGCCACGCCCGGGTGACGCTGGAAAATTTCGAACTGCTGCGCAGCGACCTCGGCGCCCTGCAGGGGAAAAAGACCGGTCGGGTGCAGATGTCCTGCCTCGATAGCCTGGCGATCCAATTCCTGCCGGACATGGTCAACGCATTCCACAGTATCCATCCCGGCGTGAGCTTTCACATCCACACCGCCGGCCACGGCAATATCAGCAGCCTGGTCGCCGAGGGCGATGTCGATATGGGCCTGACCTTCGATCTGGCCCGGCCTGACGATACCGAGATGCTCTTTCGCGTGCCGATGCCGCTGATGGCCTTCGTCGGACGGGAACATCCGCTGGCCAAACAGCGGCAGGTTTCGCTTGCCGAATGCGCCCAGTACGACCTTCTCCTGCAACTCGACACGCAACCGATCCGCTCGCTCATCGAAATCGAACTCTCGGTCTTCGAGCGGACCGGGCGGCCTTTTGTTCTCTCGAACAGCCAGATGATGCTCAAACCTTTCATCCTGTCCGGGCAGGGCGTGGCTTTCTTCACGCCGATCGGTTTCCTCGCCGAGATCAGGTCGGGCGATCTCGTCGCCATACCGCTTTCCGGCTCGCGCCTTCAGAACCTGCATGTCGGGATTCTGGTGCAGCGACGCCGGCAGCGCACGCATGCGGCGGAAGCCGTCATCGAATTTGTCGGCGCGGAACTGCAGAGGTTCAGCGACCAGATCATGGAAGCGATCCATCCGTGAATACAGCATCCGTTCCCGGGCGACTTCTCTTGCGACCGGGCCACGAGGCCGCAGGGCGCACGCAAAATCTGTTGGATCATTTGCCTGAGGGCGCCTCATGGACGACGATCCCGGCCGGTGCTCTGCTTATGCCGCCGCCCGTCAACGCCCATGACCATGGTTATGGCATCCGCACGCTCGATTTTGGCAACGCGGACGATGCCCTGGAAGTGTGGATCCCGGGACTTCGGCTTCGACCGCGAACCGAGCCCTATCTGGAAGCGCTGGTGGCCTTCTCAAGGTTGGCGCAAACGGGCGTCGGCGCGACCATGCATTGCCATAATTCTTTGAACATCGACCGTCTCGTCGACGAGGCAGGCGCGGTCATGCGCGCGGCGTGCGACGCAGGCATAAGGCTTGCGCTTTCCTGCCCGCTTCTCGACTACGATCCGTGGGCCTATGACGGCGGGCCTCAGCGATTGCGGCCATATCTTGATCCGGCAGACTGGGACGATCTCAGCGGCTCGATCCCGAGCTATGCGCCGCCATCGGTGCAGATCTCGGCAGCCGACGCGGTCGCTGCGGCCAACACAAGTCCGTTGATCGATGTGCAGTATGGTCCGATCGGGCCGCAATGGTGTTCCAATGCACTGCTCGAAGCGATCGCCGAGGCCTCTCACGCAACCGGCCGGCGCATTCACATGCATCTCCTTGAAAGCCCGAGGCAGAGGCAATGGCTGGATCGGCGCTTTCCGCAAGGGGTTGTCCGATACCTCGACGAGATCGGCTTCCTGTCGCCCCGCCTCGCCGTCGCCCACGGCGTCCAGCTGCGACCGGACGAGTTGGAGCTGCTGGCTGCGCGCGGCGTGCAGCTCGTTTCGAACCCGTCGGCGAATTTGCGCCTGCGATCAGGCGTGGCGCCGGTCGCCACCATTCCGCCAAGCGGCCCCGCTTTCGCGTTCGGCCTCGACGGAACGGGCTTTGACGATGACCAGGATCTCTGGCGCGAATTGCGCCTTGCCCATCTGCTGCATGGCGGCCGCGACCTGACGCGAACCTTTACGGCGGGACGTGTCTTCGATGCCGCGATCCATGTCGGCGCCAAGGTGGTGAACGCCCCGGCGAACGAAGACCTGGTGCTCGTGGACTATGCTGCGCTGGTTGCCGACAGCCTGATGGACGACCTGGATGAAGCGGAGGTGCTGCTTACCCGGATGACGGCCGCGCATGCAAAGGCGCTCTATGTCGGCGGACAGGAGATCCTGTGCGATGGACGGTTGACCCGGGTCGATTTCGAGGCTGCCCGGGCCGAACTCCTGCAGCAGGCGCGCGCTGACCTTCCGCGGCTGACCGCCGAGCGGGGACGCGTGACCAAACTGGCCGCGGCAACAAGGGCCTATTACGCCAGCTGGTGAGCGCGGCGACAAGGCGGTAGGCGTCACCCTCTGGTCTCCTATAGGGGGCGGACTTGCTAAGCGATCGCGGCTGCCTTCTCGAAGGCGGCAACGAAAGGATGGTCCTGCGTCGTGGAGCACTCCTTGCTCCAGCCGCCGGGCGACCCCATCCCCGTGACATCGGACCCGAAGAACTCCTTGTTCACAGCGATGAAGTGGCGCTGGTTGTTTGGTATCTCCTGATCCCAGGCAATGGCATCGACGGGACAGATCGAAAGACAGAGCCCGCAATTTATGCATTCGTCGGGGTGGATGTAGAAGGTGCGGCCACCCTCGTAAATGCAGTCCACAGGGCAGGCGGCGGTGCAGTCGCCATCCTTCACGTCGATGCAGGGTTCGGTAATGACATAGGCCATCTTGCGGATCTCTGAAGAGTTGTTTGCACGGCCAATTATTCAGAGTTTCCCTTGCCGAAGAAGCACAGATATTCGCAAGGTCGATTGCCAAAAAGGCAACGTCCGGGGCCCGTTCTCTCGTGGTTGGGCCTGTCGCCATGGCGAAGTGCTGCACAAGCGCGAGCCGTGGAGCGCGCGTGACCGCCCGAACGTAGAGAGAGCCGGCAATCCCGAATGCGAGCTCGGTTGAGAGGCGTCGGTGATCGCTGCGACAGTTATCGCGATCCGATCTCGTGGTGGCAACGGGACGAGAAGACAACAGGCCAACGATTCCCGGGCGCGTTGATTGCAGCTATCAAAAACCGAGAGAAAAAACGGACGACCCACTTTGGATGAGGCGATTTTTGTCAATTTTCAATTGACATTTGCAGCTTTCATTAAAGTAGCAGTGGCGATAACTTTACAGACGCGCTACAATGTCAAACATGAGTGGACAAAGCGAGACAAAGCTAAAGCAGCTTCTCCAAGCAGTCCCACCTGGATTCCTGGTGGACACTGCGTGGATGGCTCGTCACGCCATCTCGCGACAATCGGTTTCGGGCTACGTCAAACGCGGTTGGTTGGAACCAGCATTGACGGGCCTCTATCGACGTCCATTTTCGCCAGACACGAACCCGGATGCCGTTACGGGATGGAAGATCCCTTTGCTTTCGGCCATATGGCTGATGCGGCACAAATTCCACGTTGGCGGGGCAAGTGCTCTCTCCCTGCGGGGCCATAGTCACTATCTCTCGCTCAGCGGCGAGTTCGTTCTTTGCCTCTACGGCTCCGACATTCCGTTGTGGCTGTCGAAAATGCATACCGATGCGCGGATCCTAACCAGAAGCGCCAATTTGTTTGGAGACGCGGCCCTCGGCGTTGAACATTCTGATTTCAATCTATCGGACGATGCCGACGGCGAGCTCGCCCTGAGCCCGTGGCGCTGGCCGATCCCGATGTCGTCTCCTGAACGCGCGATCATCGAAATGCTCGATGAGCTGCCAAAGAGCGAAAGCTTCCACACCGTCGACATGGCGTTCGAGAGCCTGGCCAATCTGCGCCCGAAGCTGCTGACAAGACTTCTGGCGGAGTGCCGAAGTGTAAAGACCAAGCGCCTCTTCTTCGTTTATGCAGACAAGCACGGGCACGCTTGGCGCAGGCACATCGACATGTCGGCGATCGATCTCGGCACGGGCGACCGAGCACTCACCCCAGGTGGTCGGCTTCACCCGGCTTACCGAATCACCATTCCAGACGAGCTGATGCCAAAGGAGACGCCCCGTGGCGCGTGAGCAATATATGCGGCAAGTGGAACTCCTGGTGAAGACCCTTCCTTTCATTGCACGTCAGGAAACCTTCGCCCTTAAAGGTGGCACGGCGATCAACCTCTTCTACCGCGACATGCCACGACTATCAGTCGATATTGATCTGACCTATCTCCCGATCGAGGATCGCGAGACGACGCTGAAAGGTATCGACACCACACTCGAGCAAATCCGCGACGATCTACTGCGAAACCTCCGGGGTGTCACGGTGCAGAGGATAGCCGGCGGAGGCAACAACGACACGCGCGTCCTCGTCCGGCAAGGAGGCGCCGAAATCAAGATCGAGACCTCGCCGGTCGCCAGAGGGACGGTCCACCCGCCTGAACTACGACGCGTGAGCGAAGCGGTCGAAGACGAATTCGGCTTTGCGGAAATGAAGGTCGTTTCGTTCGAGGACCTTTTCGGCGGCAAGCTGCATGCAGCTGTCGACCGCCAGCATCCACGTGACTTGTTCGACGTGAAGCTGCTGTATGAGAATGAAGGTCTGACAGATGCGTTGTTTCACACGTTCCTCGTTTATGTCGCAAGCTCCGGCCGACCGCCGCACGAATTGGTGCGTCCCTCGCTCGTGAAGCTCGACGAGGCTTTCGTAAAAGAGTTCGAGGGCATGACATCGGAAGCAGTCAGCCTTAACGAGTTGGAAGGGGTGAGGAACCGATTGACCGGCGATATTCTCGCAAGGCTGGATGAAAAGGCCATGCGGTTCCTTCTAACGCTCCATGACGGCGAGCCCGATTTCGACGCGATCGGCCTTCCACAGGCAGCGGATCTTCCGGCTGTCCGCTGGAAGGTCCTCAACCTCGTAAAGCTGAAGGAACAGAACCCCGCGAAACACCTTAAACAGCGCCGTGAAATACTGGGCATTCTTTCTTAAATCTGGCCCAGCGGTTCTGGGTACCTCACATCGCCGACATGCCTCACATGCCCAAGCCCAGTCCCTTCTTCAGCCCACACGTGAGTTCATAGGCCCGGCTCAACTCCGCCCGGTGTCCTATTGACAAGGCTGGCGACGTCCTTGATGCGATCGACTACAGCCGGATCTTTCAACCCCAGACGATCGAGCTCCTAATTGAAACTTCCCGGATCCGAACTGCCAAGACGTCGCTCAAGAGCGCGGGCCAGGGCCTTGGCCTCTTCCAGCACCTGGCGGCCTTCCGGCGTGCCGGAGAGCCCCGCGAGCAATGGTGGCGGCGGAGAGAGTTTTTTGCCGATACCACTTCATCCAGGATCAACAGGACGGACGTCTGCTCCGCCGATGGGGCGATCGAACCCCAGCATGCCCAATGCCGCCTCGCGCCTCTACTGAACGGCAATCCGGATCGGCCAGCGTCGCGGCTGGCGGCCGCTCAAGTGGATCGCCACGACCGACAGCCATCTTAGTGATCACGGCTGCTCGTACACCTGGCCGATACTCCTCATTTTTGCCTTTCCGTTTCCCGGGACCGGCCGCCCGACCCTGCAGTTGGCAGTTTCGCAATAGGGTCTGCTGGGCGGAACCGTTTGTTCGCTGCTGCGTTGGGACTAGCCTTTGACTGCCACAAAAGTCGGAGGCTCGGGTGATGGCCCCGCTTGTGCCGCGTCGTAAGGCGCGCCGTTCGTACAGCGCCAACGGGCGCTGGGGTCTCCCAGTAACAGGAGTGAAAATCATGTCGATGCCTTCCAAACTTTTCGCAACGGTGGCCCTTCCAGTCTTCGCCGCATCATTCGTGATACAGCCGGCGCTGGCCGAGAACCTGAGGGTGCCGTTCCAGGTCGCTCAGGAAGGCGTCGACCAGCAGTCGCCCGAGGATTTACTGCTGCTCAAGAAGCGCAAGAAGCAGCAGGACGGGGGGGAAGGGCAGGTAGAACAGCAGCAACCGCAGGCCGAGGAGCCGCAGCGCCAGGCAGAAGAGCCGTCTCGCAAGAAGCGCAAGCAACAGGCTGAGGAACAGCAGCCCGGTACCGAGGAAAGCGCGCCACGGAAGGCTGAAGAACAGCAGGCGCCCGAACGCAAGAAGCGCAAGCAGCAGGCAGAAGAACAGCAACCCGCCATCGAGAAAGGCGCTCCGCGGCAGGCTGAAGAGCAACAGGCGCCTCAGCGCAAGAAGCGCAAGCAACAGGCTGAAGAACAGCAGCCCGGTACCGAGGAAAGCGCGCCACGGAAGGCTGAAGAACAACAGGCTCCCGAACGCAAGAAGCGCAAGCAGCAGGCAGAAGAACAGCAACCCGCCATAGAGGAAGGCGCTCCGCGGCAGGCTGAGGAACAACAAGCACCTGAACGCAAGAAGCGCAAAGAGCAGGCAGAAGGACAGCAACCCGCTATAGATGAGAGCACTCCGCAGAACGCTGGGGAAGCGCAGGTACCGGTGCCCAAGAAGCGCAAGCAGCAAACTGAACGTCAGCAGCCGGAAGAGCAAAAGCTGGCGCCACAGACCGGTGAGAGTGAGCCGCAGCCCGTTCCAGGGTCTGAACAGCCCGTGACGGCCGAACAGCGCCAGAGTGAGGAGCCTCAGGCCAAGCCTGCACCTGTTGTCGTCGACAAGCGCACGAAGGCAGACAAGCGAAAGATCGCCCAGGATCCGGCAGCGACCGACGAAACCATTGTGCTTCCGGTCGATAACGGCGCGGCCGTGCTCGACAGTGACAAGGACGCCGACAAGTCCGGCGGCAACCAGGGGCGCGAGGCTCGGCGCAAGCAGCGCGAAGAATTGCGCGTCCAGGGGAACATAGCGCCACCGACGGATGACGCCGCGGCCCAGGCTGAAATCCCGGCCGACGTGCGGCAGACGGCCGCGCAGAGGATCGAGGCCGGGATCAAGGAGGAAGGTCGACGCGTTGACGCGGTGCCAGCATTCGCGGTGCCGGACACGACGAACATCGTCAACAATACCGTCATCAACAACAGGACTGTCAACAGCACGACGAACAATGATGTGACCAAGGTGCGCGTCGTCGAGAGGCTCGACGATCGTGTCGTCCTTGGCGTCGGCGACCAGATCTTCGTGCGTGGCGACGATCGTCCGCGCCTGCGCCACGGCGCGCGGGAGGCGTACTACGACGAGCTTCCGCGCGGCCGCGTGCGTGAAACGATCGTGCGCCCGGGCGGCTACCGGATCGTCACCGTCTATGACCGTTACGGTGACGTCTTGCAGCGCTCGCGCGTCGACAGCGATGGCAACGAGTATGTGTTGATGTACGCGCCGGACTATCAGGACGAAAGGCGCCCGGCGATCGTCGACGTCGGTTATGACCTGCCGCCGATGCGCCTGACGATCCCGGTCGATGACTACATCGTCGACTATTCGCAGGAGCCGGATCGAGATTACTACGCGTTTCTGTCCGAACCGCCGGTCGAGCGCGTGGAGCGTGTCTATTCCATCGATGAAGTCCGCAATTCCGCCCGTCTCCGTGACAAGGTCCGGCGCATCGATCTCGACACGATCCATTTCGAAACCGGCAGCGCCGAAGTGTCGATGTCACAGGCAAAGACGCTGCGAACGGTCGCCGACGCCATGCAGAAGGTGCTCGGCAAGGATCCCGGTGAAACCTTCTTCATCGAGGGGCACACGGACGCTGTCGGTTCCGACCGGTCGAACCTCGTCCTCTCCGACGAGCGTGCCGAGTCCGTCGCGGTCCTCCTGACGGAAGTCTACGGCATCCCGGCGGAGAACCTGGTGACGCAAGGCTACGGCGAGCGTTTCCTCAAGATCAGTACGCCCGAGCCGGCGGAAGATAACCGCCGCGTGACCATCCGACGCGTGACGCCACTGGTACGCCCAGTCGCACAGCGATAACGCTCGCGACGTCCAGCCACCATGCGTTCGCGACGGCGCCCGGGAAGCTCAGTGTTGTTCGGTCCGATGACGTGGCGCCCTTAGACGAGAGCGGCGAAAACCGTCGCAGTCCTCGTGATCGAGGCTTATGGCATCGCGGCCTGAAACCTGCCGTTGCCATCCTATTGCGAGCGCTTCCTGAAAATCGGCGCACGGAAGCCCAAGGACGAGAACCGATGCCTAACATCGGTCGCGGCAGAGTGCGCCTAATTTGTAATTTCTTTCCAAAAAATATTGACATTTCAATATAAAATGGACAATTAAAGATAACAACAAATCGTCTGGATTTTGAGATGCTCGTCATTGTCGCTGATGATCTGACCGGCGCTCTGGATGCCGCGGCGCCCTTTGCCGCGAGGGGCTTTTATGTCGAAGTCGCTTTGGCGCCCGAAGCGATCGATGATGTCCTGAAAACGGGGCCGGACGTGGTTTCGGTCAATCTCGGATCGCGAGAACGCAGCCCCGCATCCGCCCGGCAACGAACAGTTGCCACGCTCGCTGCGCTGCCTTCGGGTTCGCGCATCTTCAAGAAGGTCGACTCCCGTCTTAAGGGCAACATCGTCGCCGAACTCGACGCAATGTCTTTCGGATCGGCGCTCGTGGCGCCCGCCATCCCGGCCTTCGGTCGGGTTGTCATGTCCGGCAGCGTGCAAGGCTTCGGAGTAGATGTGCCCATCTCCGTTGCCGAGAAGCTCGGCCGGCATGCGGCCAAGGCCATCATCCCGGACGTATCCACTGAAGCCGAGATGCGCGCCTTGCTTGAGAATGCGGAAAGAAGTGGTACGGATCTGCTGATTGGAGCGCGCGGTCTGGCCGAGGCGCTTGCCGAACGGATGAGTGGCGGTCAACAACCGCGGGCTGCCCAGGTGATTGCCGGTAGGGCTTTGTTCGTCATTGGGTCCCGAGACCCGATTACCCTTGCCCAGATCGACACGCTTCGCAACGACCTTGCCTTATCCTATTTGCCCGCGCCCAACGGGCGGCTTTCGGCCGCAGACGACACCGGCGGCGCAATCACGCTCGTTCAGGCGGTGCCGGGTGAAGGGGAGGTGACGCCGGAGGCCGTTTCCGAGGCGCTTGCCGAGAGCGTCTGTCCGGGCCTTGTCGAACGGGCAGGGACGCTGCTTCTGTCCGGCGGCGCAACTGGAGAGGCAGTTTTGAGGAAAATGGGCATCCAGCGTTTTCGCCTGCTGGGCGAGTGCCTGCCCGGCCTGGGCTTGGCTGAGGTCGATGGACGTTGCATCATTGCCAAGTCCGGCGGATTCGGCGCGCCGGATACGCTTAAGGAAATCGCGGAGGCTGTCCTTCGCAAGATGGGATGACGGATGGGACTGGAGAACGGAACAGCACGCAAGAGCCTCGGCGATCTCGTCTTTGAGCGCATGCACCGTGCGATCAAGTCCGGCGCCTACAAGCCGGACGAGCGCTTGCCGACCGAGCACGAACTGGCAAGTGAATTCGAGGTTTCGCGTCCGATCATTCGAGAGGCGTTGCGCCGGCTGCGCGAGCAGGGTTTCATCTATTCACGCCGCGGCGCCGGCAGTTTCGTTCGTGCCGTCGGCATGCGTGAGCCGCTGGGCTTCGGACAACTGGAAAACGTCGCCGATCTTCTGAACTGCTACGAGTTCCGATTGACGGTCGAGCCGGCTGCCGCGCAGGCTGCTGCCGAGCGGCATGACGCGGCCAGCTTGTCCGCCATCCGCCAGGCGTTGGAACTGATGCGGGACGCCACCAACCGGCAATCGCACCGGGAGGATGCGGACTTCCAGTTTCATCTTGCGATCGCACGTGCGGCCCAGAACAGCTATTTTTTCACGGCAATGGAAGCGCTCAAGGATCACATCGCGGTCGGGATGCGGTTTCATGGCGCCTCGGTCAAACGGGAGACGACCGGGCTGACGCGCGTTTTCGGGGAGCACGAAGCGATCGCGGAAGCGATTGCCGCGCGTGAAGGCGTAAAGGCGAGACAACTCATGCATGACCACCTTTCCGGATCCCGCGAACGTCTGTTCCAAGCGACCAAGTAATCGACAAAGCAAAAACCCCGGCAGACGCCGGGGTTTTGTTTTTTGCATGGTCTATGGATCAAAAGGCTGCCTTGTAGACGGCAAGCACGTCCTCCACACTCATATCGCTCGGGTTGTTGTCCATGAGCCTTCGGTTGGCATGGGCCTCGCTTGCATAAAGCGGCAAGTCGTCGGCACTTGCGCCGTGAGCGGCAAGCGACATCTCGATGCCGAGATCACGGCAGAAGCCACGGGCAGCGCCCAGGAGTTCCTGGGAGGAGAGATCTTCGCCGAGACCGAGCGCCCTTGCGACTTCTGCCGTCTTGGCCGCGGCAACCGGTTGGTTGAAGGCGAGCACATGCGGAAAGATGATGGCGTTTGCCAATCCGTGGGGCAGGCGAAGCCGCGTTCCGAGCGGATAGGCGATGGCATGGCCAGCCGCGGTATTGACCGGCCCAAGGCAGATGCCGCCGTAGTAGGAAGCAAGCATCATCCCTTCTCGCGCCTCGGTATCGGCTCCATCCCTGACTGCGCGGGCGAGATGTTTGCCCACGAGCTTGAAGCCCATTCGGGCAAAGCCGTCGATCATCGGATGGGCGCGGCGATTGGTGAAGGCTTCCACGCAATGGGCCATGGCGTCGACGCCGGTGGCGGCGGTTACCGCCGGCGGCACGGAATAGGTGAGTTCCGGATCGAGAACAGCCAGGTCGGCAATCATGTGCGCGCTTTCGACCGCGATCTTGTTTCCCTTGGCCGGGTCGGTGATGAGCGAGCGGATCCCGGCTTCCGAGCCGGTGCCGGCGGTCGTTGCGACCTGAGCCAGGCGGGTGTTGCGGCCGAGTACGCGGTTTGGCCCGGCGACATCGGCAAGCGTCTGCTCGGAGTCCCAAAGCACGGCGACAAGCTTGGCGACGTCGAGCACCGATCCGCCCCCAAGGCCGACGATGAGGTCCGGGCTGTTTTGGCGCGCGAAGTCGAGTGCGGCATCGAGCGTGTCGACATCGGGTTCGCCCGGGATGGCGTCGAACACCGTAACGCGGCCGGAAAGCTTCAGGCGGTCGACGAAGCCTGCGGTGATCGGCGTGGCGATGACGAGCACTGAACGGGCATCGGCCGCCCAGGCGCCGACCTCTGCGATTGTGCCGGCGCCGACGGCGAGGCGGCGCGGCTGATAAAGGGTGATGGGAGCGATGGTCATGGTGTCATCCTCGCTTGGCGTCGCCTGCCACCAACTTGCGGGCATAGGCGATGGCGGAGTTCATGTTGCCGTGGTTGGCGATCCCCTTGCCGGCGATGTCGAAGGCCGTGCCGTGATCGACCGAGGTTCGGTCGATCGGCAGGTCCACCGAGACGTTCACGGCGGTGTCGAAGGCGACAAGCTTCACGGGGATGTGCCCTTGGTCGTGATACTGCGCGACCACGAGGTCGAAGGCGCCCGAATAGGCGCGATAGAACACCGTATCTGCTGAAATCGGTCCATAGGCATCGATGCCTTCCGCGCGTGCTTGCGCAACGGCCGGCACGATCTGGTCGTCATCCTCGGTGCCGAACAGGCCATTTTCGCCACAGTGGGGATTGATGCCGGCGACCGCGATTTTGGGCGCTACGTAGCCGATACGCTTCAAGTGAGCGTCGCCGGCGCGGATCGTGGCGAGCACCCGTTCCGTCGTCGAGCGTCGGATCGCCTCCTGCAGCGCCACGTGGGTGGAAACGTGGATAACCTTGAGGCGCTCGGAGGCAAGCAGCATGTAGGCAGCCTTGGAGCCCGTGAGGCTGCGCAGCATTCCGGTGTGGCCGTCATAGTGATGACCAGCAAGGTTTAGCGCTTCCTTGTTGATGGGCGCCGTGACGATGCAACCGATCACACCGGCTTCTGCATCGCGCACTGCCTTTTCGATGAAGCGAAAGGCCGCGTCGCCGGCGACAGGGCTCAGCTGTCCCCAGGCAAGCGGCGCACCTTCAATCGGCAGATCGACGACATGTCCGGTGAGATCAACCTCAAGGCCGAGAGCGGCGCGGGCCGCTTCGAGCGTCGCGAGATTGCCGTAGATCCGGACCGTATCGCGTTCTTGCGGCGACATGTCGGCCAGCGCGCGCACCGAAATCTCGGGGCCGACGCCGCACGGGTCGCCCATGGTTATGCCGATGATATTGCTCATGAAGGTCTCCGTTGGTCAGCGTGGTCCCAGCCAGGGGCCAGGCGGACATATTTGATGGCGCGCCGGTGGTAGGTGTAGGCAAGGTGCATGGCGCCGTCCGGCCCCTCCAGCAGCCAGGGATAGGACATCTCCTTGTTGCGGCCGTCGGTCGAGTCATTGGAAAGGCATGTCCCGGGGCCGTCCTCGATCAGCAGGCGCACGGGAAATGTCTTGCCGCCATCTTGAGAGAGGCAAAGAGAGACTGGCGCGCGCCGGACACCCCAGATCGGAACGCAACCGCCCGTGGGGTCGGCGTCCGGGCGGTTGTCGTCCTCGCCGAGCTCGTCATAAAGCGACGTGCGTCGTTCGGCGGTGTCGGCCGCGCTTACGGGGTTGCAGATCATCGCGATCCGGCCGTCTTTCAGACTGAGAGCGGCGATCGAGGAATTGTTGTTCGGGATGTCACTGGCCTCGGGCCTGGACCAGGAGCGGCCCTCATCGAGGCTCTCGGTCCTGTAGACCCAGTCGGCCTGCCGCCGGCGGAAAAAGGCAGCAAGACGGCCTTCGCCAAGCGACACCGGCGACATGTGCACGCAGCCAATGGACTGATCCAGTTCTTCCAGTTGCCAGGTCTCGCCCTGATTAAGCGAAATGCCGACGGCTGCCGTATCATGGCTGCCGTTCCACTTCTGCCCGGGGCGCTGAACGCAGCGAAAGATCGGCAGCAGCCACGCGCCGTCACCGCGCACCACGAGCGGCGCGCGGATGAAGCAGCCACGGGGAAGGTCCAGGTAACGGCCTTCGCCGGTCGCTAGTACCAGCGGATCGGAAGCATCGCGGCGGACCTCAGCCATCCGGATCCGGCACTCGTCCTGATTGCCTGAGGGTTGGGAGGTGTGAAAGAGCCACAGCCTGCCATCGGGCGCAGTGAAGAGCACCGGGTTTTGCTCCGAATGCGCGGCATCGAAGCTCAGGCGCTGCGGCGGTCCCCATTGCGTCGCCCCCTTGGGCAGCACCGAAGCAAAGATGGAAATGTCCGATTTGCCCTCGAGCGTGCCGCCGAACCAGGCACAGGCGAGCGCGCCGTCTGAAAGCAGATGCAGGAAGGCTGCATGGTTCTGGATCATCGGCGACGGCAACAGCGCTTCCATACGCTCGGGCGACACGGTTTGAAGCAGGCCATTCATGCTGCGGGCGATTTCTTCAGGGTCCATGAGTTCCTCCTGTATGCTTCGAAAATCACCCAATTTTCAAAGTTGTCAAGTTTGATAAAGTTACAAATAGACATGTGCCCGTTTACTATGACGCATAACGCACTGATTTTACTGAAATATTTATTGTGATTATTTCGATACAAAATTTACATCGCGAATTAATTTGACAAACTTTGGTGAAAGGTGGATGGTCTGAACAAGCCGGCAAGAGGATGCCGGGAGGAGGTCTGATGCTGGAAGCCAGCCCGAAGGGGGCTAAGATGGCGGTCATGTTCGCGGTTGGTGCAGCGATCCTTGCTGCCGCCGACGCGGTGATCGTGCGGGCGCTGAACGGCGCCGTGCATCCTTTCGTCATCGGCTTCTTCCGCGCTTTCTTCGGCGCGCTCATCCTTCTGCCTTTTGTTGCCCTGCGCCCATCGGTGCTCAAGTCGAGCCACCCCTTGCGTCAGCATGCGGTCCGTGCCGGCTTCAAGCTGCTCGCCATGGTCGCCTTCTTCGCTGCCTTCAGCTGGGGGCCGCTTGCTGACGTGACGGCCATCGCTTTCATGTCGCCGATCTTCCTTTTGCACGGTGCCGCACTGGCGCTGGGCGAAAGGCCTGGCCCGGCTATGATCGGTGCGGTGGTGCTCGGTTTTGGCGGCGCGATGCTGATCATCGGCCCCTCGGGAACCGGCTTCAGTCTCGCCATCCTTCTCGCCCTCACTGGCGCGATGCTCCAGTCGACCATTCAGTTGATCCTGAAGTCCATGTCGAAGGGCGATAAGACCTCAACGCTGGTCGTCTGGAATCTCCTTTTGACCGTTCCGATCGCGCTTCTTTTCGCCTTGCCGTTCTGGACCATGCCTGGGGCGAGGGAGATGACGCTTCTGGCGCTGCAGGGTTTCGTGGGAACTGCCTGCATGGGTATGATGACCCATGCTTTTTCACTCGCGCCCGCCACGATCGTCGCGCCGGTCGATTTTTTGCGCTTGCCGCTCGTGGCGCTCGGCGGCTTCGCGCTTTTTGGCGAACAGATCGCCCTCACCACCCTTTGCGGCGGCGGGCTCATCGGTTGCGCGGCGCTAATTGCCGCGCGATCCGGAAAAGCAACATCCAGCTGAACGAATTTCACTAGGGAGGAAATGCCGTGAAGAAATTATTTGTCTTGAGTGCACTCATGTTGAGTTCGGCCCTGTCGCCCGCATTCGCCGGGTCCGGCCCCATTAAGATCGTGCTGGCCGAGGAGGCCGACCTGCTGGAGCCCTGCATGGCCACGCGCTCGAACATCGGCCGCGTCATCATGCAGAACGTCAGCGAAACGCTGACCGAACTCGACGTTCGCAGTGACAAGGGCGTCATGCCGCGCCTGGCCGAAAAATGGGAGCAGAACGAAGACAGCAGCTGGCGCTTCCACCTGCGCAAGGGCGTCAAGTTCTCCGACGGCACGACCTTTGACGCCAAGGACGTCAAGCACAGCTTCGATCGCATCATGAGCGACAAGAACACCTGTGAATCGCGCCGCTACTTCGGCGGCATCACGGTGACCCCGACGGTCGTCGACGACTACACCATCGATTTCAAGGCCGATCCGGTTCAGCCGATCCTGCCGCTGCTGATGTCTCTCGTCACGATCGTGCCGGAGGAAACGCCGCTTGAGTTCGTGCGCGAACCGGTCGGCACCGGTCCGTACAAGCTGACCAACTGGACGCCGGGCCAGCAGATCGTGCTGACCAGCCGTGACGACTATTGGGGCGCAAAGCCCGAAGTGACGGAAGCCACCTATCTGTTCCGCGCCGACCCGTCGGTGCGCGCAGCCATGGTGCAGACCGGCGAAGCCGACCTTTCGCCGTCGATCTCGCAGCTCGATGCCACGAACCCGGCAACGGACTTTTCCTACCTCGACAGCGAAACCGTCTACCTGCGCATCGATCACAACATCGAACCGCTGAACGACGTTCGTGTCCGCCGCGCGCTCAACGTCGCCATCGACCGCCAGGCCTTCCTCGGTACCCTGGTTCCCGAAAGTGCATTGCTCGCCACCGCGATCGTGCCGCCACCGACGCTTGGCTGGAACCCCGACGTAAAGGTCTTCCCCTACGATCCGGAAGGCGCAAAGAAGCTGCTTGAGGAAGCCAAGGCCGATGGCGTCAAAGTCGACACGCCCATCACCATCATCGCCCGTTCTGCAAACTTTCCGAACGTGACCGAGATCATGGAGGCCATTCAGGCGCAGCTTGAGGAAGTCGGCTTCAAGGTCGAGCTGAAATTCGTCGAGGTCGCCGAGCACGAGCAGTACTATTCCAAGCCCTTCAAGGAAGGTCGCGGCCCGCAGATCGTTGCCGCCATGCACGACAATTCCAAGGGCGATCCGTCGTTCTCGATGTTCTTCAAATACGCAACCGAAGGCACCCAGTCCGGCTTCTCCGATCCGAAGGTCGACGACCTGATCAAGCGCGCGTCGGCTGCCGTCGGCGACGAGCGTGCCAAGCTCTGGTCGGAACTGATCGCCTATGTGCATGACGATGTCGTTGCCGACGTCCTGCTCTTCCACATGGTAGGCTTCTCCCGCGTTTCCGAGCGGCTCGAATTCAAGCCGACGATGGCGACCAACGGGACGCTGCAGCTCTCGGAGATCAAGATCAAGTAATCTGCCCTGGCGAACGACAGGTTCGCCAGTCACAACAGCAATCAAGGCGGTGGGATGATCCCGCCGCCGGATTTCTTCGAGGGCGCCATGCTGAAATTCGTTCGAAAACGCGCCGTGGCCAGTCTGATCTCGCTCGTCGGGCTGCTCGTCATGGTCTTCTTCCTGTCGCGGTTGACAGGTGATCCGGCCGCCTTGTTCCTGCCGGTCGAAGCCTCCGCAGAGATGAAGGCGCAATTCCGCGAGCTGCATGGCTTGAACGATCCAATGCTGGTGCAGTTCGGACGCTATGTCGGCGACGTCGTCACCGGCGATTTTGGCGAATCCCTGCGCAAGGCGCGTCCTGCTCTGGACGTGGTGCTTGAGGCCTTCACCTGGACGCTCTGGCTCGCAGTCATCACCATGACGCTGGTCGCTGGTGCTGCGATCGTCGTCGGTTCGCTTGCCGCCTTCCGCGCTGGAGGCTTCTTCGATCGGCTCTCCTCGCTGATCTCGCTGGTCGGCGCTTCCGTTCCCGATTTCTGGATCGCCATCGTCGCGATCGTCGTCTTTTCGGTAAACCTCGCCTGGCTGCCGACTTCGGGCACGGGGTCGCTGCTTCATTGGATCCTGCCGATCTCGGTTCTGTTCATCCGGCCTTTCGGCATCATCGTCCAAGTGGTGCGCGGCTCGATGATCGGGGCGCTTTCTTCGGCCTATGTGAAGACGGCGCGCGCCAAGGGCGTCAAATCCGGGCCGATCATCTTCGTGCATGCGCTGCGCAACGCCATGCTGCCGGTCATCACCGTCATTGGCGACCAGGCCGCGAGCCTTTTGAACGGCGCGGTCATCGTCGAGACGATCTTCGGGTTTCCGGGCGTCGGCAAGCTGATGATCGATTCCATCTTGCAGCGCGATTTCAACGTCGTGCTCGCCGCCATCCTCGTCACGGCGCTGGCGATCTTCCTCATGAACCTGCTGATCGATCTGGCCTACGCGCTGCTCGATCCGCGCATCCGGCACTGAGGAGGGGACCATGACCCTGCAGACCGCCGATACCGTTGTTACCGAAGAACCGCGCTTTGCGACCCGCATGTTCCGCATGCTGCTTGCCGACAAATTCGCGCTTTGCGCCGCGATCTTCCTGCTTTTCGTTCTCATCATCGCAATCATCGGGCCGACCTGGCTCGGCGATCTCGCGACCAAACAGAACCTTAGAGGCCGCAACGCCGTGCCTTTCGACTGGGAGCGAGGCTGGGTCTGGTGGATGGGGGCCGATGCCCTCGGGCGGCCGCTGCTTGCCCGCATCATCGTTGCCACCCAGAACACGCTGATGGTGGCCGCCGGTGCCGTCGCGCTTTCAGCAACCGTCGGCACCTTCCTCGGCCTTGTCGCCGGCTTTTCCTCGCCGCGCGTCAATCAGATCATCATGCGGCTCGCGGACGTGATCATGTCCTTTCCGTCGCTGCTGATCGCGGTCATCGTTCTCTATATTCTCGGCTCGTCGATCCTGAACCTCATGCTGGTGCTGGCGATCACACGCATCCCGGTTTACCTGCGAACCACACGCGCCGAAGTGCTGGAAATCCGTGAACGCATGTTCGTGCAGGCCGCGCGCGTGATGGGCGCATCAAGCAAGCGCATCCTGTTCCGCCACATTCTGCCTGTCGTGTTGCCGACGCTGACGACGCTTGCGACGCTCGACTTCGCCTATGTGATGCTGGCCGAAAGCGCGCTTTCGTTCCTCGGTATCGGCATCCAGCCGCCGGAAATCACCTGGGGCCTGATGATCTCGCAGGGACGTCAGTACCTCACCAACGCATGGTGGCTTTCGTTCTGGCCCGGCCTTGCGATCATCCTTACCACCATGTCGCTAAACCTCTTGTCGAACTGGCTGCGCATCGCGCTCGACCCAGTGCAGCGCTGGCGTCTTGAAATGAAAGGTCGCAAGAATGGCTGACCATCTCCTTGAAGTTCGCGACCTGTCGGTCGAATTCCACACCGCAGTCGGCGTCGTGAAAGCGGTCCGCAATATCTCCTACCATCTCGACCGTGGCGAGACGCTCGCAATCCTTGGCGAGAGCGGATCCGGCAAGTCGGTCTCCTCCTCGGCGATCATGAACCTGATCGACATGCCGCCGGGACGCATCAGCTCGGGCGAGATCCTGCTCGACGGCGTCGACCTGCTGACAATGCCGGCGCAGGAAAGGCGAAAGGTCAACGGGCGCCGTATCGCCATGATCTTCCAGGACCCGCTGAGCCATCTCAACCCGGTCTATACCGTGGGCTGGCAGATCCGCGAGGCGCTCACCACCCACGGGACCGACGCCGCGAAAGCCGCTTCCGAGGCGTTGCGGCTGTTGACCCGGGTCGGCATCCCCGACCCGGAGCGCTCGCTCGACAAATATCCGCACGAATTCTCCGGCGGCCAGCGCCAGCGCGTCATGATTGCGATGGCATTGGCACTCAGGCCAGATCTCCTGATCGCCGATGAGCCGACGACGGCGCTCGACGTCACCGTGCAGGCCGAAGTGCTCGCGCTGCTTGAGGAATTGCAGCGAGAGACCGGCATGGCGGTCCTCATCATCACCCACGACCTCGGCGTGGTCGCGGAGATCGCCGATCGCGTGGTGGTGATGGAAAAAGGCGTCCTGGTCGAAGCCGGCACGGTGCGCGAGGTCTACAAGAACCCGCAGCATCCCTATACCAAGAAGCTGATTGCCGCCGCCCCAGGCAAGGGCGAGATGCATGTGCCAGCCGCTCGCGCCGAACCCGTTCTTTCAGTTCGCGACGTGCGCAAACGCTATGGCTCCTTCGAGGCGCTGAAGGGCCTGTCCTTCGACCTCATGCCCGGCGAGACCATGGCCGTCGTCGGCGAGAGCGGGTCAGGCAAGTCGACGCTGGCGCGCATCCTGCTTCGCCTCGACGAACCGGATAGTGGCAGCGCCTTGTGGAAGGGCCGCGACCTCTTCACGATGTCGCCCACGGAACTCTACAAGCTGCGCCGCGACCTGCAGATGGTCTTCCAGGACCCGACGCAGTCGCTCAATCCGCGTATGACCGTTTACCAGCTCATTTCCGAGGCCTGGGTCATTCATTCGGATATCTTGCCCAAGGCGAAATGGCGCGAGCGGGTGGCTGATCTTCTTGTGCAGGTCGGTCTCGGCCCGGAGCACATGGGCCGCTACCCACATCAGTTTTCCGGCGGCCAGCGCCAACGCATCGCAATTGCCCGCGCACTCGCACTCGAGCCGCAGCTGATCATCTGCGACGAGGCGGTCTCGGCGCTTGACGTTTCGGTGCAGGCGCAGGTGATCGCGCTGCTCGACCGGCTGCGCAAGGAAATGGGCATCGCCTTTATCTTCATCGCCCACGATCTGCCGGTGGTGCGCGACTTTGCCGACCACGTCATGGTTATGCAGAAGGGCAACATCGTCGAGCTTGGCACGGTGCGCGAGGTGTTCGACGCGCCGCAGCAAGACTATACGCGTGCGCTGCTTGCAGCCGGCCTCGACCCCGATCCCGACGTCCAGGCCGCTCATCGCGCCGCCCGTCTTCAGCGCGCGTCCTGAGGCGCCGTCCATTGAGAGGAAAATCCGCATGACCAAGCAAGCCTTCGTCGCCCTCGTGACCTGCTTCAACGAGGACGAGACCATTAACTACCAGGCGACGCGCGCCCAGGTCCGCCGACAGGTCGCATCCGGCAACAACATCATGTGCGCCGGAACCAACGGTGACTTCACCGCGCTGACATACGAGGAAAAGGTGCGCCTCACGGAGGAGGTGGTCGACGAGGTCGGCGGCCGCGTCAAGGTGATCGTCAATGCCGGCATGCCGGCCACCTTCGAGACGGTAAAGCTCGCCCGAGAATTCGACCGGATCGGCGTCGACGGGATCGCAGTGATCACGCCGTTCTTCATTGCCTGCACCCAGGATGGCCTTGTCCGTCATTTCTCGACCGTCGCCGATGCCGTGAAGACGCCAGTCTACCTCTATGACATACCCGCCCGCACGCAGAACCATATCGAGCCCGACACGGCGCGCGCCCTTGCCGGCCACGGCAACATTGCCGGCATCAAGGATTCCGGCGGCGCGAAAGAAACTTTGGAAGCCTATCTGCAGATTGCCAACGAGGTCGATGGTTTCGAAGTCTACTCCGGCCCCGATCATCTCGTGCTCTGGGCACTGCAGAATGGTGCGGCTGGCTGCATCTCGGGCCTCGGCAACGCCATGCCGGATGTGCTTGCAGGTATCTTGAAGGCCTTCAATGCCGGCGACATTGTCGAAGCGCAGAAGCAGCAGGCAACCTTTGCTGCCTTTCGGACCGACCTCTATGCACTCGGCTTTGCCCCGGCGATGGTCAAGCGCGCCCTCTACCTGCAGGATGCATCTGTCGGCGCAAGCCGACAGCCAGCACTTCTGCCAAACAAGGCACAGGACGAACAGATCGCTGAAATCCTTGAACGCTACCGCCTTCTCCAGCGGCTCTAAGACACGCAGGCGAATTTGGCCGGCACCGATCACTCAGGTCGCCAGCCCGATCAAGGCCGCCACTTGGCGATATCGGGCGATGACGTCGGGTGTGAAGTGGAAGGCGTCGAGGAAATTGTCCGTCCGGTAATCCGGCTTCTGCAGGCGGATGCGGGCCGCGTAGCTGCGAGCCTCACTGAGGCGTCCGGCGAGCGCAAGACAATGGGCTGCGATCGCGAGGATGTGCACATGCGCGTTCGGACGGGCTGCCGCCTTGATCGCCCAGTCTGCAGCCTCCTCGAAGGCGTCCAGCCGGATGAGGGCAATCGCGCGGGTGCCGAGCATGCCGAACAGCAGCGGGTCGTAGGGGCTTAAAAGCCGCGAGTAATCAGATGCGGTGATCGCCGCTGCGGGGTCGCCGGACTGCGCGTGCACGAAGGAGAGCGCATAGTGCCCGAGGGCGAAATTGGGGCTGAGAAGGACCGAGTGCTCCAGTGCGCGCACCGCCTGGTCGTGGTCTCCGGTCAGCCAGAGGGCACGCCCCATCGACCAGTGCGCGGCGGGGTTCTGATCGTCAACCAAGAGGCTCTGCCCGGCGGCCTTGAGCGCGTCCCGGGTCTCGCCGTCGCGGTCGCCCCAGCGCTGGAATGCCCTTTGCCAGTGGGTGAAGGACAGCCCTGCATGGGCGCGTGAGAAGGTTGGATCGAGGCGTGTCGAAAGGCGGAAGAACTCGGCGGCGCGCTCGTTTTCCTCGGCGGTGAAGCGAAACATGTGCCAGAGGCCGCGATGATAGGCCTCCCAGGCGTCGAGCGAATCCGGAGGCTTCAGGATCGCGCGGTTGCGCTCTTCGTTCTCGATTTCAGCGGCGATCGACGACACGATGCTGTTGCTGATCTCGTCGACGACGGCAAAGTGCTCGGCCGCGCGCGCCTCGAATCGCTCAGTCCAGACGATATGCGCGGTGGCCGCCTCTGCGACCTCCACGTTCACGGCGATCCCGAGTTCGTGCTGTTCCAGGAAGCCGGTGGCGACATAGTCGACGCCGAGCCGGCGGCCGATTTCCGGCAGTTCGAGCCCTTCGCCAGCGATGGCAAAAACAGAGCCTCGGGCAATAACGAAGAGACTGCGCAGGCGCGCCAGCTTGCTGATGACGTCATGCGCGACCGCGCTGCCGAGATCGTTCCGGCCCGCCCCGCCCGCGACAAGTTCGCGGAACGGCATGACGGCAATCGAGGCGCGGCGCGCGACCGTCACGTGGATGGGCTCGGAAGGTCTGCCAACACCGTCAGAAACGACGACGACCGCCGGTTGTCGGGACAGGGGCCTGAGGCGTTCCCATGCCTCTCGGATCGGCGCGAAGTCCTCGCCCTCATCGGCAAAGAGGCGCGCTGCCGCATCGAGATGCCGGTTGCAGGCGTCGCCCATCCGCCTGCGGGACAGTTCCGCCAGGAAGCGGAGATTTGCGTCTGCGTCGAGCGGCGCGAGGTCGAGCCATTGCCGGGCTGCCGGCAAGCCGTCCTCACCGCCGACGGGTGTTTTCTTGCCGATTTCTGCCGCGATCTCCAGCGCGTATAGGCGAAACTCGCTCCGCACCGATGTCAGCCAGTGCTCGAAGGCAGGGCTGTTGTCGATCTCGACCCCTTCGAGCAGATCGCCTCCGCATCGTCCAGCAATCGGCCGCAACGCCTCCAGATCGAGGTTTCCGATACCGCGCCGCCTTGCTTCCTGGATGTGGCGTGCGTCGATGTCACAGTCTTCGAGATCGAGTGAAATCCGGTCGTTAGCCGTGATCACGCGCTTGCGGCCATCCGTGTCCATGAGCAAGCGGATTTTGCTCAGGCTCCAGCGCAATTCACCGCGCGGATCGCTCGGCACTTGCCAGAGCAGATGGCAGAGCCGTTCCCGAGGAACCGAACCTGGCGTCAGGGCCAGATAAGCGAGCAGCGCGCGCACCTTGCGCGACGGCGGTAACGGCACGGCCACCCCGCGGCGCATGAGTTTCATCGGCCCGAGCAGCCGCAGTTCCAGCTCCTTTGCCGAAAAAACCACGTCCGGGCCATCCGTTTCCATGCGCACTCCCACGCCGGCTCCCACGCCAGCACTTTAGCATCCCTCGCCGAACCTAGCATCCGGAAGAGTGAGAGGACCCATGCCAAACAATTCTGGACTGAGAACCACGAGCGGCCGCGGGCGGCTTTTCGACAGCGTGCTGGAGACGATCGGCGACACGCCGGCGATCCGCGTCAACAATCTCGGCGTCGGCAACGCGACCATCTATGTCAAGGCGGAGTTCTTCAATCCGGCTTCGTCGGTGAAGGACAGGCTGGCGATTGCGATCATCGAGGAGGCCGAGCGCACAGGCAAGCTGAAGCCCGGACAGACCGTAGTCGAGGCCACCAGCGGTAACACCGGCATCGGACTGGCGATGGTCTGTGCGCAAAAAGGCTATCCGCTGGTTGTCACCATGGCCGATAGCTTCTCCGTCGAGCGCCGCCGGCTGATGCGCATGCTGGGCGCCAAGGTCGTTCTGACGCCGCGCGCCGAGAAGGGCCTGGGCATGTATCGCAAGGCGATCGAACTCGCAGAGAAGAACGGATGGTTCCTCGCCCGGCAGTTCGAGACCACAGCCAACGCCGCGATCCACGAGGCGACGACCGGCCGGGAAATCGTCAACGACTTTGCCGGCTCCCGTCTTGATTACTTCGTCACAGGCTACGGCACCGGCGGCACGGTGGTTGGCGTCTCCCGGGTTTTGCGGCGTGAGCGTCCGGAGACGAAGATCGTGCTTGCCGAGCCCGCCAACGCGCAGTTGCTCGGCAGCGGTCATGCGCAACAGCGCGGAACGGGCGGTGCGCCGGCCGCCAGCCATCCCGCCTTCGAGCCGCATCCGATCCAGGGCTGGACACCGGACTTCATACCCGACGTCCTGCAGGAGGCGATTGACAACCGCTACTATGACGAACTCGTCCCCATTGCCGGTCCGAAGGCGATGGAATGGGCCAAGGCGCTCGCACAGAAAGAGGGCATCTTCACTGGCGTTTCGGGCGGCGCGACCTTCGGCGTTGCGCGCCAGATCGCGGAGCACGCGCCGGCCGGCTCGGTGATCCTGTGCATGCTGCCTGACACAGGGGAGCGCTATCTGTCGACGCCGCTGTTCGAAACGATCCCGGCGGACATGGATGACGAGGAGATGGAGCTGTCGCGATCCACGCCCGGCTTCCAGCTCGCCGCCGAATAGGGAGAGGAACGATGGGAGCGCGATCACCGAGGCAAAGCGTGGGAGCCTTCACGCAACCGGAACTCCTGGCTACGCTCGAGACCCTCGACCCACCCGATTGGTCGTCCGTCTCGGCGCTCGCCCACCGGATCATCGACGATGCCGTCGGCCATCTCGGCCGCGTGCGCGAGCGTCCGGTCTGGCAACCGCTGCCGGAGGAGATCGAAGCGCTGTACCAGGCGCCGGTCCCGGATCGGCCGACGCCCCTCGAGGACGTGTACCGACAGGTCAAGGACACGGTGCTCGCCTATCCAATGGGCAACATCCATCCACGGTTCTGGTCCTGGTACATGGGCTCCGGCAACTTCACCGGGGCGCTCGGCGATTTTCTCGCAGCGATCCAGGGTTCCAATCTCGGGGGCGGACGCCATGCCGCTGCCCTCGTCGACCAGCAGGTCGTCGGATGGCTGCGCGACATGATCGGCTTTCCCGAGGCAGCGAGCGGCACGCTGGTCAGCGGCGGTTCGGTGGCCAACCTCGTCGGGCTGACGGTTGCCCGCAACGCCATGGCGGGCATCGATCTGCGCGAAGAGGGCGTTGCGGCCCTCACGGAACCCATGCGCTTCTACGCCTCGGATCAGGTTCATTCCTGCCATCGCAAGGCGGTCGAGACGCTCGGCCTCGGCAACAAGGCACTTAGACGGATCCCGACCGATTCCCGTTACCGCATCGACCTTGAGGCGCTTCGCGCGGCGATCGCCGAGGATCGCGCGCGGGGCTTCAGGCCTGCCTGCGTCATTGGTACTGCCGGTACGGTCAATTCCGGTGCAGTAGACGATCTCACCGCCTTGGCCGGGATCGCCGCGGAGGAGAACCTGTGGTTCCACGTAGACGGGTGTATCGGAGCGCTGCTTTCGATCGCGCCCGAGAACGCCTGGCGCGTCAAGGGCATCGAGCGGGCGGATTCCGTCGCGCTCGACCCGCACAAATGGCTGCATGCCCCCTTTGAGGTCGGTTGCGCGCTTGTCCGGGACCGGGCAAAGCACCGGGAAACCTTTGCGGTGTCGCCGGAGTTTCTGCAGGGCATGCCGCGTGGCATCGCCTCCGGTCAGTGGCTTCACGAATTCGGCTTTCAGACCAGCCGCGGCTTTGCGGCGCTGAAGGTCTGGATGGCGCTGATGGAGCACGGCATCGCCAAGTTCGGCCGGCTGATCGACCAGAACGTCGCGCAGGCCGCCTTCCTCGCCGATCTCGTCCGTTCGAATCCGCCTCTGGAACTCATCGTTGAACCGGAGATCAACATCGTCTGCTTCCGCTATGCGCCCGAAGGTCTAAATGAGGAGCGACTGAAGGAGACCAACCTCGAGATCATGCTGCGCCTGCAGGAAACCGGCGTGGCGGCGCTTTCCGACACGACGATCCGGGGCAAGCATTGCCTGCGCGCGGCGATCTGCAATCATCGCACCCGCCCGGACGACCTGAACCTTTTAATCTCGGAGGTCCTGCGGATTGGCAGGGAGATTGCGCAGTCGTGAGCCTGGTCGTTTTTGCGCATGAAAACAGTCACTGACTGCGTAGGGTTTGCCTCGACCCTAAGGTTTCGTCGCGCGAATGGCGTAGCGATGCTGCGACTGTCGCGCCAAGCCCTTGAAAAGGTTCCAATTCGCGGCCTGGGTGCGATGGATTTCGCGAAGGTCCCTGTCGATCGTAATCTCGGTGAAGCCGGCCTCGCGCAACAGCGCGACGACGGCCTCGGCGCGGGCGCCTTGTGCGAAATGCACGCGGGAGAGGATGCTGCGGTGCGTCGCCGTCATCTGCGGCGAACCGGTTGGCGTCTCAGCCTTGAACAGGCCGAGGCGCTGTCCCCATGTGCTGAGCTTGGAGAACAGCCGCTCGAGCGCGGTTGTATTGACGAAGTCGCCATCGACGATCAGCAACATGCCGCCGGGCTTCAGGACCCGTAGCCATTCGCCAAAGGCTGCGGCCGGGTCCACGAGCGTCCAGACCAGATGCCGGTTGACGATTACATCGTAGTGGTTGTCGGGCTCCATGGTATTTTCGGCGTCGCCGAGGGCGAAGCGGATCGCTCGCCCGCGCTTGCGCGCCTTATCCCTGGCGCGTTCGAGCATCGGCTCGGCCCAGTCGAGGCCCTGCACCTTGAAGTCGAGTTCATCGAGAAGATGCGAGATGACGCCGGTGCCGCTCGCAAGATCGAGCGCGGCACGCCCTGCGCCCGGCCCAAGGTGACGGAGAAACAGTTGATGCCAGGCCGCGCGTTCTTCCTCCGAGAAGATCTCGTGGCCCGGGGACAGATCGAAGGTAGCCGCGCGGTCCGACCAGTAGGCCTTGATTTCATCGCGCAGGTTGTAGTTCTGCCGCTCCGTCACATCGCTCATGTCGATACCGCTCGTTCCTGTTTGGAGGCGTTCTAAAAGATAAATGTTGACTAATAAAGTCATGAAACATTAGATCGCCTGAATTTTCCAGCGGAGCTAAAACAATGCGGTTTTTCAACAGGGTGGCTGCGGCCGCCGCAAGCCTTTGCGTGCTTTTTTCTACGGCAGCCTTCGCTGATGTCGTGACGTTGAAGGATGTCACGGGCCGAGATGTCGAGGTCAACGTACCCGTCGAGCACGTGATTCTCGGCGAAGGGCGGCAGATCTATTTCCTCGGCGCGCTCGACCGCGACGAGCCGTTCAAGCGCGTCGTCGGCTGGCGCGATGATCTGGCAAAGGCAGACCCTGAAAGCTATGCCGCCTATCTCGCAAAGTACCCTGGCATTGCCAAGCTGCCGACCTTCGGCGGCATGAAGGATGGCACCTTCGACATCGAGCAGGCGGTTGCCTTGAAACCCGATGTCGTTCTGATGAACGTCGACGCCAAGACGGCGACGGAGGAGGCTGGCTACATCGAGAAGCTCGCCAAGGTCGGTATCCCGCTCGTCTACGTCGATTTCCGCGAGAAGCCGATGGAAAACACCCAGCCGAGCATGCGCGTGATGGGCAAGCTTTTGGGAAAGGAAGAGAAGGCCGAGGAGTTCATCAAGTTTCGCGCCGAGAGCATCGCCAAGGTGACAAACGTTTTGGCGAAGGCCAATCCGAAGAAGCCGCTCGTTTTTGTCGAACGCGCCGGTGGTTACTCCGACGATTGCTGCATGTCTTTCGGTAACGAGAACTTCGGCAAGATGGTCGAGTTCGCCGGCGGCGTAAACATGGCAAAGGACATCATTCCCGGCACCTTCGGCGTGGTCAATCCGGAGCAGATCATCGCTGCCAATCCCGATCAGATCATCATCACCGGCGGCAACTGGCAGGGTTATGTGCCGGGTGGTGCCTGGGTTGGCGTCGGCTATGGCGCCGATGAGAAGGAAGCGGCCCGCAAGCTCGAAAACCTGACCAAGCGCCCGGCTTTCACCGGCGTTGAAGCCGTGAAAGACGGCCAGGTTCACGCCATCTGGCACCAGTTCTACAACAATCCCTACCAGTTCGTGGCCATCCAGCAGATCGCCAAGTGGCTGCACCCGGATCTCTTCGCGGACCTCGACCCGGAGGCGACGTTCAAGGAGTTGCATGAGCGCTTCCTGCCGCTTCCCTACAAGAGCGGCTACTTCGTCTCGCTGACGTCAGCCAAGTAAGCGGTTCGACAGCTGGAGGAGGGGAGGACTCCGGCGTCGCAACTAAAAAGGAATGAGAATGTCGATCTTCGGGAAAATCGCGTCGGCGATGGTCGCAGCCCTGGTATTGGCGGCTTTGCCCGCCAGTGCGGCTGAAATTGTCGACGTCACCGGCCGTCGGGTCGAAATTGCGCTCCCGGCCAAGCGCGTCCTGTTGGGCGAGGCACGGCAGATCCACGTGGCCGCAGCGCTGAAAGGCGAGCATGTCTTCGACACGATCGTCGGTTGGCGCGATGATCTTTTGAAGAAGGATCCGGACTCCTACGCTGCCTATGTGGAGCGCTTCCCCGAAATCGAGAAACTGCCGCGGTTCGGCTATATCCCTTCAGGCGATTTCAGCCTCGAGGCAGCGATTGCGCTCAAGCCTGACGTTCTGACGCTCAATCTCGAAGCGCAGCAGGCGGTCGAAGAATCGGGCTTCATCGAAAAGGCCGCTGCCGCCGGCATTGCCGTCGTCTATCTCGATTTCCGCGTGGATCCTGCCGCCAATAGCGAAAAATCGGTCGAAATCCTCGGCCAGCTCTTCGGTGCCGAAGCGAAGGCCCGCGAATTCATCGACTATCGCAATGCTCAAATCGCGCTGGTGACGGACCGCCTCAAGAAGGCGGGGGAAATTGCGCGGCCGAAAGTCTTCATCGAGCGCTCTCCCGGCATCACCGGCGACGTTGTCTGCTGCCGCACCTTCGGTCCGGCCAACTTCGGCAAAATGGTGGAAGAGGCCGGCGGCCACAATATCGGTTCTGACGTCATCAAGGGGACCTTCGGCGACCTCAATCCTGAGCAGCTGATCGTCAGCGATCCGGATCATGTCATTATCACCGGCAGTAACTGGTCGGCGGAATCCGATCTCAACCAGTTCGTTAGCGTCGGACGCGGCGCCGATGCGGCGGCGGCAGAAGATCGCCTGCGCGGCCTTATGCAGCGCCCGGGCTTTCCCGGCCTGAAGGCGGTGAAGGAGGGCAATGTGCATGCCGTCTGGCACCAGTTCTACGGCGCCCCTTACGAGTTCATTCCGATCCAGCAGTTTGCCAAGTGGTTCCATCCGGAGCTCTTTGCCGACATAGACCCGGACCGGACTTTCCGCGAGTTCCATGAGAAGTTTCTGCCGGTGACCTACCGCGCGGGTTACTTCGCCTCGCTTCCAAAGAGTGGTGAATGATGGTTGCCATGACCGAACAAGTATCCGGCGTTGAAGGGCGAGGGCGCTACCGCTCTCTCGTTTTGCGCCGCTTGGTGTTGATCTTCTGCCTCATCGTCGCGCTCTTTGCGTCGGTTGCAGTCGACATGGCTCTCGGGCCTGCGAACTATCCACTCGCGGATGTGCTGACCGCGCTCTTTCGACCGGAAACTGTAAGCGACCAGCTCCGGGTGGTGATCTGGGACATTCGCATGCCGATCGCCCTGATGGCCGTGACAGTGGGTGCCTCATTGTCGGTCGCAGGCGCGCAGATGCAGACGATCCTTGCCAATCCACTGGCAAGTCCATTCACGCTCGGCATTTCCGCCGCTGCCGGCTTCGGTGCGGCCCTCGGTCTCGTTGCCGGCGTGGCGGTTTTTCCCGTCGCCGTCCAATACATGGTGCCAATCAACGCCTTCCTTATGGCGATGTTGGCGGCGCTCTTCATCCATTTCGCCTCCACCATGCGCGGCGTTACGGTCGAAACAATCGTTCTGCTCGGCATTGCGCTCGTCTTCACCTTCAATGCCGCGCTGTCTTTGCTCGAATATCTCGCCTCCGAACAGGCGCTGGCCGCCGTCGTCTTCTGGACGATGGGCAGTCTCACCAAGGCAACCTGGCCAAAGGTCTGGATCACCGGCGCCGTGCTGCTGTTCGCCTTGCCGCTGTTTGCACGGCACGCCTGGGCGCTGACCGCGCTTCGGCTTGGTGACGATAAGGCTGCGAGCTTCGGTATCAATGTTCGAAGGCTCCGGCTCGAAGCAATGATGACGGTCAGCCTGCTTGCGGCGATCCCGGTCTCTTTCGTTGGCACGATCGGCTTTGTTGGTCTCGTCGCTCCGCACATCGCACGCATGCTGGTCGGCGAGGATCAGCGCTTCTTCCTGCCAGCTTCTGTGTTGTGCGGCGCGCTCCTTCTTTCGGTCACTTCGGTCGTGAGCAAGATGATTATTCCGGGCGCCGTCCTGCCGATTGGAGTCATCACCGCGCTCGTTGGCGTGCCCTTCTTCTTCGTGCTGATTTTCACCAACAGGAGGCGCGCATGGTAAGCCTGTCGCTGGAAAAGGTCGGCGCGAATTATGGCCGGCGCACGGTGCTCTTAGATGTCAACACCGGTGTCTTGCGCGGCGGTGGCCTGACGGCGGTGATTGGTCCGAATGCGGCCGGCAAGTCGACGCTGTTCAAGCGCATAGCAAACCTGACCTCCGGTCCCGGCACTGTCCACCTGTCCGATACGGCCAAGGGGTCCGAAGGCATCTGCTACATGCCGCAGGATACCGGCGCCAATGCCGTGCTGACCGTCTACGAGTCGGTGCTGTTGTCGGCCAAGCAAGGCTCAGGCTGGAAGGTGAAGGACGCCGAACTCGCCGAGATCGACCGAGTGCTGGGCGAACTCCGGATCGCCGATCTCGCCTTTCGTGGCCTTGGTGAGCTCTCAGGCGGCCAGCGCCAGCTCGTCTCCATCGCGCAAGCTCTCGTGCGTAAGCCCGAAGTGCTGTTGATGGACGAACCGACCTCGGCGCTCGATCTCTTTCGCCAGATCGAGGTCCTTGGCTTCATGAAGCGTTTGTCGGCGCAGTCGGGTATGGCGGTGTTGATCGCGCTGCACGACCTGAACCATGCGCTGCGCTATTGCGACGACACGATCGTCATCAGCGGCGGGTCGGTGCTGGCGAGCGGCCCCACCCACGACGTCATCACCGCGGATATGCTGCGCTCGGTTTATCGCGTCGAGGCGCGGGTGGAGGCCTGCTCCCTGGGGCGACCGGTCGTCATTGTCGACGAATCCCTTTGATGCGTGGACGCGCGGGTCGTTCACGTTCGAGCTCGTCACCCCTGCAAATCTGAGCAGCTACGAAAGCCGCAACTAGAACATCCTCCCAAGGGGCCGCACGGCGCGGCACGCGGCGAGACCGCGTCGCCGTGCCGTGCCGAGGGCATTGAAATAAAAACTTCCGAAGGAGGGCTTGCAGCAGCGGCCCCGTAGCGTGTCGACGCCAGGCGCCGGATTGTCAGTCGCGGCTCGGCACGATCGTTTCATGAAACGCGCGCAGGTCGGGACCCCTCTCTGGTGAAGCGTCGCTTCACATACGCAATCGGCGGCCCCCTGGAGCCGATGCAGCACCCTCTTCGTGGGGGCGTCGCCGCCCCTTTTTGTTGGCCATTGGTGCCCGAGCGGCCCGTCGGCTGGAGTGCTTGGCCGATAAAAACGATTAGTGAAAACTAAAAAGCGACAAGAATGGACGGATTCGCGGCAAAGCGTACTGGACAGTACTCTCAAGGTTTGCTTGTTCTGCTGTCGCATTGTTGAGGGACAAGGCATTGCCTAGTCGGCAGGAGAGGACAGACAAGCATGGCGATTAAAATTGGCGCGCCGCGGGAGGTAACCGCAAGCGAGGCGCGCGTGGCGCTGACACCTGACAGCGCGGTGCAACTTGCGAAACTTGGCTATAGCAGCATCATTGAGACGGGCGCGGGCGTTGCGGCCGGTTTTTCCGATGATGCCTATCGGGCCGTGGGCGTCGAGGTGGCCCCGTCGGCAGAGGCGCTGTGGGCTTCGGCAAATGTGGTCGCCAAGGTACGGCCGCCCGAGCCGAGCGAGGTCGCTTATCTGTCTGCGGACAAGACGCTGATCTCGTTCTTCTATCCGGGCCAGAATGCCGAACTTCTGGAGCTCGCCAGGGAAAAGGGCGTCAACGTCATCGCCATGGACATGGTCCCGCGCATTTCGCGCGCCCAGAAGATGGATGCGCTGTCGTCGATGGCCAATATCGCCGGCTATCGCGCGGTGATCGAGGCCGGCAACAATTTCGGTCGCTTCTTCACCGGCCAGGTGACGGCCGCCGGCAAGGTGCCGCCGGCCAAGGTCCTGGTGATCGGTGCGGGCGTCGCCGGTCTTGCGGCGATCGGGGTCGCCACCTCGCTTGGCGCTCAGACCTACGCCTTTGACGTGCGGCCGGAAGTCGCCGAGCAGATCGAGAGCATGGGAGCCGAGTTCGTCTATCTCGATTTTGCCGATGGTGAGGGGGGCGGTCAGCAGGATGGCGCTGCCACCGGCGGTTATGCGGCTCCCTCTTCGCCGGAGTTCCGCGAGAAGCAGCTTGCCAAGTTCCGCGAGCTTGCGCCCCAGATCGATATCGTCATCACCACGGCGCTGATCCCGGGCCGTGATGCACCGAAACTCTGGCTTGCCGACATGGTCGCCGCGATGAAGCCGGGATCGGTGGTGGTCGATCTTGCGGCCGAGCGTGGCGGCAACTGCGACCTGACCGTTGCCGATCAGCGGGTCGTCTCCGACAACGGCGTCGTCATCATCGGCTATACCGATTTCCCGAGCCGCATGGCCGCGCAGGCGTCCACGCTCTATGCCACCAATATCCGCCATATGCTGACCGACCTGACGCCGGGCAAGGATGGCAAACTCGTCCACAACATGGAGGACGACGTCATCCGTGGCGCGACCGTCACCTTCCAGGGTGCGATCACCTATCCGCCGCCACCGCCGAAGATCGCCGCGATCGCGGCGCAGAAACCAAAGGAGAAAGTGAAGGAGCCGACGCCGGAGGAAAAGCGTGCGACCGAGGCCGCAGCCTTCAAGGCCCAGACGAAGAGCCAGCTGACGCTTCTCGCCGTCGGCACGGCGCTGCTGCTTTTGGTCGGCGCCTTTGCTCCGCCTGCCTTCATGAGCCACTTCGTCGTCTTCGTGCTCGCCTGCTTCGTCGGCTTCCAGGTCATCTGGAACGTCTCGCATTCGTTGCACACCCCGCTGATGGCCGTCACCAACGCGGTTTCCGGCATCGTCATTCTCGGGGCGCTGCTGCAGATCGGGTCTGGCAACTGGCTGGTGGTGCTGCTTGCGGCGCTGTCGGTGCTGATCGCCACGATCAACATCGTCGGCGGCTTCCTCGTCACGCGGCGCATGCTCGCCATGTTCCAGAAATCCTGATCGGGCAGGGGTAAACATTATGATGATCGGTATCGTATCGGCCGCCTATATTGCGGCAGCCGTCCTCTTCATCCTCTCGCTCGGCGGGCTTTCGGGCCAGGAAAGCGCCAAGCGCGCCGTCTGGTACGGCATGACGGGCATGGCGCTTGCCATTGTCGCCACGGTCTTCGGACCTGATGTCGGCAACTGGTTCATCATCGCGCTGATGATCGCGGGCGGCGCCCTGCTCGGCCACTTCGTCGCCTCCCGCGTCCAGATGACCGAGATGCCGCAACTCGTTGCAGCACTCCATTCCTTCGTCGGTCTTGCCGCAGTCTTCATCGGCTTCAACGCCCATATCGAGGCGGCTGATGTCGCCGGCCTCGATGCGGCGGCCCGCTCTGCATTGACCGGCTTTGCCGCGATCCTTGCCCACAAGGAACCGGTGGAACTGTCGATCATGAAGGTCGAGGTCTTCCTCGGCGTCTTCATCGGCGCCGTCACCTTCACCGGCTCCGTCATCGCCTTCGGCAAGCTTGCCGGCAAGGTCGACGGCAAGGCCAAGAAGCTGCCGGGCGGTCACCTGCTCAATGCCGGTGCTGCCCTTCTCTCGCTCGTGCTGCTGGTGCTCTACGTCAATGGTGCCGGCACCTGGACGCTGCTTGTCATGACGCTCGCCGCTTTCTTCATCGGCTATCACCTGATCATGGGCATCGGCGGCGCCGACATGCCGGTGGTGGTGTCGATGCTGAACAGCTATTCCGGCTGGGCGGCCGCGGCCATCGGCTTCACGCTCGGCAACGACCTGTTGATCGTCACCGGCGCCCTGGTCGGCTCCTCGGGCGCGATCCTCTCCTACATCATGTGCAAGGCGATGAACCGCTCGTTCCTGTCGGTCATCCTCGGCGGCTTCGGGGCAACCACGGGGCCGGCAATGGAAATCACCGGCGAGCAGATCGCCATTGATGCCGATGGCGTGGCCGCAGCCCTTAACGACGCCGACAGCGTCATCATCGTGCCGGGCTACGGCATGGCGGTGGCGCAGGCGCAGCAATCGGTCTCCGAGCTCACCCGCAAGCTGCGGGCGGCCGGCAAGAACGTGCGCTTTGCCATTCATCCGGTCGCCGGCCGTTTGCCGGGCCACATGAACGTGCTTTTGGCCGAAGCGAAGGTTCCCTACGACATCGTGCTCGAGATGGACGAGATCAACGAAGACTTCCACGAAACCGATGTCGTCATCGTCATCGGCTCGAACGACATCGTCAATCCGGCCGCCCAGGAGGATCCGAACTCACCGATCGCCGGCATGCCGGTGCTCGAAGTCTGGAAGGCCAAACAGGTGTTCGTCTCCAAGCGTGGCCAGGGAACCGGTTACTCCGGCATCGAGAACCCGCTGTTCTACAAGGACAACACCCGCATGTTCTACGGCGACGCCAAGAAGAGCATCGACCAGCTGCTGCCCGCGCTGGCGTGATGACGCCCTGAAAAGACAACTCATCGCTCCGCATATAGGGGCGGTGAGTTCAACTCCGTTGATGAGCGACCGATGCGTCCGATGGCGTCGCCCTAGGCGCCGAGTAGGTCGGGTTTGACGACCATCAGAGCTATTATCAGAGCAAAAAGCGAGATCGATGCCAGAAGGCCGCCCAAAGCGCGCTTGTTTCTAAGAAGCGTTCGGACTTCCATTTTGTCGATCGTGCCTTCAAGGGCTGGATGCACCTGTGCCTCCCATGGCCGCACGACCCTGCTTTCGACAATCATCAAGGCGGCGATCAGGGTGAATGACATCAGTAGCCAGGGTGTCGATAGCGGCCACCCACCCAAAACGATGAGGCCAATGCCTCCGGCAATCCCTATGCCGGTGAGCAGACCTGCAATCCTGTTTGCGGTCAGGGCCAACTTTGCAGCCCCGATTTGCCCTCGCCGGGCAGAAATGAAAAGGAGCTCCCTTGCTGCAAGCAGCAGAAATGCCGTGCCCATGGCCGCGGCATGAATCATCACGACGTGTGCGTACATCTCTTGTTACCTTGGTATGGAGCTTCGAGAAGCGGTCGCTCGACCGCTCGTGCTGCATTTGATTTCGACACGAGGTTGGCTGTCGGATTGGCCGCGTGCAGCCTCAATTGTGAGCGATCACTCGCAAAAATCTACTCGCGTTCGAGAAGCTGTCTCTGCGAGCGCTCCCGGTTCATATTCCCCCGGTAGTTCGCGCAGTTGGACGCCGGCGTTCACGGAGCGACATCAAGTCGCCAAGACCCAGCTCGCATCTTGGATGTCTGCTACCCGAAGGCCGTTACTTCAGGTAGCGCGTGATCAGCGTCGTCACTTCGTTGATGAAGGCGTCGACGTTCCCATCGTTTAGCTTCTCTGGACTGTCGACCACCGCGCCGTGCGTCAGCGCCTCCTTGCAGCTGACGCAAATGTAAGCGGCCAGATCCAGATCCATCGGCCGCAGTTCTTCCTTGTGCAATTCGAGATAAGCCCTGATCAACCCGTAGAACTCTCTGTCAAAACCGTCGATCGTACCGATCCGCCCTGCACGTGGCGTTTCCTCGACCAACACCCGATGAAGGTCCGGGTTCACACGATGAGCATCGATCATCGTCTTGACCAGTTCGCGCACGGCACTGTCGAGCGGCAGCGTCGCCACTTTGGCCAGCGTACCCCGCATGACATCCACCATCTCGCTCTTGTGGCGTTCGATGACGGCAACGACGAGCGCTTCCTTGCCCGGAAAATACTGATAGAGAGAGCCGATGCTGACGCCGGCCTCTTCGGCAATCCGGTTTGTGTTGGCGCGTTCAAATCCTTCTTTGATCAATGCACGCGCAGTCGCTTCGACCAAGGCCTCGATCATCGCTCGCGAGCGTTGCTGCGAAGCGACCTTTCGTGGCGTCAGGAGAGCTTTCTTGTCCATTCGGCTTTGATCCGGTCGCGGCGGCCCACTTTCAGTTGGCGATCGATAGCGACTGACGCGGCGTTTCCATTGGCGAAAACCCGAAGCGCTTCTTGTAACAGGTGGCAAAGTATTGGCTCGATGAGAAGCCGCAATCAAAGGCGATGTTGGTGACCGATTGCGCGCCGCTTTCAAGAAGCAGCCGTGCGGCGTTGAGTCGGAGCGTCTGGAGGTAGCGGACAGGCGTCATGTTGGTCAGCACCTGGCAATGCTGCGAAAATTGCGTGCGGGAAAGATTGCACTCCGCCGCCATGTTCTCGAGCGTCCAGTCCTCGTCGAGCGCATGACGCAGCCGCTTCAGGAAGATCTCGACCGTGCGCTTCGAGCTTGCAAGAGCAAGATCGAGAACCGGTGCCTGGCTTTCCAGCATCTGGCGGAATTGCAGCAGCATCATCGAAATCAAGAGGCGCAGGTGCGCCTCTCCACCGTCGATATCGCCGCCTGCCACCACCTCGTGGATGTCGAGGAAGGTGCGGGTAACTTCGCGGGAGGCGTTGTAGGAAATCTGTTCGTTCTTCGACAGAAGTTCGCTCAGGCGCTTTCGGTCGCGCTCGGGCCAGCCGATCCAGTCGGGCCACAGCCAGGTTTCGTGTGGTCGGCGCACGCCCATATCCATGAGCACCCAGATGATGTGGCTGGCACCGACATTGGGATCGCCGAGCGCGTGCAACTGCCAGGGCCGCACGACGAACATCTGGCCTTCATTGATCGTCGTCCTGCGGCCATCCATGGTGATCGTCAATGAGCCGCGCGCCAGATAGGCGATCTTGACCCCCTCGTTGCAATGTTCGCGCAGGCCCCAGTCCTGCGGGGTCGTCGCATCCCATCCGCCAACGGAACAGACCTGCGGCAGCGCCGCGCCGAGGTCGATGCCGGGATAGCCGCGTCGCGTCCAGGCATTGAGCGACACCTGGCCCGCAAGCGAGGCCTTCATCAGGTCCTGGCAATTGCCGGCATAGAGCAGGGCGCCCGGCTCGCGGAAGACCGCGGGCCGATTGACCGCCCGTTCGTTGCTGCTCTTCGTCATCCCGCTCCCCCGCAGATGTATAAAATTTACCAGTCGTCTATTTCGAACGCAGGCAGCGATTTATTGCGCAATGCTTGGACATCATCAAGCGGCATTTTGGAGGCGCTGGTGATTTGCCGTTGAAACTCAATGGCATGGGGGAAATTGGGAGGATTTTGCCGGTGCGGATAGGCTTCCACACGGACGCGTTCAACTCGGCCTACTGGTCGTTTGAAAAATGCCTGGAATGGGCGAGCGACAACGATTTGCACTTCATCGAGTGTGGTCTGATCGACGGCGTGAGCTGGATCCACGGACTGGGCTATCAACCGCATGTCGCGCTCTACGAGGACCCGGTCCTCTTGCGTCGCAAGATGGAGCGTTACGGCGTGCGCTTTTCCCAGGTCGATGCGGCCTATCCGCTGTCTGGCGAGGACGGACCGCTCAGAGGTGTGCCCTATGTGCTGAAGTCGATTGCCTGGGCCGCGCAGGCCGGCAGTCCCTGCGTCGACACGACCGACGGGCTCCACATGCCGCCCGGACTTACCGAAGAAGACTCGATGGCGCTGATGAAGCGCAGCTACGAAAAGATCGTCGAAGTCGCCGAAGCGCACGAGATCGTCGTCAACATCGAGCCTCATGGTCATTTCACGACGCGTCCGGAATTCATGGAGCGCATGCTCGCCTTCGCAGACAGCAAGTGGCTGCGCATGAACATGGACACCGGCAACACCTTCATCGCCGGCCAGGAACCGCCGCAGTTTCTGTCGCGGTTCATCGACAGGGTGTCTCATGTCCATCTTAAGGACGTGTCACCGTCGCTGGCAGCGGCTGCCCGTGGCGGACAGACCGGGATCGCGGTCAGCCATTGTGCGCTCGGCGATGGCGTCAATGCCGAGAATATCAAGACCTGTCTCGCCATGCTTCGCGACCACGGCTACGACGGCGTACTCAGCCTCGAATGCGAAGGCGCCGCCGGCCCGATGATCGAAACGTCACTGGCCTGGATCCGCGCGACGTGTCGCGATCTCGGCATTTCGCTGAAGTGAGCGCGTCATGAAGCTTGGTATCAATCTCCTTTGCCTGACCGATTTCGTCGAGGAGAGGCATCTCGACAATATCGGCCGGTTGCGCGATCTCGGCTATGATGGCGTCGAAGTGCCGGTTCTGTCGGGCAAGGTCAGTCACTACGAACGCCTGGGCCGCGAACTGGACGGGCTCGGCCTTGGCCGATCCACCACATCGATCGTGCCAACGCCTGAGGCAAACCCCGTCAGTTGCGATGCCGAAGTGCGGGCGCGCGGGCTTTCCCATCTCGACTGGGCGCTGGATTGCGCAATAGCGCTTGGTGCTGAAAGCATGGGCGGGCCGTTTCATGCCCCGATCGGCTTCTTTACCGGCAGGGGCGCCAGCGAAGACGAGTTGAAGTATGGGGCAGACGCGCACCATGCGCTGGCGGAGCGGGCGGCGGCCAACGGCATGCATTTGAGCCTCGAGCCGCTCAATCGCTTCGAGACTTATTTTCTCAACACGATGGAGCAGGCGCGTGCCTATGTGGATCGCGTGGCGCATCCTGCCTTCAAGATCATGTACGACACGTTCCATGCCAATGTGGAGGAGCGTCGGCCGGAGGCGGCGATCCGCCTGATTGGCCAGGATATCGGGGTCTTCCATGTCTCCGAGAACGATCGTGGCATTCCCGGGCGGGGGCATATCGAATTTGGCGCGATGTTCACGGTGTTGAAGGAGCTCGGCTATGACGGTTGGCTGACGCTTGAGGCATTCGGCGCCGGGCTGCCGGCGATCGCGACGGCGACCCGCGTCTGGCGGCCGCTGTTTCCCGACTTCGATACGCTCTTTTCCGAGAGCGCGACATTCATCCGCAAGACATGGGCTGCTGCATGAACACGAAACACCCCGCTATCGAGATGCGCGGCATCGCCAAGAGTTTCCCCGGTGTCAAGGCGTTGAAAAACGTCAGCTTCTCCGCGCATTGCGGTGAGGTCCATGCGCTGGCGGGAGAAAACGGTGCCGGCAAGTCGACGCTCATGAAGATCCTCTCCGGCATCTATCGGCCGGACGCAGGCGCGGTTGTCGTAAACGGTGAGGAACGGCATTTCACGCATCCGCTTGCGGCGATCCGCGCGGGCATTGCCGTCATCTATCAGGAATTCTCCCTACTGCCCGAGCGAACCGTCGCACAGAACATCTTCCTCGGCCGCGAGCCGACGCGCCGCGGTCTAATCGACCACAGGGCGATGAACGACGAAGCGCGGCGCGTGCTTGCGCTCTTCGGCTCGGCGCACCGGATCGAGCCGAGCACCGTTGTCGCTGACCTCGACGTCGCCAGCCAGCAACTGGTGGAGATCGCCAAGGCGGTGTCGCTAGAGGCAAAGGTGATCGTGATGGACGAGCCGACGGCAGCGCTGAACGAGGCCGAATGCGAGGTGCTCTACGGTCTCGTCGACACCTTGAAGAAAAGCGGTGTGGCGATCGTCTACATCACCCACCGCATGCCCGAAATCACGCGGCTGGCCGATCGTGTTACCGTGCTCAAGGATGGCGAGGTGGCGGTTCGCTTCGACCATGTGCCTGAGCCCGAGGCGATCGTACGAGCCATGGTGGGCCGCGACCCTGGCGATTTCTATGCGGAACCGGCAGCACCGCAGGAGATCGGCGGCGTCGTGCTCTCAGTCCGCAACGCCGGCAACGAACGGCTGAAAAACGTGTCCTTCGAACTGCGCGCAGGCGAGATCGTCGGTTTTTCGGGCTTGCAAGGGGCAGGGCGCGTCGCGCTCGCGCAGGCGATATTCGGCCTTTCTCCCTTCACCAAGGGTGAGATCACCCTTTCCGGCAAGCCGGCGCGGTTCACCAGTCCGCGCGAGGCGATCAGCGCCGGGGTCGGGTTGCTGCCGGGCGATCGCAAGGCCGAAGCGCTGGTGTTGATGCAATCGGTCGTCGACAACGGCATGCTTACGTCTCGCGCACTCTCCGGCCTTTCCGGCAATGCCAATGCGACGCCTTTCGTTTCGGCGGAAGCGATGGAAAAGCTGCTGCGCGAACTCGACGTGCGCGCCGGCAGCTTTGCCCAGGACATCAAGGCGCTGTCGGGCGGCAACCAGCAGAAAGCCATCGTTGCGCGCTGGCTGGCGCTGGCGCCTCGGCTGTTGATCTTCATCGAGCCGACACGCGGCATCGACGTCAATGCCAAGGCCGGGATCTACCACCTGATGCGCGATCTCGCGCGCAAGGGCACGGCCATCATGATGGTCTCGTCCGATCTCCCGGAGGTTCTCGGCGCATCCGACCGCGTCCTTGTGATGCGGAACGGCGAACTCGTCGCGGCGTTTTCGCGCGGGGCCTCTGAAGCCGATGTGATGTTGGCGGCAACTGGCGAGGAGGCGGTGGCAGCATGAACAAGGCAACTCTCACTCGGCGTCCCGCCTGGCGCATGGAACACTACGCGCCGGCGCTTCTGCTCGGTCTGGCCGTCCTGATCTATGCGGCGATTGCGCTCAGCCTCGGCCTGACACGCTTCCTGACACCGGAGGCGACCGTCTCCATCCTTAACCGATCCATCGCGCTCGGCATCACCGCCGTTGGACAGACTTTCACCATCCTCGTCGGCTCGATCGACCTGTCGGTGGCCCATCTCATCTCGGCCTCGGCCGTGGTGTCCTCTGCGATCATGAACGGCGACCCGGCGATGATGGTGCCGGCCGTTGCTGCGGTGCTTGTCATGGGGACGGTTGTCGGAACGCTCAACGGGCTCCTGATCACCCGCCTCGATGTCAACCCGCTTATCGCGACGCTCGGCATGGCGCTGATCATTCAGGGCTGTCTTGCCTCCTTTCATGGCCGGTTCGGCGGCTCGGTACCGGATGCGTTCCAGTATTTCGCCTATGGCGAGGTGCTCGGGCTGCCGGTCAGCCTAGTCGTTCTGGCGCTGCTGGTCCTTGGCGCATGGATCGTCCTGCGCTTCACGCGCTTTGGCTCCAACATCTACTCGGTTGGAGGCAACCGCGACACGGCGCGCGCGGCCGGCATCAACACGACGCGGGTCGTCATGGCGAGCCATATCATCTGCAGCCTTTGCGCGGCGCTCGCCGGCCTCTATTTGGCCAGCCGCCTGAAATCCGGTTCGCCCTGGATCGGCACGGAGGGCGCATATGATCTGGAATCGATCGCCGTCGTCGTCATCGGCGGCACAATCCTCTCCGGCGGCAAGGGTGGGATCTGGGGCACTGTTGCCGGCGTGATCATTTTCTCGCTGATCGATTCCATCTTCAATCTCGCCGGCATTGACGCCTTCGCCAAGCAGGTAATGCGCGGCATCATCATCGTCGCCGCCGTCGCCTTTTACGCAGTCCGTTCAAAGAGGATAGTGGCATGATCCAGGAAACCGTCGGCTCCGCAAAGACGCGCGGCGTGGCAAGCATTGGGCGGCTGCCGAAGATCAATCCCGTCTTCTTCGTGCTGGCAGCCCTTCTCGTTGCCATCACGTTTTCGAACCCGAACTTCATCGAGCCCACGGGCTACATGAATTTCCTGAAGCGAGCCGCTCCTCTTGCAATCCTTGCGGCCGGCCAAATCTACGTCATCGTCTCCGGCGGTTTTGACCTTTCGGCAGGCTCGCTCATCACGCTGACGGTCGTCGGCTCGTCGATGCTGCTCGACAACAGTGCCGATGCGACCTGGTGGGTGATTGCGGTCATGTATGCGGCGGGGTTCGCCGTCGGCGTGGTGAACGGCCTGGTCGTTTCCTATCTGCGGGTGCCGTCATTGATCGCCACGCTCGGCATGATGATCACGCTCAATGGTGCTGCCTTCATGTGGTCGAGCGGATCACCGCGCGGCTACCTGCCGGAGACGTTCCGCTTCTTCGGGCGCGCCAGCCTTCAGGGCATTCCATTGATCCAGTTCCTGCCGGTGGCATTGCTGGTGCTGTTGGTCGTCGGCTTCGTCTTCTTCTGGCTCATGCATCGCACCAATCTCGGGCGCATGCTGCATGCGCTCGGCGACAATCCGCGCGCGGCGCAAATGTCGGGTGTGCCGATCGAGAGGGTGCGCATCATCGCCTTTGTCGCCTCGTCGCTGAGCGCGGTGACGGCCGGCATCCTGCTCGGTGGATTTGCGGGCGTATCAACCGATGTCGGCGTCGGCTACGAGCTGCAGGCGATCACCGCCTGCGTGATCGGCGGAGCGCAGCTTCTCGGCGGCCGCGGCTCCGTGCCCGCCTCGATTGCAGGCGCGCTGACGCTGACCGCCATCTTCACGCTGCTCAACTTCATCGGACTGCCGAAGCCGACGCGCGATGTCGTCCAGGGCTTGATCCTGATCGCCGCAGTCGTGCTTGCAACCTACCGGCGCAACCGCGCCGGCGGGACCTGATTTCGAGGGTCAGAGCGGTTGCGGGCACTTTCCGCATTCCGCTCCAGGCCATCGGGAGGAACTGAAAAATCATGATCAATGGGAGTGAGACATGAAAAAATTGCTGACCGCCGCACTTTCGGCTGCGCTCGTCGCCGGCACGGCGCATAGCCAACAGCTGAACTTCGACGATACTGCCGAGTTCGACAGACAGCGGACGCTGCTGACGGCCAAGGCCAATGGTCCCGACGGGGAGCCTTGGGAGCAGTACTACGGCGACCAGATGGCCGACACCGCAAAGCACAAGAAGCCAGGTCCCTACACGATCTGCTTTTCGAACGCCGGCGTGAACAATGCCTGGCGGGTAACCGGCTGGACGAACATGCAGGCCGAAGTAAAGCTCCATCCGGAAATCAAGGAGCTCATTCACGTCGATGCCGAAGGGTCCGACGACAAGCAGATCGCTGACATCGACGACCTCATCAACGGCGGCAAATGTTCGGCCCTGATTGTCTCGCCGAATACGACGGCAGCCCTGACGCCTGCAGTCGAGAAGGCTTGTGCCAAGCTGCCGGTGATCGTCTTTGACCGCGGCGTCAACACCAAATGCCCGGTCACCTTCATCCATCCGGTGGGTGGTTACGGCTTCGGTATCCAGGCAGGCGAGTTCGTGGCGGCCACGGCACCCGCGGGCGCCGACGTCCTGATGCTGCGCATCGTACCGGGTGTCGATGTGCTCGAGACCCGCGCGTCCGCGGCCAAGCGCATTTTCAAGGAGACAGGGCTGAACGTCGTCGGCGAGGAATTCACCGAGGGCGACAATGCCAAGACCAAGTCGATCGTCGAAGACTACCTGCAACGCGGCAAAATCGACGCGATCTGGATGGACGCTGGTGCCACAGCAGTTGCAGCCCTCGAAGCCTTCGAGGATGCGGGCCTGCCGCCCCCGATCATTACCGGCGAGGACCAGCAGGACTTCCTGGTCAAGTGGAAGTCGGAAGGCTTCAAGGCGATAGCCCCGACCTATCCGACCTACCAATGGCGCACGCCAATCATCGCGGCAGTGAAGGTGCTGCAGGGCGAGGCGGTGCCGGGTCCGGAATGGGTAATGCCGCAGCCGGCGATCACGGCAGAAACGCTCGATCAATATGTCGACGCCAAGATGCCCCCGCTGCATCACGCCATGTGCGGCTGCGAGAAGCTGCCGGACTATCCCGCCGCCTGGGGTGGAAAATAAGCTTGAAGACCGAGCCGCTTGCGGCTCGGTCTCAGTCCCATCAGCTGAGTAGCAAGCCCAGCTTTCTCATTGTCTTGAGCAGCCTTCGGCTGACGGCACGAAGCGTGCAGCCGCTACGGCCGTGTCAACAGCATCGAGATGCCCTGTCCGACGCCGATGCACATGGTGGCGATCGCACGCTTGGCACCCTGCGCTTCGAGCTCCAACGCGGCGGTCAACGCCAGGCGTGCACCGGACATGCCGAGCGGATGGCCGAGCGCGATGGCGCCGCCGTTCGGATTGACACGGGGCGCATCGTCGGCAAGCCCCAGTTGCCGCATGCAGGCGAGCGCCTGCGCTGCAAAGGCCTCGTTCAACTCGACGACATCGATGTCGCCGATGCCGAGACCAAAACGTTCCAGGAGCTTGTGCGTGGAAAAGACCGGTCCGATGCCCATGATGCGTGGGGCAACACCGGCCGTTGCCATGCCGTCGACGCGGGCCAAGGGCTGAAGTCCGTAGCGCTCGACCGCGCCGGCTGAGGCGAGAATGAGCGCGGCCGCGCCGTCGTTGACGCCCGATGCGTTGCCCGCGGTTACCGTGCCATTGGCGCGGAACGGCGTCGGCAGGCTCGCAAGCTTTTCGAGCGTCGTCTCGCGCGGATGTTCGTCGTGTTCGACGTGGGTCGTCTCGCCCTTGCGTCCCTTGATCGCGTAGGCGGCGATCTCGCGGGCGAGACGCCCGCTCTTTTGCGCAACTGCCGCGCGCGCCTGGCTGCGCAGTGCAAAGGCGTCCTGATCTTTGCGGGAGATGGAAAATTCGGCGGCGACGTTTTCGGCGGTCTCCGGCATCGAGTCGATGCCGTATCGGTCTTTCATGGCCGTGTTGATGAAGCGCCAGCCGATCGTCGTGTCGTGGATCTCGGTGCTGCGCTGGAACGGGCTTTCGGCCTTCGGCATGACGAAGGGCGCACGCGACATGCTTTCGACGCCGCCGGCGACCACGATTTCGGCCTCTCCCAGCCGGATCGCGCGAGCGGCATAACCGACCGCGTCCAGACCGGAACCGCACAGCCGGTTGATCGTCGTTCCGGCGACCGTCTCCGGTAGCCCGGCGAGCAAGGCGGCCATGCGGGCGACGTTGCGATTGTCCTCACCCGCCTGGTTGGCGCAGCCAAGTACGACCTCGTCGATCGCTTCGGCCAGAATGGACGAAACACGCGCCAGCGCCTCGCGGATCACATGGGCCGCAAGATCGTCCGGGCGGGCGCTCGAGAGTGCCCCGCCGTAGCGGCCGATGGGGGTGCGCACGCCGCCGACGATGTAGGCTTCAGCCATGAGATTTATCCTTTGCTTTGCCCGGCTGCAAACATCGGCCCTCCCTTGTGCGCGGGAAATCCGTAGCCGTTGATCATCACGAGATCGATGTCGCCGGGACGCGCGGCGATGCCTTCGGCGAGCAGCGCCTTGCCTTCGTCGCACATGGCGTTCAGAAGCCGGTTCATGATCTCATCGGATTTAAAGGCGCGCGGCGTGATGCGCTTGGCTGCCCGCGCCGTTTCGATCACCGCCGTGACGTCGGGATCAACGGTGCGCTCACCATCGGGATAGGCGTACCAGCCGCGGCCACTCTTGCGGCCGAGACGGCCGGCCTCGCAGAGCCTGTCGGCGATTTCGACATAGCGTGCGGCAGGATCGCGTGTTGCCGCCTGTCGCTTGCGTCGTGCCCAGGCAATCTCCAGTCCGGCCATGTCGTTGACGGCGAAGATGCCCATCGGAAAGCCATAGGCCTCGAGCGCGGCGTCGATCTCCTGCGGCAGTGCTCCATCTTCCAGCATGAACTCCGCCTCGCGGCGATAGGCCGAGAAAATGCGGTTGCCGATGAAGCCTTCGGTGACCCCGGTTACGACCGGCAGCTTGCCGAGGCGTTTGACGAAGGCAAGCGCCGTCGCCAGGACGTCCGGCGCGGTCTTGGCGCAATCAACGACTTCGACGAGCCGCATCACGTTGGCGGGCGAAAAGAAATGCAGGCCCACCACCCGTGATGGATCGACCGTCGCCGCCGCGATCGTATCGGGGTCGAGATAACTGGTGTTGGTCGCGAGGATGGCGCCCGGTGCGACGATGCCGTCGAGCTTCTGAAACAACTCCGTCTTGACCTGGAGGTCGTCGAACACCGCTTCGATGACGAGGTCAGCTTTCGCGAGCTCAACGGCTTCTGCGGTGGTCTGCAGCCGCGCGAGGCATTCGTCGCGTCCGTCAGCAGTCAATCGTCCAGCCCGCACGGTCTTGTCGAGCGTCTCGGCAATGCGTGCCCGTCCGCCGGCTGCGGCTTCTTCCGTCTGCTCCAAGGCGACCACGCGGTAGCCGGAGATCAAGGCGGAGACCGCGATGCCGGACCCCATCAGCCCGGTGCCGACGACACCGACGATCGCGATCGGCCGAGGCGAAACCTTGTCGAGCCCTTCGACCTTGCCGGCGGCGCGCTCCGCAAAAAACACATGCCTGAGGGCCGCTGACTCGACCGAATCCCGCAGACGCCGGAAAGTCGCGCGTTCCTCAGCCAGTCCTTGCTTCAGGTCGAGTTCACCGGCTGCCTTAACGAGGCGGATTGCCTCGGCGGGGGCAGCCTGGCCGCGGGCCTTTGCCAGAACCTTCGCTTCCACCGCGCCGACGGCTTTGGCGTGCGCAGGCGGGACGGCGATCATGCCGGTCCGACGGAGCGGCTTGCCAGCTTGCTCTTGAACGAAAGCCAGAGCGACAGCGACAGGATCGGCGGCAATGCTGTCGGCAAGCCCAAGCGCCACAGCTTCGGCGGCCTTCACGGCACGACCGGTTCCGATGAGATCGATCGCCATGACCGTGCCGATCAGGCGTGGCAAGCGCTGCGTCCCGCCAGCACCCGGGACAAGCCCGAGCTTTACCTCGGGCAGGCCGAACGACACCTTCTCGCCGGCAATCCGGCCGTGGCAGGCAAGCGCCACTTCGCAGCCGCCGCCAAGGGCGGGGCCGTTGACGGCTGCGGCAACCGGCTTGTCGAAGGTCTCGATGCGCTCGATCACTTCGGGAAGCAGCGGGTCGACCGGCGGCTTGCCAAACTCCCTGATATCCGCGCCGCCGATGAAGGTATTGCCGGCGCCGGTGATGACGAGACCCGCAATCGTCGACCGTTCGGCAACATGGTCAAGCGCCGCCATCAGGCCGGAACGGACATCCGCGGAGAGCGCGTTGACGGGCGCGTTGTCGATGGTAACGAGGAGAACGCCACCTTCAAGTCGGGCGGAAACGCTTTCGGAAAATCGGATCTCGGCCATGCTGCCAAACCTCAATCGGGGACGACGGCCGTTGCCTGGATCTCGATCTTGGCGCGGTCTTCGACGAGCGAGACGACCTGCATCGCAGCCATGGCCGGGAAATGCCGGCCGATGATGTCGCGATAGGCCTGACCGATGCCGCGCAGATTGCCGACATATTCCTGCTTGTCAGTGAAGTACCAGGTCATGGTGGTGATGTGCTGCGGCTCGGCGCCGCCGGCCGCAAGCACTGCGACCACGTTCTTCAGCGTCTGGCGCACCTGCTCGACGAAATCATCGGTCTCGAACTCGGACTGCGCGTTCCAGCCGATTTGGCCGCCGATGAAGACGGTGCGGCCTTTGGCCGAGACGCCGTTGGCATAGCCGATGGGCTTAGCCCAGCCTTCAGGTTGCAGGATGGTGTGCATCGGTCGTCTCCAGATGTTGTGTCAGCGCGGCGCGGATATCGTCCGGCCAGGCACAAGAAGCGTGATTGTCGAGCGAGGTGGCAACGACCCGCTGTTTTGCTGTCCAGAGCACGGTGCCTCTCGCCGAGACCGTGTGCTCCATGTCGAGCGACGAGCGGCCAATGCCGCGCACCGCCAGCGCGAAATCCAGATCGTCGCCCTGGAAGCCCGGTCGAGAGAAGGTGAGATCGAGGCGCACCGTCGGCACGCCGATCCGCCGCTCGTCGTTCATGGCTTTCCAGGGAAAGCCGAGCGAGGCGAAGAAGTCCTCCGTCACCCCGACAAGAATATTGAGATAGGACGGGAAGTAGGCGATCCCCGAGGGGTCGCAGTCTCCGAACCGCAGTGGTCTCGTGGTCCTGAACATCGATGCCGACCTCAGTTCGCAAAGGCGGCAATGCCGGTGATGGCACGGCCGAGGATCAGCGCATGGATGTCGTGGGTACCCTCATAGGTGTTGACCACTTCCAGATTGACGAGGTGGCGGGCCACCGGAAATTCGTCCGAAATGCCGTTGCCGCCGAGCATGTCGCGCGCAGTTCTGGCGATTTCCAACGCTTTTCCGCAGGAGTTGCGCTTGAGGATCGAGGTCAGTTCGACCGGCGGATTGCCTTCATCCTTCATGCGCCCGAGGCGCAGGCAGCCCTGCAGGCCAAGGGCGATTTCGGTTGCCATGTCCGCGAGCTTCTTCTGGATGAGCTGGTTGGCGGCAAGCGGCCGGCCGAACTGCTTGCGGTCGATCACGTATTGCCGCGCCGTGTCATAGCAGGACTCGGCTGCACCAAGGGCGCCCCAGGCGATGCCGAAGCGCGCGGAGTTGAGGCAGGTGAAGGGGCCCTTCAGTCCTGTCACCTCGGGCAGCATGTTTTCGTCCGGCACGAAGACCTCGTCCATGACGATCTGGCCGGTGATCGATGCCCTTAAGCCCACCTTGCCGTGGATCGCCGGCGCGCTGAGACCCTTCCACCCCTTTTCGAGGATGAAGCCGCGGATGGCGCCATCTGATGTCTTTGCCCAGACGACGAACACGTCGGCGATCGGCGCATTGGAGATCCATGTCTTTGAACCGGACAGCAGATAGCCGCCATCGACCTTGGCGGCCTTGGTGATCATCGATCCGGGATCAGAACCGTGGTCTGGCTCGGTCAGGCCAAAGCAGCCGATCTTGGTGCCGGCAATCAGTCCTGGCAGGTATTTGCGCTTCTGCGCTTCACTGCCGAAGGTATAGATCGGCACGATGACGAGCGAAGACTGCACGCTCATCATCGAGCGGTAGCCGCTGTCGATGCGTTCGACCTCACGGGCGATCAGGCCGTAGGAAACGTAGTTGAGGCCGGCGCCCCCGTATTCCTCCGACACCATCGGACCGAGCAGGCCGAGTTCGCCCATCTCGGCAAAGATCGACGGATCGGTTTTCTCGTGGCGGAATGCCTCCTGGACGCGCGGAGCCAGACGGTCTTCGGCATAGCGCGCAGCGGTCTGGCGCACCATGCGTTCTTCTTCGCTCAACTGCTGATCCAGGTTGAACGGGTCCTGCCAGTCGAATGACGCCTTCGAACCATGCATGTTCGACACCCCTTGTTATCGTCCCGTGCCCTTCATCAGCTCGCGGCCGATGATGAGCTTTTGAACCTCGGTCGCGCCCTCGTAGATTCTGAGCGCGCGGATCTCGCGATAGAGCCGCTCGGTGATCTCGCCGACGCGCACGCCGCGGCCGCCAAAGAGCTGCAGCGCCTGGTCGATGACCCATTGCGCGTTCTCGGTCGCGGTCATCTTGGCCATCGCCGCTTCGCGCGTCGTTGGTCGTTTCTGCACGTCGCGTTGCCACGCCGTGCGGCCGGTCAGGAGTGCTGCCGCGTCGATAGCGGTCGCCATCTCGCCAAGCGTGCTTTGCGCCGTCGGCAGATCGCCAAGGGTCGCGCCGAACATCCTGCGCCTCTTCGCGTGGGCCACCGCCTCGTCAAGCGCGCGCCGGGCAAATCCGATCGCGGCGGCTGCCACGGACGGGCGGAAAATGTCGAGGGTGCGCATGGCCATCTTGAAGCCTTCGCCAGACGCGCCCAGAAGTTGCGACGCCGGGATGCGGCAATTGTCGAAACGAAGGCGGGCGAGCGGATGCGGCGCAATCGTCTCGATGCGCTCGGGGATGGTAAAGCCCGGCGTATCGGGGAAGACCACGAAGGCGGAAATGCCGCGCGTACCCGGCGCCTCGCCTGTGCGGGCAAAGACGGTGTAGACGTCGGCGATGCCGCCGTTCGAGATCCAGGTCTTTTCGCCGTCGAGTACGAAATGATCGCCATCCCGGCGCGCAGCGCACGCCATCGCCGCGACATCCGAGCCGGCCTCGGGTTCGGAAAGCGCAAAGGCGGAGATCCATTCGCCGCGGGCGACCTTGGGCAGGACGGCGTGTTTCAACGCCTCGGAGCCGGACAGGCTGATCGCACCCGTCCCGAGGCCCTGCATGGCGAAGGCAAAGTCGGCAAGCCCGTCTGTGTAGGCGAGCGTTTCGCGGATGAGGCAGAGCGACCGGCTGTCGATCTCGTCGCTAACACCGCCGAACGCCTTTGGCACGCAATGGCGAAGCACGCCTGCAGTACCGAGTGCCGCGACCAGCTGCTTGCAGGCGGCATCGACATCAGCGTGATCGATCTCGCCGAGGCCGCCACGAGCCACGAAGGCGTCGAGTTCCGCAGCGAGCGCACGGTGGCTGTCATCGTAGAACGGCCAGTCGAGATGATCGCGGGAAGGTGGGCGCAAGGTCGTGCCATGGGAACTCATGCTCAGTTCCCCTTGAATTCAGGCTTCGCCTTGGCGGCAAAGGCCTCGAAGGCGCGGCGGAAGTCGCCGGTCGCCATGCAGATCGCTTGCGCCTGGGCTTCCGATTCGATCAGTTGGTCGATACCCATCGCCCATTCCTGGTCGAGCATCTTCTTGGTCATCGCATGGGCAAACCAGGGGCCGTCGGCGATACTGCGTGCGAACTTCTGGGCTTCGGCAAGAAGCGACGGACGCTCGTGCAGAGCATTGTAGAAGCCCCAGGCGTGGCCTTCCGTCGCGGTCATGACGCGGCCGGTGAAGAGCAGTTCGGCGGCGCGGCCCTGGCCGATGATGCGGGGAAGAATGCCGCAGGCGCCCATGTCGGCGCCGGCCAGCCCGACGCGGGTAAAGAGAAAGGCCGTCTTCGCCTCGGGCGTTGCCACACGGAAGTCCGAGGCCATGGCCAAAATGGCACCGGCGCCGGCGCAGATGCCGTCGACGGCTGCTATGACCGGCTGCGGGCAGGCGCGGATCTGGCGGACCAGTTCGCCGGTCATGCGGGTAAAATCCAGAAGATCGGGCATCGGCATACGCGTCAGCGGCTCGATGATCTCGAACACGTCGCCACCGGATGAAAAGTTGTCACCGGCGCCGGCCAGCACGACCGCGCGCACGTCGCTGGCGCGGGCAAGCGAGCGGAAAAGATCGCAAAGTTCCTCGTAACTTTCGAAGGTCAGCGGGTTCTTCTTTTCCGGGCGGTTGAGGGTGATCGTGGCGACGCGTCCGTCGGCATCCGTTTCGAACAGGAAGTGCTTGGCCTTGTGGTCTTTGAAGGCGCGCTTCTTGGCCTGCATCGGGTTTGTCATCTCTATCCTCCGAGAACTTCGCCGCCGGCGACAGCGATCGCCTGACCAGTGATTGCCGTCGCCTTCTCCGACACGAGCCAGGAGACCGTGTGGGCGACTTCTTCCGGCGTCACCAGGCGTCCCTGCGGGTTGGAGCGAGCAAGGCTGGCGCGCGCTTCCTCGCGCGAACGGCCGGTCTTTTCGCTGATCGTATCGAGCGCGCCGTCGATCAGCGGCGTGTCGGTGAAGCCGGGGCAGACGGCATTGACGGTGACGTCGGTGCGCGCAAGCTCAAGCGCCAGTGCCCTCGTCAGGCCGATGACGCCGTGCTTCGACGCGCAATAGGCCGAAACATAAGCATAGCCGGTCAGGCCCGCGGTGCTCGCAACGTTGACGATCCGGCCGTTGCCGGCCCGCCGCACGGAGGCAAGCGCTGCCTGCGTCACCAGATAGACGCCGGTCAGGTTGATGGAAAGCACCCGCTGCCAAAGCGCGAAGTCGGTCTTTTCGAACGGCGCCGAGGGCGCTTCGCCGGCGCAGTTGACGAGAACGGCAATCTCTCCGGCTTCAGCGATCGCAGCCGTGATACCTTGCTCGACGGCCTGCGGGTTGGTCACATCGAAGCCGTCACGGACAAAGGCCTGTCCGCCGGCAGCAAGGATGTCGCCCCGTACCGCTTCAAGCGGTGCTGCGCGCCGACCGGCGAGGCTGACGATGTGGCCGTCGGCGGCGAGCCCAAGGGCAATCGCCTTGCCGATACCGCTGCCGGCGCCTGTGACGAGGGCGTGCCTTATCATGGCTTGCCTGCCGTCGTTGCGGCGCGCGCCAGGTTGTTCACGTACTGGGCCCGAGCCGAATGGTACTGTTTCGGCCAGGGCTCACCGTCATAGCCAATCTTTGCCGCTTCGTGCATCACGAAGGACGGATCGGCCAGATGCGGGCGGGCAATCGCGCAGAGATCGGCTCGACCGGCTGCGATGATCGAATTGGCGTGGTCGGCCTCGGAAATCGCCCCGACCGCAATGGTCGGAACCTGGATCTCGTTGCGGATCTTATCGGAAAATGGCGTCTGGAACAGGCGGCCATAGACCGGTTTTTCTTCTTTCACCACCTGGCCGGACGAGCAGTCGATCATGTCGGCGCCCGCCTCCTTGAACAGGCGGGCGAAAATTGCCGCGTCCTCGGGCGTGTTGCCGCCCTCGTGCCAGTCATGGGTTGAGAGGCGAACCGACATCGGCCGGTCCTCGGGCCAGACTTTACGCACTGCGTGGAACACTTCGAGCGGGAAGCGGGCGCGGGCGGCGTGATCGCCGCCATAGTCGTCGGTGCGCAGATTGGTAAGCGGCGACAGGAAGCTCGACAGCAGGTAGCCGTGCGCGACGTGCAGTTCGAGGATATCGAAACCGAGGTCACGGGCCCGTTCGGTGGCCCGCACGAAATCGGTGACGACCCGGTCCATATCCTCCCGCGTCATTTCGCGCGGCATGTCCGAATGCTTGAGGTAGGGCAGGGCGGACGCGGAGATGAGTGGCCAGCCGCCTTCGGCCAAGGGCTGATCGATCCCCTCCCAGGCGACCTTTGTCGCGCCCTTGCGGCCGGCATGGCCGAGCTGGATGCCGATCTTGGCGGGGGTCTGCTGGTGTACGAAATCGACGATGCGCTTGAAGGCCTGGGCCTGCTCGTCGCTCCAGAGCCCCAGACATCCGGGCGTGATGCGGGCATCGGCCGACACACAGGTCATTTCCGGGAAGACGAGCGCCGCACCGCCCATGGCGCGCGCGCCGAGATGAACGAGATGAAAATCGTTCGGCACGCCGTCGGCTGCCGAATACATCGCCATCGGCGAAACCACGATGCGGTTCTTCAGCGTCAGGCCGCGGAGCTTGAACGGCGTAAACATCGGCGGCGGAACCGCCCCGTTCGCCGCCGGCGCCACACCGGCGCGTTCGGCAAACCAGCGCTCGAAGCCTTCGAGCCAGTCCTTGTCGCGCAGGCGAAGGTTCTCGTGGCTGATGCGCTGCGAGCGGGTCAGCATCGAATACATGAACTGTTCGGGCTCCAGCGTGTCGGCATAGCGCGTGCCGACCACTTCGAACCATTCCATCGCATTGCGGGCCGCATTCTGGATGCGGGCGACATCGACGCGGCGCACCTCTTCGTAAGCCGACAGCACGGCGGGAATGTTTGCCTTGTCGTGGCCCAGAATATCGAACTGGCGGGTGAGCTCGATCGCGTCATCGATCGCAAGCTTGGTGCCCGAGCCGATGGCGAAATGGGCCGTGTGGGCGCTGTCGCCCATCAACACGACATGGCTGTGGCCGTTGAAATGGCTCCACTTTTCGCAGATCAGCCGGCCGAAGTTCAGCCAGGCGGAGCCGCGCAAGTGCCGCGCATTGGTCATCAGCTTGTGGCCGTCGAGCGTGCCTTCAAAGAGCTTTTCGCAGAACGCGATCGACTGGTCCTGGTCCATCTGGTCGAGGCCATGGGCGCGGAAGACGTCGTCGGTGGTCTCAACGATGAAGGTCGAGGTGTTCTCGTCGAAGCGGTAGATATGCGCCTGGAACCAGCCATGCTCGGTGCGCTGGAAGTCGAAGGTGAAGGCGTCGAACTTCTTGTCCGTGCCGAGCCAGACATAGCGGTTCGGCCGGATCACCATGTCCGGCTTGAAGATGTCGGCGTATTTGTTGCGGATCCTTGAGTTGACGCCGTCGGAGGCGATGATCAGATCGGCGTCGGCGAACTGCTCGTCGCTTTCCACGTCCTGCTCGAACAGCAGTTCGACGCCGAGTTCGAGGCAGCGTTCCTGGAGGATGTTGAGCATCTTCTTGCGGCCGATGCCAACGAAGCCGTGGCCGGTCGTGCGGATCTTGCGGCCCTTGAAGACCAGCTCGATGTCGTCCCAATGGTTGAAGGAAACCTCGATCGCCTCGGCGGTCTCCGGGTCCCATTGCCGCATCGACTGCATGGTCGCGTCCGAAAAGACGACGCCCCAGCCGAATGTGTCAAAGGGGCGGTTCCGTTCGACGACGGTGACGTGATGCTCCGGATGCTGCCGCTTCATCAGCAGCGCAAAATAAAGGCCGGCAGGCCCGCCACCGATACAGACGATCCGCATGTCGTTCTCCTCCCGAGTTCCGGCTGCGCGTCACCGTCGAGCTGGCACAAGTGGCCATGCTGGACTGTTGCAAGCAGGGTGGACTCGTTCAGGAGAAATTTCAAGCTTAAAATTGTTTTGGGCAGATGGGAAGCCGACGCCGGGCGCTCGCAGCGCCGCCAAGCGGCGTCGCATCGCTTCGAGGCCGGTGCGGCAGAAAGTAAGGCAGTTGTAGGCAGAAGCGCCGTGAACTCAGGAATTTCGCGCGAGCGAGGCGATGATCGACCGCTTGAGTGTGGCAAGCTCATCCATCAGCACGCCGCCTTCCTTGGCCGGAAGGCCGGCAAACAGATCCGAGATCCAGTCGGCATGGCTTGCTGCCATCTTCTCGAATTCGGCGCGGCCGAAGGGGGTAAGCGCGATGATCTGGACACGCCGGTCGGTCGGAAGCGTCGTGCGGCTGATGTGGCCGCTCTCGGTCAGCCGTTCCACCAGCACCGTGATGTTGCCGGGGGAGACCATCATGCGCTTGGAGACTTCGCCAAGCACCATGCCGTCAGGCGCACGCTCGAGCTGGGCCATCAGGTCGAAACGCGGCAAGGTCGAATCGAATTCTTCCCGCAACCGCCGACGGATTTCGCTTTCGACAAGTGTCGAACAGGTCAAGAGACGCAGCCATAGCCTGAGCTCTGCACGGTGATCGCCCGGAGCCTCGAGCGCCTTGGTCTCGCCATCGACCCATTCCGGCGAGGTGTCGAACTTGTCTTCACCCATCATTCCCAACGTCCGCTTCCAACCCTTGGCCGCAAATCAGCGGCTCTTTCGTTTTTCTGCTTTTAGAGAGGTAAGCAGGTCTTGGACAGGTTGTCACGGGCCGTCATTTGGACGCAAGCCCAGGTGCCGACTGGGCGAGCAGCGGCGACGCGCGACCGCCATCCTCGGACTGGACATAGACGTTGACGGTAAAGCCGATGTGCTCGGCCATCAGGGTGCGGGCACGCTCGATATCGCGATCGAGTGCTGCCTCCATCAGCTCGGTATGGTGCTCGATCGCCATCGCGTCCTCAAGCGCCGAAACGGCCTCCTCGTAGCCTGCGCTCATACCGGCGGCGGCCCTAATCGTCGGCGCCAGACTTAGGAAGCGGTGGTGACGGCGAAGCTGGTCGGAGATCGTCGCCTGAAAGCGCGTGAGCCAGCGCGACCTCGCAGCACTGATCAAAGCCGTATGAAACCCGGCATGCTTCTCGTCCCACTCGTCGACTTCGCTCTCGGAGAAACGCTCGACGGAAACCTTGCAGCGCGACAGCCGGTAGTGTGCCGTGACGACGGCGGATTCCCAGGCGCTGTCGCCGTTCTCGATCGACTCGATGAGCAGCGGCATTTCGACGGCAAGGCGGGCGCGGGTGAGGTCGTCGAGTTCCTCGCGTGACACCGGAGCAACAGCAAAGCCGCGATTACTGATGGCGGTCACCAGCCCTTCCGCCTCCAGCCGCGACAGAGCCTCGCGTAGCGGTGTCCAGCCGATCCCGTAGCTTTCGCGCAGCGTGCTCAGCTTCATCGGCGCGCCCGGCTTCAGCCGCGTCGCGAGAATGTCGCGGCGCAGCAACCGGTATGCCGATTCCGTTTTGGTCGACTGTTCGTGGTCTTGCATCAGGTTCCCTTAGCGCCCACACCGGGTCGATACAAATATATATAGTTCTGCGCCTCATGTGAAAATATATATATTAATTTGACAAGAGGCCGGAGCGGTTCCATGATCCGCGCAAGCCGCCGAGGAGGGCGGTAACGCTCGTCAAATTCTGGGAGGGATGTATGAGCAGGCTTAAGAGCACGTGGCTTTCGGGATTGGTTGTCGCCGGTGCAATGGCATGGGGACTGGGAGCAGCGGCGGCGGATCCGATCCGCATCGGCATCGCCAATTTTGGCGAGCATCCGCAATTGAACGCATCGATCGCCGGCTTCAAGAAGGCGCTGGCCGAAAACGGCTTCGTCGAAGGCAAGGACGTCGTCTACACCGAGAGCCACACCAATTTCGACGCCTCGCTGGTGCCGCAGATGATCGCCAAGCTGCAGGCCGAACAGCCGAAACTGGTCTACACGATCACCACGCCCGTCTCGCAGATCGCCAAGAAGGCGCTCGCCGGCTCCGGCATTCCGGTCGTCTTCTCCGCCGTTACCGATCCGGTGGCCGCCAAGCTCGTTCCGTCTTGGGAGGCCGGTGACGACGGCATGACCGGTGCGACCGACCTTCAGGACGTGGCCGCCGTCATGGCCTTCACCCACAAGCTGCTGCCGAACGCGAAGCGCTTTGGCGTGCCCTATAATCCGGGTGAGGCGAACGACCAGGCCCTGCTCGACAAGATCAAGGAAGCAGCGCCTGACGCAGGCTTCGAGGTCGTGGAGGTCGGCGTCGACAATGTCAACGACATCCAGCAGCGCATCGCCTCCTTCGCCGGCAAGGCCGACGTGATCTATACGCCCGCATCGAACCTGCTGCAGCCGGCGATCGGTGCTGTGTCGGCAGCCGCGCGCCAGGCGCAGATCCCGATCGTAAACTCCGACGACGGTGCAGTGCGTGACGGCGTCGTACCGGCAAGCTTTGCGGTCAACTATGAGCAGGTCGGCGTCAATGCCGGCAAGATCGCTGCTCAGATCCTCAAAGGTGCAGACCCGAAGACGATCGCGCCGTCGCGCCCGGCCTATGAGGATCACGCGCCGCTGATCTCGAAGAAGGCTGCCGCTGCCTTCGGCATCGAAGTGCCGGCAGCGCTCGCGACCGAATGCAACTGCGTGGTCGATTGATCTCCGTCTTGTCTCTTCAGTGACGGCGCCCCGAGCGCCGTCATCTCATAAGTTAAGGGGGAGCCAATGCTGGAAATCAGATCGGCCCGCAAAGTTTTCTACAAGGGGCAGGCGGACGAAAAAGTCGCGCTCGACGGCCTCAATCTCAGCCTTGCCACGGGCGAATTTGGCGTCGTCATCGGTTCCAACGGCGCCGGCAAGAGCAGCATGCTCAACGCCATTTCGGGTGCATTGGTGCTCGATAGCGGCCAGATCGTCATCAATGGCGACGACGTGACCGCAACGCCCGTACACAAGCGCGCGATGCGGCTTGCCCGCGTGTTCCAGGACCCGATGCGCGGCACCGCTGCCTCGATGACGGTGGCCGAAAACATGCTGCTTGCCGAATTGCGCAGCAACAAACGCACCCTGCGGCGCGGCCTGAACGCGACGCGGCTCGCCACCTACAGGCAACGCCTGTCGCTGCTCGGGCTCGGCCTTGAAAACCGCCTCGACACACGGGTGGAGCTGCTTTCCGGCGGCCAGCGGCAATCGCTGTCCTTGATCATGGCGGTCGGCGGCGAGCCGGAACTGCTGCTGCTCGACGAACACACCGCAGCGCTTGATCCGCGCACTGCCGATATCGTCATGCAGGCGACGATCCGCGCGGTCGAAGCCCTGAAGCTGACAACGCTGATGGTGACGCACAACATGCAGCACGCGGTGGATTTCGGTCACAAGGTCATCATGCTCGACGCCGGGCGCGTCCGTCTCGAAATCGACGGCAAGGAAAAGGCGCAGACGACCGTGCCGGATCTGATCGGCCACTTCTCCGTCAAAACCGACCGCATGTTCCTGGCGAGCTGACGATCATGGATATTCTTCAAAATACCTTCGCGAGCTTCGTCTCGCTCGTTCCCGTCACGCTCGCGCAGAGCCTGATCCTCGCCTTCGTCGTGCTCGGGATCATGATCCCGTTCCGCATGTTGAGCTTCCCGGATCTGACCAGCGAGGGTGCGTTTCCGCTCGGCGGCTGCGTCTGCGGCGTGCTGATGGCGGCGGGCATGTCGCCGCTCGCCGCGATCGCTATCGCACTTCTCGCCGGATTCGTTGCCGGCTGCTGCACGGCCTTCATCCATCTGCGGTTCCGGATCCACACGCTGCTCGCCGGCATCCTGATGATGACGATGCTTTATTCGATCAACCTCAGGATCATGGGTCGCTCGAACCTCTCGGTCTTCGGTGCGCCAACGGTGTTCGACTGGGCGCCGGGGCTGCAGCCGGGCTTCCCCGCAAGCAAGATCGTCGTCGCGGGCCTGATCGCACTCATTGTCTTCGTCCTGCTCTACCACTTCTTCCGCACGGAGAAAGGCACGGCCGTTCGCGCCGTCGGCGCCAATCCCGATATGGCTGAAGCTCAAGGGATCAATGTCTGGATGGCGACGATCGGTGGCGTTGGGCTTGCGGGTGCGTTTTCGGCGGCAGGCGGCGCGCTGATGGTGCAGTCACAGGGCTTTGCTGACGTCAACATGGGCCTCGGCATCCTGATCAACGGCCTTGCGGCGCTGATGATCGGCGAGGCGATCGTCGGCAAGCAGAGCGTGGCGCGCCAGCTCGCTGCGCCGTTCGTAGGTGCGATCGTCTACTACCAGCTCGTCTCCTTCTGCCTGGCCGCCGGCATGCCACCGCCGGACCTGAAACTTGCGACCGGCCTCTTCGTTCTGGCCATGCTGGCTCTTCCGAGCCTCAAGCGAAGCCGCGGCCCTGCGCCCGCCCGCGAAACCGTTCGCGAATAAATGAGGACCACCTTCATGAATGCAGTTCCTGATCTTGCCGCGATAAAGGCCATGGATGTGGCCGATGTGCTCAGCCCGATGCGCGAGCGTTTCATCCTGCCGCCGGGTCTCATCTATCTCGACGGCAACTCGCTCGGCGTTGCCTCGACCGCCGCCTTCGACGAGCTTCGCAAGGCCGCGACCGAAGAATGGGGGCAGGACCTCATCCGCAGCTGGAATACGGCCGGCTGGTTCGAGATGCCGCTGACGCTCGGCGACCGGGTCGGGCGGCTGATCGGGGCGGCCGCCGGCCAGACCGTCGTCTGCGACACCACGTCGATCAACATCTACAAGGCCCTCCATGCGGCCATGGCCTTGCGGTCCGATCGGTCGGTGATCGTCAGCGAAGGCGGCAGTTTCCCGACCGATCTCTACATGGCCGAAGGCGTGGTCTCGACGCGTCCGGGCGCCTCGCTCAGGCTCGAAGGGGTCGATGCGCCCGAGATCGAGGATCTGATCGATGGCAGCGTCGCCGTCGTTCTGGTCAACCACGTCAACTACAAGTCCGGCGAGCTGCGCGATATGGCGGCCCTGACCCGCAAGGCGCACGAACATGGCGCACTGGTCATCTGGGACCTCTGCCATACGGCCGGCGCGTTGCCAGTCGATCTTGACGGCGCCAATGTCGATTTCGCGGTCGGCTGCACCTACAAGTACCTGAACGGTGGCCCCGGAGCCCCCGCCTTCATCTATGCAGCCACCCGTCACCACGGCGATATCCGCCAGCCGCTCACCGGCTGGTGGGGACACGCCCGTCCCTTCGCCTTCGAGAAGCACTATGCTGCCGGTGAGGGCATCCGCCGTTTCCTCTGCGGAACACAGCCGATCCTGTCGCTGCGCGCGCTAAAGGGCGCGCTCGACGTCTGGGACGAGGTCGACATGAAAGCGCTGCGCGAAAAGAGCATCCAGCTCACGGATCTCTTCATCGCGCTCGTTGAGGCGAAATGCGGTGCCCACGGTCTGGCGCTCGAAAGCCCGCGCGACGGAACCAAGCGCGGAAGCCAGGTGTCGTTCAAACAACCGCACGCTTACGAAATCATGCAGGCGCTGATTGCCCGTGGCGTTATCGGTGATTTCCGCGCGCCGACGACGATGCGCTTCGGCTTCACGCCGCTCTATGTGAGCTATGCCGACGTCTGGCAGGCGGTCGAAATCCTGGAGGACATCCTCAAGACCGGTGCATGGCAGGATGCGCGCTTCGCGGTCCGTGCGGCCGTAACCTGATTGATGGCACCAAAGAGCAGCGGGCGGTATTTCGCCCGTTGCCTCTTGTTCAGACACATACCGAGGCTGCCGCCCCGCAGCGGATTCGTTCAGAGCCATTGTGCCTGGAGGCGAGAGGACGGCTAACGGGGGACTTAAGCAATGATCGCGCCACACCGCCCGGCCCCGGAGGAAATCGCCGATGCTCGTAAACGCATCGCGCCGCATTTCGCGCGCACACCGCTCGTCAGGCTCGATCTTGGGTTTCCGGACCGTCAGATATTCCTGAAACTGGAGACGCTGTCGCCAATTGGCGCGTTCAAGCTCCGTCCCGCCTTGAACGCTGTGTTGTCGCGCGATCCGGCCGAACTCGAAAGCGGCGTCGCAGTCACCAGTTCCGGCAATATGGCCTATGGCATGGCCTGGGCGGCACGCCTCATCGGTGTGCCGATGGTTGCCTACATGTATCGCGGCGCACCCCAGACCAAGATCGACGGTGTGCGTGCGCTCGGCGGAGAAGTACGGTTCGTCAGTGCCGAGACCTGGTGGGACTACATCACTGGCGCCGATCATCCGGATGCGCTGGAACTGCTGATCAATCCGGTGACCGATCAGGCGGTGCTGGCCGGGAACGGCTCCATCGGTGTGGAGATCATCGAGGATCTGCCCGATGTCGACGTCGTGCTTACCCCGTATGGCGGCGGCAGCATGACCACCGGGGTGGCCAGCGCTATCAAGGCCGCTTCCGACCGCTGCCGTGTCTTTGCGGTTGAAGATGACAGCGCCGCCCCTGTTTCGGCGGCCCTGGCCGCTGGCCAAATCGTGACGATCGAAACCCGCCCCTCCTTTATCAAGAGCATCGGCGCACCGTCGCTGGTGCCTCAGATCTGGCCGGTGGTCGGTGACCTGATCGATGGGGCGATTGCGGTCAGCCCGGGGCAGGTGACCGAAGCGATGCGGATTCTCTTCAAGAAGGCGAAGATCGTTGCCGAAGGCGCGGGTGCTGCCTCGCTTGCCGCCGCAATCGCGCGACCGGATCTCAAGGGAAACATCGTCTGCGTGGTCTCGGGCGGAAACATCGACGCGGCTGCCTATTCCACAGTGCTCGGCGGTGGCATTCCCTCGGCCTGAGCGACCGATCAAACGCCGAGATAGCGATCCTGGAGTTCTGGCGTCAGCGCAAGCGGCGCTCCCTCGAATACGGTCGCGCCCTTTTCCAGGACGAAGCAGCGGTCGGCAACGGGCAGGAGTTCCGAAAGCGTCTTGTCGACGACGAGGATCGACTGCCCTGCCGCCTTCAGAGTGCGGATCGCCGACCAGATATCCTGGCGAATGACCGGCGCCAGCCCTTCCGTTGCCTCGTCGAGAATGAGCAGGCTGGGATTGGTCATCAAGGCCCGGCCGATCGCAAGCATCTGCTGCTCCCCGCCCGAAAGCGTGTTGGCATACTGATCGCGCCGCTCGCCGAGGCGAGGGAAGAGCGCGGTCACTTTCTCGAAGGTCCATTCGTTGCCGCGAGCCGTGGCGACGAGGTTCTCCATGACGGTGAGATTGGGAAAGCAGCGCCGTCCTTCAGGAACGAGACCGAGACCGAGCCTTGCAATCCTGTGCGGGCGCAGGCCGGAGATGGTCTTGCCGGCAAAGGAGATGGCGCCTGAACGCGGGCGCACGAGCCCGAGGATTGAGTTGATCGTCGTCGTCTTGCCCATGCCGTTGCGGCCCATGAGCGCGACGACCTCGCCCTCGCGCACATCGAGGTTGACGCCGAAGAGCGCTTGGGATGCGCCGTAGAAGGTTTCGAGACCTTTGAGTTCGAGCAGGCTCACGCGGCTTCTCCCAGATAGGCCCGGCGCACATCCGGATCGCTGCGGATTTCATCGACTGTGCCTGACGCGATGATGCGGCCGTAGACCAGCACGGAGATGCGATCCGCCAGCGCAAAGACCGCATCCATGTCGTGCTCCACCAAGAGCATTGGCGCTTCGTGACGCAGCCCATCAAGGAACGAAGTCAGCCGCTTGGAGCCCTCCGGTCCCATGCCGGCCATGGGCTCGTCGAACAGAAAGACTTTCGGCGACAGCGCCAGCGCGATGGCGATTTCGAGTTGCCGGCGTTCGCCGTGCGAGAGTTCGGCCGCCGGCACGTGGGCACGCGCAGCAAGATCGACGCGCTCCAGCATCGCCATCGCCGGTTCGGTCAGTTCCTTGTCGTTGCTGACCTGGCGAAAGAAGTGGAAGCTGCTGCCGTGGCGCGCCTGCACCGCCAGCATGACGTTGCGAAGAGCCGAGAATTCCTGCGCCAGCGAGGAGATCTGGAAGCTACGGGCAAGGCCGAGCCTTGCGCGGGCGGCCATATCGAGGCCGCCGATATCCTGGCCGAGAAAACGGATCGTGCCGCTGTCGGCCCTGAGCGATCCGGCGATCTGGTGGATCAGCGTGCTCTTGCCGGCGCCGTTCGGGCCGATCAGCGCATGGATCTGCCCCGGGTGAAGCTCGAGGCTGACGCCATCAGTCGCTTTAAGGGCGCCGAAGGATTTTCTGAGGTCGCGGATTTCGAGAACGGGCTCAGACATGGCGCGGCTTTCCGGAGAGGAGACCCAGCAGACCGCCGCGGGCAAACAGCACGATGCCGAGCAGGATGAGGCCGAGGAAGAACTGCCAGCGCTCGGTGATGCCGCCGAGCACATATTCGAAGAAGACGAAGATCATCGCGCCGGCAACCGGGCCGAACAGTCGGCCTTTGCCGCCGAGGATGATCAGCACGATCAGTTCACCCGACATGTGCCAGGAGAGCATAGAGGGACCGACGAAGCGATTGAGGTCGGCATAGAGCGCGCCGGCAAACCCGGTGATCATCGCGGAGACGGCGAAGGCGACGAGGCGGATGTTGAAAGGTGCGATGCCGACTGCGGCAAGGCGGGTACCGTTCTGTCTCGCCGCCTGCAGGGCGCTGCCGAAGCGTGAACCCTCGACCACGCGAAACAGAAGCAGCGCCGCCATCAGTGCCGCGTAGCAGATCAGGAAATAGGGCAGGGGCTTGGCCGTGTTGACGCCGGGAAAGGCGTTGCGCATCGACAGCGACAGGCCGTCCTCGCCGCCATAGGCCGGCCAGGAGATCGCGAAGTAGTAGATCATCTGCGCGAAGGCGAGCGTGATCATGATGAAATAGACGCCTGAGGTGCGCAGGCTGATCGCACCGATCGGCAACGCGATGAGCCCGGCGACTGCGACGGCGACGACCCAGATCAGCGGCATGGATGTCGTCGCCGGAATGCCGGCAAAGAGCGGCTCGGCATTGAAGGCGTGCGTGGCGAGGATGCCGGCGACATAACCGCCGAGGCCGAAAAAGGCCGCATGCCCGAAAGAGAGCAGCCCACCAAGCCCGAGCGCCATGTTGAGGCCGACGGCGGCAAGCGCCAGCACGACGATGCGGGTTGCGAGCGTCACATAGAAGGGTTCGCCCAAGCTTGCAGCCAGTATCGGCGCACCGAGAAGCAGCAGGGCGAGCAGCAGGTTGATTGTGGTTTCGCGGGTCATCTTGGCCTCACGACTGTGCCGAAAACAGGCCACTCGGCCTGAAGGCGAGGATAAGGGCCATGACGACGTAGATCAGCATCGAGGCGAGCGCCGCCCCGATCGTGGTCGCCTGCGATGCGGGCATGGTGAGTGCCAGAAGCGATGGGAGCAGGAAACGGCCCATCGTGTCGACGACACCGACGATGACAGCGCCGACCAGTGCCCCCTTGATCGAGCCGATACCGCCAATGACGATGACGACGAAGGCGAGGATGAGGACCGGTTCGCCCATGCCGACCTGCACCGATTGCAATGCGCCCACCAACGCGCCGGCAAGCCCGGCAAGCGCTGCACCGAGTGCGAAGACGACCGTATAGAGCGTGCCGATGTCGACACCGAGCGCTCCGATCATCTCTCGATCGGACTCGCCCGCCCGGATGCGCATGCCGAGCCGGGTTCTGGAGATCAACAGATAGAGGCCGATCGCAACGGCAATGCCGACGCCGATGATCGCCAGGCGGTAGAGCTGGTACTGGCCGCCGCCCGGCAGCGGTACGGCACCCTGGAGCGAGGGCGGAATGTCGAGATAGAGCGGGAAGGAGCCGAAGAGCCAGCGGGCGCCTTCCGACAGGATCAGAATCAGGGCGAAGGTCGCAAGGACCTGATCGAGATGATCGCGGTCGTAGAGCCTGCGGATGACGGCAACCTCGATGATCGCGCCGACACCAGCTGCAGCTGCAAGGCTGGCGATGAGGCCGATCCAGAAGGAGCCGGTGGCGGCTGCGACCGTGGCGCAGGCAAACGCGCCGATCATATACAGTGAGCCGTGCGCCAGGTTGATGAGGCCCATGACCCCGAAAATCAGGGTCAGGCCGGCGGCCATCAGAAACAGCATCACACCGAGCTGGAGCCCGTTGAGCAGTTGTTCGATCAGAAGTGCGGTGAACAAGAGACCGGTCCAAGCTTGATGTCAGGAGGACATGGATCTTCGACCGGATGGCGGCATCAAGGCCGCGCACCCGGGCAAACGACAGGTGCAGGGCACTACATGCTGCACTTCTCGGCGTAGGCGTCCTTGTGGTCTTCGAAGGCGGTGGCGATAATCTTGTTGGTGAGCACGCCGTCGGCTTCCTTCACCACCTCGCGGACGTAGATGTTCTGGATCGGGTGGTTGTTGTTGTTGAAGACGAATTTGCCGCGCACCGACTGGAAGTCTGCTGCCTTAAGTGCCGCGCGGAAGGCGTCCTTGTCGTTGACGCTTGCCTTGGACAGCGCGCCGAGGATCAGGTTTGCGGTATCCCAGCTCTGCGCCGCGTAGATCGAGGGCAGGCGCTTGTACTCGGCCTTGAAGGCTTCGACGAACTTCTTGTTGGCCTCGTTGTCGAGGTCCTTCGACCAGGTCGCCGAGTTCTTGACGCCAAGCGCCGCGTCGCCGATCGCCGGCAGGACGTCCTGGCTAAAGGAGAAGCCCGGGCCCATGACGGGGATGTTCACGCCCGACTGGGCATATTGCTTCATGAAGGCGATGCCCATGCCGCCGGGCAGGAAGAAGTAGACGGTGTCGGCACCCGAGGCGCGGATCTGGGCGATTTCGGCGGCGTAGTCCGTCTGCCCGACCTGCGTGTAGATCTCGCCGGCAAGCGCGCCCTTGTAATAGCGCTTGAAGCCGGTCAGCGCGTCCTTGCCGGCCGGGTAGTTGGGGGCGAGGATGAAGGCGTTCTTGTAATCCTTGTTGGCGTATTGGCCCATCGCCTCATGGAAATTGTCGTTCTGGTAGGCGACGTTGAAATAGTTCGCATTGCAGTTCGCACCGGCAAGTGCCGAGGGACCGGCGTTCGGCGACAGATAGATCACGTCCTGCGCCACCGTGTTCGGCACGACGGCCATCGCAAGGTTCGACCAGATGATGCCCGTCATCAGGTCGACCTTGTCGCCCTGGATCATCTTCTCGGCGATCTGCACCGCAAGTTCCGGCTTCTGGGCATCGTCCTCGATCACCAGCTCGACGTCCTTGTTGCCCGACTGCTTGATCGCCAGCGTGAAGGCGTCGCGCATATCGATGCCGAGGCCGGCGCCGCCGCCCGACAGCGTGGTGATGACGCCGATCTTCACCGGCTCGGCATGGGCAAGGCTTGACGTTGCAAGTGAAAGGCCAAGAAGGCCTGCTGCCAGAATGCGGTTCATGCTGTTCTCCTCTTTGTTGGTTCCCTTTTGGGTTGTGTTCTATCAGAGACCCGTGCGCACGTGCCAGAGCTCGGGGAAAAGTTCCACTTCGAGCATCTTTTTCAGATAGGACGCGCCGGATGTGCCCCCGGTTCCGCGTTTCATGCCGATGATGCGCTCGACGGTCGTGACGTGGTTGAAGCGCCAGCGACGGAAGTAGTCCTCGAAATCGACCAGTTTCTCGGCGAGCTCGTAGAGCATCCAATAGCGCTCGGGATCGCGGTAGACGATCTGCCAGGCGGCGAAGACCTTTTCGCTTTCCGTGCGCGTCTCGCGCCAATCGCTCTTGTCCGCTTCCGCGCCGACATCGAAACCGTTGCGCGAAAGAAGCCGGATCGCCTCGTCGTAGAGCGACGGCGCTGCCAGGATCGCTTCCAGCTTTTCCATGATGTCGGGGCGGTGCGCATGCGGCCCGAGCATCGCGACATTGCGGTTGCCGGCGAGGAACTCGATCGCCCGGTACTGCCAGGACTGGAAGCCGGAGGATTGGCCGAGCGATTCACGGAACGTGGTGTATTCGCTGGGGGTCATCGTTCGCAGCACATCCCAGGCGCTGTTCAGCTGCTCGAAGATGCGGGCGACGCGCGTCAGCATCTTGAATGCGGGCTCCAGCCGGTCGTCGCGGATCGAGCGGACCGCCGCGTTGATCTCGTGCAGCGCGAGCTTCATCCAGAGCTCGGACGTCTGATGCTGGATTATGAACAGCATCTCGTCATGGGCTTTGGAAAGCGGCTCCTGCGCATCCAGTACCTTTTCCAGCATCAGGTAGTCGCTATAGGACATGCGTCCCTCGAACGACATCTGGGCGCCTTCTTTCGAAGGGTCGTATGATTTGCTCATGTTTTCAGTTCTCCGACCGCAATCGGAACCGCTGGATCTTGCCCGTGGCTGTTTTCGGCAGGTTGTCCAGGAACTTTACCGATCGCGGATATTTGTAAGGCGCGATCGTCGCCTTCACATGATCCTGCAGACGCTTGATCGTTGCGTCGTCTGCCGACACGCCAGATATCAGAACGACATAGGCTTCGACAATCTGGCCGCGTTCCTGATCGGGCGCACCGACGACGGCGCATTCTGCGACCTCCGGGTGGGAAATCAGGGCGGCTTCGACCTCGGGGCCGGCGATGTTGTAGCCGGCGGTGATGATCATGTCGTCCGAACGGGCGGCGAAATGGAAGAAGCCGTCCTCGTCCTGATAGAAGGCGTCGCCGGTCAGGTTCCAGCCGTCGCGCACATAGTCGCGCTGTCGGCTGTCGGCCATGTAGCGGCAGCCGGTCGGGCCACGCACCGCAAGCCTGCCGATCGTGCCGCGGGGGACTTCCTGCATGTCGTCATTGACGATCCGCGCTTCGTAGCCGCCGACCGGCTTTCCGGTCGAGGCGGGCTTGCGGTCCTCGAAGCGGTTGGAAATGAAGATATGCAGCATCTCGGTCGCGCCGATCCCGTCGAGGATCGGCTTGCCGGTCTTGGCCGTCCACTCCTCGAAGACCGGACCGGGCAGGGTCTCGCCCGCCGAGATCGCGACGCGCAGTGATGAAAGATCGGCGCCGTTATCCATCGCCTTCATCATCGCCCGATAGGCGGTGGGCGCGGTAAACGAGATCGTCGCTTTGTACTTCTCGATGATCTCCACCATGTTGGCCGGCGTCGCATGCTCGAGCAGTGTCGCTGCGGCTCCAAAGCGCAAGGGGAAGATCGCAAGGCCGCCAAGGCCAAAGGTGAATGCGAGCGGCGGCGAGCCGACGAAGATATCGTCGGGCGTGACCCCGAGCACTTCGCGGGCATAGCCGTCGGCGATCGCCAGGAGATCGCGGTGAAAGTGCATGGTCGCCTTCGGAATCCCCGTCGTGCCAGAGGTGAAACCGAGCAACGCCACATCGTCGCGACCGGTATGCACCGCCTCGAAGACCACTGATTTATCGAGCGCAATGCGGTCGAGTTCGGCGTCGTGGTTCGCGGTCCCGTCGAAACTCACGACCTGCTTCAGGAAGCGGCTGTCCTTGGCGCAGACGATCATTTCTTCCATCAGTCGCGTGTCGCAAAGTGCCAGGCTGACTTCGGCCTTGTCGACGATCTTGGCGAGTTCCCCGGCCCGGAGCATCGGCATGGTGTTGACGACGACGGCGCCGGCCTTGGTGGCCGCCAGCCAGCAGGCGACCATGGCCGGATTGTTGGCGGAGCGGATGAGCACGCGGTGCCCGGGCTTCACACCGTAATTTTCAACCAGCGCGTGGGCGAGACGGTTGGTCCAATCGGACAGTTCCTTGTAAGTCCGGCGGCGGCCATTGCCGATCAACGCGGTATGATCGCCGAAACCCTTGGCAACCATGGCGTCCGTCAATTCGACGGCAGCGTTGAGGTGATCCGGGTAGTCAAAACCTTCGAGAAGAAACTCCGGCCATTCTTCCTGTGGCGGAAGATGGTCGCGGGTGAACGTATCGACGTGCGAAGTCGGTCCAAGCATGTGGCGGCTGTTCCCTAATTTCGTTCGTGCCTGTTGCCCAGGCATTGTTCAAAGCCGGCGGAAAGTCTTGCGGTGGTTCAAAGCCCTGGTCTGCGGACAAGCGGCAAGCGTCGCGGCACTATTCAAAGTGACACGGGCCGTCGCCGGCGCGACTCCAGTTATGGCGACAGGCACAGCGAGACCTCCACTTCTCGGCTGAACATGGGGCAGCATCGCACCAGTCCAAAATTATTTCAAGCCTAAAGTTTTTTCGATTGCCGGCATTGCCTTTCCCGGTGGGGCAGGCGATTGCTATCTGTGAGGAGACATCAAAGGGAGGATGAAATCGATGCTGGAACACCGCATTTCCGACTGGGACGACGCCTATGCGAACGGCTCGAACATCGCGCGCGGCGATCGCTGGCCGGAAGCCTGGGTCAAACCGGCCGAGGCGTTCCGCAACGCCCTCTTGAGCGCCGGACGCGCCAAACTCGACCTGGCCTATGGCGATCGGCCGAGGAACCGCATGGATCTCTTTCTTCCCGACGGTTCGCCCAAGGGCCTGGTGGTCTTCGTCCACGGCGGGTACTGGCTACAGCTCGACAAGAGCTTCTGGTCGCACCTGGCGGCCGGAGCAGTGGAGCGCGGCTATGCCGTCGCGATGCCGTCCTACACGCTCTGCCCAAAGATTCGCATTGCCGGGATCGTCGAAGAGGTCGCCGCCGCTATAAGCGAGGCATCGAAACGCGTCGAGGGTCCCTTGATGCTGACCGGCCATTCGGCCGGCGGCCACCTCGTCAGCCGAATGATCACGACGACCGCGCCGCTTTCGCCTGATGTCCAGGGCCGGATCCGCAACGTCGTCTCGATCTCCGGCGTGCATGACCTGCGCCCGATCATGTCGACGGCCATGAACGAGAAGCTCGCGATCGACGAGGCCGAGGCACTTTCACAGAGCCCGGCACTGCTGCGGCCGATGCCAGACGCCCGCATCACCTGCTGGGTCGGAGGCGGCGAGCGTGCGGAGTTCCTGCGTCAGAACGCGCTTCTTGCCAATATCTGGACCGGATTGGGTGCAACGACGGCTGCTGTCGCGGAGCCGGACCGGCACCACTTCAACGTCGTCGACGGCCTTGCCGACGCCAAGCATCCCCTGGTGCGGACGTTACTGTTGGGCGTGTGAACGTCGGGCTGGGTCGCTCCCGTATTCCCTTGATAAGGGTATGAAGCGCTTCTAACTGCGCCATATCTCGGTGTTTGTATCGCTACTATATCCGTCAAAACTGACTAGAGTGCTCCTCCCGGTCTCGCCGGAAGCGAGCGACGCAAAATGAAGGCAAGCATGGAGACGCCGTCGACCGTCATCGATCTCGCTTCGATCGTCCAAACCTCGCTGGCGCCCGTCTTTCTTCTCGCCGGCACTGCCGGCTTTGTCAGTGTCTATGCCTCCCGGCTTGGCAGGGTGTCCGATCGCGTCAACGAGATCGGGGAGAAATACGAGCAGAACGACGCGCGGCGGATGCAGCTTGACTATCTGCGCCGGCGGACGCTGGCGCTCGAGATCGCCGTTGCGCTGGGGACTTTCGCGGCGATCTGCACGGGGTGCGCCATTCTCAATCTGCTCGCCGGCGCGCTTGCCTTCGGGTTTCGCGAGGAGAACCTTTTCTGGTTTTTCGGCGGCGCGATCGTCTCGCTCATCGGGTCGCTGTTGGCCTTCCTGTTCGAGATGCTGATCGCCGGGCGGAACATGCTGCGCCAGATGCGCATGGATCAGGCAGCGTCGGGCGGCGACTGATGCCGGTGCCGCCGTCAGCTTTCAGGCGAATTCAACCGTCGCCTGCGCCTCGTTGACTACGTACTCGATCTTGGCGACCGGCATCGGTCCCGGTTCTTCGCACACATTTTGGCGATCGGCTTGCCCATCTCCATCGTATCGAGCACCGCCAGGATGTCACGGCTCTCGGCGATCAATTCGGAAAAACGGATGAGGACGTCTGTCCGCCGCCGAAGCGGAATGCGCGACCAGACATCCTATCGAAACCGCGTGGCCGCGATATCGCAGGCGACCTCGATGTCGGCGGCGTTGCCATGGCGCGATCGATCTTCAGGGGCGTCTAACCTGGCACTCGCCGGTGATCGCTTTCGATCGCGATTTGATCGCGGCCGTTAGAGCAAGCGCAAAGAGGGTGCCAACTCTCCCATCGCGACATCGTTTCCGGTGCCGGCCATGACGCGTTCAATCTGACGCGCCGGGTCCGGCGCGAACGGGTGGGGAAGAAGTAGTCGGTCCGGGACCGGGAGAAAGTGTGGGACCGGAGGCGTCGGGTGAGCCGTAAAGCTGCCGTGGAATGGTCAGCAAATGGCCCCGATACGGCCGCATCGAGCCCATTCCAACGTTCCATCGTCGCGGCGCATTCGGTATCCGGCCGACCTTAGGGGCGATTGAAACTCAGTATCGCTCCTAATCACGTCATGCGCATCAGAGAGGAATGAATATGATCACCGGTTACAAACCCGTCGCGTCGCTCGCGGCGGCAGTCTTTAGCTTCATGGTCGTCAGTCCCGCATCCGCCCTTGAGATCGCTCAGGCCGAAACGACCCAGCCGACGCAGGGCCAGGCTGGCAGCAAGGGCCCGGACGCTGCGATCAGCGACCAGAAAATCGAGGCCTTCGCGGTTGCCTATCTTCAGGTCGACAAGGTGAGGCAGGAATATTCCGCCAAGATAGAAGCAACGTCGGATGCAACGGCGAAGAAGGACCTGGAGACCGAAGCCAGCAAGAAAATGGTCGAGGCCGTCCAAGCCTCACCGGCCATTTCGATCGAAGAGTATTCGGCAATCCTTACGGCTGCACAGAGCGATCCCGCAGTCGCCAAGAAGGTTCAGGCAAAACTCCAAGACACCGCTCCGGCACAGCAATAGCCGGGCTCGGACGCAACCAGTTGGACAGCGACAAATGGGTAGCCCGCACCAGGTGCGGGCTACCCGCTACGAAATGGACCTTCACCGATCTGCCGGGCCAAGGTCCAGCCGCTTCAATATCGCCTGGTTAGCCTCTTCCGCTTTCCTGTTGTCCTTTGACGATCGCTTAAGCCCCAGTTCGCGATCTCTCGCGCTGAAACCCGCAATCCGGCAATGAGCGCGTCAGTTCGGGCGCCTGGCAAGAAGTCCGGCGAGTGCTGTAATCTCGCGCTCGAGCACTTCGGGCGTTATTCCGATGAACCGTCCTTCCAGGCTGAGAGAGATTACCCCATGAACGGCCGCGAAGAACGTGCGGGCACGAACTGCCACGTCCTCCTGAGCAGCCTCCGGAAACTGCTGCGCAAGCGGTGCTGCGATGAGACCGATCAGAAAGCCGTGTTCGGCAAGATGCCACTCGGGGACCGGGGCACCCTCGGGCATTCTGTGTTCAAATAGCGCCGACCATAGATTTCGCTCTGCGAGCGCAAAACGGAGGTAGGCGAGCGACAGGCTCAGGAAGGCCTCCTGAACATCTGCCGCCGGTTGGACCGCAGCGTTGAGGGCGGCTTCCAGGCGCTTCAATGTACCCGAGTTGATATGCAGGATCAGTCCGTCGAGATCATCGAAGACGGTGTAGAGCGCGCCGAGTGCTGCACCTGCACGCTCGGCTATATCGCGGGCGCGCAGGTGCTTTAATCCTTGCTCCCGGATCAGCTCCGTGCCGGCGGCAATAAGCCTCGATCTCAGATCTTCCTTCTTCGCTTCACGCTTTCCGGCCACTGGCCACCTCATTTTGTTGAACGATGTTCATTTTCAATATTGAACAACGTTCATTTTTGTGAGAGAACATTATTGAACATTGTTCATACATGGAGGTGAGGAGATGTTCAAACAAATCGTAACGCTCTTGCGCGGTCGCGCTCATATGGCGGAGGAGGCCTTCGCCGATCGGCATGCGCTGCCCATTCTTGCTCAGCAGATACGCGACGCTGCCCGCGGTGTCGAAAGCGCGCGACGGGCCGTCGCTGTGGCCATAGCGCAAAATCGCCTGGAAAAGGAAAACGCCGAGAGGCTTTCCGCTCACATCGAGGAGCTCGAAATCCGCGCCATTGCAGCCCTTGAAAAGGGGCGAGAGGATCTGGCCGCGGAAGCCGCAGCCTCGATCGCGCGGCTGGAAACCGAACTGCAGAATGCGCGCCAGGTTCAGGCGGAATTTGCAGACGGAATAGATCGGCTGAGGCAAGCGGTGCGGCAGAGCGAAACGCGCCTGGAGGCGCTGCGCCGCGGCGAACGCCTGGCCGCCGCACGTGACCGGACGCAGCGCCTTTCCAAAGAGGTGCCCGGCAATGATCTCGCGACACTCAGCGACGCCGAGGCAACGCTCACGCGGCTCGAAACGCTTCAGCGCGAGGCCGAATTGACCGCCGAGGCGCTGATCGAGCTGGAAGAGCGGCCGGATCCGGCAGCACTTGCGCAGAAACTGGCTGCGGCCGGTTGCGGACGCCCTCTCGTGACAAGCGCCGACGACGTGCTCGAGCGCTTGCGCGCCAAGATGAACCTTACGCTTTAGAACCTCTGTTTCTCAAAGGACAACGACGATGAACGACAGCCTGATGAAACACTCCCCGGCCTGGACCTCCTTCTCTTATGTTAGCTTCGGGGTGGCCGCTTTCATGGTGGTGATTGGCCTTTACATGATGCCGATCGACCTCTGGGGCAAAGGGTACCTGGCCATGGGCATCCTGATGCTGCTGCAGACGGCCGTGAACGTCACCAAGACGCTGCGCGACAATCTGGAGGCAGAAAAGCTCATCCGCAGGATCGATGATGCCAAGACCGAGAAATTGCTGCTCGGCATTAAGGCCGACGAAGTCTAATCGCTCATCAGCCTTGTCGCCATGGCGAACAACCTGTGGACGAGTGCGTAACTATTTTCATCTAGAACGCTCAAAAAAGGGAGACGTTCCGTGAAAACCAATCTCATGACATCCCGGCGCTTTGCGCCGCTCTTCTGGACGCAGTTTCTATCCGCGTTCAACGACAATTTTCTTAAGAATACGCTCGTCTTCCTCATCCTCGCAACCGTGGCGGCCGATGATGCGGGATCGCTGGTCACGCTGGCCGGCGCCGTCTTCATGGCGCCGTTCCTAGTCTTTTCCGCACTCGGCGGCGAACTCGCCGACAAGTTCGACAAGGCGATCGTTGCCGAGCGACTGAAGCGCTGGGAGCTTGCTGCCGCAGGCGTTGCGGTTGTCGGGATCGCGTTCTCCTCCATCGCGGTGCTGCTGGTTGCGCTCTTCCTGTTCGGCGCCATCTCCGCGCTCTTCGGGCCGGTCAAATACGGTATCCTTCCCGACCACCTGGAGCGCAAGGAACTACCGCGCGCCAACGCCTGGATCGAGGGTGCGACGTTCATCGCCATTCTCAGCGGCACTGTCATCGCAGGGATTGCCGCAGCCGACGGCGTCAATCCCTGGCTGTTTGGTCCCATGATGCTCGGCCTGGCGCTCGCCTGCTGGCTTTCGAGCCGCTACATTCCGCGTCTTGGCGCCAAGGCGCCGGACCTTGTCGCCGATCGCAACGTCTTGCGCTCCACCGGCCGGCTCGTTGCGTCGCTGCGCGGCGACAGGCGGCTTTGGCGCACCGCGCTGATGGCCGCCTGGTTCTGGCTGGCAGGCGCTATCGTGCTGTCGCTGCTGCCGCCGATGGTGAAGAATCATCTCGGCGGCGACGAAACCGCAATTACCGCCTATCTCGCTGTCTTTGCCGTGGCCATCGGTGTCGGCTCCGCAATCGCGGCCTGGATGTCTGCGGGCCGTATCGTGCTGCTGCCGGCACCAGCCGGCACGCTGATCATGGCGCTCTTCGGCCTCGATCTCGCCTGGTGCGTCGGGCATGCCGGTGCGGTCGCCCCGACGGAGACGCTCCCTGCCTTCTTCGCCGGTCCCTACACGGTACGGATCGCCATCGATCTTGCCGGCATGGCGATTGCCGGGGCATTCCTCGCCGTACCCACGCTCGCAGCGCTTCAGGCCTGGGCGCAAGAGGACCAGCGTTCGCGCGTCATCGGTGCGTCGAACGTGCTGTCTGCAGCCTTCATCACCGTTGGCGGCGGCCTTGTCGCGATCCTGCAGGCATTGGGCATGTCGACACCGGTGCTCTTTGCTGGCCTTGCCCTTGCCAATGCCGTTGCGGCCTGGGTTATGCTGCGCACGCTGCCGACCAACGCATTCCGCGATTTCGTCTCCATCCTCTTCCGCGCCTTCCTGCGGTTGGAAGTCGAAGGCCTCGACAATCTGAAGAAGGCCGGTCGCGCACCGATCATTGCGCTCAACCACGTGTCCTTCCTCGATGGTGCGCTGGCGCTGGCACTCACCGAGGAGGAACCGACTTTCGCGGTCGACTACACGATCGCCAAGGCCTGGTGGGTCAGGCCGTTCCTGAAGATGTGCAACTTCCTGCCTCTGGATCCGTCAAAGCCAATGGCAACGCGCACGCTCATCAAGACAGTCAACAATGGTGAGCCGTTGGTGATCTTCCCTGAGGGCCGCATCACGGTAACCGGTGCGCTGATGAAGGTCTATGACGGCGCCGCGATGGTGGCCGACAAGACCGGCTCCATGGTCGTGCCGGTGCGTATCGATGGGCTGGAGAAGAGCTACTTCTCACGCCTCAGTTCCATGCACGTTCGCCGTCGCCTGTTCCCGAAGGTGAAGGTCACCATTCTGGAGCCGGTTCGCCTGTCCGTTCCGGAAGAACTGAAGGGCCGCAAGCGCCGCATGGCCGCGGGTGCTGCGCTCTACCAGGTCATGTCGATGCTGATGTTCCGCACCACCGACACGGACACCACCGTGATCGAGAAGGTAATCAAGACGGCCAGGGAGCGCGGGTTCAACAGGCTCGCCGTGCAGGACCCGGTCACCGGTTCGCTCACCTATGGCAAGCTATTGACCGGTGCGGCCGTGCTCGGCGCGAAGTTCCAGTCGCTCTTCCCGAACGAAAAGGCGCTTGGCGTTCTCCTGCCCAACGCCAACGGTGCGGTTGCCACCATCCTCGGCGTGATGTCCGCCGGTAAGGTACCGGCCATGCTCAACTTCACCGCCGGTGCAGCCAACATCATCTCGGCCTGCAAGGCAGCCGAGGTCCGTCATGTGCTGACGTCGCGTGCCTTCGTCGCCCAGGCGAAACTCGGGCCCGTCGTCGAGGAATTGGCGAAGACGGTGGAGATCGTCTGGCTCGATGATCTGCGCCAGACGATCGGTCTTGCCGACAAGCTGCGTGGTCTTTTGCGAAAGGGGCGGCCGCTCGTCCGGCGCACGGCCGACGAGCCGGCGGTCATTCTCTACACTTCGGGATCCGAGGGTACGCCGAAGGGCGTGGTGCTGACACACCGCAACATCCTCTCCAACGCGGCCCAGGCTGCTTCGCGCATCGATTTCCACTCGGGCGACAAGGTGTTCAACATCCTGCCGGTGTTCCATTCCTTCGGTCTCACGGCCGGAACGGTCCTGCCGCTCATCTCCGGCGTGCCGGTCTATTTCTATCCGTCACCGCTGCACTACCGCATCATCCCGGAGTTGATCTATGCGTCCAACGCGACGATCATCTTTGGGACCGACACCTTCCTGAACGGCTATGCACGAACGGCGCACCCCTATGACTTCCGCTCGATCCGATACTGCTTCGCCGGCGCCGAGCCGGTCCGGACAGCCACCCGTGCGCTCTACATGGAAAAGTTCGGCGTCCGCATCCTCGAAGGCTATGGTGTGACCGAGGCCGCGCCGGTGATCGCGCTGAACACACCGATGTTCAACAAGGCCGGCAGCGTCGGCAAGATCATGCCGGGCATGGAGTACAGGCTCGATGCCGTGCCGGGTGTCACCGAGGGCGGACGGCTCTTCATCCGCGGCGCCAACGTCATGGCCGGATATCTTCGCGTGGAAGCGCCCGGCGTGATCGAACCGACACCCGACGGCTGGCATGACACCGGCGACATCGTCACGGTTGATGAAGATGGCTTCATCGTCATCCGCGGGCGGGCCAAACGGTTCGCCAAGGTCGGCGGCGAGATGGTTTCGCTCAGCGCCGTGGAGGCGCTGGCGGGCGAGATGTGGCCCGGCCAGTTGACGGTCGTCGTGTCGCTGCCTGATCCCAAGAAAGGTGAGCGCCTGGTCATGCTCACCGACGCTCCGGGTGCGACACGCGCCGCCTTCCTCCGCTTCGCCAAAGACAAGGGTGCCATGGACATGATGGTTCCCTCCGAGGTGAGGGTAGGTGCCGTACCGGTGCTCGGTACCGGCAAGGTGGACTTCGTCAGCGCCCAGAGGCTTCTCGCCGAGACGGCAAAGGCCGAGAACGCCGCCTGAGGATGTCGAAAAGGAAGCCGGCCCTTCAGGCCGGCTTCCCGTCCAGCACGAGATCGCCTGCCGGAAGGCGATACTTCGGAACGGTCGACGGTGCCGGCCCGACGCGCAGCACGTTGATCAGCCGGTGTCCGGGTGGCAGCGCGAAGCGCTCTCGCAACGCCTGCGCAGCGGATGGCAGGTCGGCAAGCACCGCCATCGGCCAACCGGCAAAACCAAAGCGGGTGAAGCTCAGCCAGAAACGGTAGAAGGCTTGTCCGGAGACGATCGGGCTCTCATTCTCCGGCGGTGAAACAGGAGACAGGCGGCTGCCGTCATCGTCTTTTCCAACTCCGCGACGAGAGCTTGGCCAAGCCCCAGGCGGTCGGCAATGTCGAAAAGCGGTGAGGCCAGAAGATGTCCCGCCAGTGCACCTTCCAGTCGTCCCATCTGCAAGGCTGCGAGGTTGAGGCCGTCAGTGGAATAGGCCGGATGCCGGGGTGACAGTCGCATCCATCTTACGAGTTCATCGCGGAATGCGCGTTCTCGCATGATTGCGAGGCTTGACCGGTCGTTGAGCGACGCAAGGAAGGCAAGGTCCTCGCGGCCGTAGGCAAGCCTCACATCGACCGCCTGAACGGCCCAGTGTTCGAGCTTCTTAATCTGCTCAGGGGAGGTTGGCGAGAAACGCGCCCGCCATGTGAACCGCCTGGCGGTCCACTCAGAAAGCGCCGGCGGCACCGCGTCCTCGCCGGTAAGCTGTAGCCGTGCGGCCAACCGATAGCCGGGTCTCCAATCGAGTAGATTGTGCGTCCAGAGATCATCGATCGTCACACCGATCCCGCGGGCTGCGAGCGCCATCGCCATGCCCTCAAGTGCCGCCCCACAGGAAAGCCCCATATCGCGGCTGGTCGGATCGCCGACGCTCAGATGCCGGGAGAGGTCGGCGGCAAGCAGGACGCGTCCCTCCTCGTCGAGCGCCCAGCGCGCGGGCTGGGTGTTGTGGACGGAAGGGGCGAGGTTGGCCTCCGCCGCGAGAACGGCGAGCATGGCGGCATCAACGCGCTTCATAGCGTCTTTCCGAAGAGATGCAGGCGATGAAGCGGCCTTGCGCCCGCCTTCTCCGCCTGTCTCAGGCTCGCCGCGTTGACGTCTGCAATCCAGGTGCCACCGGCGGTGTCATAGCCGGCACGGCGCATCTCGCCCAGCACATGGGCAAGCAGCAGCGGGTTGAGCCCGCGTCCCTGGTGTTCCGGCTTCACACCCTGGAATATGATCACGGCGCGGCGGCGCTTCAGGCGATGCTTGAGCAGGTGCCAGGGCGCAGTCAGCCCCAGCCGTGAGCCCATCGCCTTCAGCATCGGATTGACATCAGGAATGGCGATCACCGCGCCGGCAGGCGTGCCGTCCTTTTCCGCGACCGCCGAAATGCGTGGATCCATGATCCACTTCATCTCCTTGGACTGAAACTCGAACTCCGCACGGCTGACGGGCACGAACATCGGATTGTCTGCGAAGCTCTCGTAGAGGATCAATCGGGAGTCTTCCAGCCTTTGTTCGAGCGTCGATCGCCGGATTGGCGAAAAGCGGAAACCGTCGTCGAAAAGAGCGCGCATCTGCGCGCTGGCAAGCAATCCGTCGATCTCCACGGTGCGAATGTCGATTTCGAAAGTGGTCATCGGGAAACAGGGCGCATAGCCCCGGTTTTCCAACAAGCGAGGCAGATAAGGCGGTCCCCAGATCTGGTCGGTATAGGGCGCGTTCTCGAAACCACCGGTCATGACGCCCACCTGCTGCATGGCCGTCAGGTTGAAGTTTCCAAGGATCTCCCGAAAGCCCTTCGCGCGCGCCCAATCCTCTGCTCGCTCCAGGAGGGCGGCTGCGACCCGTTCATCCTCGGCGCAGTCGAAGTAACCGAAATAGCCGCGATCAAGTGCGAACTGCGCGTTCGATGCGCGATGCACATGCGCCGTTATGCGCCCGCGCACGGCACCACCCTCATGGGCCGTGAAGCAGGCATAGTCGGCAGCCGTGTCGAAGAGTGGATTCGTCTCGGCGGAAAGGAAGCGCTTGAGGTCGCTCAGCATCGGCGAGACATAGGGTTTCCGCGCACCGTAGATCTGAAAGGGCGCTGAGAAGAAGGCGTCGATATCGCCGGTACGGATATCAATCATGAAGCGGGTCTCTTTCGGAGATCAGCATGGCCATGCGCTGGAGGACCTTCAATTCGGTTTCTGCACCCGGCGTGGCAGAGACGGAAGGCATGTTGAGCGCAATCAGTCGGAACGGCCGGTTGGACACAAGCATGACGTGGGTTGCCTCGTATTTTTCAAGCAGCCAGGACATCTGCTCCGCATCCTCTTGAGGAAGGCCTCCCGTCTCGGCAATGCGCAGCAGTGGGCGGGTCGCAAACAGCGCCTTGACCGTGGGCAAGTCGAGGTCGGAGAGTTCGTCCTCGCCAAGCAGAAGTGCGCCGTCGACCAATGGATGGTTCTGCAGCTCCTCGAGAAAGCCCAGCGTGTCGTCGATGCTGTCCTCCGCCAGATGCCGGATCAGGCTTTGCCGCCGTTGCTCCATGCGCAGGCTGATGCTGTCCTTCCAGATCACGCCGAGCAGGGCGGCACTGAGGATGACGCTTGCCGCTCGCACCAGCGCGGCTGGTTCGAGGCTGTTTTCGACGCCGATGACGAGGGCTGCAAGGAGCGCAACGGAAAGCAGGATGACGAAGGAGACCACCGTGTCACGGTGCCCGACGGCGCGCTGGCCAAGGCTGATGAGCAGCCAGCACAGGAACAGGATGGCGACCCCGCCGAGCCGCACTGGCTGGTCGATGTAGACGGAGCGAAAGTCCGTCACGAGCAGCGGAAGGATCAAAAGCAGCGAGAGAGCAATGCGGTCGACGGCCTGGTTTTCCGCCTTCGACAGGCTCGTCCGATCGCGCGTCACTGTCATGTGACCGGCAAGGGCGAAGGTGACCAGTTGGTAGAGGAACAGCAGTGCGACCCGCCAGGGTTCGGCGAGCGATACCGGCAGGAATGCGAGGACGAAGAAGGTGGCCGCGCCGCCGGCCGCGATCCACTTCGTGTTTCTCGGCGCGTGTCGCCGCAACAGGCCCTCGGCAAGCAGAACGGTCGAGAGCGGGACGAGCCCCGCGGTTATGATCGTCGCGGCCTTGAAGATGAAAAGGTCCGTCCACCAGGCGAGCACCCGGCTCGCCATCAAGGCCGCCAGCACCTGCAGACCGAAGAGGAACCGACGGTTCAACGGGCTCTTGGCGTCGAAACTGCGGATCACCCCGATGAGCACGAGCAGACCACCCAGTGCCGCCAGCGAAACGAAACTATCGGCAATAAGCGAGGTGTTCATGGCGTCGCCGGAGCTGCAAGTCGGGTCAGGTAGCGCCTTACCAGCGGTCGCAGCAGTGCCGCAACGAGCGCATTGCGGGGTCGCTCGACGCGTCCGGCATGCGGGTTGAAGAACCAGCCGCGGCAATCGGCGGACTGTGGGCGGCCGAGGATTGCATGGATCGCCTCATAGGCCATCAATGTGCCCGTTGAGATCACCATCGGCGCGAAAGACATGCGGCTGCGGGTGCCGGCGATCACTTCACCGGCGAGCGACAGGTCGACATGGTGACGGGACGACGAATGCACCATCACATATTCCGCCTCGCGCAGGAACGCCTCGGCCCGCTGGTCCGGCGTCAACGCGTTCCAGGCCGTGCCGACAGTCGGATAACCGAGCCGCTCCTCGGGCATCGAATCCTGCGGGCGTGTCACATAGACGGAGGGCAGCGGCGAGGCGTAGGCGTCGATCACCGTCTGGCCGTGATCTCGCGACGTGCGATAGAGCAGCAGGCTGGCGCCGAGATCGTCGGTTCCGTTGATGACGACATCGGCTGCGGCAATGATCGCATCGGCATGGTCGGTCCATTCGGGCCCGTAGACGGTCACGTCCAGGCCGGGATTGATCTTGAGGCAAAGCTCGCGGGTTGCCTGCGCCTTCGGCATGCCGATCGTGTCGGCGAAGCAGAAGACCTGCCGGTTGAGGTTCGAAAGCTCGAAATCATCGATATCGGCAAGAACCAGGCGACCAATCCCGGCGCGCGCGAGCGACTGGATACAGGCGCCACCCATGCCGCCGGTTCCACAGACGAAAACGGTCGCCTGGCTCAGGCGCCGTTGTTCCGCTTCGGTGACGAAGCCGATGTTGCGTGTGGTGAAGGTCTCGTAGGAAAATTGGCTGCTCATCGGCTGGGCCTCAACACGCCCCACTGCCGGCGGCTGTCAGCCCAATGCAACGCGGGCAGCACGAGCCTTTGTACGAGGATGACACTACTTGCAACGGCAAGGCGACCAAGCGCGTTGCGCGGCACGCTTTCCATGAGGTAGCGCTGAGCCGCATTGAGATCCAACTGTCCGATTTGCAGGAGGTCGTCACCGCGATCGTAGTCGAGTTCGGCGGCGCAGAAGTCGTTATACTCCGCCTTGCGGTGCTTCGGGGCCGCCTCGAACGTCTTCTTCAGGTTGTCGGAACCGCCGGTATAGGAATTGGTGATGACGAAACGATCGGCATCGAAGCCGGCGTCAGGGCCGACCCCGAAGACATGGCGATGTGATTCCATGATGGCCGTGGCGATCAGTTGCTGGCGCAGGGATCTGCGTGCGCCACGGGTGGGTGCGGGAAAGACGCCGCTGAAGGTCTCGGCCACCATGCCGGCAACGGCCGGCACCTGGGTGACATTCGAAATCCAGAGCGGGCGAAGCTGGTTGCGCAAAAAGAGAAGGAAACAGGTGAGGCCGTAGAGGATCCAGGAAAGCCCCTGGCTGCGAACCGCCGGGTCGATCATCACGAGCCCCAGATGGAGGACTTCGACCGGTTTGCCGGAAAGAGAGACCTGGAGGACAGGCAGCGCGTTGAAGGCAACCGGCTCACCGTCGGAAACCCGGTAGACGACCGTGACGATCGTTCGGGCGAGCGCATCTTCACGCTCGGAGAAGATGCCGTACCCGAGCTCCCCATCGGGAACCGACCGTTGCACGACTTTTCGCAGGTCCTGCCTTAGCCTGGCGACCTCGCGCTCGTTCATCCATAGCCCGGGAGCTTCCACGATCCTTGCGCGGAAGTCTGGCGATGTCTTGAATGAAAGATCGAGGCGCTTCTTCAGAACGACCGATATCAGATTGTACAATGTCCCGCGTCCGCAGCTTCAATTCTGGGGTGGAGCTTCTGCAAGCTTCGGTCGCATCCTTGCGGAAGAGGACAAACATTTGGTTTAATTCCTGGAAGAGATGCCGGGGCGAGCGCAATCATGCTCCCGCCCCACTGGTTGTGCCTGGATGTCTGACGCGGCCTTAGAGGCCGGTCGTCTTCAGCAACTGTTCTGGGTAGCGCTCTCCCTCGATCGGGATTGCCGCGGCCGCTGTTTCGATTTCTGCGAGATCGGCATCCGTCAGCGCGACATTGACCGAGGCGAGGTTCTCTTCCAGGCGATGAAGCTTGGTCGTGCCGGGGATCGGGACGATCCATGGCTTTTGTGCCAGCAACCAGGCGAGCGCGATTTGCGCAGGCGTGGCGCCCCTGTCGTCCGCGATCCTCTTTAGGAGATCGACGAGCGCCTGGTTCTTTTCCATTGCCTCGGGCGTGAAGCGCGGCAGGATCTTGCGGAAGTCGCCCTCGCCGAGCCTGGTATCCTTGCTCATCGCACCGGTAAGAAAGCCCTTTCCGAGCGGGCTATAGGGCACAAGGCCAATGCCGAGCTCTTCGCAGGCTTCAAGGATGCCGTTCGTCTCCGGGCCGCGGGTCCAGAGCGAATACTCGTTCTGGAGCGTGGTGACCGGCTGGACTGCATGCGCCCGCCGCACGGTTTGAGCCCCGGGCTCGGACAGGCCGAAGTGCCGAACCTTGCCGGCAGCGATGAGATCCTTCACAGCGCCTGCGACGTCCTCGATCGGCACGTTTGGATCGACGCGATGCTGATAGAAGAGGTCGATGACATCGACCCCGAGGCGTTTCAGCGATGCGTCGCAGACCGAGCGGATGTGCTCCGGCCGACTGCTCAAGCCCGACTGCTTGCCGTCAACGATGTTGAAGCCGAACTTGGTGGCGATGACCACGCGGTCGCGTACGGGCTTCAGGGCCTCGCCGACCATCTCCTCGTTGGTGAAGGGGCCGTAGACCTCCGCGGTATCGAAGACGGTCACGCCGCGATCGACCGCCTGGCGGATCAGCGTAACGCCCTCCTGCCTGCTGACCTTGCTGGCATAGCCGAAATCCAGGCCCATGCAGCCAAAGCCGAGGGCTGAGACTTCTAGACCCGCTCTTCCGAGAATTCGCTTCTTCATGTCTTTGCTCCGTTCGTGATAGCGGCGAGCGCGCACGAGACCAGCCGGCGCTCTCTTCAAGAGGGCACGCCGGTTCAACGCGTCCTGGCCTCAATCTAGATCTCGCGGAGAAATTCGGTTAGATGATAAATCAAGAATGAACCTATATTGTGGATTCATGAATGAAGCGAGATGAACTGGGTGATCTTGTCGCGTTCCTGACGGTTGGCGAGGAACGTAGCTTCACCCGAGCGGCCGCCCGCCTCGGCACGTCCCAGTCGTCGCTCAGCCATACGGTGCGACGGCTTGAGGAGCGCATGGGCGTGCGCCTCTTGACCCGGACGACGCGCAATGTCGTGCCGACGGACGCAGGGGAACAACTGATGGAGACGCTGCGCCCGGCCTTCAACGACATTCGCAGCCGGCTCGACGCGCTGAGCGCGATGCGCCAGCAGCCGGGCGGCACCATCCGCATAACCTCCAGCCGCCACGCGGCCGAGACGATCCTCATGCCCGCCGTGAAAAGGCTGATGGCCGAGTACCGAGAGATCAGCGTCGAGATCTCGATCGACCAGCGCTTCGTCGATTTGGTCACTGAGCGCTATGATGCGGGTGTGCGGCTGGGCGAAAGCATCGAAAAGGACATGATCGCCGTCCGCATAGGTCCGGATCTCAGAATGGTGGTGGCGGGGTCGCCGGACTATTTTGCACGCTACCCCAGGCCTCAGACACCTCATGATCTGACGGGGCACAATTGCATCAATCTGCGCCTGCCCACGCTTGGCGGACTATACGCGTGGGAGTTCGAACGCGACGGTCGCCCGCTCAATGTCCGCGTCGAAGGGCAATTCGTCTCTAATGATGTGCCGATCATCATCGACGCGGCTTTAGGCGGCCTGGGCCTTGCCTGTCTTCCCGACGATCACTTGGGACCGCTCGTCAAATCGGGACGGCTGGTGCCCGTGCTGGAAGATTGGTGCCCGCCTTTTCCCGGATTCCATCTCTACTATCCAAGCCGGCGGCTGGCGTCGCCCGCGTTTGCATTGCTGGTCGAGGCATTGCGCTTTCGCGGTGCCTAGCGTGCCGCGACGGGCCGTGGACGAGCACTATCGATGATGTGGAACTGCGCTCGTTTTAGCGACCGCCAAGGGGCGAGGGAGCCGGGCAGGGCTCGGCTCCCCGTTGGTCCGTAGCGATATCAGGGCTGGTAGTCGGCAGGGGCGATGATCTTGCTGAAATCGTAGGAGGCGACCTTTTCGCGCGTCACCAGCAAAGCGGGGGCTTCAATGCGGCCCAGCACCTTGCCGCCTTCGATCGCGGCGGCCGCCTCGCGCATCGCATCGCGTCCCATCGACACTGCCGGCTGAAGCGACGCGCAGGTGAGCGTGCCCCTTTCAAGGGCGGCGCGCGCGGCGTCGTTGAGGTTCGAGGTCGAGACCTTGATCTTGTCGGTCGCCCCAGCCTGTGTCAGCGACTTGATCGACTCTATCGCCATGGTGTCGGCCGCGGTGAAGATGCCGTGAATGTCCGGGTGGCTCTTGGTCCAGTCGGTCGCCGCCATGCCCGCATCCTTGGTGCCGCCGGCCTTTTCGGCGACGATCTTGATCTCGGGAAATCGGCTTCGATGGTGCTCTTGAACCCGTTGACCCGAAGCTTGGCCCACATTTCGTCCGGACCGGGATTGCGTTCGTGCCGTCATTCCAATTGACAATATACATACGTATGTATAGTTATGATCTGAATTGCGGAACGGCGACCAGGAGACGGCATGAAGGCGAACGACAAGCGGAAGGAGCGCGGCGATCGCGCCCGGGCGAACATTCTTCATCACGCGACGCAGATCGCGTCGGTGGAGGGGCTGGAGGGATTGACGTTCGGACGGGTGGCGGCCGATGCCGGTGTGGCGAGAGGCAACGTTCAGGTTCTCTTTGGCGACCGGGAAGCCTTGCAGTTGGCGACGATCGAGAACGGCGTGGCACTTTATGCCGAAACGGTGGTTGGCCCCGCGATGGCACTCCCGACAGCGGTGGAGCGCCTGATCGCTCTGATTGAGGGATGGTACACATTCGTTGAGCAGCGAACGCTGCCCGGCGGCTGCCTGGTGCATGCGCTCAGCAGCGAGTATCGCACCCGGCCGGGAGAGATCCGCGACCGTGTCGAGCATCACCGGGCCGAGGCGAGACATCGTATCGTCGATCTGGCAAACGCGGCGATCAACGCAGGCGAGCTTCAAGGCGGCATTGATGTTGGCGTGCTGGCCTTCGAACTGACATCCTACCAGGCATCGGCCAATGTGGCAGCGCTCATGGGGGAGCCTGAGCAGTTCGAGCTGGCACGCCGTGCGTCCAGGGAGCGCCTTGCCGCGGCACGGGGTGTGTGATGGACAACGACCCCTTTCACGCCGGAGAGCAGCAACTCCAGAGCCTCTTTGCCGTCCGTGAGCAACTGGCCGGGTCGCGCGCGATACAGGCGAGCCTGCCACCCGGCTTTGCGGGTTTCCTTGCGGAACTGCACTATGTCGTTCTTGCCGTGCCTGACCGGGAGGGGCGGATCTGGGTCACCATGGTCTTCGGTCGGCCCGGCTTTCTGAGCGCACCAGATGCCATGCGTGTGCGTGTCGCAGCACGCCCTGACGCCGCAGATCCAGTGGCTCGTGGCATTGTCGAGGGAACTCCGATCGCGATCCTTGCGATCGATCTTTCGACCCGGCGGCGCATCCGCGTCAACGGTAGCGTAGGTCGGGTGGGTCAAAGCGATTTTGTCATCGACGTGCAGCAGGCCTTTGGAAACTGTCCGCAATACATTCGTCCGAGGGACGTTAAACAGGCGGTCGGCGCAAGTGGAGAGCCGCTTCTGATCTCGGCCGATACAAGTTTGGCTCGACGTGTCGTTGCTGGTGCCGATACGTTTTTCGTTGCGACCCGCGCCGCCTCCGATGCCGGCGGCGATATGGATGTTTCCCATCGCGGCGGTCCGGCCGGTTTCGTGCGGTGGGACGGCGACTGCCTGATCTGGCCGGAATATCGCGGCAACTACTATTTCAACACCCTCGGCAACCTGCTCGTCGATCCTGCCTGCTGTCTGCTGTTTCCTGATTTTGGCACGGGCGAGATGGTGGTCATGACCGGACACGCCGTGCTCGACGGCTTCGACGGCCGCCTGAGGCGCTCGCATGAGGGCATGCCGATGAACGGGCTGGTTCGCTTCAAGCCTGACCTCCTGATGAGCCGCACTGCGCTGGCGCGCCCGTAGTTCGATCCTATTCCAGTTTTGTCATTCGCATCTTGGCACCGGTCGTAACATGGCCGTGCCGGAAAGGTCTTGCCATGGTCAATGCCACGCTCGAAACCCCGCATGAGGCCGATCAGCCGCAGGCGACCAATCCATGGCTTTCGGTGTCGATGCTCGCCTTCGGCGTCTTCGTTGTCGGGACAGGTGAGTTCGTTCTGGCGGGCCTGTTGCCGCTTCTCAGCAGTTCGCTCGACATCGCGCCATCCGTTGCAGGGCAGGTCATTACGATTTTCGCTTTGACGTGCGCGATCGCGGGTCCGGTTCTCGTGGGCGTGACTGGCGGCTGGGAACGCCGAACCGTTCTCCTCGTCGCAGCCCTTGTCTATCTCTTCGGCAGTGTCTGGACCGCGCTTGCGCCAAGCTATGCGCAGGTTCTGATCGGTCAGGTCGTGGCGGCTCTTGGCGTCGGGCTGTTCGTGCCGACCGCCACTGTCACCGCCGCCGCCATGGTCCTGCGGGCACATCGGGGCAGGGCGATGGCTCTGGTCGTCAGCGGCTTTACGGCGGCCACTGCGCTTGGCGCGCCGCTGGGCACGGCTTTCGGCGGCGTGTTCGGCTGGCGATCGACCATGTGGCTTGCAACCGGGCTGGCAGCCCTCGGCGTCGTCGGCGTCGCCGTCTTCATTCCGAAGTCGATCAGGATCGCAACGACGACGGGCTTGCTGCAGCAGTTGCGGCTGCTGCGTAACCCGCAAATCCTGGCGGTCCTCGGAGTAACGCTCCCCGCCTTCACCGCGGTCTATCTGCCCTACACGTATATGGGCATCATCTTTGCGACCGCCACGCAAGGAAACAGCGTCTATCTGGCCGGCCTGATGGCGACGCTCGGCGTGATCGGCACGATCGGCAACCTGGGTGCCGGCATGCTTGCCGATAGGGTTGGCGGTCAGAAGGTTGTGGCAATCGCCTTGCTTTGGCTCATCGTCAGCATGCTGATCCTGCCGCTGACCACCGAGACACTGGCATCGGCCTTCGCGATCATCGCATTCTACGGGATCGCCGCCTTTGCGATCACGACGCCGCAGCAACACCGGCTGATCTCGCTGAAACCGGAGGCCGCCGGCGTGCTGGTCTCGCTCAATCAGGCCATTCTCTACCTTGCCATTGCGCTATCCGGTTCGATCGGTGGGCTTGGAATAGAGTGGGCAGGTGCTGGCAATCTCGGCTTGGTGGCGGCAGCGCTGGCAGCGGCGGCATTGCTGTTATCGGCGTCGATGAGATCGAGTGCCGATCGGAGCTGACAGGCAGGCAACCCGCCGGGTGTTCGGGCACCTCGTGCCCGGCTTGCCCTCCCGGACTATCCGCCGTGCCGCCGTGCAGGATAGAGCCAGGCAATCAAGAGAACTGCCATGGTGACGTCCGGTGCCGAGGCATCGCCATCGATCCGGACGCTGACCGTGCCACGGTCGGGAGCGCATTAGCCAGGACGGAGGCTGTTCTGAGCCGTGGACGTTTTGGCCAACGGCGTCTTCTCCACATTGAGTATCCAATCCCGGAAGGTCGCAATCTTTGGATTGTCCTGGGCGTGCTCGGGACACACCAGGTAATAGGCAAACTCGTCTATCAAAGCCGCGTCCATGAGCTTCACCAACTCACCGCTGGCGAGTTCCGCTGCAATCATTGCAGCGGGCAGCAACCCTGCGCCATGGCCAGACAGGATCGCCTTCAAAATAAGGCTGCTATCGTCAAACGACGGACCGCGGGGAGAACGGAACTCTTCCACGCCATTTGCCTGGAACCAAAGGCTCCATCCCTTGCGGTCGGCATCATGGACATGCGGCCAGCGGATGAGATCGTCCGCGCATCGAGGGACGCCGAGGCGATCGACGAGATCAGGGGCTGCCACGGCGACCATCTCGACGGTTACGACGCGGTCGCTGCGCAAGCCCGGATAACGGCCGGCACCATGACGCACCGCGACATCGACGCTGCCGCGAGAGAAATCGGCAAGGGTGCTGCTTGCGACGATTTGGAGATCGATTTCGGGGCTGATCTCCTGGAAGGAGTGCATGCGCGGCAAGAGCCATGCCGATGCGAAGAATGGCGTGACGCTGACTGTCAGCATGCCGCTGTCGTTGGAGGCCATGACGCGTCGCGAGGCTTCGGCAATCTGGCGAAAGGCATTGCGGACCGCTGGCAGGTAGTCCCGGCCCGCATCGGTCAAATAGATGCCGCGTGTCACTCGTTCGAACAGCTTCACGCCAAGATGTGTCTCGAGCGATTTCAACATCTGGCTGACCGCGCCCGGAGTGACGCAAAGCTCGTCGGCCGCCATCTTGACCGAGAGATGGCGGGCGGCGGCCTCGAAAGCCTTCAGGGCATTGAGCGGGGGAAGGTGGCGGCTCATGATTTAGATTTTCTAAGTTATAGGGATGATTAAATCTGGTTTGTCGGCCGAGTATGATGTGCTTTATCACATTAAACTGTGCTTGTCTCGCTCCTCACGAGGAACAAGAGGCGCGATTGAAGGTAGATAGATTTTCTAATGTATTTCGCTCACCGCAGTCGGGAAAAATTGAATGACGATAGTTTCGGATGATTTCACTTTGCTCAGCCTCACGGAGATCGGAGACAGAATCAAAAGAGGGAGCATTTCCTCGCTGGCGATCACCGAGGCGCAGCTTCGGCGCATCGCGCGACTGGAACCGGACCTCCACGCCTATGCGCAGGTGATGGACACAAGCGCGCTGGAACAGGCGAAGGTGGCGGATGAGGAAATCGCCGCTGGACGCCATCGCGGCCCGCTGCACGGCGTTCCGATCGCCGTCAAAGACCTGTGCTGGATCGAAGGCGTGCCAACCAGGGCTGGCACACTCGTCCATGGCAATTTTGTTCCGGACGAAGACGCCACTGTCGTCAGACGCCTCAGGCAAGCAGGCGCGATCATTATCGGCAAGACGCAAATGACCGAGGGAGCGTATTCGGACTACCATCCGGCAATAACCCCGTCTGTCAATCCGTGGAGCGCGGACTACTGGACCGGGATTTCCTCGAGCGGTTCAGCTGTCGCGGCGGCAGCGGGCCTTTGTTTCGGTGCGATCGCGTCCGACACCGGCGGCTCGATCCGCTGGCCGGCGGCCGCAAATGGTGTCACGGGCCTCAAACCGACATGGGGGCGCGTCAGCCGGCACGGCGTTTTCGATCTCGCTCCCTCCCTCGACCACCTCGGTACGATTGCGCGAAGCGCCATGGATGCGGGGATCATTCTTGCCGCCATCGCGGGAAGTGATCCGAAGGACCCAACGGCGGCAGCGCAACCGGTGCCGGATTTCGCTTCCGCTTCGCGAAGCGGGGTCGGCGGTCTGCGGATAGGCTTTGATCCAGGGTGGAACAGCGAGGACGTGGAGCCTCAGACACAGGCCGCACTCGCCGCTGCCTCGGACGTTTTTTCCGATCTTGGCGCGCACATGGTCGAGATCAGGTTCCCGGACGTGAGCCAGGCCGTTGCCGATTGGGTGCCGAACTGCGCCGTGGAGGCGGCAGCCGTTCACGCGCGAGACTTTGCTGCGAACAAAGACTTGTACGGGCCTATCCTTGCCGGCGTCATTGAAAAGGGCAAAGCCGTCTCGGAGGCGGAGTATCAGCAGATCCTTCTGCGACGCGCGATTTTCCGCCGTGACGTCGAAGCCTTGTTTGCATCCGTCGACCTGATTTTGACCCCGGTTCAGCCGTTCGCTCCCCTGACACTCGCTGCCATCGCGACACTTGGTGAGCAGCCGGATCTGATCGCTAGGCTGCAGCGCTATACCTGCCCCCTCGATATGAGCGGCCATCCGGCACTGACTTTCCCTGCAGGTGTCGCAAAGGACGAGATGCCGATCGGCCTTCAATTGCTGGCTGGTCAGTTCCAGGAACTGACCCTTGTGCGCGCCGGAGCGGCATTCCAGGGGCATACGGCTTGGCACCAGAGACACCCGGGAAAAGGGTGACGGAGACGAACGATCATGAACGCTCACCGCCAGCGCCAAGGCATCTTCTACGGATGGGTCGTCGTCGCCGCGACGTTTACGCTGACATTCGTAGGTTTTGGTAGCGCCTATACCTTCAGCGCCTTCATCGAGGTATTGCAGGAGGATCTCGGGGCATCGCGTGGCTCCGTTTCGCTTGTTTTTTCTTTGGCAGGGTTTTTGTACTTCGCCCTGGGCGTGATTTCCGGTCCCCTTGCGGATCGGTTCGGAGCAAGATCGCTTTGCCTTGTCGGCATGGTCCTTGTCGGCTTCGGCCTTGCCTTGGCGGGCCAGGCGCGCACCATCGCCGAGGTCTATGCCGCCTATGGGCTCGGAATAGGTCTGGGCGTGGGATGTGCCTATGTGCCGGCCCTTGGGGCCGTTCAGCGCTGGTTCGTCGCGCGACGTGGCCTGGCATCGGGTCTTGCGGTCAGCGGTATCGGCTTGGGCACGCTTGTCATGCCGCCGCTGGCGACTTGGTTGATCGCCGCTTTGGGCTGGAGAGAGGCCTATCTGGTGCTCGGTGGAGCGGCCGCGGCCTTCGGCATAGGCGCCGCATTGCTGCTCGAAAACGATCCGGGGCGACGTGGTCTTCGGCCGGACGGAGTCTTCGTCGAACCGGGCGTCGTGAATTCGGCAGCAAAGGAGGGCGTTTCGGTCAAGGATGCGATACGGACTCGGCAATTTGTCGGCATGTATGTCGCATGCCTGTTGAGTGCAGTCGGCGTGTTCGTTCCCTTTGTTCATCTCGTCCCGTTTGCAGTCGATCACCAGATCGCTCCGACGGTCGCCGTTCTCCTCCTGAGCGCGATCGGTGTTGGGAGCACGGCGGGGCGCTTCTGCCTTGGGGGGCTTGCCGATCGTTTGGGTCGCGACACTTTCCTGGCGGCAATGTACGCGGGCATCGCCGTGTCGCTTGCGGTTTGGGCCTTTGCGACCGGGCTTTTGGCCCTTGTTGCCTTTGCTCTGTTGTTCGGATTGTTCTACGGTGGCTGGGTCGCGGTGCTGCCGGCCGTGGTTGCCGATCATTTCGGCCGCCGCAATGTGGGCGGGATCATCGGGCTTCTTTACACGAGCGTCGCAATCGGCACGCTGATCGGCCCGAGCCTCGCCGGCTTTATCTACGACGCCAGCCACAGTTACTTCCCGGCCATTGCGATCAGCGGAGGCGCCAACGCGGTGGCCGCGCTTGTGGCGATCGTGACCATCGGTCTCAAATCAAGTACGGCTGCGGAAGGGCTTTGAACTGGCGGTGCAGTTTTTTCGTCCGTTTCGCAATTGCATATCGCTGCCATGCGTTCGCATTGCTTGCGATAAATTGCTAACGATACAACCAATGAGATATGGTCGAGGGTGAGGGAACGAATGCCGTTCCATCCCTTGCGCGTTTCGCTTGCCGTCACGCATGGCCCCAATCGAAGCCGGCCGAAGAATGGGCCTCGATACTTTGTGAGGGGGCGGTTGCGCAGGTGCCAGGAGCACGAGCCCAACACCCCCCTTTAGCGGGCGTAGTATTTCAGCCAGCCCGTCGGCCATGGACTTCGTCTCGGTGTCGGTCTTATCCGGGCCGTCATCGCGAAGAATAGCGGCTACAGAATCAGACGTGCGGCCAGGGCCTGCCGGGTGGGATTGCAAAGGACGAACGCAGTGAAGGATCTATCCCTAGAGCCAATCGCGACCGCCTCCGTTGAGAGGGAAGTCGACGCCACTCGTGGCGGTACCGATGCGATGCCCCTTCAGAGGATCGTTGCGGAACTTGGCTTGCCATCCGAGCCTCCGGCTCTCCTGATCGGCTCGGGGCAGAACTCGGTGGCCTACGAGCTTGACGGCAGGATCCTTCGATTACCGCGTCATTGCGGCGCTGAACGCGACCTGGTGCGCGAAGCCGCGGCGCTTCGCGCGGTGCGGCCGCTTCTCCCGGTGCCGGTACCTGATCTTAAGGTGCGCCGCATCGACGGCCAATTCGTCTCGCTGCACGCCAAGATCTTGGGCGAACCGCTTTCGGACCTGACCGGCTTGAGGATAGGCGCACAGAGGGTTTTGGCCGCGGATCTTGCCGCCTTTCTAAAGGCTCTGCATTCGCTCCCCATCGACAGCGTGGAGGCCGAGCCTGCCGAGGCGTCTTCATCCGAGTGGAATGGCCTTTTGGCGCAATGCGAAGCAGTGGCCTTTCCTCTGCTTTCGCCTGATGTCGTCACCGCTCTGCGGAAGCGCTTTTCCGACTTTTTAGCGACCTGCGACGCGCTTCCGCAGTGCCTTATTCACGGGGATTTTGGGACCGGAAACATTCTCGTCGATCGCGGCAGACTTTCAGGCGTCATCGATTTCTCCGGCTGCGGCCTCGGCGACCCAGCTTACGATTTTGCGAGCCTCGCGGCAGGGCTTGGTGACCCGTTCGTCGACCTGGTGCTCGCGCACTTTTCCCCAGACACGGCGGCAAGGGATCGTATGGGTTTCTATCGAATGACCTTTCCGCTTCTCGACATTCTGTACGGCGTCGAAAACCGCGACCCGGAGACAGTCCGCGCGGGCGTGCACGCCTTTGCGGCGTAGTCCGATCATCCTCTCACCGGGATTTGCTTCGGCCCACCTCATCCGAACGCGGTTCGATGTCCGCCATTGGGCGCGATGTGGACTTCGCGCCTCGGTTGACAGCATCGAAAAAAGCCGTTCGGCTCTCGTTTTTTTGCGCAATCGGGGAACAGCGGGCCAAGCCTATTCGTTGAATGAGACGGGAAAATGTGTCGGAACGAGGAGGGGTTCGCGAAGCGATGTCGGGTGAGCCATCAAATCGCCCCGGTGCGTATATTTCGTTTCCCTACGACCGAACCATGCTGGGAGAGTTTCGGCGTGCTTTTCCCCCGGCCAGATGGAGCGACGATAGGCGCAATTGGTTTATTCCGGGCAAGACTGCCGACCGCCGGTTTACCAGATGGATGGACGGCCAATTGTCGGAACGGGATCCGTTCGGTGAAGCAAAGGGCAGGGACGCTTACGACTTCGATCCCATCGGCAGCCCGTATCTGGAGGCAGGCGATGACCTTTGCCTGCTAACACCTTTCTCCCGCACCATCGTTGAGGAATTGCGACAGGTGCCGTGGGCGCATTGGGATGACAATTCCAGGACGTGGCATGTTCCGTTCCGCTCCTACGAGGAATTGCGGAAACGGTGGCCTGTGATCGAAGCGGCCGCCCGCCGCAATGAACCGGATGCACGAAAGCAACGTCGACTTGCGTCGCGGGGGTCCGCCGAGGAACTGGAAGCGAGAAGTCGCAGCGTCGAACGAAGAAGACGACGATACCCTGTTCCTGCGGCTTTTCCACCGCGGCTCGGGCGTGCCGTCTCCACTGAAACTTACGGCGTCATAATATTCATCGGGGTTTCACAGGAGATTGTCCCTCGAACTTTCTCCTGCTCGTATCCATTCATGAACAATAGCCTGATGGAGTTTGTCTGGGCCTCCTGGCGGCCCGCAACACTGTCGGAATTGGTCTCTGTATGGCCGGCACGCACCGGTCCCGATCATCGAAGCGGCTGGTGGCTTCCAGATCTGGAGGAACTGCGGGTTTCCAGGAAGCACGCCCGAACTCGAGAGCGCCGGCGCGCGGCATCCAGCTCCCATCGGGCGATTGCCGACGCGGGACGACCAAAGGCACATTGATCGCTTTTGAAGCTGCGTCATCTACAATTGCGGGAGGCAAGACGCAGCAGAGGGTGCACGATCCATGGGAGATGGAGAGCAGGCAGAAGGCCATTCTCCGCTGACACGCCACACGATATTGCCGAAATCGTCGGGAACCAGAAGACTACCCCTCTTGTCGATCGCCACGCAACGGCGCCTTCCAACCACAAAATAGCACGGGTTGCGACTTGTTCCCGGCGGTAGGAACGTTTGAAGAACTTTCCCCTGTCACAATGCCTGTAAGCGGCCTATAAGACACGAATGGTTCAGCGAGCTGGAAGTGCAGATCTCCCTCTTCATGGCGGCAGGGTTCCCCCGTGGCTCGGCGATCGCATGACGAAGCTCGGGACGATCATCGCCGAAGCCATCGTCATCGAATACGGCCGTGACGAGTTTCTGCGCCGTCTGGCCCATCCTTTCTGGTTCCAGTCCTTCGGCTGCGTCATGGGCATGGATTGGCACTCATCCGGCATCACCACCAGCGTCATCGGCGCTCTCAAGCGCGGTCTCGCTCCTCGTTCGCGGGATCTCGGGATAAGCGTCTGCGGCGGTCGCGGACGACATTCGCGGCAGACGCCAGACGAACTGATCGCCATCGGCAACCGCGTCGGCATCGATGGTGCCGGCCTTGCGGCCACCAGCCGGCTTGTTGCAAAGGTCGATAGTGCCGCGGTCCAGGACGGCTTCGACCTCTACCTGCACGGTTTCATCGTCGCTGACGATGGCAAATGGGTGGTGGTACAGCAAGGCATGAACGGCGATAAACGCCAGGCCCGGCGCTATCATTGGTTGTCGGAGGGCGTTTCCAGCTTCGTCGACTCTCCCCATGCGGCGATCGAGGGAAAAGGTCAGGGGGAAATCGTCAATCTCGCAGACAGACGGGCTGCCGCATCACGCCACGGGCAGCTTGAGCTTTTGGCATCGCTTGGGCCTGACCGAATTGTCCGGGAAGTCGTCGCTCTGGATCCAAAGGTTAAACCGAAGGAGGCCGATCAGCCGTTGCTCCCACATCTCGTGATGCCGGCACATCACGACGTACGGGAGGAAAACGTCAACATGCGACGGCTGCATGCGACACTTTCTGCGGCTGCCGATCGCGGGCCGGAAGATTTCGAGCAGCTTTTGATGGTTCCGGGCGTCGGTGCCCGTACGGTCAACGCGCTCGCGATGGTGGCTGAAGTCGTTCATGGCGCGCCTTGCCGTTTCGCCGATCCGGCGCGGTTTTCGCTTGCGCACGGTGGCAAGGACCGCCATCCGTTTCCCGTGCCCCTCAAGGTGTACGACCACACGATCGCCGTCATGCGATCGGCCGTGACGAAAGCGCGGCTCGGACTTGGCGAGGAACTGGAGGCGCTGAAGCGTCTTGACGACCAGGCACGGCAGCTTGAAAGATACGCCACCGGCCCGGACCTTAAGGAAATTGTTGCCGGAGAGTTTCGCCACTCGCCCGAATGGGGCGGTCGCAGTGTGTTTGGATGGGAGGAGACTGGCGGATCGGCCGAGCAGAAGTCGCTGGAACCGACGCCGTCGAACGCTCACCGTCAGGCACGCTAGAAAATCGAGTGGCCGGCGCTGGTTCAGCGAGGTGAGCTTCAGCCGAGGGGCAGGAGCGAGATATTCCTTGGGGAAGGATGCCTTAGCCGATCTTCTCTCCCACCTCCAATAGATAAGCATCATAGCCGAACAACAAATCCTGGCTCAGGTCCTTGCCGTCGAACCGCGCTATAAAGTCGTCAAGGTCGGCCTGACGCGAGAAGCCCATCGCCATGGCAGACATGCTTTCGATGTCGCCCTCCTCGTCCTCGTAAGTCGCGCTCATTTCCAGGACACCCAACCGATCGAAGTTCGCTTGCATGTGGAATGAAAGCCAGACCAGGTATTCCAGCGGGTAGCCGGGATTCCTCCCGTATGTCACCACAAAGGGATAAGCTGAACGGAACCGGCTGGCCAGAACTTCGCCATCGGTGGCAAAGACGAGCAGATCGCTATCCTCATCGAGGTTGTGAAGTTCGATTGTCAAATCATGCTTGCGCAACGCAACGTAGCCGCCAAGTTGGTCCCACGGCAAGGAAGTCAAGATGATCTCGCGCCATCGTGTGATGGCGACATCGAGATCGGTGCGGACCAAGAACATGAAGAAACCCTACAGCGTCACGACACAATCAAGAGCTTTCAGACTTGCATAGTGCACGCTGTAGTCAATCGATATTAGCGCCGCCTAAATTCATGGTAACGAGGGAGTTATCATGATTTGAGAGGCGCCGGCGAACATCAGCTTCGCCGGCTGGCGGATCTATCGCCAGTATCCCCGCCCGGTATCGACCGATGACCGTCCCACGACGTAGCCGATGGTAAAGGCGAGAGCGCCGATCAGCAATCCGAGAGTGGTCGCGGTGTGAGGATGATCTGCTGCGGCAGTCGCGACAGCGCTCGTCTCTCTCTTCACTGCTTCGGTGGCTGTCTGCGCAGCTTTGCGAACGCCAGCGAGAGGTTCTTCGGGTGTGCCGGTAAAGCCGGCTTTTAGATCGTCGTCTTTGGCCATCGCCTTCTTCTCCTATCGCGTATGCAGGAGAAACCGAGGACAGCGCCATCGGTTCCGAATCCTTGGAAAGATCTTTTTTAAAGCACCAATTTGCTAGCGACCTTGTGCCCAGAGTTCTTCGGCAAAGTCCTAGTGGGTCGACAAGATCCGGTTGTTCAACGCTCCCTGATACGTCTTCCTGGTCGCAATTTTGTTCTCCAGCGACTCGAGGATGTCCTCGCAGAAGTCGACGTCGTAGAGTTCACGAATGGTCTGGAGACCACCGGGCGTGAACACGTTTATCTCAAGCAGCTTGTCGCCGACGATGTCGAGGCCGACCAGGAACATGCCATCTTCGACAAGCTTCGGGCGTAAGGTCTCGGCGATCGCCAGCATTTCCTTTGTCACATGCGCCCGTTTTGGCGTCCCACGCGCGTGAATATTGGAGCGCACGTCTCCCTTCGCGGGAACGCGCCTGAACGCAGCGTAGACGTCGCCGCGCTGCAAAGGTCGCCCGTTCATGAGAAACAATCTGGTATCTCCTTCCGACGCCTTCGGAAGGTAACATTGCGCAATGAGATAGCCGACCTCACCCACCGCATCGATGATTTGATTTAGGTTGGATTCGGTGCTGCTTCCGACCCGAAAAACGTTCTTGCCGCCAGATCCCTGTAGCGGTTTGATGATTACGCCGTCTGAATGATCGTCGATAAACGCCCTGATCTCCTCGATGTCCTTGGAAATCAAAGTGGTCGGACGAACGATGGCCGGGAAATCCTGGAAGTAAAGCTTGTCTTGCGCCAAGGCCAGACCACATGGGTCGTTGACGACGATCGTGCCTCTTTCTGCGGCAAGCCGACCAAAATTTGCACCCGCATGCGCGGCCCAGGGGCGAGTATCGGCATCCAGCGACGGATCGTTCCGTAAGAACAGAACGTCCACCTCCTCAACATTGACAAGGGCTCTTTGCTGTTCGGGCGCGATCAAAGCGCGTAGCAGTGTTTCGGACTTCTTGGGGCGTGCGTCGCCAAGATGTGCCGCCCGGATCATCAATGCGTCGTCGGGCCCAAGTATGAAATCACCCGGCGTGATGTAGAGGACCTCATGGCCACGAGCAAGCGCAGCAAGCGCCAAGGATGTTGTCGTATAGGATGGCCTTTCGGTTTCGATCGCGTTGACAAGGAAGGCGATGCGCATGGGAGCTCCTGGCTTAAGACAAGGGTGCAACCGGCCACACCCGGTACAATGGCCCCGAAGGCGACTTTAGGGGCCCGAAGCGTGTGGGGCTCGCGTTGGACCCAACCTGAAGACGACATGAAGGATCCGTTGCATTAACGCTCCTCGCTGCTACTGGTTCCTGTCAGTCTTGATTGTCTCCGCAGACGCGCCCTAACCCGATGGCCAGGGTTCCGCTAGGTGATGTCTCTAAGGTTCGGACCGGAAGGTCTGGCAAGTCTCGGACGAGGATTAAGTGCGGGCTCAGCGTCAATCTCCTGGCTATGTCCGCATGGCACACAGCCGCACTGGGGTGCCTGCACGCGGACACACCGACAGGCAGAGGGCGCTCAAGCTCCCTCTGCCTCTTAAATGGTTCAGCGCTTGTGATGGACGCTTTGCAGACCGTAAACCGGCGTCTGAATACCCTCCAATCGTGCCTTCAGTTGCAGTGACAGGTACTGCGAATAATGGCGCGATTGGTGCAAGTTACCACCATGGAACCACAGGGCATCCTGTTGCGTGGGCTTCCACATGTTGCGCTGCTCGCCCTCCCAGGGGCCGGGGTCCTTCGGCGTATCGGAGCCAAGTCCCCAGACCTTGCCGACCCTGTCGGCTGTCTCCTGGTCGATGAGATCGGCGACCCAGCCATTCATCGAGCCGTAGCCCGTCGCATAGACGATGACGTCGGCCGGGATCTCCTTGCCGTCAGCCAGTTTTATCGAGGTTTCGGTGATCTCTTCCACCTGTCCTGCGGCAAGCTTCACCTTGCCATCGATGATCAGCTGCGACGCGCCGATATCGATGTAGTATCCGGACCCGCGGCGCAGGTACTTCATGAAGAGACCTGAGCCATCCGCGCCCCAATCGAGTTGGAAGCCGGCCTTTTCCAGTGCCGCGTAGAAATCGGCGTCGCGCTCGCGCATCTTGTCGTAAAGCGGGATCTGGAACTCGTGCATGATCCGGTAGGGAAGCGACGCGAAGATGAGATCCGCCTTGCCCGTCGTTACGCCGTTGGCCAGCGCCTGTTCCGAATAAAGCCCACCGAGGCCGATATCCATCAGCGTGTCGGACTTGACGATATGGGTCGTCGAGCGCTGGATCATCGTGACGTCGACGCCCGCCTCGTACAGCGCGGCACAGATGTCGTGGGCCGAATTGTTTGAGCCGATCACAACGACCTTCTTGCCCTTGTAGCCATCCGGCCCCGGGTGCTGCGAGGAATGATGCTGGTCACCAACAAAGCGCTCACGGCCGTTGAAATTCGGAATGTTGGCCTTGCCGGACATGCCGGTCGCAAAGACGAGCTGCTTTGGCCGCAACACCACTTCCTCACCGTCGCGGTCAACGACGATGGTCCATTCCTTCGCGGCTTCGTCCCATTTTGCCGATTTGGCGGTGGAGCGTGTCCAGTAGTTCAGCTCCATCACCTTGGTATAGAATTCCAGCCAGTCGCCAATCTTGTCCTTCGGTGCGAAGACCGGCCAGTTCTTCGGGAAATCGATGTAGGGCAGGTGGTCGTACCAGACGGGGTCATGCAGGCAGAGCGACTTGTAGCGCTTGCGCCAGCTGTCGCCTGGCCGGTCGTTCTTTTCGAGGATGATGGTGGGCACGCCAAGTTGGCGAAGCCGGGCCCCGAGCGCAATGCCGCCCTGTCCGCCGCCGATGATCACGACATAGGGTTGCGTCTCATAGCCGAGCGTGCGCTCCTCGTGCTCGCGCTCCTCCTTCCAGGTTTTCGCGCCGACATTCTGGCCGTGCTTGGCGCCAAGCGGCCGGGTAAAGCCGGATTTCTCCTCGTGGCCCTTGAGTTCGGCCAGTGCCGTCAGCAGCGTCCAGATCAGGCCGTTCTTGATGCGCACGAGGCCGTAGCCGCGTCCCGTCGCAGTCTCGAACGAGATCCAGCTTTCAAGCACGCCATCCGCCTCGGTTGCTTCTTCGCCGGCGGCGACGCGCCAGTTGGAGGGTTTTGCAGAGGCAAGCTGTGCCTGAAGCATGTCGCGCACCTCGTCCCGGCCTTCGACAGTCTTGAGGTTCCAGGTGAAGGCGACGAGGTCGCGCCAGTAGCATTCCTCTGCAAAGAGGTTGACCGCATCGTCGATACGGCCGGTTTCGAGTGCAGCGCCAAGGGCATCAAGCTGTGCCTGAACGCGGGTGGTGGGGGTCTTCTCGAGCATCCTTTATCCTCCTGCTCTGTGATGACAAACGGAACGGCTCCTCAACCGTCCCGCAATGGGGACCGGCCTAACGCTTGAGGTCGATCAGTATTTTCAGGTGCGTACCGGCGGGATCGAGCAACTGGTCGAACCCTGCCGAAACAGCTTCGCTCAGTGAGACATGTTTGGTGACGATGCGGCGAGCCGGTATTTGGCCGCTCGCGATCAGGCGCGCCACGCGCGGCCAGTAGTGGGTCGGATAGGCCCAGGAACCGCGGATATCGATGTCCTTGAAGGTCACGTCGAACCAGTTCAGCGGGTTCTCGCCTGGATGAAGGCCGGTCTGCACGACGACGCCCTGCTTGCGCACCGCGCTCGCGCAGTTCTTGAGCGCATGTTCGTTGCCGACGCATTCGATGGCGACATCGCAGCCAACGCCGCCCTCGGTTTCGGCCTGGACAACATCGCTGACCTTTTCGATCTTGGGATTGATGGTGCGGACCTCGCGGAGTGCTTCCTTCGCCAGTGAAAGCCGCGTCTCGTTGAGATCGGAGAGAAAAATCTTCGACGCGCCGGCCGCCCGCGCTGCCATGGCAACGAGAATGCCGATCGGTCCTGCGCCCGTGACCAGCACGCTGTTGCCGGCGGTGACGCTGCCGCGATCGCACGCATATACGGCGACTGCGGTCGGCTCTATCAGCGCGGCTTCTTCGTCGGATAGCGCATCGGGAATGGGCTGGACATTGTAGTCGTTGAGCAGCGCCGCTTCCGCCATTCCGCCGGAGTGCCAGGATAGGCCGGCCAGTGCCAGGTTGGCGCTCAGGTGAAACAGACCACGATCGGCATAATAGTCTCCGCGGCGCGGCATGATCAGCGGCTGGACGGAGACCCTGTCGCCCGGCTTCACATGGCTAACCCCTTCGCCGATCGCCTTCACGACGCCGCCGAATTCATGGCCGAGGATCTGCGGTCCATGAGCACCCGTGAAGGGATGCGGTTCCTTCGGGATGAAGATCGGGCCATAGGCGTATTCGTGCAGATCGGTCCCGCAGATGCCGCAGAAACGATTTTCCACCAGTACCTCACCGGGGCCAGGGGCAGGCGGAGCGTCGACATCGTCAATGCGTAGGTCCTTGGCGGCGTGAAAGCGCAGAGCTTTCATTGTGTTTCCTCCTGTTTGTTCTTGCACAGGAGAGGCAGCAAGCAGCATGCCAGATCGCAACTGCGTCTATTTTGTTTGTGATATCAAAGGCTTGAAACGTGACGGGAGCGAAAGTCACCGAAAATGCAACAGTCCGGGTGCAACAGGTGTTGCAGGCGTTGCGTCAGTTGAGCCGCTTCAGACGGCGGTGGATCGTGGAACGGTTGACGCCGAGCTTTCTCGCAAGCGCCGAAACGTTGTCGCCGCAGTCCCTGAGTGCCTGGCGTAACGCATCATCCTCGCCGGGCAACGAGTGGATGGCTTCGGAGAAGAGATGTTCCGGCAGGCACTCGCTATCGATGAGACCATTTTCGGAAAGGGCCGCGGCCACGCGCAGAACATTGGAAAGCTCACGCAGATTTCCGGGCCATTCATGCGCGAGCAAGGCCGCCCGAGCCGTCTTGTCGATGCGGTAGGACTCGTGGTTCTCCTTCTCGACACGAGCGCGTAATTGGTCGATCAGCCAGCTAAGATCCTGACGCTCTCGCAAGGCGGGGAGCGAGAGCGTTGCTGCGTTCAGGCGGTAATAGAGGTCTTCCCGGAAACGGCCCTGCTTAACCAGTTCCGCCAGATCGCGGTGGGAGGCGGAGACGACGCGCAGGCGGATTGGCCGGGCCTTCAGCGCCCCAATCGGCTGAATCTCATTTTCCGAGAGCACGCGCAACAGCCGGCTTTGCAGCGTGAACGGCATGTCGCCGATCTCGTCGAGGAACAGGGTGCCACCGTCCGCATCCTCGATCAGGCCGCGCTTACCTTTCTGGCTGGCGCCCGTGAAGGCACCGGGTGCGTAGCCGAACAGTTCGGATTCGATGAGATGTTCGGGAATGGCTGCGCAATTTACGGCGACGAAGTTGCCATTGTCGCCGCAGCTGTCATGGATCGCGCGAGCAAGATACTCCTTGCCGCTGCCCGTCTCCCCTTGAATGAGAATTGGGATGCGGCGTGTGGCCAATTTTGCCGCGCGGGTCTGCACCCGTTCCATTGTCGCGTCGCCCTGGCTGAGATCGCGCAGGGCTCGGGGGAGGCGCGCTTCGGGCGCGGCGGGCGTGCGCAGGCTGACGACGGGCGCGATGGCGCTGGCGAATAGGACTAGGCCGCTCTTGGCTCTCAGCAAGCGTTCGCCGTTCGGACGACCGCGCATGAAGTTGGGCAAATCGTCCACGTCGATATCGAACACCTCCGAGAGCGGAAGGCCGAGGAAATTGCGTGTCTGGAGGCCGCGGATGTTCATCGAGCGGGCGAGTGCGCCGAAGCCACCATGGGTCATGCCGGTGATGCGGCCGCTGCCGTCGAGGGCGATGGCGGCGTCCGGGTCGACATCCAGGAATTCCGGGGAGCGGGCAAGCCGCAGGACCCAGTCGTTGCGGGTGCGGGTCATGAGGTTGGCAAGCTCGATCCGCCGCGCAGTGGCGGATACCAGATGCAGCGCCAGCTGCTGGCTTGCCTTGGCAGTGGGCGACCGGAGCTGGGAGATGTCGAGCACGGCGGTCAGATCGCCAAGCGTGTCGAAGACCGGCGCCGCCGTACAGGTCAGCCCGATATGGCTCGCGTCGAAATGGTCGTCCTGATGGATGATGACCGGCTGGCCGGAGACGATGCACGCCCCGACGGCACAGGTGCCCGCCCGGCTCTCAGACCACTCCGAGCCGAGATAGAGGCCCGCCTTGCGCAGCTGATTGTCGAAGGTCGGATCCCCCATGAAATCGACGGTGACGCCGCGGGCATCGGACAGCAGCAGGACATAGTTCTGTTCGGCGACTTGGTTGAACAGCCCTTCAAGCCCGGAACGCCCGATGCGGATCAGTTCTTCCGCCTGTTCGCGATGCTCGCGCAGCTTCGATCCCGGAACGATATAGGCTTCCTGCGCGATCGTCGGATCCAGCTTGTAATCATTGAGGCAGCGAAGCCAGGATTGGACGACGGGCTCGTCGCGTGGGCTCGCGGCCCCGGAGGCGACTCGTTCTATCTCACGAATATGCGACAGCGACGTCGACATCGAGCGCCCTCCTGACGGGAAAGCTGACACACTCTCATCGACAACGTCAAGCCAACGGTGGGCGGTGACGTGCGTCAGCCAAGCGCTTGCCGACGAGGCCTATCGAGGTCTGGGCTGCACGTCGTTGAGATCGGCAGCGTTCTGGCATTAACACCCCATTGCCTGAGTGCTTCCCATCCCATGCGCGATAGCCCTAGGATATGGGGTTCTCTGCCCCTTCCTCCGTCTGGAGGTAGCTGATCACGGCGTCGGCGATCATTCGGCGATGGCGGCCGATCGTGGCCGATTCGGAAAGATCCCTGCGAAAGATAGTTCCGAATGTATATCGGTTCGAAACCCGGAAGAAGCAGAAGGCACTGATCAGCATATGCACATCTATCGGGTCGGCCTTTCGCTTGAATGCACCCTCAGCGATACCGCGTTCCAGAATGCCCGCGATCGTTTCGATGACCGAGACATTCAGATCACGGATCGCTTCCGACCGCAGCATATGCGCTGCGTGGTGGATGTTTTCGATGCTGACCAATCGCACAAAGTCGGGATTGGCCTCGTCGTGGTCGAATGTGCTGGAAATTAGCGTACGCAACGCCTCTTCCGGGGCAAGGCTTGAAAGCTTCAGGTCCTCCTCGAGCGTGCGGATCTTGCGATAGGCGCGCTCAAGCACGGACAGGTAAAGTCCCTCCTTGCCCCCGAAATAGTAATAGATCATGCGCTTGGAGGTTCGGGTCCGTTCTGCGATCGCGTCAACGCGTCCGCCCGCAAGGCCGTGTGTGGAGAACTCTTCCGTGGCGACGACAAGGATGTCTTCCTTGGTGCGTTCCGGATCGTTCTTCCGACTTGCCTCAACCCGCCCCGCCATTCTTTTTGATCACTCCCCCGGCACTCGCCGAAATTTTCCAATGAAACCAAATCGAAACGGGCGAGCGCAGAGGCTCGCCACACCGCCTCCCGTGAGATTCATATTGAGGTTACGGGGGTCTTTCAAGAGAGTCTGCTTGACATACGTACTAGTTCGTACATTTTGTAGTGGCGAAGACGACTTGAGGAGGATGTGTTCGCACCGGTGCCCTAACGCCGCCCCGTGACGCCAATGTGATGCGCGGGCGCCAAGACGGCACTCCGCTTTGGGAGGAGCGCATGATCCGCATTATCGATTTCTATTTCTTCGCGCTGAAGGTGGCGATTGCCTTGCTGCTTGCCGGCATGGTCGTCCTCGTCTTCGGCAACGTCGTTTTGCGCTATGCGTTCAATCAGGGCATCACGGTCTCGGAGGAGCTATCACGCATCTTCTTCGTCTGGCTCACGTTTCTTGGCGCCGTGGTTGCCTTGCGCGAACACGGGCATCTCGGCGTTGATACGCTCATCAAACGACTGCCGCCGGCCGCCGCGAAGGTCGCGGTGCTTCTTGGCCATGTGTTGATGCTCTACGCTACCTGGCTGATGATCAGCGGCAGCTGGACGCAGACGCTCATCAACCTGCATGTCGGCGCGCCTGCGACTGGGCTTTCCATGGGCTTCTTCTACGGGGCCGGTCTCGCCTTTGGGGTACCCGCATTCCTCATCCTGCTTGCCGACGCTTTCGCCATCGCGACCGGACGCATCGACGTGACGACGGCGGAACTGGTGCGCGACAGCGAAGACGAAGTGGCGCTTGACCCACACCCCACGGCCACGCTCGGGCCGCTGCCCGTCAAACGCTGAGGACGAGCCGATGACGGTCACCATCTTCCTTGGCGCACTTCTCGGCCCCATGGCGCTCGGCGTGCCGATTGCATTTGCGCTGATCATCAGCGGCGTCGCCCTGATGCTCTTTCTCGGGCTCTTCGATGCACAGATCGTCGCCCAAAATGTCTTGAACGGCGCCGACAGCTTTCCGTTGATGGCCGTGCCCTTCTTCCTGCTTGCAGGCGAGGTCATGAACACCGGCGGGCTTTCCCGCCGCATCGTCGCCCTGGCGATGGCCATGGTCGGTCACATCCGCGGCGGCCTCGGCTTCGTGGCGATCTTTGCCGCCTGCATTCTTTCCAGCCTCTCTGGTTCAGCTGTCGCCGACGCGGCGGCCCTTGGCGCGCTGCTTCTGCCGATGATGCTGAAGAGCGGTCATGATCCGGCGCGCGCCGGAGGGCTGCTTGCCTCTGCATCGATCATCGGGCCTATCATTCCGCCGTCGATCGGCTTCATCCTCTATGGTGTGGTTGGCGGCGTCTCGATCACCAAACTCTTTCTTGCGGGCATTTTCCCGGGTTTGATGATCGCCGCGGCCCTTTGCATCACTTGGCTTATCGTCGCTCGCAAGGAGCAGTTCGAGCTCCCGCCAAGACAAAGCGCCCGCGTGCGGCTTGGAGCGCTGCTCGACAGTGTCTGGGCGCTTCTGTTGCCGGTGATCATCATCGTTGGTCTGAAGTTTGGTGTTTTCACGCCAACCGAAGCCGGCGTTGTTGCGGCGGTCTACGCCCTGTTCGTCTCGATGGTCATCTACCGCGAATTGACGCCAGGCCAGCTCTTCCATGTCTTCGTAGCGGCCGCGAAAATTACATCCGTCGTGATGTTCCTGGTTGCCTGCGCTGCCGTTTCCGCCTGGCTGATTACGGTTGCAGACGTCCCCGGTGCGCTTGCCGCGCTTGTCGAACCGCTGATGGACAACCAGACCCTTTTGCTCATCGCAATCATGGTCCTGATCGTCGTCGTCGGGACAGCGATGGACATGACGCCGACGATCCTCGTCATGACGCCGGTTCTGATGCCGATCATCAAGCAAGCGGGGATCGACCCGGTCTATTTCGGCGTGCTGTTCATCATCAACAATTCGATCGGCCTGATCACCCCGCCAGTGGGCACCGTTCTCAACGTTATCTGCGGCGTCTCGAAACTGACGATGGAGGACCTGATGAAGGGCGTGTGGCCCTTCCTCATTGCCGAACTGATCGTCCTTTTCCTGCTCGTCCTGTTCCCAGAACTGGTGACCGTACCGGTCTCCTGGTTTGGGCACTGACGGCAACTTTTTATTGCGCTTCAACAGGCCGGCGGGATTACCGGCTCAATCTGGGAGGATAACATGTTGAACCGATTGACAAAAATGGCACTGGGCGTCGCCCTGCCGATCGTTTTGTTTGCAGCAGCGCCAACGCTTGCAGAGATACGCGACCAGACCATCAAGTTCGCGTCAGCCAACAACAAGGGTCACCCCCAAGTGACGGGCATGGAGAAGTTCGCCGAGCTCGTGAATGAAAAGAGTGGCGGCAAGATCGAGGTGAAGCTGTTCCCCGGCGGCACGCTTGGTGGTGACGTGCAGACCGTCTCCGCCCTCCAGGGCGGCGTTATCGAGATGACCGTGTTGAACGCCGGTATTCTTGCCAACAACGCCAAGCAATTCGGTGCCGTCGACCTTCCTTTCCTCTTCAATAGTGGCGAGGAGGCGGACAAGGTGATGGATGGCCCCTTTGGCGAGAGCCTCAGCAAGCTTTTGCCCGATACCGGCCTAGTCGGACTTGGATACTGGGAACTCGGCTTCCGCAATCTCACGAACAATCGCCATGCAGTGACCAAGCTTGAAGACATCAAGGGCCTTAAGATCCGCACGATCCAGTCCCCGATCCCGATCGAGCTCTTCAACACGCTCGGGGCCAACGCCGTGCCGCTGCCCTACACCGAACTCTATACAGCGCTCGAGACCGGAACGGTCGATGGCCAGGAAAACCCCGCCGCAAACATCCTGAACGCCAAGTTCTACGAAGTGCAGAAATACATGACGCTGACCCGTCACCAGTACAATCCGCAGATCGTGCTCGTCAGCAAGAAGTTCTGGGACGGCCTGAACGACGAGGAAAAGACCGTGCTGCAGGCGGCCGCGACCGAGGCCCGCGACTATCAGCGCAAGGTCTCGCGCGAGGCGGATACCGCAGCCCTTGAGGAAATCCGCAAGACAGGCATGGAGGTCAGCGAATTCAGTCCCGAGGAGACGCAGAAGCTGCGCGACGCCGTCAAGCCGGTGATCGAGAAGTTTAGCGCCGAGATCGGCGCTGACACCGTGCAGTTGTTGTTCAAGGAGATAGGTGCCGCGCGGGGCCAGTAACCGCGCGAATACTTCGGCCCGCCCGCAAAGTCGCGGCGGGCCGAAGGCTGGCTGCCCTTTGCAACGGGCTCAGAAGATGGAAACGGAAACAATGTCCGAAACGCTTGTAAGACCCTTGAAGGCGGGCCTGATCGGTGCAGGCATCCAGGCCTCGTTGACGCCCGCCATGCACATGGCCGAAGGTGCAGCTCAGGGACTCCGCTATGCTTATGAGCTTATCGATCTTTCCGAAATTGGTGCGACGGAAAATGATCTGCCGCGGCTGCTCGCCGACGCTGAGAGGCAGGGGTTTGCCGGCCTCAACATAACCCATCCGTGCAAGCAGGCGGTCATTGCCCATCTCGATGAACTCTCGCCAGACGCACACAGGCTTGGTGCCGTCAACACGGTCGTGCTCACGGGAGGGCGACGATATGGCCACAACACCGATTGGTGGGGCTTTGCCGAAGGCTTCAGGCGCGGATTGCCCGATGCAGATCTTTCCTCGGGCGTGCAACTGGGAGCAGGAGGTGCGGGCGTCGCAACAGCCTATGCCGCGCTTTCGTTTGGCCTGAAGCGTCTCATCGTTTTCGATCGCGAGCCGGAACGGGCGCGATTGCTTGCCGCGATGCTGACCGCCTTGTTTCCAGAAGCCGACATCACCGCCGGTACGGACCTTTCTGTTGCGATGCGATCGGCATCCGGGTTGATTCACGCCACGCCGACCGGCATGGCGAACTATCCCGGGATGCCGCTTGACGCCGAACTTCTCGATCCGCGGCACTGGGTCGCCGAGATCGTCTATTTCCCGCTCGAAACGCCGCTGCTTTCAGAAGCGAGGCGACGCGGATGCCGCACGCTCGACGGTGGGGGAATGGCGGTATTCCAGGCAGTTGGCGCTTTTCGCCTGTTTACAGGTCTTGAGCCCGACACAAAGCGGATGCTTGCCCATTTCAAGGCAATGACCGGCTGATTCCTGAAAATCCAGCGAGGAGCAAGTGATGAAGACCTCGATAGCAACGGTTTCGCTCAGCGGCGACCTCAAGGACAAGCTGCGTGCCATCGCCAAGGCGGGCTTTGCCGGTGTCGAAATCTTCGAGAACGATTTCCTCGCCTTTGACGAGAGCCCGCGTCAGGTCGGCCGCATGGTGCGAGATTTCGGTTTGGAGATCAGTCTGTTCCAGCCGTTCCGGGATTTTGAGGGCATGCCGGAGCCGTTGAGAGCCCGAACGTTCGACCGTGCCGAGCGCAAGTTCGACTTGATGGAGGAGCTTGGCACGGACCTCGTCCTTGTCTGTTCCAATGTCTCGCCGGCTGCCGTTGGTGGCATTGACAGGGCGGCCGCGGACTTTAGCGAACTCGGCGAAAGGGCCGCAAAGCGGGGCTTGCGCGTCGGTTACGAAGCGCTCGCCTGGGGACGTCATATCAGCGATCATCGAGACGCCTGGGAAATCGTCCGACGCGTCGATCACCCGAGTATCGGGCTGATCCTTGACAGCTTTCATACGCTGTCGCGCAAGATCGAGATCAACTCGATCCGCTCCATCCCGAAGGAGAAGATCTTCATAGTCCAGTTGGCCGATGCCCCACTGATCGACATGGATCTGCTGTATTGGAGCCGGCACTTCCGCAATATGCCGGGCGAGGGCGATCTCCCAGTGACAGACTTTACCCGCGCGGTGGCGGCAACTGGATATGACGGCTATCTATCGCTCGAAATCTTCAACGACCAATTTCGTGGAGGCAATGCCAATGCGATCGCTGTCGACGGATATCGCTCGCTGATCTATCTCGGGGATCAGGTTAGGCGCGCCGAACCGGATACTCGTTTGCCGGTCCCCATAATGCCCCCCCGCGCCGACGTGAGAGGTGTAGCGTTCGTGGAGTTCAGTGCCTCGGAAGAGGAAGCAAGCGAACTCGAAGCGTTGCTCGTTTCAATCGGATTCACGAAAACAGCACAGCATCGGACGAAACAAGTGGTGGTTTATCGCCAGGGCGCCATCAACTTGGTGGTCAACACCGAGCGCGAAGGCTTTGCCAGCGCTTCCTATCTCGTTCACGGCACGTCCGCCTATGCCTTCGGCCTCATGGTGGATGATGCTGCGGCGACGGTAGAAAGGGCACGGGTGCTTGGGGCAGAACCATTCGAGCAGCCGGTTGGTCCAGGCGAGCTCGTGGTTCCGGCGATCCACGGAGTGGGCGGAGGGCTCATCTATTTTCTGGACGACAAATCCGAGCTCTCCAAGATCTGGGAGATCGAGTTTGAGCCAGTGCGCGACGGCGGCTCTGTCATCGCGGCCGGATTATGCTCCATCGATCACATCGCTCAGACCGTAAAATATGAGGAAATGCTAACCTGGCTGCTCTTCTACACATCGCTACTCGATGCTCATAAGACGCCGATGATCGACATCGTCGATCCAGCAGGCATCGTTCGCAGCCAGGTCGTGGAAAATGACGCCGGCACGTTGCGCCTGACACTGAACGGCGCGGAAAATCGCAACACGCTGGCCGGCCGGTTCATCGCCGAAACCTTCGGTTCCGGCGTCCAGCATCTGGCCTTTGCCACCAATGACATTTTTTCGACTGCGCAGGCATTGCGCGCCAATGGTTTCAAGGCGCTACCGATTTCGCCGAACTACTACGATGACGTTGAAGCGCGCTTCGGTCTCGACGTTCAACTCGTCGAAAGGCTGAAGTCCGAAAACATCCTCTATGACCGCGACGAGGACGGCGAGTATTACCAGCTCTACAGCCCGACCTTTGGCGAAGGTTTCTTCTTCGAGATCGTCGAAAGACGGAGCTATCGCGGCTACGGAGCCGCCAACGCGATTTTTCGCATTGCAGCGCTACGAAAGTACCTGAGGCCAGAGGGGCTGCCAAAAGGCTGACAGCCTAGCGATGGTAATTCTTTCCGTTGCTAGGGAAAGTTCGCGCCCGGTTCCCGGCCGATGGCATGCCCTATGCTGAAATCCTTTGGCGCACGACCCTTCAACCGGTCAAGCCGCGTGCGAACGGACCCTGGCCGCGAGCAGTCGCCGCCTGGAATGCTCATCTTGGAGTGGTGAGATACTCGTAAGCTTTGAAACAACTGGTGGCGGGGTTCGATTCCGTTCAGGGAGTTGCACAGCGCGAAGGTTTCTCTGGCAAGGGCAGCCCGCATCGTTGCTGCAGCCGGATAAAAACCGGCAGCAAGGTCGCCGCCGGTTCCTCAACGCGAAGCTTAAAAGTTTCTTTGGAAGCGCACGACACCACCGAAGGCGTCCTCGTGTCCGCGAAACCCGCGAAAAGCGGTGTAGTCGAGCTCCGGCGTGATCTTGAAGCCCGGCGCGATCTCATAGGCAACATTGAGGGCTGCGTTCCAGGTGCCATCCTCCTCGAAGTCGATCTGGCTGTTGATGGTTGCCTTTTCGCTGACCTTCACGGAAGCACCGCCCCACATTGCCCAGTCGCCGTACCAGCTGCCGTAGTAGTTCGGCCGGCTCGGGTCGGACTGGTAGGCAGCCATGACGAACAATGAGAGCGTGTCGGTGACGTCGAGGTTGACGCGCGCCTTGAAGGCCCAGGCATCATAGCGCGTGTCATAGGCCGCCATGCCAAAAAGCTTCATCCGGTCCGCTTCGTATTTCACCCCGCCGAGGAGGTGGGGAATGCTGACGGCCCGTAGGTCAAACCACTCGCGGCTTGCCACGCCGGACGCGTCGACCGCCTCCAGTTCCCAGGAGCCATTGCCTTCCTCTGCGCCCACCATGGCGGAAAAGCCGTTGCCGAAGTCGTGGGTATAGCTCGCCTGCATCGTGCGGTCGCCCGAGTAGTAAATGACGTCGTCGTAGATGACGTTGCCGGCACCCCAGGTCCAGTTGGCAAAGAGCGAATCGGCGATGCCGACCGAGAAGCCGGCAAGCTCGATAAGCGCTTCTGAAATGTAGATGCGCTCGCCAGATGCCTTGTGCTCGAAGCGCGTCTCCAGATAGGAGCGCAGCGTACCGAACTCGGTTTCATTGCGAGCGTCGAAGCGCAGTGTCGCCCGCGCCTTGCCGGGCAAGCCATCGAGCGAGCCGCCCCAGTAGACATCGTCGCCGGCCGCAACCTCGTGGCGCAGGTAGCCGCTGATCTTCAGGCAGGTTTCGGTGCCCGGAACATAGAAGAAACCGTTGCCATAGGCATCGCAGACGCGGACATATTCGACCGGTTCCGCGTCTGCAGCCGTTGCCGCTTGGGTGGCGGCCATCAGGCAGAGCGCCGCTGCGGCACCTTTCAGGAGGAGAAGTGCCGTAGCACTGGTTGGTTTGTACATATCGAGTTCGTTCCCTTGTCGGTTCTTGAAAATTGGCAAAGCTTCGCCGGCTCCGTCCGTGGCGTGCGGGACAAGCGGGTGCTGAGCGGGTCTGTATGGAATGAGAGGAAAAAGGGCCGGTATCGTTTGCGATACCGGCCAGTCGGGGTTACCCGCGCGGCGGCCAGACTTCGCCGGCAAGGCCGGTTTTCGGTTCACCGAGAAGCGGCGTCTTCAGGGCGCGGATGCCGTCGATGCTGATCAGCCAGATGATGTTGCGGTCGTATTCGGTAAAGACCGCGAAGCTGGCGTTTTCATAGGTGTATTCGGGCATTTCCTCAGGCTTGGGGAAGCGCGGCACGTAGTAGCCGGCGATCTTCGGATCCTTCGGGTCCTTGACGTCGAAGATCTGCAGGCCGGCATTGTAGAAGGCATAGGGCAGGATGCCGTCGCGGCTGTGACCCGGCTGGTGGGTCGTGCCGGAACGCTTCGGACCGAAGCTGCCGCGCCGCTGGCAATAGTCGGTGAATTCGGCCTCTGCCGGGGGTGTCGGACGCGGGAAGGTGGCGACGACCTTCGGGTCCTTCGGATCCTTGGCGTCGATGACCAGCACGTCCTTGTAGGGCTCGTAGCAGTTGGAGTTCATCGGGTAGCCGTTGGCAAAGACATAGCCGGTGCGCTCGTACTGGCTGGTATCGGCATTGTCGAATTCGGTACCGGCAAAGCTTGGCGGAATGCTCAGATGGCCCATTATTTCCGGCGTGCCGGGATTGGTGAGATCGAAGGTGTAGAAGCCGAGGCCGCCCATCGCGCCGAAGCCGATCTTGCCACCTTTTTCCACCGGCTTCGGCAGGAACAGCGGCATGCGCGAGCCCATCCAAGACGTGCGGTTGCCGGCGCGCGGGTTCATCAGGTAGGCGTCCTCGCTTGCCTTGTCGCCGACGACCTGTCCGGGAACGGTGACCTGGCTGACGAAAAGAGGATTGGCCGGGTCCGTCATGTCCCAAGCCTGGTAGCCCGGCGAATGCAGGTAGTCCGGATACTCGGTCAATGCGTAGCTGTCGTCGGGCGCCGACGAGAGGTACATGTACTTGCCGCCAAACCAGGCGGGTGCGTCGAGCGAACCGGAGCCCTGCTGCTTGCCGATGGGCGCGTCCGGGTTGTTGATGTCGGTCGTGCGGGTGGCGATCAGCGTCCAGTCACTCGGCAGCGGCCCGTTCATCTCGTAGACCTTGAAGCCCTTGAGCGAATTGTAGTGGCGTAGCGTCTCGACGATGTCGGGCTGGGTGCGCTTGTTGTCGAGAATGCCGAAGCGGCCGATCTCGTAGGAGGCGACGACGACGTTTTTCTGGAGCTTTTCACTCCAGGCAATCGTCATACCGCCGAAATAGTCCTGGACCGTCTTGGCGTCCCAGTCTTCGCTTGAACCGTCCTGTCCCCAGACGCCGCCCTTGGAATAGACGACCTTGGCCTTGGCCGGGTCGGTGATGTCGAGCACGCGCATGTAGTCGCGGTCATGCAGGTACATGTAGCGCTTGCCGTCAAAATCCGCGACGTCGGGCCAGGCATGCCAGGGCGACGTGATGTGCGGGTAGAAGGCGATTTCCTCGACGTTGCTCTTGTAGGTTTTGTCGTCCCAATGGGTGAGCTGGCCGGGGAAGTTCGGCGATGCGCCGAGTGCTGTGGCGCGCGGCGCGTTGAACTTGCCCGTCGCCGGATCCATGCCGTAGTCCTTGCCCGGCGTCAGCGCCGGCGGCTGCTTGTCGTAGGTCAGTTCCGACCAGCGCTTGAGGTGGGGATCCTGGATGTTGATTTCCGTCGGTACTTCCTTTTCCCAACCCGCGGCAAGCGCAGTGCCCGCGGCCAGACACAAAATTGAACACGTGATGATCAGCCTTCTCGGCATGTTGGTCTCCTCCTGGAATATCGGTGAACGGACGCGTCCAAGGCTGGCAGCGGCGCAAGCAAACGACAGCTCGGCGGCGAACACACCCCTGTGTCGCGTTCCGAATTCTTCTTTCGTCGTGTCAGTTGATCGCGCAGGCCTCCTCATGCCCGCGCAAATCACGCCGCTTCCGTTTGCTTAGGCGCCATGAAACAGGGTCGCTTTCCCCATAACAATCGCCTTAATCAGCATTAATTCATGCGGATTTCTTATGAGTTCCCGGGCGTGTTGATGGTTTGCGGGATCCAGATGACGCAACTTCCCCTTCCTCGACGGCGTAGACTTCGAGCGGATAGCCGAAATGCTCGTCCATCAGGATCCGAGCGCGTTCGGCGTTGCGGTCGAGTACGGCCTCCATCAGCTCGGTGTGCGGACCGATGGATTGCGCCTTATGCAGCGCGGCCATGGCCTCCGCGTAGCCGGTCGTCTCTCCGTGCGCCGCGCGCAGAACAGGGGCGAAGGCGAGGAACCGGTAGTGGCGTTGGAGCTGGTCGGAGATGGTCGAGCGGAAGTGCATCAGCCAACTCGATTGCGCAGCGCTCAAGAGGGCGGCGTGAAATGCCTCGTGCCGTTCCATCCAGGTATCCACGGCAAGGTCGGAAGAATCCTCGACGATCGTCTTGCAGCGAGACATACGGTAGTGCGCCGTGACGATCGCCGATTCCCATTCCGAGCCGCCGCGCTCCATGGCTTCCAGCAACAGAGGGATTTCGACGACTGCGCGGGCTTTTGTCAGATCCTCCAGCCCCTTGCGCGACACGGGTGCGACGGTGAAGCCGCGGTTGGAGATCGCCACTACCAGCCGCTCGGCCTCCAGCCGCGACAGCGCCTCTCGAAGAGGCGTCCGCCCGACATCATAGGTTTTGCTCAGAAGGTCGGGCCGCAACGGCGCCCCCGGTTGCAGACGGGCCATGAGGATCTCGGTTCGCAAAATCCTGTAGGCGGCCTCTGTTTTTGTGCTGTTTTCCTGCTCGTCGACCAAAGGCACCTCCAAAATTCACCGCCCAAATGTTCGGTGATCATATATGCGAGAATAATATATGATAATCGCTAATTGCTATAATTGTATACTATATCGTTGACTTTGTCGTTGGGCTGCGCTTCCTCATCCCTCGTGCTGTCACTGCGACAGCTGGAGGAGGAACACATGGCCACGACAAAATCGAAACTCATCACGGGCCTGATGGCAGCCGGTCTGGTGCTTGCCGGCATCGGTTCGGCGGCTGCCGATCCGATCCGCATCGGCATCGCCAATTTCGGCGAACACCCACCGCTCAACGCCGCCATCGCCGGCTTCAAGGCGGCGCTCGCCGAAAACGGCTTCGTCGAGGGCAAGGACGTCGTCTACACGGAGAGCCACACCAATTTCGACGCCTCGCTGGTGCCGCAGATGATCGCCAAGCTGCAGGCCGAACAGCCAAAGCTCGTCTACACCGTCACCACCCCGGTTTCGCAGATCGCCAAGAAGGCGCTCGCAGGCTCCGGCATCCCGGTGATCTTCACGGCCGTGACCGATCCGGTCGCGGCCAAGCTCGTGCCTTCCCGCGAAAGCGGTGATGACGGCATCACCGGTGCGACCGACAGCCAGGACATGGCGGCGGTGCTCGACTTCACCAGGAAGCTCCTGCCGAACGCCAAGCGGCTCGGTCTGCCTTACAATCCGGGCGAGGCCAACGACGTCGCGCTGCTCGAAGCTGTGCGCAAAATTGCGCCTGAGCAGGGCTTTGAAGTCGTCGAAGTCGGCGTCGACAACCTCAACGACATCCAGCAGCGCATCACCTCGCTCTCCGGTAAGGTCGACGTCATCTATGGCCCGACCTCCAACATGATCCAGCCGGCGATCGCGGCGGTCGCGTCGGCGGCGCGCCAGGCGGGCATCCCGGTCGTCAATGCCGTCGATACTGCCGTACAGGAGGATTTCGTGCCGGCAAGCTTTGCCGTCAACTACGAGCAGGTCGGCAAGAATGCCGGCAAGATTGCGGCTGAAGTCTTGAAGGGCAAGGACCCGAAGTCCATTGCTCCTGTTTTCCCTGCCTATGAGGACCACCAGGCACTGATCTCGAAGAAGGCGATGGCCGCCTTCGGCGTCGAGATCCCGGCTTCGCTCGCCGACTGCAACTGCATCGTCGAGTAATCCGACGCCAGCTACGGCGGCGGCCACGACGCCGCCGTCCATGAGCGCGCCGCGCGCGCCCTGTCCATTCGTATTTACATGAATTCCGGAAGCAAGGCTGCGGAGGCGGCCTCTACGGAATTGCTCAGAGGAGGAACGGATGCTCGAAATCCGATCTGCACGAAAGGTCTTCTACAAGGGGCAGCCCGACGAGAAGATCGCCCTCAACGATCTCAGCCTGACGCTTCCGACCGGCAACTTCGCCATCGTCATCGGATCGAACGGCGCCGGCAAGAGCAGCATGCTCAATGCCATTTCCGGCGCGCTCATGCTCGATTCAGGCAAGATCCTCATCAACGGCGACGATGTGACGGCACTGCCCGTGCACAAACGTGCGACACGGGTGGCCCGGGTCTTCCAGGATCCGATGAAAGGCACCGCCGCCTCGATGACGGTTGCGGAAAACATGCTGCTTGCCGAATTGCGCGGCAAGAAACTTGGCCTTGGCCGTGGCCTCAATGCCAGGCGGCTCGCAAGCTACCGCGAACGCCTCGCTGCGCTGAACCTCGGGCTCGAAAACCGACTGGACACGCGCGTCGAACTGCTTTCAGGCGGCCAGCGGCAATCGCTTTCGCTGATCATGGCGACGTGCGACCAGCCGGATCTGCTGCTCCTCGACGAGCATACCGCAGCCCTCGATCCCCGCACGGCTGACATCGTCATGCAGGCGACGGTACGCGCGGTCGAAGCCTTCAATCTCACCACGCTGATGGTGACGCACAACATGCAGCACGCCGTCGATTTCGGCCATAGCGTGGTGATGCTCGATGCCGGCCAGATCCGGCTCGAGATCACCGGCGCGGAAAAGGCCGAGGTCACGATCCCGAAACTCATTGGTCACTTCGGCATGAAGACCGACCGGATGCTGCTCGCAAGCTGAGACGGACATGGAAACGGTTTCTATGATATTTTCGAACTTCATCACGCTCGTCCCGGTCACGCTGGCGCAGAGCCTCATCCTTTCCTTCATCGTTCTCGGCATCATGCTGCCATTCCGAACACTGAATTTTCCGGACCTGACGAGCGAGGGCGCATTCCCGCTCGGCGGCTGCGTCTGCGCGCTGTCGCTCGCCGGTGGCGCACCCGGTTGGCTGGCGATCCTCGTTGCGATGGCCGCAGGCTTCCTGGCGGGTAGCTGCACGGCCTTCGTGCATCTGCGCTTCCGCATCCACACGCTGCTTGCCGGCATTCTGATGATGACGATGCTCTACTCGATCAATCTGCGGCTGATGGGCAAGTCTAACCTCTCGGTGTACGGCACGCCAACCATTTTCGATGGCGTACCCTTTGCCGAGCCGGGTTTCCCGGTCGCGAAGATCGTCGTTGCAGGACTGCTCGGCATTGCCGTCTATTGCCTTTTGAACCTCTATTTCCGGACCGAACGCGGAACGGCCATGCGCGCCGTCGGCTCCAACCCGGATATGGCGGAAGCGCAGGGGATCAGCATCTGGGCCTTCACCATCGGCGGGGTCGGTCTAGCCGGTGCCTTCTCGGCCACCAGCGGCGCGCTCATGGTGCAGTCGCAGGGGTTTGCGGACGTCAACATGGGCATCGGTACGCTGATCAACGGCCTTGCGGCGCTGATGATCGGCGAAGCCATTGTCGGCAAGCAGACGATCCGGCGCCAGCTTGCGGCACCCTTCGTCGGAGCCATCGTCTACTACCAGCTTGTCTCGCTCTGCCTTGCCGCCGGCATGCCGCCGACCGACCTGAAACTTGCCACCGGCCTCTTCGTGCTCGCCATGCTGGCGCTCCCAACCCTCAAGCGCGCCCGCGGCCCCATGCCGGCCCGCGAAACCGTCCGTGAATAGAAGGACTGCCCCATGAACATCGATATCCATGCTGTCGAGGCGCTCGATCGCGACGACCCGCTCGCGGCCTTCAAGAAGCGCTTTGATTTGCCCGAAGGCGTCACCTATCTCGACGGCAATTCGCTCGGCGCGGCGCTCTTTGCCTCCTACGCCGAAATCGAGAAGGCCGCGAAACTCGAATGGGGCCGCGACCTCATTCGCAGCTGGAACACGGCTGGCTGGTTCGCCCTGCCGCTGACGCTCGGCGACCGCGTCGGCCGCCTCATTGGCGCAGCACCCGGCCAGACGGCCGTGACCGACCACACCTCGGCCAATGTCTACAAGGCGCTGCACGCCGCACTCGGCCTCAATGCGGAGCGCAAGGTCATTGTCGCGGAAAGCGAGAGCTTCCCGACCGATCTTTACATGGCTGAGGGCGTGATTGCGACGCGGCCCGGTACCGTCCTGCGGCTTGAGGGCGTCGATGGCCCGCGGATCGAAGGCCTGATCGACGAGAGCGTCGCCGTGGTGCTCGTCAATCACGTCAACTACAAGACCGGCGCTCTGCGCGATATGGCGGCGCTGACCAAGCGCGCGCACGATGTGGGTGCGCTCGTCGTCTGGGATCTCTGCCATTCGGCCGGTGCGCTGCCGGTGGAACTCGATCGCTGCAACGTCGATTTCGCCGTCGGTTGCACCTACAAGTATCTGAATGGTGGCCCCGGTGCGCCAGCCTTTATCTATGTTGCCAGGCGCCATCAGGAAAAGGCCAGCCAACCGCTCAGTGGCTGGTGGGGCCACGCCCGTCCATTCGCTTTCGAGCGCAATTACGACGGCGGCGCGGGCATCTTGCGCTTCCTCTCCGGCACGCAGCCAATCTTGTCGCTGCGCACGCTTTCGGCCGCGCTCGATCTTTGGGATGAAGTGGACATGACGGCCATCCGCCGGAAGAGCATCGCACTCACCGACCTCTTCATAAAGCTCGTCGAAGCGCGTTGCGGCGCGCATGGCCTGAAGCTGGTCGGTCCAAGGGACGGCACGGTGCGCGGCAGCCAGGTCTCCTTCGAGCACGAGGGGGCCTATGAAATCATGCAGGCTCTGATCGAGCGGGGCGTCATCGGTGACTTCCGCGCCCCGGCCACCATCCGTTTCGGTTTCACACCGCTCTATACGAGTTTTAAGGATGTGTGGAACGCCGTGGACGTGCTGCATGACGTGATGGAGACTGGCGCTTGGCGCGACGCCCGCTTTGCTGTCCGTAGCGCCGTGACCTGATCGCGATCGCTTGTGAAAAATGGAAAAGCGCTTTCCCTGTCCGGGAAGGCGCTTTTTTTTCGTTTGGGCTGGCTCGAGACTTATCACATCTCGATATCAATTCATTCAACCTATGTGGATTGTTATATTAGACCGCTGATTGCATCCATTACCGGAACAGGAAGGCGCAGCCTCTGAAGGAATGGCGAAAAGGCAATCTCATGGCTCAGGATACGCATGCTCAGCTCTATATCGGCGGAAAATGGAGGGCGACCTCTGAGACGCTCGCCGTCATCAACCCCGCCAATGAGGATGTCATCGGCAAGGTGGCGGTCGCCCGCGAGACGGATCTCGCCGACGCAACGGACGCTGCCTGGCAGGGCTTTCAGGCCTGGAGCCGGACATCGCCGGCTGCCCGCGCGGCGATCATCCTGAAGGCGGCCCAGCTTATGCGCGAGCGCTCAGAGGAGATCGCGCGTTCGATCACGCTCGAAAACGGCAAGCCGCTTTCCGAGGCGCGGTCCGAGGTCATTCGCGGTTGCGAATTCTTCGAATGGGACGCCGGCGAATGCGTGCGTCTCTACGGCCGGGTTATCCCGAGCGCGCCGGGCATCCGCTACATCGTGCTGCAGGAACCGATCGGCCCAGTCGCGGCGTTCTCGCCCTGGAACTTCCCGATGAGCCAGCCCGCTCGCAAGATCGGCGGCGCACTTGCGGCCGGCTGCTCCATCATCATGAAGGCGTCCGAGGAGACGCCAACCGGCGTCGTGCACATAGCGCGGGCGTTCCACGATGCAGGCCTTCCTGCCGGTGTGCTCAACCTCGTCTTCGGCCACCCCGCCGAAATCTCAGGCTATCTCATCCCTCAGGACCGGATCCGCATGGTCGCCTTCACCGGCTCGACCGTCATCGGAAAGCACCTGACGACGCTCGCTTCGCAAGTGATGAAACCGGCGCTGATGGAACTTGGCGGCCACGCGCCCGTCATCGTCTGCGAGGATGCCGATCCGGTTGCGGCCGGCATTGCCTGCGCCACCCGCAAGTATCGCAATTCCGGCCAGGTCTGCACCTCGCCGACGCGCTTCTTCGTGCACGAAACGCTCTACAGGCGCTTCACCGACGCCTTCGTGGAGAAGGCGCGTTCGATCAAGGTCGGTGACGGCCTCGACGCAGGGACGCAGATGGGCCCGGTGGCCAACGATCGCCGCATCGCTGCCCTCCAGGAGCTTGTCGACGATGCGCGCGCAAAGGGCGCCCGCATCCTGTGCGGCGGCGGACGTCTGGACGGCAAGGGCTACTTCTTCGCGCCGACCGCGATTGCCGATCTGCCGGATGATGCCCGCGCGCTCAGCGAAGAGCCCTTCGGCCCGCTCGCGCTGATCAATCCGGTTGCCTCGATCGACGAAGCGCTTACGAAAGCGAATGCGCTTCCGTTTGGTCTTGCCGCCTATGGCTTCACCAACTCGGCCGCCAACATCGACCGCCTGATGCAGGGCATCGAGGCCGGCAATCTTTCGATCAACACGCTCGAGGCCTCCGTCGCCGAAACGCCCTTCGGTGGCGTCAAGGAAAGCGGCCTTGGCCGCGAGGGTGGCGCGGAGGGCCTGCATCACTACACCGTCGTCAAGAACGTCTCGCTGCGCACCGCCTGACGGCATCGCGCGCCGCAATGAATGGATGATCAGGCCGAAACCGCTGTCTGGGTGGTTTCGGCCTTCTTGCGTTCCATCAGCCGACAACCGGGACCATGTCGCGCAGCACCTTGCGCAGCAGTGTGCGCACCGCGAGCGTCGCGGGGGAGGGCGTGCGTTCGCGCGCCGTGATGACAGAGACATCGCGGGCAATCGACGGCTCGACCAACGGGCGGGCTGAGATCTTCCGACCGTTGAGGCCGGTAAAGGCATAGGTCGGCAGGATGGCAACCCCCGCCTCCCGCTCGACGAGCGAAAGGGCGGTGTTGATCTGGTGCACTTCGAGAGAAGGGCGCAGTGGCACGCCGGCGCTTTCGAAGCCGACCTCGGTCAGAAGACGGATATTGCTTTCGCGCGTCAGCGTGATGATCGGCTGGTCGGAAAGCGCGGACCAGGCCACTTCGGCCTTCGTGCAGATGGCGTGGCCCTCGGGCGCAAAAACCATCAGCTGGTCGCGCAGCACGCGTTGGATCTCAAGGCCGTCCTCGTCGCTGGCAAAGGTGCCGACGCCGAGGTCGCAGAGGCCACTGCGCACCCGGGGCGCGATCATGTCCGTCACGACGTCCTCGATCCTGAGTTTGAGGTTCGGATGGCTTTGAGCGACTTCCTGCAGCAGGCGCGGCAGCACGGTTGCGCCAAGGAAGGGCGGGGCGGCGATGCGCACCAGGCCCGTTCTCAGTTGCCCGAGATCGTGCACCGCATCGACGGCGCGCTCGATTTCCGCAAGGCCGGGCAGCGCGGCCGCCGCAAAGACCCGACCGGCCTCGGTCAGTTCGACGCGTCGGGTCGTGCGGTCGAAGAGCCGCGCGCCGAGCAGCGCCTCGAGGTCGCGGATCGCATGCGAGATGCCGGCCTGGCTGGTGCGCAAGCGTTCGGCGGCGCGGGAGAAGTTGCCGAGTTCGACCACGGCCTGAAAACACTTGATCTGACGGAGATTGAGCATCGCGGGATCCATACTGATTTCGGCATGAATATATACAGACTATGTGTCTTAATGAATAAAAAAATCCTGCGCTAAATGCGCCGAGAGAGACCGGAGCGGTTGCTTCACGCGCCACCGGACGGACATGCGACAGGGAGCGTCATGAAATACCAGCGTAAAGATGCAAAGGCCCATTCCCGTGCCACGATGCGCCGCATCTGGGCGGCGGCGAACACGCCGTTCACAGTCGATGGCGCCATCGACGAAGAGGGCTACCGCCGCAATGTCGAGCATTGGATTTCCGATCTCGGTATCGACGGCCTCTTCATTGCCGGCAAGCAGGGTGAGTTCTTCTCCATGTCGGTCGACGAGCGCAAGCGGATGTTCGATCTATCGGTGGAAGCGGCCGGAGGACGGGCGCAGACGATCATGTCCTGCTCCGACCAGAACATGGATGTGGTGATCGATCTTGCCCGTCATGCGCAGGCCTGCGGCGCCGACTACATCGTCGTGCATGCGCCGATCCTGCATTTCTTCAAGCAGCAGGACGAAACGCTGCTGCGCTACTATGAGGCCATCGCCTCAAAGGTGGATATCGGCATGGCGCTGTGGTCGCATCCCGACAGCGGCTATCTGATGAGCCCGGAACTGTGCAACCGGCTTGCCGACATCGAGACGGTGGTAGCGATCAAGTATTCGGTGCCGCGCGCCATGTACAAGGCGCTGACGGCGCTCGCCGGCGACCGCATCCTCGTCTCGACCGCTTCGGAAGAGGAATGGCTGGATAACGTCTTGGAACTCGGTTGGCAGCTTTATCTCTGCTCGTCGCCACCCTACACGCTCCAGACCAAGGCCGACCGGCGCATGGCCGAGTACACAGCACTCGCCTTTGCCGGAAAGGCCGAGGAGGCCCGCGCCGTCAGCGCGAGCCTGCAAGGGGTGCGTGACGCCTTCCGCAAGTCCAAGCCCGCGGAAAAGCCCCATGCGCACCAGAAGTATTGGCAGGAACTGCTTGGCCAAGTGGGGGGAGCCGTCCGCCAGCCACTGCTGGAGCTGACGGATGAGGAAAAGAGACTGACCAGAGCCGCCTTCGAGGAATGCGGCCTGAAACTGCGCTGAACGGGACAGGGAGGAATATCGATGACGAAGCTCAAGGCGTTCAATCTGCAAAAGTGGATCGACGAGCACAAGCACCTGCTGAAGCCGCCGGTCGGCAACCAACAGATCTGGAAAGACGCCGACCTCATGGTGACGATAGTCGGTGGCCCCAACAAGCGCACCGACTATCACGACGATCCCGTCGAGGAGTTCTTCTACCAGCTAAAGGGCGACATGGTGCTGAAGCTCTATGACGGCAAGGAATTCTACGACGTGCCGATCCGGGAGGGCGACATCTTCCTGCTGCCGCCGCATGTGCGCCATTCGCCGCAGCGGCCGATGGAGGGATCGATCGGCCTTGTGATCGAGCCCACGCGGCCTGAAGGCCTGCTCGACGCTGTTGAATGGTACTGCTTCGAATGCACGGAGCTTGTGCACCGCGCGGAGGTAGACCTCGAATCCATCGTCGACGATCTGCCGCCGATCTATCAGGCCTTCTACGCGGACGAAAAGCTGCGCACGTGCCCGAAATGCGGAACCGTGCACCCCGGCAAGACCCCGCCCGAGGGCTGGGTGACGCTCTGAACCCGGCAGCAAACCAGCAAAGGATCGTCATGTCGAAAGTCGAAGCCATCTGCCTCGTGGGCTGGGGCGCCATCGGACACCGGGTGGCAGCACTTCTTAAGGCGCGGGGCGCGAACGCCCGGATTGTCGGGATCGCCGTGCGCGATCCCAGGGAAATCGAAGCGACCATGCCGGAAGGGGCGGTTCATGTTGCCGGTCCAGAAGCGCTGACGGCGACCGGCGCGACGTTGGTCGTCGAGGCGGCGAGCCGCGAAAGCGTCCAGCCCTTCGCCCGGGCGGCATTGGCGGCGGGCATGGATTTCGCGGTGTCCTCGACCTCGGCCCTGGTGGATGCCACCGTGCTCGACGAACTCGTGGAACTTGCGCGGCGGAACGGTTGCAAGCTTATCATACCGCCGGGCGCGCTCGGCGGCATCGATGCGCTCTCGGCGGCCTCACGGTTGGGTCTGGACAGCGTGGAGCACATCATCACCAAGCCCGCGAGGGCCTGGTTTGGGACGCCCGCCGAAGAGTGCTGTCGCCTAGGCGAACTTCAGGAAGCGGAAGCTTTCTTTGCAGGATCGGCCGCTGAGGCGGCGACGGCCTTTCCGCAAAATGCCAATGTGGCGGCGACCATCTCCCTTGCCGGCATCGGTATGGAACATACGCGTGTGCAGCTCGTCGCCGATCCCAAAGCAGTGGAAAACACGCACAGCATTATCGCCCGGGGCGCCTTCGGCACACTCGAAATCCGCCTTCAGAACCGCCCGCTCGCAACCAATCCGAAATCCTCGGAGATGACGGCACTGAACCTCGTTCGCCTGATCGAGAACAGGACAAGCGCGCTTGTCCTTTAGTCGGTAGCTGCCGCTCGACTGCTCGGCCATTGCCGTTCCGGGCAGATCTTTGTGCTGCCGGCAACCGCATGCGCCGCTTTATCCGTTGGCTCTATCGAAACCACCTTTGGCATCGTCGGTGAAACACGCGTGCGGTGGTGCTTGAACGCCCAGACGTTGCGGGGGCAGTCGCTCCGACGCGGGTTTTCACGCTCTTCCTAGCAAGCCGTCGGCCGATCCAGGAGAGGTAGGAGGTGGTTTTTCCTGCTGTCAACGGGGGATAAGCGGGACAGAATCGCATTGCGCGAAAGCTACGCGATACAGTGATGCGCGCCAATGTGCCTGCTGCCGAACGAAGGCTGGATCAACTTCTTGCCCGCCAGGCTCGTCTCGAAGGAGAGCGAGATGGTCACCGCGAAGTTCGAACCCCGGCAAAACGTCTAGAACGCGGGTTGATGCCGCAGAGGAAGTAACGATGGCCGGCGAGCGACGTAAGCCTGCGAGTGGCTCGATGCCTGTCTTTGTGAAGTTCGTTTCGGGAACAAGAGCGAAGCGCAGCCGTTCTACGGTCAGACCTGCCTCATCGAGCCCGCACTTGGAGCAACGGCCGAAGGGAAGAGATCTGACAGTGGCATCAGCGCAATCGCGCCCCTACCCGAAGGGACGCAGCGCGCTGCAGCACACTGCCACACCCACAGTGAAAACACGCCCGTTTCTCGCACGACCTTCGGGCAAGGTCCGCTTGCGAGACGAATGCGTTGCGATAGAGTTGCTCTGCGATTCGTCGCCTGGAGGAAAGATGCGTCAGCAGACAAAGCCGTTTATCGTTGAGATCAAGCAGTCCCGAAAGCTTAAACCCAACGGCGAAAAACTATCGATCTGGGGGAAACTGGATTTGAGCGTTGCCGAAGAGCACGTGGCATCCGAGAACCCAGTAGAGGCACCGGCCGCCATCGAAAGCGCCGACCGGCTCTAGCGCGCGATCGGCGCAAACCCTCAAAGAGCCATCTCAAACATCCGTCGTGTCCGGTTACAGTTCATGAAGAGAGGCGGTCGCGCGCTCTTCTGGAGCGGCCGCATGGATGATTGCCCGCTTGTCGTCGTCCAGCGCCTTGCGCCAGAATTGAAGACAGGAAGTGTGAGCGGGCCGCGGTTCGCGTTCAGGCGCTATAGCAAGGTCGGCGCCTTTCGCCGAGCCGATAACAGGCGCGTTTTTGCGGCGCTTAATGGTATCGAAAGCTTCTGGCTGTATCGAAGCCCTATGCTTGGGGGTGGGTTTCGAAGTCGTGCTTTGGCAGTATTTCTGCTTCTGTTGATGCTGACGCACTTGGGCGTTGGATCGACCCACGCTGGTGATTCCAGCAACATTCGCAATTCCTGCTGGGCATCCGGCCGCATCTCAGAGAACGTGATCACCATAGCTTTGGCAGCCGAGCGGTGGTCCTGTGATGACCGGAAATTCTCGATTGATTCCGAGCGAGTGCTGCTTCGCTTCGATCTCAGGCCGGGCGATAGCCCTCCTCGATACTTTCTCTCCAGGCGGAGCGCACTTGAGGCGGTGCATCTCCTTGCAATCGACCAGGACGGCGCGGTGCGGCAAGCCTCCGTTTCTGCAGCAGCGTTGCCCAGCTCAATGGCCGGTGGGTATTTCAAGGCTCCCCTGCCTGTAGTGACAGATGCGACGCGGCAAGTCGTCGTCGCAATGGATTTGCCCAGCCATCGGATGACACTGGAGCGAGCATATCTTGCACCAGTGGATGTCGCAGTCGATAGCATCGACGATATGCAACTCCTGACGTTCGTCGCAGGCCTAGCTGGCATGCTCGCCATGCTTCTGATCTTCAATGCGGCGTTCTATCGGATCCTGCGCGAACCTTTTGTTCTCTGGCACTCGGCTTTGACGCTGTCGTTGCTGATGACCATTATGACCTCATCAAGTTTGTCAGTCGTATTTTTCGACCCGCCGGCCATGACTTTGAGCTGGATGACCACCTTGCTCTTCGGGATGACGGTCGCATCAGGAGCGATGTTTACGTACAGCTTCATCGAACCTGGACTGATGCATCCTGCACTACGGCGTCTGCTACCCTATTGTGCGGCATCGGCATTGTTCCTGAGTGCGTTTCACGCGGCATTCCCGTTCGTTGCGCGGCCAATACAATCGACCGCGTACACGGCTGCGTTTGCACCGATCCTCATCATTTTCATACTGTCGATGGTCGACGCATTGCGCCGCGGGAGCCGCGCGGCAAAATTTCAGGCAGTCGGATACACGCCAATGATCGCGGTCGGCTTGATCCGTCTGGTGACGGGCGTCGTACCCTGGTTCGACAGCATCGACGCCACGCTCGCGTTTTATGCTGGCTGTCTATTCGAAGCCCTCTTTACCACGCTCGGCGTAGCTGATCGCTTCGTGACCATGAAGCGGGAGCGAGATCGCGCACGCATCGAAGCCGATCTGCTTGAACGGCTTTCCGAAACGGACCCATTGACGGGATTGCTCAATCGTCGAGCGATTGAGGGACAGTTCGCGCAGCTTCGAGCTGATGGCTTTGCAACATTGGCGGTCATTGACCTTGATCATTTCAAATCAATCAATGACGTAAACGGACATGCCGTTGGAGATGCCGTGCTCAAAGCTGTAGCCAATGCTTTCCAGACAGGGCCGGACGTGCGGGCATACCGTCTTGGCGGTGAAGAATTTGTACTTCTCTTGCGCGGCAATGATGCCGCCACCCTGGCCGAACGCCGGCGACAGGCAATTCCGGTAATTGTCGCCAGTACCGTTCCGGGTCTCGAGCGACCTGTAACCGCCAGCATGGGAGTGGCGGATACCTTCGGCGATGAAGGTTTTGAGAAACTCTATGAACGGGCCGACAAGCTCCTCTACGAAGCAAAGAGCGCGGGCCGAAATCGAACTCGGAGCACCATCAAGGCAGAGACGGATCTGGAAATCTTTGTGAAAGAACAGGCCTTCGCCAACTAGAGCACTCACAGTGCTGAATGAACGGGGGCCGAGGTTGGTTGCGGGCTTGGCCATGTCTCTTTCTTTCGGGCCGAAGTGGTTCCGGCCCAGTGCCGAACCGGCGGAAGACGGCCGCTTCAATGTTCGCGCTCGGCCGGACAAGCGGAGACGATCTGCGGGCATACGAGGCAGTGCCCTGCGAAAGGCAAGCGGGTCCGCTCCGCGCGCGGCGACGGATGCCGGCCCCCACGCGGCGCAAATGCGGCCTTATAGCGGACGACCGACGTTTTAGACCGCAGCAAAACCGAAGGACGAGCCGTGACATTTGCGTCAGCACCGCAGAGAAGGTAGGGGTGCACCCCTATTGCAGCGATCGCGGCCGCGACCACTGCAAGATCCGAAAAACCATGCAAGGCAGACCATGAGCGACCAGAACGACGACTACGTGTACGACGATGTAACGGGTGAGTGGCGGCCAGCCTCCGAACTTGCTGCCGAGAAAGCAAGAGCCGCCGAGGTTCGCGATGCGTCAGGGACCGTCCTTGCAGATGGCGACTCAGTCGTTTTGATCAAGGATCTCAAGGTGAAGGGTGCCGGGCAAACGCTGAAGCAGGGAACGGTGATCAAGTCGATCCGGCTAACTGATAATCCTGAAGAAATCGATTGCCGCCATGAGGCGATCAAAGGTCTTGTTCTACGCACTGAGTTTGTTCGCAAACGCTAGACGTTCGAAGCGTAACAGGTGATCGGCAGTCCTGAAGCGGCGCCGACGTCTTCGGAAGCCACCAGCTTGAGGGCCGAGGAGTTGTCGCCGCTTAGCCCAGCGGTTTGGTCGGCGTTCTCGGCCGTTGTAGTGCCGACTCGCACTTCCAACGCATAGCGACAACGGAGCGCGACTAAGCGGATTGCGGCCCATGAGCTCGCAGTCGCGCTGGATGGCAGCCTGGTCCCAGGCTGCGGCCATCTGCTAGCTGCTTCTCTTGTCGCGCAACGGGAGGGCCGCCCTTTCGCCTACGGGAATACGAGGGCTGCACCATCCCGGCTCGACCCTTCCGGCTCGACCCATGGCGAGTGCGTCTAGCTATGGACCGCGGCGACCAGGCGGCGGCAGGCGTCCACGAGGTTCGGTTGCTGAAGCAGGGCGCCGCCGATCAGATACATGACGTCGTTGCCGTAGGCCTCACGCATCTCGGGAACGCGCTCGAAGGTCATGCCGCCACCGGGTGCAGCGACGATCGCCTTCGGCCCGCTCATGTCGGCCGCGCAGGCCCGAGCAATCGACAGGCATTCCTCTCGCGTGAAACCGAAGCGGCCTCCGAAGTTCGGGTAGATCACCGCATCCGCGCCCATCAGGCGATGGAGCGTGCCGAAGAACGAACGGTGCGAGAAGCCGCAATCGGCAGAAACCACATTTGCGCCGGAGAAGGCCGGGTGCGAAACGATCGGCAAGCTGAAGTCGGGATCGGCCGCAAGTGTGCGCACGACATCATAGCCGGTCAATGCCGGGGCCAGCATCACGGCGCCCGCACCGGCGGCCTGCGCTTCCTTCGCCCGGTCAAGCACGGCCGAAGCCGGCCCGGTGACATTCGGCACGAAGCTTGTCCTGCCGCCGGTTTTGGCATTGGCCTCGCCGACGGCCTCGATGCAGGCCTTCAGGCGTTCATTAAATGGCGACGTCACCTGATCGACGAGACCATGGTCGTCCTTGACGAAGTGCATGCCGCCAAGCGCGAAATCATGGGCGCGGCTCGCAAGTTCGGATGTCGAAAGCCCGACGGGCTTGATCGCCGACATCAAAAGAGGGCTTTCGCCCACGCCGGCGCGGGCGCGAAGCCCGGCAATGCCGTGGCGGGGTCCTGTGCAAAGCCCAAGGATACCCGGCGAAAGACCGATATCCTCGACCTTCAGGCCGGGCTTGATGGAGCTGTTGCCGAAGATGACGTTCAAGAGCTGCAGAAAGTCGCCGCCGACATCGTCGTCGGAATAGGAGATCGAGGCGAGAAAACCCGGCCGGCCGACCGGATCCGGCTTCAGGTCTTCCAGCTTGCCGAGGATTTCATCCTCGACGTAGCCCTTGGGAACGGCGCTGCGCGGAATTTCGACGGTCTGCTCCAGAGCGATATCGAGTGCGCGCGCCTTAGCCTCGTCGGCGTCAGCGGCCTGCACGTAGTAGGTGACGGTGAAACGCGGAGCCACTAGAGCGCCTCCGCCTTCTGAGCCGAATGCACGTGGTCGATGCGGACCTCCGTCAATTCGTCCTCGCCAATCTCCAGCGGCTTGCCGACCAACTCGCTGATGGCGCCAACGAGCGCGCCGGCGTCGAGGCCATACTTTTTCATGAGGTAGGGCTTGGACGCACCATGGGCGAAGGTGTCATTGAGGCCCAGCCGCTTCAGGCGGACGCCAAGACCTTCTTCGGCCAGAATTTCCGCAACGAGCGAGCCGAGGCCACCGACGATGGTGTGGTTTTCCAGCGTGACGATCCCCTTCTTGCCCCGCGCGGCCTTCAAAAGGCCTTCGCGATCGAAGGGTTTCAGGGTCGAGGCGTGCAGATGGGTGATGCCGATGCCGCGTGCCTGAAGCGGTTGGGTGGCGCGCAGTGCTTCCTCGGTGCAGACGCCTGAGGAAACGACGAGAATGTCGTCGCCCTCGGACAGAACCCGCAGCTTGTTGAACGCGAAAGGCGTGGAGAAGAGACGCGGGACCTCGCCGCGAAGCACGCGCACATAGACGGGGCCATCGATGCTGTCGGCCACTTCAAGCACGGTCTCCACCTCGGTCGCATCACCGGTCTCGAGGATCGTCATGTTCGGTACGGCGCGCAGAACGGCAACGTCCTCGATCGCCTGATGGGTGATGCCGCCGGGCGTGGTGATACCGGGCAGGAAGCCCATCAGCCGCACCTTGCGATTGGAATACGCGATGGAGTTGATCAGCTGATCATAGGGGCGGCGATAGAGGAAAACCGAGAAGGTATGAATGAACGGCCGGTAGCCTTCCATCGCCAGCCCGCCGGCAAAGGACAACATGTTCTGCTCGGCCATGCCGAGCGAGAGGAACTGCTGCGGATGCCGGTCGCGGAAGCCGTCGACCTCACAGGACGAGGTCAGGTCGGCGGAAAGGCAGAGGACTTCGGGTCGCGCGGTCGCGAAGGTCTCGAATGCCTTGGCGTAGGGACGATTGACGATCTCGACCATGTTCAGGCCCCTTTCATTGCGTCGGCGTCGATGCCGAGTTCGGCCGCAAGTGCGGCCTGCATTTCAAGCCGCTCTTCCTGGCTCTTGAAGCGAACGTAATGAAGCCGCGGGAAACGTTTCTTAAGGAAGTCCATGCCCTGGTAGGGCGAGGTGTTGGCGAGGATGACCAGCGGCTTGCCGGGCTCGGTGCTTCCGGCCGCGGCCCTGAGCGCTTCCAGGTCGTGCCCGTCGACCGAGCGGCAGGTGACGCCGAAGGCGCTCACCCGGGCGGCGAGATCGCCAAGGTCAAGCACCGAAGACATGGCACCGTCGCACTGCTGGCGGTTCACGTCGACGACGACGCGAATGTTGTCGATGCCGTGGTAGCTCAGCGCCGCAAGGCACTCCCAGGTTTGGCCTTCCTGGAACTCGCCGTCCGACATGTAGACCCAGACCTTGCCCGGCTCCTTCTTCTGCAGCCGCGCCCAGGCGACGCCCGAGGCCATGGACAGACCCTGCGCCAGCGAGCCCGTGGTCACTTCCATGCCGGGGCTGTGCTCGGCGCCGATCATCTCGACCGAACCGCCGTCCTTGTTGAAGTGATCGAGCGCGTGCTCGTCCATGCGCCCCATCTGGATCAGCGCCGAATAGATGACGAGCGCATAGTGGGCGGGCGAGATGAAGAAACGGTCGAACGCCGGCCCAACCGGTCCGTGATAGCCGGCGCCGGTAAAGGCGTCCGGATTGTGCGCCGAAGGAACACCGCGAAACGGCAGCGGCACCTTCGGCAACGTCGGCTCGCCGAGCGTCAGAAGCTCGTTATAGAGCAGCGCAAGGCTTTCGGCAGCCGAGCAGGCCTGGCTGAGGTAACCGCCATTGTTCTTCATCGTGTGGAAGAACACCCGTCGGCGGATGCCGAGCGCGATCTCTTCCGTTGAAACCCGGTTCGTGAGTGTCATCGTCTCAGCTCCGTTCTGGGAAAAGCGCCTTGAGGCCTTCGGGCGATGGTGTTGCGATGCCGCGCTCGGTGATCAGGCCGGTGATGAGCCGGGCGGGCGTGACGTCGAAGGCCGGATTGGCGGCAGGGCTGCCCTCCGGCGAAATGCGCACGCTGGCAATCGAGCCGTCGCTGGCGCGCCCCTGGACGAAGCTCACCTCGTCGGCGGTTCGCTCCTCGATCGGGATTTCCTTGATCCCGTCGCGGACCGTCCAGTCGATCGTCGGCGAGGGGAGGGCGACATAGAAGGGGACGCCATTGTCGCGCGCAGCTAGCGCCTTCAGATAGGTGCCGATCTTGTTGCAGACATCGCCATTGGCCGTCGTCCGGTCCGTGCCGACAATGACCATATCGACATCGCCGTGCTGCATCAGGTGCCCGCCGGCATTGTCGACGATCAGCGTGTGCGGCACACCGTGGCCGTTCATTTCCCAGGCGGTGAGATAGGCGCCCTGATTGCGCGGGCGTGTTTCGTCGACATAGACATGCACCGGAATGCCTTCCTCGACAGCCATGTAGATGGGTGCAGTCGCAGTGCCATAGTCTACGGTCGCAAGCCAGCCGGCGTTGCAATGGGTGAGGATGCGCACGGGTTCACCCGGCGCCTTCTTCGCAGCAATCTCGCGGATGACCTTCAGGCCGTTTGCGCCAATGGCGCGATTGAGTTCGACATCTTCGGCCGCGATCTCGGCGGCACGATCATAGGCCGCCTTGGCACGCCCGCCTTCCGGCAAGGGGCGCAGATGGTCGCGCATGGCGTTCAGCGCCCAGCGCAGATTGATGGCGGTCGGGCGTGTTTCGTTGAGTTCCTCCCAGACGGCGTCGAGATGGGCGTTCGACGGGTCCTTGGCCATCGCAATCGCAACACCGTAGGCGGCCGTGACGCCGATCAGCGGTGCGCCGCGCACCCACATGTCGCGGATGGCGACGGCGACATCGGCGACCGTTTTCAGCGTCACGACGCGGAACTCGTGCGGCAACCAGCGTTGGTCGATGATATCGACGGAGCGTCCGTCCTCGTTGAGCCAGATCGTATGGTAGTGGCGTTCTCCGACTTTCACGCTGATGTCTCCTTCTGAAGGCGCTCCGCGAGTGCGCGGATGTCCTTGAGGCTGTGGATATGATGCCGGTTTACGGCGAGGTGACGCCCGAGCTTCAGCGCCCTGGTTTCGCAGGCAGCACGGCGATCGGGGTCGACAATGGTTTCGAAGTCGGCGTTGTGGGCGAGCCCCAGGATGCGGCGGTGCATCTCGACGCCGGCAAAGCCCAACATCTCGCGCCAGATCTCGTCGATGACGATATCGAGCGCCTGTTCGGCGCCGAACGGATCGTTGCGCGCCTCAAAGAGGCTTGCCTGATAGAGAATGCCGTTACGCTCCGTGCGCCAGAGATGGGCGAATTCGGTGCGGAAGGTTTCCCAGATGACTTCGACCGTATCGAGCAGATAGGTGCGCATGCCATCTCGGGCACTGGGCGCGTTTTCGTGTCCGCTCTGCGAAAAATAGCTCATCCAGAAATTGGCAAGCAGCATGCCGACGTCGAAGCTGATCGGTCCGTAGAACGCGAACTCCGGGTCGATGACGCGGGTCTCGTCGTCGGTCACCATAACAGAACCGGTATGCAGATCGCCATGGCAGAGCGTTTCGGCTTTTGCCGAGAACAGATGTTTCAGCCGCTGTGCTTCGACCTTGAGGTCGCGGTCGGCGCGAAGCTCGGCCACGATCGGATCGAGCTGGGGCGTGGTATGACGATTGAGCTCGGCCTCGAAATAGGGATCGGAAAACACCAGGTTTTCGGTGATGTCGCAAAGCTCGATATTGTCGGCGAAAAGCGCAAGGTCCGTCTTCTTTTCTCGCGTGGCCATGGAGAGGTCGGAGCCGCGAAAGAGCGTGCGGGCGACGAAGAGGCCGAGGTCACGCCCGATTTTCGGTAGTTGCCGCCCGTCGATCAGCGCGCGCCTCAAAATGACGTGCGGCGTCAGGAATTCCATGACGATGAGCGCCTGGGATTCGTCGAAGAAATAGATCTCCGGCACCAGACCGGGGTCACGCGCTGCCTGGCGCTTCAGGGCATGATATTCGAAATAGGAGCGCTTCAGCGGCAGCGGCCAGCTTTCGCCGACAAGGCGCACATAGGGCAGCGCCTGCTTGACGATGGCAGCGCCCCTGTCGCCGGAGACGATGAAGACCAGATTGAGGTTGCCGTCGCCGACTTCCTTAACGCTCCAGCGCGAAAAGTCCGGCCCGATTTTTTCTCTCAGGACGGTGTTGCCGCCGAGTTTTTCCGGCAACGTCGCAGCGCTCAGCGCCTCGAAGACCTGCTTGTCCATATCGTTCTCCTCCAACGCATGGCGCGGGCCTCCACCGCTCGCAGCCATACCGTGTGTGGTCACAACTAAGGCGGCATGCTAGCAAATGTCAATGGCCTTGACATTTGACGGAAGCCTATCCTAACCTGCCTTCATCGGGAGGAGAGAATGAGCGAACAGGCAGTGTTTCGCATTGAGGGCGTGCGCAAATCCTTCGGGCCGGTACCGGTTCTTCGAGGGGTGGATCTCGATCTCAAGGCTGGGGCGGTTACCGTTCTGATGGGCGCCAATGGCGCCGGCAAATCCACGCTCGTGCGGATCCTGAGCGGCGTTTACACGCGCGACGCCGGCACGATCACGCTCGCCGGCATGCCCTTCGAGCCGACGGCCCCGGCCGAGGCGATCCGCGCCGGCGTTGTCACCGTGCATCAGAACATCAATGACGGGGTGGTCGCCGATCTCGACGTCGCCACCAATCTAACGCTCGACCGCTTGAACGGGCGCGGTGCGCGGCTGTTCTTCAACCCGCGTCGGGTGCGCCGAGAGGCCGCCGCGGTCGCCTCGCGCATGGGGCTTGCGATCGATCTTGCCGCCAATATCAACGACCTGACGCTTGCCGACCGGCAGATGGTGGCGATCGCCCGTGCCATGGCGCATGAGCCGAAGGTGCTGATCCTTGACGAACCGACCTCGTCGCTGTCGAGCGCGGAGGCCGACCGGCTTTTCGATCTCGTCGATCGGCTGAAGGCGCGCGGCGTCGCCATTCTCTATATCTCCCATCGCATGTCGGATATTCGCCGGCTGGCCGATAGCATCGTAGCGCTGCGTGATGGCCGCATCAGTGGCCGCTTCGAAGGGCCGGAACTGGACTATGAGGGTGCGGTCAACGCCATGCTCGGTCGCAAGGTCTTGGCTGGCGCCGTTGATCTGCGCAACGGCGGCGCTCCGGTCTTTGCGGTCAGCGGCCTGAAGTTGTCGGAACAGGCGCGCCCCTTCGATTTCACGCTCCGTGACGGGGAAATCGTCGCCGTCACCGGGCTCGTCGGCGTCGGCAAGACCGCGCTTGCCGAAACTCTGTTTGGCGCGCGCGCTCCGTTTGCCGGTGAGATGACGCTCGACGGCGCGCGTTACGCGCCGGCAAGCACCGGAAGGGCTATCGCCCGCGGCGTCTTCCTCGTCGCCAAGGACCGCGCCGAAAGCGGCATCGTGCCCGACTTCAACATCTACGAAAATATCAGCCTGCCGTTCCTGAGCCGGCTCTCGCGCTTCGGCATATCGAGCCGGCGGGCGGAAAAGACCAAGGCACGCCAGCAGATCGCCGCCCTCGGTGTCGTCTGCCGCAGCGAGCGCGACGAGTTGCAGACGCTTTCGGGCGGGAACCAACAGAAGGTGATGGTCGCGCGCTGGCTTTCCGAGCCGTCGCGCCTGCTTATCCTCGACGAACCGTTCCAGGGCGTCGACATCGCCGCACGCCGCGACATCGGCGAGAAGCTGCGCGCCTCGGCCGCGGGCCGCGCCACGATCCTCTTCGTGACCGAACTCGACGAAGCCTTCGAAGTCGCCGACCGCATCCTCGTGATGTCGGAACAGACCATCGTCGGCGAGCACCGCAATGCCGACATCGATGTCGAGCGGCTCCTGTCGGAAATCGCCGGTCAATTCTATCAACAGGTCCATGCGTCATGAGCAGTGAACAGAGCAATTCCGCAGCACCGGTTGCGGTCCCTTCGAGCGCATCGGGAATTCGCGAGGCTTCCATCAAATACGGCTTCCTCGTGCTTCTCGCCGGGATGGTCCTCTATTTCTCGCTCATGACCGGCGGCTTCGCCTCACCGCAGAGTGCGGTCTTCATCCTGCAGTCGGTGTCGATTACCGGCATCCTGGCGCTGGGCGTGACAGCCACGCTTGTCGTCGGCGGCTTCGATCTTTCGATCGGCTCGGTCGCGACGACGGCGATGATGGCCTCGTCCTATGTGATGGTGGTGATGGGCGGCGACGCACTGACGGCGACGCTCGTGTGCCTTGCCATCGGTGTCCTGGTCGGTTTCGTCAACGGCGTCATTATCGTCTACATGCGCGTGCCTGATCTGCTGGCGACACTCGGCATGATGTTCCTCTTGCTCGGCCTCCAGCGCATCCCGACGGAGGGTCGGTCGATTGCCACAGGCATGACGCTTCCCGACGGCTCGGTCGCCGGCGGCACTTTCAGCCCGGCCTTCCTGGCACTCGGCCGCCACCGCTTCGATTTCGTCCTGCCCAACCTCGTGCCGGTTTCGGTCGTGGTGCTGATCGTGCTGGCGATCGTCATCTGGTTCTTCCTCGAATACACCCGCTTCGGCCGCATGATGTATGCCGTCGGCTCCAACGAGCGGGCAGCCGGCCTCGCCGGTGCGCCGGTCAATGCCTACAAGATTTCGGCCTATATCATTTCCGGCGTCTTCGCCTCGATCGGCGGCATCCTGCTTGCCGCCCGTCTTGGTCGCGGAGACATCGCGTCGGGCAACAACCTGCTGCTCGATGCGGTTGCCGCAGCGCTGATCGGTTTTGCCGTGCTCGGCGCCGCCAAGCCGAACGCTTTCGGCACGGCGATCGGCGCGCTCTTCGTCGGCATCCTGTTGCAGGGCCTGACGATGATGAACGCGCCCTATTACACCCAGGATTTCATCAAGGGCGCCGTGCTCGTCGCTGCCTTGATCTTCACCTTTGCGCTCTCGAAAAGAGGCAAACGCTGAAGGGGTGCCCTTCAGCGGAAAACAAAAAGTTCACCAGTGGAGGAGACTGACATGAACATGACTCGCAGAAGCCTGGGCCGCTTGACGCTTGGGTTGATGGGGGCAGCCGCCTTCGGCGTGCCGTCCTTTGCAGCCGACATGCCAAAGCCGTTCGACAAGGCCGGCGATGTCAAGATCGCGCTTGTGCGCTACCTTTCGACCGGCGACTTCTTCCAGTCCTATCTCGCAGGCGTCGAGGCGCAGTCCAAGGCGCTCGGCGTGCAGCTTCAGGTCTTCGACAGCCGCCAGGATGCAGCGCTCCAGGCCGACATGGTCGACCAGGCGATCGCGCTTGGCGTGCAGGGCATCATCATCCAGCACGGCCTGACCGAATCGATGAAGGAAGCTGCCCAGCGCGCGGTTGACGCCGGCATCAAGGTCGTCGCCTTCGACGTAAACGTCGAGAACGAGAAGATCCCGCAGATCGAGCAGTCCGACCGCGACCTGGCCCGCCTCGCGCTCGAGCAGGCCGTCAAGGACAATGGCGAAAGCTTCAAGGCAGGCTACGTCTATGTCGCCGGCATCGCGCCGCTCGACCGCCGCGACGAGACCTGGAAGGAATTCAAGGCGAAGTATTCCGGCATCGAGGAAGCCGCACAATTCGGAACGATGGACAACCCGATCGCCAACTCGGTAGCCAACCAGGCCCGCGCGGTGATTTCGGCCAAGCCCGACATCACCGTGATGTTCGCGCCCTATGACGAGTTCGCCAAGGGCGTGAAGATCGCCGTCGACGAAGCGGGCCTGTCTTCCAGCGTCAAGATCTACTCGGCCGACATTTCGACGTCCGACATCGCCGCCATGCGCGAAACGGGCTCGGCCTGGACGGCGACGGCCGCCACCAACCCCGCCGTCGTCGGCCAGGTCTCGGTCCGCTCGCTCGCCATGCTGCTTGCCGGCGAAGACCCGGGCCGCCAGGTGGTCGTACCGCCGACGCTGATCACCCAGAAGGACCTGAACGATCAGGACATCAAGAACATGGAAGAGCTCGGCGTGAAGCTGCCGCAGTTCGCCCATGCAGATGTTGCCATGCCCGCATGGATGCCGAAGCCTTAATCTCCCAAGGCGAAACGAAAGGGGCGGTCGATCAGACCGCCCCTTTTTTTGTCCTTATTACTCTAATTCGCTTTCCGCCTTTGGCGGCACCCAGGCTTCGATCGCCGTCTCGGGATAGATCTGCACGGAGCCCGGCTCGAAATGGCTTTCGATCGCGTAGCCGAGGCTGGTCAGGTCTGTGCGATACCAGCCGACGATCTTGCCGCGCCATGAGGCGCGGCCTTTCTTGGCGGCATAGTCACCCATTTGAAACGCGGCATCTGCGGGCCATCGATCGACCATTTCGTCTCCATCCGAACAACTCTGGCGGGAGACTGCAGTGGGGCACGTTTTTACGCTTAGACGAAAGCGCTCAGCGCATCGCCGCTGCGATATTGCCGCCATCCACAGTCGTCACATCCGCGGTGGTTCGTTCTGCGAGCGCGTGGTGCACGAAGGCGCGCGCTACGTCCTCGGCCGTCACTTCGAGACCGAGCAGGTTTCCGCCCATGTAGTCCTTGACCGAAAGGCCGCGGGCGGCTGCACGATTGGCGATCATCTCGTCATTGAGCAGGCCCGAGCGGATGCGATCGGCGTTGACGGCATTGACGCGGATATGGTCGGCACCATGCTCAAGCGCATATTGCCGCGACAGAAACAGCGTCGCCGCTTTCGGCAATCCGTAGGCGCCGAACTTCGCGCCCGGGTTGACTGCCTGCTTGGAGGCGTTGAAGAGCAGCACGCCGCCGGTCTTTTGTTCCTTCATGATGCGCACGGCATTCTGCGCGACCGTCTGATGCGCGAAGAAATTCAGCTCGAAGCTACGGCGCAGCAGGGCGTCGTCCATCGTCGCAATCGGGCTTTCCCAGGCGGCGCCCGCATTGGAGACGACGATATCGACGCCGCCGAAGGTCGCGACCACCCGGTCGAAGGCGGCGCGCACCGAAGCGGGATCCGTGATGTCGCAGGCGATGCCAATCGAGTTGTTGCCGGCCGCCTTTGCCACGACCGCAGCCTTGTCGCCGTCGAGATCGAGCACGACGGCATGCGCGCCCTCGGCGACGAAAGCCTTGACGATGGCAGCGCCGATGGCGCCGGCGCCGCCGGTGACGAGCGCGACCTGGCCGGTAAACGGCTTCGGCTTGGCGCCTGCGAGTTTCGCCTGTTCCAGCGACCAGTATTCGAGATCGAAGAGATCCGGCCGGCTGACCGGCTCGAAGCGGCCAACGGATTCTGCGTCGCGCGCAGCCTCGATCCACATCTCGCCGACGTCGACGGCGATCATCGCGTCCTTGTAGGTGCGGCCATGGCCGAACATGCCGAGCCCGGGCACCAGCGTCAGGCGCGGCATGGGATCGAGCATGATGCGCTTGACGTCGTCTCGTGCGTCGTTGCTGTGGAAATACCCGGTGTAGTCGGCGGCAAAGGCGGTGACCCGCGCGTCGGTCACGGCCCGGTAGCCCAAGAGATCATCTTTAGCCGGCGCCGGAAGCACCATCGGGCCGGTCTTGATGCGGATGGAAAGATCGGGCGTCGAAACGCCCCTGGCTGCCATCTCCTCAACCTGCTGCGCATTGACGAAGTCGAGGATATCGGGCGAGGTGCGGAACACACTGACCATGCGGTCAAAACGGCCTTCGCCCTTGTCGACGGCAACGGCGCCGCGCAGCATTGGCGCGATATCGGCAGGGCTTGCAAGCACTGCGGGCAGGGCGGCGGGCGTAAACGGATTGTGCCCCTTCGCTTTCACATGCTCTTCGGCAAGCGTGACATAGTGGATCATCCGATCATAGGCTTCCTTCGCCGTGTCGGCGAAGGTGAAGATTCCGTGCTTGTCGAGGATCAGCCCCTCGACTGTCGGATCCTGATCGAACACGTCCGCCGCAGCCTTCGCCAGCGCGAAGCCCGGCATGATGTAGGGCACGAAGCCCATCTTCCTGCCGAAAAGCTCGGCGCACATCTCCCGGCTCTTGGCCTGATCGGCGATGGCAAGAATGGCGGTCGAATGGGTGTGGTCGACGAACTTGTGTGGCAGGAAGGCGTGCAGCAGCGCCTCCACGGACGGGTTCGGCGAGGCCGGGTCGATGAGGTTGGCGCGCAACAGCGTCACCATGTCCTCGTCCGAAAGCCTTTCGAGCTTGCGGCTCTTGAGCAGGGGGGCGATCTTGACGGCTGGCAGGCCGGGGGGCTCGATCGTGCCCATGTCCCAGCCACTGCCCTTGACGCAGAGCACGGCATGCGTGTCCCCGACGAGGTCTGTGATTTCGGTTTTCACCGAGGTGTTGCCGCCGCCATGCAGCACGAGCCGCGGCTCGCCGCCAAGCAGTCGCGTCGTATAGGTCCGCAGCGCCAGATCGCGGCCGGTGCCCTTGGCCTGATAACCCGCAACGACCTTCTCCGCCTCGTCGTCGCGCCAGAGATTATCCATAAGTTCAGCCTCCCGATAAACCGGCCCGGCCGGTATCGGCGGACCCAAATTCGAGGCTCAGGGGGCGCCTGAGCCGCTTCTGCCAAGCCCTTCGCGGTTCCAGCGATCGAGGACTTTGCGTGCCATCGACTCGGTGATGACGAGATGCGAGGCGAAGCCGCCCTTCAAGGCCGCCATCAGCGGTTCGAACTTGCTGTCCTCCTGCACGACCAGCATGCGCTTCTTGATCGTGCGGATGGAGCCGAGATCGGCCGAAATGCAGCGGCGATTGTGCTCGCAATCCATCCATTGGCCGTCGCGATCGATGAGCTGTCCGGCAATGACGCCGGCCGCGCCCTTTTCGCCCATCGCATGCATGTCTGCAGCCGAGAGCGCGCCGCATTTGACGAGGTGGCTGTCATCCTCGATGCCGCCGACCGAATAGAGCGCCAGACCGCAGTCGGAGATGGTCGCGAGCTGCTCCTTGATGACGGGTTCGCCGCGCAGTTCTTCGGCGAGCCGCTCGGAGGAAAGCACGAGCGGCGCATAAAAATTAATCCCTTCGGCATTGAGGCGGCGGGCGATTTCCGTCGTGCATTGATCCGGGCGGTAGGAATAGGGCGCGCCGAGGTTGCCGCAAAGTTGCACGACCGTGACGCCGCGCAGGTCCGCAAAGGGCATGACGTCGGCGATATGATAGACGGTGCGGCCCCAGGCAACACCGATCCGGTCGCCCTTGTTGATCAGTTCGAGAAAAACGGAGGCCGCGACGACGGGCATTTCGGCGGCCGGGTCCATCGCCTGCCGATCTTCCGGCACGAGCCATGCAGTCGTAAGCCCGGTGGCGTCTTCGAGCTCGCGGGCAAGCACGTCCTGCGAAAACAGTTCTGTCGACGTGGTGATCGTGACGATGCCCATCTCGCGGGCCTTGCGCAGATACATGGCGATCGAGGCGCGGGATATCTCCAGCCGCTGCGCCACTTCGTCCTGGCGCAGGCCGTGCGTATAATAGAGCCAGGCGGCCTTGTGAATGATCTGGTCTGTGGCTCGGATGGGCATTGGCGGAACCTTCGCAAGATGGATCTGACATATTTCATCTATACTGACAAAAGTCAACGTCGTTGACGAATGTCGCCACCTCGCGCGCACTGCAGAAGCTGAACCTCTATTTGAGTGATGGTCTTTACGGCGTCGCTTCTCGCCGCGAACGCGCTTGCAGTCCACAGCCGGTTGCAAACGGAATCCATATGTGAACATACTATTCATATAAGGATCCGAATGGAGATCGAGCGGCATTGCCCTCGGGAACCGTCGAACGGACCCGCAGTTGCCGACCTATTGCATCAGGGACTGACCAATGGATGACTTCATGCCCACTGTCGGGGTGTCCTCGACCCATCCCGGGGACATGCCGGAGGAGCACGCCGCGCTTCCCGTGTGGAACGCGGAAAACTGGTTCTATGAGGACTGGCCAGTCGGCCAGCGTATAAGGTCCTTGCGTCGCACGATCGCCGAGAGCGACAGCCACCTCTTCAATACGCTCGTCGTCGATATCCATCCTTACGTGCAGGATCAGATGTTTGCCGAGCGCGAGGGCATCTTCGGCAGGCGTCTCGTTGCCGGCGCCTTCGTCTTTTCCGCAGGCCTCGGGCTGGTCGCCACCAACTGCGTCAACGCCTTTTCCTACGGCTATGACAAGCTGCGCTTCATCAAGCCGGTCTTCATCGGCGAAACGATCTACACGATCCGTACCAACATGGACAAAACGCCCCGCTACAGGGAGCTCGGGCTTATCCGGGCCAGCTACCAGGTCTTCAAGGGCGAGGGGGAGCTGGTGCTCTACTGTGAGCACCTGCAGACCGTGAAATACAAAAACCCCGCCGACTTCGTCGGCAAGACCGAGAAGTAAGATACCGATGACCGAAACCAACGAACTGCCGCTCTCTGGCCTTGTCGTCGTCGACATGAGCCAGTTTCTCTCAGGCCCCTACTGCTCCTTGCGCCTCATGGATCTCGGGGCGCGCGTCATCAAGATCGAGCGCCCCGACGGTGGCGACCTGTCGCGCCGGCTTTATCTGAGCGACACCGAGATCGGCGGCGATTCGACGATCTTTCATGCCATCAACCGCGCCAAGGAAAGCCTCGCGATCGACCTCAAGAACGAGGCCGATCTCAAAGCCTTGAAGACGTTGCTCGCCAAGGCCGACGTGCTGATCCAGAATTTCCGTCCCGGCGTCATCCAGCGGCTCGGGCTCGACTACGAGGCGGTCAAGGCGATCAACCCGAAGATCGTTTATGCCTCGATCAGCGGCTATGGCGAGGAAGGCCCCTGGGTGAAGCGGCCGGGGCAGGATCTGCTCGCGCAATCGCGCTCCGGCGTCATGTGGCTGAACGGCGATGAGGGCCAAGGGCCGGTGCCCTTTGGCCTCGCGATCGGCGACATGCTTGCGGGCGCCGCAGCAGCGCAAGGTATCCTTGCAGCCCTCGTCCGTCGTGGCATTTCCGGCAAGGGCAGCCTGATCGAGACGAGCTTGCTCGAGGCCCTCGTCGACTTCCAGTTCGAAGTGCTGACGACGCACTTGAATGACGGCCGCCGGCTGCCGACCCGGTCGGGTTTTCGCAGCGCCCATGCCTATCTGTCGGCGCCCTATGGGGTCTATCCGGCCAAGGATGGCTATCTCGCCATCGCCATGACGCCCATCCCGAAGCTTGCCGATCTCTTGCAAATGCCACAACTCGACGCCTATCGCGACGATCCGGCTTCCTGGTTCTCCGAACGGGACGAAATCAAGGCGCTGATCGCCAAGCGGATCGCCGAAAACACCATCGACCATTGGCTTGGCGTGCTTGAGCCTGCGGACATCTGGTGCGCCCGGGTTCTAAACTGGAACGAACTGCTCGAAAGCGAAGGCTTCCGCGTGCTCGACATGCTGCAGACGGTGGTGCGCGAAGACGACGTTTCGATCCTGACGACGCGTTCGCCGCTCAGGGTCAACGGTAAGCGTGCGCAGGTGGACCGCGCAGCACCACGCATCGGCGAGCATAGCACCTCGATCCGCAAGGAGTTCGGCCTGTGAGCGTCACATTGAAGGGCATGACCTGGAGCCACCCGCGCGGCTACGATCCGATGATCGCCTGTTCGCGGCTTTGGCAGGAACGCACCGGCATAACGGTAGAATGGGACAAGCGCTCGCTACAGGATTTTGAGACCTATCCGGTCGAGGAATTGGCGCGGGCCTATGATCTTATCGTCATCGATCATCCGCATGTCGGCCAAATCACCAAGGAGAAGTGCCTGGCGCCGCTCGATGTGGAAGGCCGCCAAGCCGAGAGGAAGGCGCTTGAGGATGCGAGCGTCGGGCGCTCCTATCCGAGCTATACCTGGCAGGGCCGGCAATGGGCCTTTCCGATCGATGCGGCGACCCAGGTCCAGGCGTGGCGCCCGGACCTGACGGACCGCATGGAAAGCTGGACCGACATGCTGGCGCTCGCGCGACAGGCAAGGGTGGCGCTGCCGATGCGCCCACCGCATTCCCTGATGAGCTTCTACACGCTCGCCGGCAATCTCGGTTCCCCCTGCCGCAGTGACGCTACCGGGCCGCTGATCGATCCGGATGCGGGCATCAACGCCTTCGAGCGCCTGCGTGAACTGACAGACCTGATCGATCCCTCCTGCTTTTCCATGGACCCGATCGCCGTGCTGGAGGCAATGAGCGATCCGGCGTCGAAAGTTGTCTGTGCACCTCTGATCTACGGCTATGTCAGCTACGCGATGCCGGGCTTCCGGCCGTCGCTCGTGACGTTCGGCGATGTTCCGGTTGCCGGAACCAATGGTCCGGCAGGCTCGGCCCTCGGCGGAACGGGGATTGCGGTCTCGGCTTTCTCACAGGCGCGGGAAGCGGCGATCGATTTCGCCTATTTCGTTGCGAGCAGCGCCGTCCAGCGCGGTCCTTATGCCTCAGGAGGCGGGCAGCCCGGCCACGCGGCCGCCTGGGATGACGACGCCGTCAATGCCGCGACATCCGATTTCTATCGTGCGACGCGCAAGACGCTGGAGAGCGCCTGGGTTCGCCCACGGCACGATGGCTACATGGCGTTCCAGCAGGCGGCATCCGATCGCATCAACGACGGCCTCACGGGCAAAGAGGCGGCGCGAAAGGTCGTCGACGATCTCAATCGGCTGTTTGCAGAGAGTTTTGCTACAGCCTGATTTCTGAGTTCCGGGATGCCCAGGCGTCCCGGAACGGATTTAGGGCAGGGCTTGCTAGGCGAGATTCCAGATCCGGCGCGCGTTGTCGGCAAGCAGCTTGCGCTTTTCCTCCGCGCTGCAGCCTTCCAGAACCGCGTGGGTGGCGCCGACCCAGGTCGAAAGATTGCCGCCGAGCGTGCAGACCGGCCAATCGCTTCCCCAGACCACCCGATCCCAACCAAAGACGTCGATCGTGTGCTCGACATAGGGGCGCAGCGTCTCGACCTGCCAGGCCTCGTCTGCATAGGCGACGACGCCGGAGATTTTTGCCGTGACGTTCGCACGCTGGGCGATCTCGCTCATGTGCTCGCGCCAGGGATGGTCGGCGCCGGCGCGAATGTCGGGCACGCCGCAATGGTCGAGAATAAACGGAACGTCGGGCGCCAGATCGGCAAGCGCAATCGCCTTTTCGATCTGGTGCGGCAGGACGCAGAGGTCGAAGGTGAAGCGACGGCCGCCGAGCCGGCGGATATTGTCGCGAAAAGTCGGTCCTTCGGAGAGATCATCCGGCATCACATGCAGCACGCGGCGGAAGCCCTTGACGAGGCCGTTTGCTTCCTGGCGTTCCAGATAGGCCGAAAAGCCATCCTCTTCAGGTCGGCAGGCGGCAATAGCGCCCTTCAGCAGGCTATCCGCCTGGCCTGCGAGCCGCGCGACCTCGGATGTCTCCTTCTCCATCTCTAAAGGATCGACATCGACCTCCATGTGCAGGCTGGCGGTAATGCCGAGCCGCCGCGCTTCGCGCTCGTAGGTGGTGTAGAGAAAGTCCTGGTCGAGGGCAGGCACACCGGCGAGCCAGGGATAGGCGAGCCTCGACCTGTCGATGAGGTGAAGATGGGTGTCGATGATCAAGGCGCGCCTCCTCCGAACGGCTTCTCACATAAGAATGATCTATTCATATAAGAAGTACGACCGTTCCCAAGTGCCGTCAATCTGTTGTGGAGGCCACGTCCGAACCGGCCAACGTCGACAGTTGCTCGGCGGTTTTCAGCAAAAGGGCGATGCTTTCAGTGATGTCTGGCGCCGAGGGCGCGTTAACGAGCGCGATATAGGGAACGGTCAGCGCCGCGATGCCGCGGCCATCAGGCCCCAGGATCGGCGCCGAGAGGTTATAGACGCCGGCTGTCTGCGCGCTCGCCATCATTTCATAGCCGCGCTCGCGGATCTGATCGAGGCGCGCGTAGAACTCAGGCCCGCGCGGGACCTCGTCTTTGCTCCTGGCATGTTCCGCGATCATCATTTCGCGCTCTTCGGCCGAGCGGAAGGCAAGCAGGATATGGCCGGAACCCGTGTCGAAGAGGCTGATATGCGACCCGACCCGGATTGAAATGCCCCAATAATCAGGCGCTTCCTGCTGGGCGATGACGACGGCGGAGCCGCGATCGAAGACGGCGAGGTGGTTTGCCTGCTTCGAGCGCTGGGCCAGATCCCGCATCAAGGGCGTGGCGTAGGAGGCAAGCCTGCGGACCGGCGCATGCAGTTGCGACAACCCGAAGAGCTTCAATGTCAGCGAATAGCGATCTCCGTCGATGCGCGTGACATAGCCGCGCCGCACCAGCCGATCGAGCATGCGGTAGAACTCGTTCGGACTCCGGTTCAGGCGCTTGGAAATCTCGGCCTGCGTCAGTCCGCCGTCGACGCTGGCAAGCAGCTCGAGAATGTCGAGCCCCTTATCAAGGGCCGGTGCGCGGTAGCGATCTGACTCTTCGGTGTCCATGAAGCCTCCTTGGTGAATATTCATATCCATATACGCAGACGAAGGCGCCCACAAAGGAAAGTTCTCCCTTGACGCCTCATAAAAATGTTGTTTGTATATGAATTAGTTTCTCACAAATGAGAACGTCACGTCAGGAAGAGGGCGTGAACATGGGAGGAGTGGATATGAAAAGGCTGCTTGCCGGCGTCTCCGCCGGCGTCGTTATGCTTGCCTGTGCAGGGGGAGCGGCGAATGCCGCAGAACTGCCCGGCAAGTTCGAGGGCGTCACGATCGACGCCAAGCTGATCGGCGGACAGCAATACGAAAAGCTCTACGAGCGGATCGGCGAATGGGAGAAGGCGACCGGCGCCAAGGTCAACATCCTGTCGAAGAAGAACCACTTCGAACTCGACAAGGAGATCAAGTCGGACATCGCGACTGGCGGCGTCAGCTGGTGCGTCGGCTCGAACCATTCCTCCTTCGCGCCGCAATACCCCGACATCTACACTGATCTCCTGGCGCTCCTGCCGCCGGAGGAGATCGCCAAATTCGTGCCGGCGCTGATCGACGCTTCGACGCTCGACGGCAAGCTGGTGATGTTGCCGCGCGCCCAGTTCGACGTGTCGGCGCTCTACTACCAGAAGAGCCTCTACCAGGACGAAGCCAAGAAGACCGCCTTCAAGGCGAAATACGGTTACGACCTCGCGCCGCCGGACACCTGGGCCCAGGTCAGCGATCAGGCCGAGTTCTTCGCCGCCCCGCCGAATTTCTACGGCACGCAGTTTGCCGGTAAGGAAGAGGCAATCAACGGTCGCTTCTATGAAATGCTGGTCGCCGAAGGTGGCGAATATCTCGACAAGGACGGGCGCCCCGCCTTCAACTCGGAAGCCGGTGTCCATGCGCTTGACTGGTTCGTCAAGCTCTACAAGGACAAGGCCGTACCGCCGGGCACGACCAACTATCTTTGGGACGACCTCGGCCAGGGTTTTGCCTCGGGCTCGATCGCCCTCAATCTCGACTGGCCTGGCTGGGCGAGCTTCTTCAACGACCCGAAGTCCTCCAAGGTCGCCGGCAATGTCGGCGTGAAGGTGCAGCCGGCCGGTTCTTCCGGCAAGCGCACCGGCTGGTCGGGCCATCATGGCTTCTCGGTCACCGAAGATTGCGCCAACAAGGAAGCGGCCGCTTCGCTCGTCTGGTGGCTGACCAACGAGGACAGCCAGAAGCTGGAATCGGCTGCCGGCCCGTTGCCGACCCGGACTGCCGTCTGGGAATACAACATCAAGCAAGCCGAGGGCGACGCCTACAAGACGGAAGTGCTGCAGGCTTTCCAGGAAGCCGCAAAGCATGCCTTCCCGGTTCCGAAGACGGCCGAGTGGATCGAAATCTCCAACGCCGTCTATCCGGAACTCCAGGCCGCCATCCTCGGCGACAAGACCTCGAAGGAAGCGCTTGATGCCGCCGCTCAGAAAGCGACCGGCATTCTCGAAGACGCGGGCAAGCTCTGATCGTTACCCATGAGGCGGCGCCGATGCCTTGAAGGCGCCGGCGCCGCCTCAGCCATTTCATGCAATCCTCAGGACTGCCCGATGAAGCTCAAGAAATTGTCAGCACCGGCCCTGCTTCTGCTTCCGGCCTTTGTCGTGCTCGCGGCGGTGATCGTGTTGCCGCTCCTTTTTTCCTTCTATTCGAGCTTCACGCCGTTCCGCTTGACCAAACCGGAGACGCTGTGGGTCTTTATAGGCCTGCGCAACTACGCGACCGTACTTGGCAACGCCGAATTCTGGGTCGCGTTTGGCCGCACCGTGCTGTTGCTGACTGTGGCTCTGAACGCTGAGATGCTGCTCGGTCTCGGCCTGGCTTTGCTTGTCAACAAGGCGACCCACGGCCAGCGCCTGCTGCGCACCATGATGATGTTTCCGATGATGTTTTCGCCGGTGCTCGTCGGCTTCCAGTTCAAGTTCCTCTTCAACGACAATATCGGCTTCGTCAACAATGCGCTGCAGTCGCTGGGACTGACGGATCAGGCAATTCCCTGGTTGATCGACGGCAATCTCGCACTGCTCTCGATCATCATCGCCGAAGTCTGGTCCTCGACCGCAGTCTTTGCGATCCTGATTCTGGCCGGCCTGCTCGCCATGCCGAAGGATCCGGTCGAGGCTGCCCATGTCGACGGCTGCACACCCTGGCAGACCTTCCGCTATGTCACCTGGCCCTATCTGATGCCGTTCGCCTTCATCGCCATGACGATCCGCTCTCTCGACGTCGCGCGCGCCTATGACATCGTCAAGATCATGACCGATGGCGGCCCGGCCAAGCGCACGGAGCTACTCTGGACGCTCGTCGGCCGCACGGCCTATGCCGATGCCCGCATGGGGCTCGCCAACGCCATGGCCTATGTCGCGATCCTCCTGTCGATCGTCTTCACCGTCTATTTCTTCCGCAAGCTCGCCGCGGCGCGCCAGCAGATCGGAGCCGAGTGGTAATGGATATCAACGCTTCGCACCGCCTGCGCCGCCGCCTGTTGAAGACGGTGCACCTGATCGGCCTGTTTCTCGCAATGGCCGTGATCTGCCTTCCCGGCCTCTGGATCGTGCTGTCGTCGCTGCGCCCGACCGTCGAAATCATGGCGAAACCACCGGTTTGGATCCCCGAGAGCATTTCGCTCGATGCCTATCGCGCAATGTTTGCGGGCGCCGGGCAGGGTGGCGTTCCCGTCTGGGACTATTTTCGCAATTCGCTGATCATCTCGGTGACCTCGACGGTGATTGCACTGGCGATCGGCATGGCCGGCGGCTACGCCTTTGCCCGCTATCGTTTCAAGGCGAAGTCGGCGATCTTCCTCGGCTTCATGCTGACGCGCGCCGTGCCTGGCATCGCGCTCTCGCTGCCGCTCTTCATGCTCTACGCCCGCACCGGTATCATCGACACGCATTTTTCGCTGATCCTGACCTATGTCGCGCTCAACGTGCCCTTCACCATCTGGCTGATCGACGGCTTCTTCCGCCAGGTGCCGAAGGATCTCGCCGAGGCCGCCCAGATAGACGGCTGCACGCCGTGGCAGGCCTTCTGGCAGGTGGAGTTTCCGCTTGCCGGTCCCGGCATCGCATCCGCCGGCATCTTTGCGTTCCTGACGTCCTGGAACGAGTATGCGCTTGCCTCGCAGATCACCCGCTCGGTCAATTCCAAGACCTTGCCGGTCGGGCTTCTCGACTACACCGCCGAATTCACCATCGACTGGCGCGGCATGTGTGCGCTCGCCGTCGTGATGATCATCCCGGCGCTGACCCTTACCTTCATCATTCAGAAGCACCTCGTTTCGGGCCTCACCTTCGGCGCGGTGAAAGGATAATCGTTCATGGCTCCTGTCACCCTCAGGAAACTGGTCAAGCGCTACGGCGCGCTCGAGGTCGTCCACGGCATCGACCTCGAAGTGAAGGACCGCGAGTTCATCGCGCTCGTCGGCCCGTCGGGCTGCGGCAAGTCGACAACGCTGCGCATGATCGCAGGCCTCGAAGACGTCAGCGATGGCGCGATCGAAATCGGCGGAAAGAAGGTCAACGACCTGCCGCCTCGGGCGCGCAATATCTCCATGGTCTTCCAGTCCTATGCGCTCTATCCGCATATGACGGTCGCCGAAAACATGGGTTTTTCGCTGAAGATCGCCGGACGCTCGGCAGACGAGATCAAGACGCGGGTCGATGAAGCCGCTGCCATCCTCGATCTTAGCCATCTCCTGGAGCGCCGCCCGTCGCAGCTTTCCGGCGGCCAGCGCCAGCGCGTCGCCATGGGCCGCGCGATCGTGCGCCAGCCGGATGTCTTCCTGTTCGACGAACCTCTGTCGAACCTGGATGCGAAGCTGCGCACCCAGGTGCGAACCGAGATCAAGAAGCTGCATGCCCGCATGCAGGCGACGATGATCTACGTCACCCACGACCAGGTCGAGGCGATGACCTTGTCAGACCGCATCGTCATCATGCGTGACGGCTATATCGAACAAGTAGGCACGCCGGAAGAAGTGTTCCAGCGCCCGGCCACAAAGTTCGTGGCCGGCTTCATCGGCTCGCCGCCGATGAACATGGACGAGGCGATCGTCGACAACGGTACGCTCGTCTTTGTAAGCGGCATGCGGCTGCCGATCCCGCCGCGGTTTGTGAACGCGCTCCGTCCGGGACAGAAGGTCACCTTCGGTCTGAGGCCTGACGACATCTATCCGAGCGGCCATGGTCTGCATGCCGGCGACCCGGCCGCCGTGCACGAGGTCGAGCTACCGGTGTCGATCACCGAACCGCTGGGCAACGAAACGCTGGTCTTCATCCAGTTCAACGGTCGAGACTGGGTTTCGCGCATGCTCAATCCGCGCCCGCTTGGCCCGGGCGAGAAGGTGCGCATGAGCTTCGACCTCTCGCGCGCCCATCTCTTCGACATCGATACCGGCAAGGCTCTGGAAGGCTGACATGGCAAGAATCGAGAAAATTGAACTGCGCATGGTCGACTTGCCGCCGAAGGTGAAGCGGACCGATGCGATCCAGAGCTTCGTCAGCCAGGAAACCCCGATCGTCACCATCACCGACAGCGATGGCGCGACGGGCACCGGCTACAGCTATACGATCGGTACCGGCGGTTCGTCGGTGATGCGGCTCCTCTCCGACCACCTGGTGCCGATCCTGATCGGCGAGGATGCCGATTGCATCGAGGCGATCTGGCACAGACTAGAATTTGCGACCCACGCGACGACGATCGGCCCGATAACGGCGCTGGCGCTGGCGGCAGTTGACACAGCACTTTGGGACCTGCGCGCCAAAAAGCAGAAGCTGCCGCTCTGGAAGCTTGCCGGCGGCGCCAAGGAAAGCTGCCCCCTCTATACCACCGAGGGCGGCTGGCTGCACATCGAAAAGGAAGCGCTGATCGAGGATGCGCTTGCCGCCAAAGCCAAGGGCTTTTCAGGTTCGAAGGTGAAGATCGGCAAGCCGCACGGCTCGGAGGATTACGATCGCCTGTCGGCAATGCGCAAGGCGCTCGGCGACGGCTTCGAGATCATGACCGACTGCAACCAGGGTTTCACCGTCGACGAGGCGATCCGCCGCGCGTCCAGGCTGAAGGAGCTCGACCTTGCCTGGATCGAGGAGCCGCTGCCGGCCGACGATCTCGACGGTCATATCCGGTTGACGCGCTCGACGCCCACGCCGATTGCGGTTGGTGAATCCATGTACTCGATCCGTCATTTCCGCGAATACATGCAGAAGGGCGCCTGCTCGATCGTCCAGGTCGACGTTGCCCGTATCGGCGGCATCACGCCGTGGTTGAAAGTCGCGCATGCGGCGGAAGCCTTCGACATTCCGGTCTGCCCGCACTTCCTGATGGAGCTGCATGTCAGTCTCGTCTGCGCCGTGCCGAATGGCAAATATGTTGAGTACATTCCGCAGCTCGATGATCTCACGACCAAGGGCATGGAGATCCGGAACGGTCGCGCATTGGCGCCGTCCGAGCCTGGCATCGGAATTTCCTGGGACTGGGATGCCGTGCGCGCCCGCTCGATCGACGAGTTTACCCGCGAGTTTCGGGGCTAGGATAGGGAGGTCATCATGCAGCGAATGGGAATGGTGATCGGTCTGGAGGCGTCCAAGGTCGCCGAATACAAGGCGTTGCACGCCGCCGTCTGGCCGGAGATCCTCGCGCTGATTTCCGAGTGCAACGTCACCAACTACTCGATCTTCCTCAAGGAGCCGGAAAACCTGCTCTTCGGCTACTGGGAGTATGTCGGCTCTGATTTTGAGGCGGACATGGCCAAGATGGCCGCACATCCGAAGAACCAGGAATGGTGGTCGGTCTGCATGCCCTGCCAGAAGCCGCTTGAGACGCGCCAGGAAGGTGAGTGGTGGGCGATGATGGAAGAGGTCTTCCATCACGACGGCAAGGTCTCCCACAATGGCTGAAAATTTCGATCCGGGCGCGCTCAGGCAGTGGTGGCCGAAACCGGCAAAGCCCCGGCCGATCGTGATCTTCGGCGCCGGCAGCATCGTCGGCGACGCACATCTGCGGGCCTATCGCCAGGCCGGCTTCCCAGTCGCGGGCCTTTATGATCCAGACCGGGAGAAGGCCGCGAAGCTTGCCGACGCCTGGTGCATTCCCGCCTTCGAACGGGAAGAGGATGCGCTTGCGGTCGCTGATGCAATCTTTGATCTGGCGACCCCGCCGGCGGCCCATGCCGCCATCCTGGCGAAGCTTCCAATCGGCGCCGCTGCCCTCATCCAGAAGCCGATGGGCTCGGACCTCGAAGCCGCAACCGCCATTCTCGAGACCTGCCGGACGCGCAAACTGAAGGCAGCGGTCAATTTCCAGCTCCGCTTCGCGCCGATGATGCTGGCGCTGAAAGACGCGATCGCCAAGGGATACCTCGGCGAGGTCGTCGATTTCGACGCCTGGCTTGCACTTGCTACGCCCTGGGGTCTGTGGCCCTTCTTGAAGGGCCTGCCGCGCATCGAGATCGCCATGCACTCGATCCACTATCTGGATCTCGTGCGCGGCCTGCTTGGCAATCCCTTGGGCGTCCATGCGAAGACGATCGGCCATCCGAACCATGAGGTCGCCCAGACACGGACGGCTGCGATCCTCGACTATGGCGACCGCGTGCGCTGCGTACTTTCGGTCAATCACGACCATGATTTCGGCCGCAAGTTCCAGGCCTGCGAGTTCCGCGTTTCGGGCACGTCGGGTGCTGCTTATGTAAAACTCGGTGTCAACCTCGACTATCCCAAGGGCGAGCCCGACGAGCTCTGGATCCGGCCAACCGGGGCTGTCGAGTGGGTGTCGGTTCCGCTTGAAGGCGCCTGGTTCCCCGACGCCTTCGCCAACCGAATGGCCAATCTGCAGCGTTTCGCCTCCGGCGAAGACCCGGAGCTGATCGGCTCGGTGGAAGACGCCTGGCAGACAATGGCCCTGGTCGAGGCCGCCTATCAATCGAGTGCCGCGCCGGCCACGGCGATCGCGCCACTTCCGGGACGTTGAGATGTCGGAACAGATCATCCATTTCGAAGACTACGAGCTCGGCCATGAGCGCCTGACGACAGGCCGGACGATTACCGAGACCGATTTCGTCGTTCATGCCGGCCACACTGGCGATTTCTTTCCGCACCACATGGATGCGGAGTTCGCCAAGACCCTGCCGGGCGGCCAGCGCATCGCCCACGGCACCATGATCTTTTCGATCGGGGTCGGGCTGACCGCATCTTTGATCAATCCGGTTGCGTTTTCCTACGGCTATGATCGTCTGCGCTTCGTGCGCCCGGTTCATATCGGCGATACGATCCGTACCCGCGTGACGATCGCCGCCAAGGAGGACGATCCGAAGCGGCCGAAGGCGGGACGCATCGTCGAACGGTTAGAAGTCATCAACCAGCGTGGCGAGGTCGTTCTCGCCGCCGACCATATCCTGGTCGTTGAACGCAAAGCATGAGGGATCGAGAATGACAGCGGATCTTAAAGGCAAGGTCGTCCTGATTACGGCTGCGGCTCAAGGCATCGGCCGCGCTTCGGCTTTGGCCTTTGTGAAGGCCGGCGCAAAGGTGCACGCGACCGATATCAATACCGATGCGCTTGCGGCACTTGCAAAGGAAGCCGACGTCGAAACGCACCGGCTCGACGTTCTCGACACGCAAGCGGTCGAAGCGCTCGTGGCAGAGATCGGCGCCGTCGACGTCCTCTTCAACTGCGCCGGTTTCGTGCATGCCGGTTCGATCCTGGAGATGAAGGATAGCGATCTGGAGTTCGCGCTCGACCTCAACGTCAAGGCGATGATCCGCACCATTCGTGCGGTCCTTCCGGGCATGCTTGTCCGCAAGGACGGCGCGATCATCAACATGGCTTCGGTCGCTTCCAGCATCAAGGGCGTACCCAACCGGTTTGCCTACGGCGTCACCAAGGCCGCCGTCATCGGTCTCACAAAGGCCGTCGCAGCCGATTACGTGTCTGAGGGCATTCGCTGCAACGCCATTTGCCCGGGCACCGTCGAAAGCCCGTCGCTGCAGGACCGCATGCGCGCCCAGGGAGACTATGAAACTGCGCGTGCCACCTTTATCGCCCGCCAGCCAATGGGACGGCTCGGCACCCCGGAAGAGATCGCCGACCTTGCCGTCCATCTCGCGGGCGCCACCTATACGACCGGCCAGGCCTATGCCATCGATGGCGGCTGGACCATCTGACAACAGACAAGCAGGAAGCAGAGATATGAAACTTCTTCGTTACGGCCTCCCGGGCCAGGAAAAGCCGGGCATCCTCGATGCGAACGGCACCTTGCGTGATCTTTCCGGCCACGTCGCCGATTTCTCAGGTGCGGCGCTCGACCCGGACAAACTCGCCGAACTCGAGGCACTCGATCTCGCCGGCCTTCCGGCTGTCGACGGCAACCAGCGGCTCGGCCCTTGCGTGGCCGGTACCGGCAAGTTCATCTGCATCGGCCTCAACTACTCCGACCATGCCGCCGAGACGGGCGCCACGGTTCCCTCCGAACCGATCATCTTCATGAAGGCGACGTCGGCGATCGTTGGCCCGAATGACGACCTGATCATTCCGCGCGGCTCGGAGAAGACCGACTGGGAAGTGGAACTCGGCGTCGTCATCGGCCGCAAGGCCAAGTACGTCACCGAGGCGGAAGCACTCGACTATGTCGCCGGCTACTGCACCGTGCATGACGTCTCCGAACGCGCCTTCCAGATCGAGCGCCAGGGACAGTGGACCAAGGGCAAGTCCTGCGACACCTTTGGTCCGACAGGCCCGTGGCTGGTGACCAAGGACGAAGTGGCGGACCCGCAGAACCTGCCGATGTGGCTGAAGGTCAACGGCGAAACCATGCAGAACGGCTCGTCGAAGACCATGGTCTATGGCGTTGCCTACCTCGTCTCCTACCTGTCGCAGTTCATGTCGCTGCAGCCGGGCGACATCATCTCGACCGGCACGCCGCCCGGCGTCGGCATGGGCATGAAGCCGCCGCGTTACCTTAAGGCCGGCGACGTCGTCGAACTCGGCATCGAGGGCCTCGGCAGCCAGAAGCAGTCCGTGCGCGCGGACGATTGATCATAAGACTGGAGTGACCATGACCCGCATCACTGATCTGCGCGTCTTCGACCTGCGCTTTCCGACCTCGCAGAGCCTCGACGGTTCCGACGCGATGAACCCGGACCCGGACTATTCCGCGGCCTATGTCATCCTCGACACCGATCGGGAGGGACTTGCGGGCCATGGTCTCACCTTCACCATCGGCCGCGGCAACGACATTTGCTGCATGGCGATCAAGGCCATGCGGCATCTGATCGTCGGCCAGGAGACATCAGACATTCTCGCCCATCCCGGCCGGTTCTGGCGGCACCTGACCAGCGACAGCCAGCTGCGCTGGATCGGTCCGGAGAAAGGTGCGATGCATCTGGCGACCGGCGCCGTCGTCAACGCCGTCTGGGACCTGCTTGCCAAAGAGGCGGGCAAGCCCGTCTGGCGGCTGGTCGCCGACATGTCGCCGGAAGAGATCGCCGACATCGTCGACTACCGCTACATGACGGACGTGCTGACGCGTGACGAGGCGGTCGCAATCCTCAAGAAGGCCGAACCCGGCAAGGCTCAGCGCATCGCGACGCTCGAGAATGAAGGTTATGCCTGCTACACGACATCGGCCGGCTGGCTCGGTTATGACGACGATAAGCTCCGGCGTCTCGCCCAGGAGGCGATCGACGAAGGTTTCAACCACATCAAGATGAAGGTCGGCCGCGACCTTGCCGACGACATCAGGCGACTGACAATCGCGCGCGAGGTGATCGGCCCGGACCGCTACTTGATGATCGACGCCAACCAGGTCTGGGAGGTTGGCGAGGCGATCGACTGGGTCAAGCAGCTTGCCTTTGCCAAGCCGTTCTTCATCGAAGAGCCGACGAGCCCCGACGATGTTGCCGGCCATCGCAAGATCCGCGAGGCGATCGGTCCGGTGAAGGTCGCGACCGGGGAGATGTGCCAGAACCGCATCATGTTCAAGCAGTTCATCGCCGAAGGCGCGATCGATATCGTCCAGATCGACAGTTGCCGCATGGGCGGCCTCAACGAGGTGCTGGCGGTGCTGCTCGTTGCCGCCAAATACGGACTGCCGGTCTGGCCGCATGCCGGCGGCGTCGGCCTTTGCGAATATGTCCAACACCTGTCGATGATCGATTATATTGCCGTATCCGGAACGAAGGATGGTCGCGTCATCGAATATGTCGACCATCTGCACGAACACTTCCTCGACCCCTGCGTGATCGCGAACGCCGCCTATATGCCGCCACAGCGGCCCGGGTTCTCGATCGAGATGAAGCCGCAGTCGATCGCCGACTACAGGTTCGGCGGTTAACGCAGAAGGTTTTATATAAGAATAACGTCTTCAATATTCAAAAGCCGGAGCGATATAAAGCCGCTCCGGCTTTGTTGTTTCGTCCGATCCTCGGTCAATTTCGGCGCCCAGCCCTTGACGTCATGCGTTCATTTATGAATGATCTATTCATTCATTGTGAATCCCGGAGGGGAGTCCGGGAAGAGGAGGAAATTGATGAAGACCTTTGTTCTGGCTGCAGCCGTGGCTGCGCCGTCCTTTTGCGCCGTCGCCAACGCGCAGGAATACAGCCTGAGGTTCTCGACCTCGCAGGTGAATCCGAACGAGCCGATCGTCAAAGCCATGAAGACCTATGCCGAGCGTGTCGGCGAACGTTCGGGTGGCCGCATCGCCATCACGGTCATGACCGGCGACCAGCTCGGCGCGCAGAAGAAGGTCAACGAGATGGTCATGAGCGGCGCAAGTCTGCTCAGCGCCACCGACTATGGCCAGCTCGGCCAGTTCGTCCCGGATCTCTCCATTCTGGCCGGCCCCTATGTCTACCCCGATCTGGCGGCGACCGACCGTCTCTTCGCGTCGGACCTCTACAAGGAGCTCTCGGGCAAGCTTGAGGCGCAGGGCATCAAAATCATCATGCCGAACGGCCTCTTCGGTTATCGCCACATCATCGCCAACAAGCCGGTTCGCTCGCCGGCCGATCTCGCCGGCGTCACCATCCGCGTGCCTTCGTCGCCGATCATGATGGCGACCTTCGGCAATTATGGCGCACGGCCGACCGAACTGCCCTGGGGCGACGTCTACAACGCGCTTCAGACCGGCGTCGTCGATGCGGCCGAAGGCCCCTTCGGTTCGATCGCCGGCGCCAAGCTGAACGAAACCCGCAAGGTCATCTCCAAAACCGGCCACCAGATCATGTTCACCGCCTGGGTGGCATCGAGCCAATTCTTCAACGGCCTGCCGGAAGACCTGCAGAAAATCCTGCTCGAGGAAGGCCAGACGATCGCCAAGGAGCTGACCGAAATGACGCTCGAAACGGATGACGCCTACGCCAAGCAGCTTGCGGCTTCCGGCGTCGAGATCGTCACCGACATCGACATCCCGGCCTTTATCGAAGCCTCGCGCGCTGCCTACGAGAAAGTGCCAAACATCACGCCTGGCGTGTACGACCAGGTGCAAAGGGCGATGGCGCAGTAAGCAGGCAATTGCACGACGCGGCGCCGCGTCGTGCTGGCGTCGGGCGCGTTCAGGATGCCGCGACAGAAAACCATCAGGCCGGCCCAAGCGCCGGCCCTGTTCCGCCTTTCAAAATGATTGGGGCCATCATGGAAACCTCACCTTCGCCGGAAGAGACCGCTCCTCTCTTCAGCCTGCGGCGCGCCGATGAAGCGGTCGGCGTTGCCGCCCTTCTCGTCATCGTCTTTTCGATCCTCTGGGGTGTCGTCAGCCGCTACATCTTCCCGCAGCCGGCTGCCTGGACCTACGAGCTGGCGATCATGGCTTTTGCCTACCTCGTGTTCTTCGGCGCCGTCGCCGGTGTTCGTCTCGGCACGCATGCGGCGATCGATGTCCTCGTCGCGGCGCTACCCAACGGCTGGCAGCAGGCGATCGCCTGGTTCAACTACCTGCTGCTGGCGCTATTCTTCATCGTCATGACCGTTCTCTTCGGCTGGCAGGCCTGGACTTCGCGGCACGTTCACACGATCGCGATGGATCTGTCTCGCAGCCTTTCCTACGGGCCGCTGGCGCTGGCTTCGGCCGGCATGTTCGTCCAGCACCTGATCGTCGAAAGGCCATGGACCGTTCGCCTGCACCGCAATGTGGAATCGCTGATATGACCCTTTTTCATCTTGCCGGCCCCTCGCTGCTGGTCGTCGTCCTCTTCCTCCTGTCGACGCCGATCACCTGGGCGATGGCGATCGGGGCGCTTGCCTTCTTCTTCATCAACATGGACATGATCCCGCTTGCCAACTTCGCACAGGAGATGGCCGAGGGCAGCCAGTCCGTGTCACTGCTGGCATTGCCGCTCTTCGTGCTTGCCGGCTGCATCATGAATGCATCGGGCATCACCCGGCGCCTGCTGACGCTCGCCGACGTGCTGGTCGGCCACATGACCGGCGCACTGGCGCAGATGTGTACGGTGCTCGGCACGCTTCTCGGCGGCCTGACAGCGTCTGCCAACGCCGACGCTGCGATGCTCGCAAAGACGCTCGGCGTCGAGATGTCGGAACGGGGCTATAGCCGTGCCTTCGCCGCGGTCATCACCTCGTCGGCGGCGATCATTACCAGCCTGATCCCGCCTTCGATCGGTCTCATCGTCTACGGCTTCCTCGCCGAAACCTCGATCGGCCGACTGTTTGCTGCAGGCGTCGTTCCCGGCCTCGTGCTTGCGGCAGGTCTGATGGTCACCACCTATTTCATCGCCCGCAAGCGTGGCTACAAGCCGCTCCGCAAGGAACGCGCCAGCAGGGCGGAGGCGAGCCGGGCGCTGATCGACGGCCTTTGGGCGCTGTCGATCCCGGTCGTCATCTTCGCCGGCACGCGCTACGGCATCTTCACCACCACCGAGGCCGGGGCGGTTGTCGTCGTCTACGTGCTCTTCGTCGCCATCTTCGGATACCGCGAGTTCACCTTCCGGCAAATCCCGGAGGTCCTGGCAGAAGCGGTGCGCGATTCCGCCGTGGTGATGATCATGATCTGCGCGGCCGCCTCCTTCGGCTTTTATCTCGCCTGGGAACAGGTGCCCCAGGCCATGTCCGGCTGGCTAGGTGGCGCGACAGACAACCCGCTCCTCATGCTGCTCCTGATCAACGTTCTCCTCATCGTCATCGGCACGGCGATCGAAGGCTCGGCGGCGCTCATCATCCTCACCCCGATGCTGATCCCGATCATCGACGGCGTCGGTATCGACCGGGTGCATTTCGGCGTCGTCTTCATCACCAACCTGACGATCGCCGGCATCACGCCGCCGGTCGGCGGCCTGATGTACATCTCGTCGATGGTGTTGAAGGTACCGATGATGGCCTATGCGCGGGAGGTCCTGCCTTATCTCGCAATGATGATGGTGCTGGTGGTGATGCTCAGCATGTTTCCGCAGCTCTCGCTGTGGCTGCCGAACCTCGTCTACGGAACCGCGGCGGTTCAGTAGCGCGATCCAGAGCGGCTCCGGCGGCCTTTGACTTGGGCGCCGGACTAAGCCCTGGCACGTCGCTCCGACCCACCGTTGCGACAGATCACGAAAATGAATCGATCACCCCGGATCGATTCAAAACTCTCGTTGGACCTATGCGCGCCGATCGCCGAATCTTCGCGCATGACGATCGTTCAGCCCTACCAGATCTATGTCGAGCGAAGGGACGCGGCCAGAAACATGGCGCGCTACTACTCCATGCAGATCTCCATGTCCCTATTGGGCGAGGCGTGCCTGACGCGGCGCTGGGGACGGATCGGAAGTCACGGCCAGATGATGGTGCACCACTTCGCGCGGGAGGAGGAGGCGGTCAAACTCTTCCTCGAGCTAACGCGTAGCAAACGTCAGCGCGGCTATCGTCCGAGGATGTGATCCGGAAAGGTGCGCGACTTCACCGCGGCTTGAAGTCGACCAGAAGCGATTTGAGCTCGATTTCGCGGACGCGCCGCGCCGCTTCATCGGGGCTGACCCAGGCGACCAAACGCTCGCCTTTCTCCTTGTATTTTTCCGCCAGCTTGGTGACTTCGATCTGGAAGATGTCAACGATACAGGGCACCACGTCGCCGTCATCGAGCATCTTTAAGTAGGTGTAGCTGCCAATCGGCTTCTTGCGAACTTTCCCGCGAACACCGGCCTCCTGCAAGGCTTCGATCGCCGCGGCCTCGTGCGGTTCCTTCTGTTTCATCGGCCAGCCTTTTGGAATGAGCCAGCGGCCGCTGTCGCGCGACGTCACCACAAGGATCTCGATCGCGCCGTCAGGCACGTAACGATAGCAAAGTGCTGCACATTGCTGGCGAAACGAACCCGAAAACAGTTTCTCGGGCGAGGCAGCCAGCTTCTGCAACAGCGTCTTCGGTTTTGGTGGTTTCGGCGCCTTTGACTTCTTGATCGCTCTCAAGCTCCTCGATACTTGGCGCCAATTTGCGGACATCTAGGACATCCGCCCCTCATGTCAAAGGAGAAAATGGAAAGAAACGTTCCGGCAAGAGGCTCACGCCTTGGCAGATATTGCGCTCAATTCCTCAAGGTCGAGATCGCGCTCCAGTTCATGCAGCGTTTCATCGTCGATTTCGCCGGCGCGATGAAGCCGGATGAGTTCGCGCCGCCCGGTCGCGACCGCTTCGAGCACGACGTCGAAATGGGCGTGGAGGATCGGCGTGTAATGCTCCGTGCGCGCGGCATAGTCGACGATCGAAACCGCTCGGCGCTGATAGCGGTCCAGCAATTGCGGATGGATGAGATTGCCCGCCGTGTCATAGGCGCGGCTTTGAATGGTGATGAGCTGCGCCTGGGCCATCGCCGCCTCGGCCTGGCTTAGGGTGAGGGGCGCCTTTTCAGACGAAGGCTCGACGAGCCTCGCCCAGGCGATCACCCGCCCGAGCGTCGTTCCCTGGATTAGCACCGTTCCAAGGATCACGGCAAAGGAGGTTACCAGGATGAAGTCCCGGCCAGGGAAGCCTTCGGGCACGCTCAGCGCAAGCGCGAGGGTTACCACGCCGCGAACGCCGGCCCAGGAAAGCACGGTCGCACCACGCGCGCCGACCGGCGTGTAGCGCTTGAGCCCCAGCCTGTTGCCAAGCCAGATTGCGAAGTCGGAACCGAACACCCAGAAGAAGCGGGCGACGGTGAGCGCGAAGAGCACCATGAGGATCGGCCATCCCAAGGTCGCTGCAACGGTCTCGAACCCGCCGCCGCGCTCGACCACGCCGCGAAGCGACAGGCCGATCAGGATGAAAACCGCGGCCTCCATCAGGAAGACGATGACGGTCCAGAAGGCGGAGCCGCGCATACGGGTGGCGGCCGAGAGCACGGTGTGCTGGTGCCAACTGGCGACGAGGCCGGTGGTAACTGTCGCGATCACGCCGGAAACATGCAGGAACTCGCCGAGGAGGTAGGACGTCCAGGACAAAAGGGCCGTCGCGGCGATGATCAGGTACTCATCTCCGAGGCGGCGGGCAAGCAGCACCCACGCCGTACCGATGGCGAGGCCGACAAGGGCACCGCCGATCGCCAGCAGGAAGAAGTTGCCGACCGCCTCGCCGGCGCTGAAAGCCCCGGTGACGCCGGCGGCGATAGCGAAGCGGAACAATACCAGTCCGCTTGCGTCGTTGAGCAGGCTTTCGCCTTCGAGCAGGATCTGCAGCCGTCGCGGCAACTGTACGCGCTGCAGCACGGCCCGTGCCGAGACGGCGTCGGGCGGCGAGACGATCGCCCCGAGCGCGGCGCATGCGGCCCAAGGCAGGGACGGGAAGATGAAGTGCGTCACGACGGCAACGACGGCCGCGGTAAAAAACACTGCGCCGATCGCAAGCGAGGCGATGCCGATCAGGTGACGGCGCAGGCGGCCGACCGCGATCGTCCAGGCGCCATCGAGGAGCAGCGGCGGCAAGAAGATGACGAGCACCAGCTCCGGGTCGACCGCGATGGCCGGCAGCCCCGGCATGAAGGCGAGCATCGCGCCACCGCTAAGAAGCGCCACCGACGGCGGCAGGCCGAGCCGATGCGCGACGTAGTGCAGCGCGATGATCGCGACAAACATGCCGATCACCAGTTCGAACAGATGTATCGGCTCCACCGGTCTCCCGCCTCCATCGCTCAATGACGCGGCCCATTACAGAACACGTTTTTTCGAAACGCAATTGCGCGTGCAGCAACAGTGGCGTGGAGCCTTGCCGAAGGTGAAGGGTCGCAGAAAAGAAAAAAGGGCCAGCGGAAGACCGCGGCCCATAAAGGTGTGAAGGTCAAAAACCTCCAGAGGGGAACAGCTGCTGCGGCGGACTGGGAGGAGACCCGCCATGTGCATCAGCTGTGTGCTTTATGCCTGATTTTTGACCAGCTGGAAAACATTTATTGTGCAATGCAGCTATGCATAAACGCAAGACGTGCGCCGCGGTCGTCGGCCGGAACTGCCAAACGGTGCCAAAATGAGCGTACGTCGGGAGGAGGGGGACGTCGCCAAGGACAGCCGCCCCGGCATACAATCGGGACCGGCACACGTGCCGGCCCCGATGAGATAGTTGCTACACTAACGGTCGTGAGCTTGACCGCACAGCCATTTTACGAGCGCTTTTACGATCGAACAGCCGGCAACCCGACTTCCGGCCTTGTCCGCAGCCGGTCCACAGGTTGTTCACAGGGAAAGGAGGCGCTAACGCGTTGAAACGCAGTTCAGTTTTCCAAACTGTGAGCTACTGCCCCTGAAAAGAATGCACCGTATCAGGTCAGCGATACCTTGCGGGTTTCCGCATCGATCAACGCAGCGGCGATCGCCGCCACAAGCAGCAAGCCTGCAAAGGTGCCGATCGCCAGGCCGAAGCCCTTCGCCACCAGCAATCCGATGAGCGAAGGCGCAAGCAGGCCACCGAGCCGAGCCATGCCGCCGGCCGCCCCCATGCCGGTCGCGCGCGAGGCGGTCGGATAGAGTTCCGGCGTATAGGCATAGAGTGCGCCCCATGTGCCGAGCAGTGCAAAGCTCATGATCAGGAGCGCAGCGGCAACGACCAAGGCCGCATCCGCCACGACGAACAACAGGCAACTGAGGGCGGAGAGCAGGCAGAAACCGACCAGCGTCGGGCGCCGTCCCCACTTCTCGACGCCGTAGGCGGCAAGCGCATAGCCCGGGATCTGCGCCAGAGCGATGAGAACGAGGAACCCATAGCCACGCACGAAGCCGAAGCCTTCTCCCGCAAGCCGCGGCGGCATCCAGGTAAAGACGCCATAGTAGGAGACCGAGACGAGGAACCAGACCGAAAGGATCAGAAGGCTGCGGCGACGCAAGTCCTTCGAAAAGATACTGAGATCGGCCGTCGGTACAGGCAGGGCGATCGATACGGTCGGCTCGAGTTGCGGTCGAGCGTTGGCTGCCAGCATTCGATCGACGATCGCCTTGGCCGCCTCCGCCTTGCCCGCGCGCAACAGGTAAAGCGGCGATTCCGGCACGAGGAAGCGTAGTCCGACGCCAATGACTGCCGGAATGGCCGTGACGGCAAAGATGTAGCGCCATCCGTCCGTAAGGCCGGCAAGAGCGATGAGCCATGCCGCCAGTGCCACGATCAGCGTGCCCACGGCCCAGAAGCCTTCGAGCATGACCAGCCATCGCCCGCGGCTGCGCGCCGGCAGGAATTCCGACATCATCGCATAATCGACGGGAAGTGTGCCGCCGACCGCAGCGCCGGTGAGGAAGCGCAGGACAAGCAGGACCACGAAATTCGGAGCGAAGATCGACAGAATGCCGAAGACCGCGTCGCAGGCAACGGTTACCAGCAGGACCCGGCGCCGGCCGATCCGATCGGCAAGCCTGCCGAAGCCGACGGCGCCGATCAGCATACCCAGGAAAAACAACGTGCCCGTCTGCAACGCTTGGGGAACCGTCAGCCCGAATGTTGCGGCAATGGAGGCGGCGGTGAACCCGACGGCGAGCACCTGCATGGCGTCGGCCGTCCAAACCAGGCCAAATATGCCCATCAGGCGCCGCTGATAGGGGCCCGTGCCCGCCCGGTCGAGCGCTTCCTGTATCGTGATCGTCGTCATTCGACCCTACCTTGAGATTCGACGTGTGGACACTACGTCGACCGCGCCTGCTTGGATATTGCAGAAATGCCGCAGATGTCCGGCTGAGTGCGGCCGCGAGGATCGACCAATCTTCCAGGCACCTGGCACGGACCGGCAATTTCGACTTGCGCGACATGCACACGCGTGCAAATATGCACGCGTGTGCAATGGAGTTTCGCCGATGAACGATCACAAGCCGCGCTATTCGAACGACCTTTCGGGGCGGGCCCTGTTGTGTCGGGATGTCATTCGCTCTGCCGGCGCTCTGGTGCTCGACGGCTTCAAGGCGAGTGCCGAGCGTGGCTTTTCCCTAAAGGGCCCGCAGGATTTTCTGACGGAAACCGATGCGGCCTCCGAGGCCCATATTCGCGACGCAATTGCCACCCATTTTCCGGCCGATGCGTTCCTGGGCGAGGAGGGCGGCGGGACCGTTGCCGATCGCGTCTGGGTCGTCGATCCCGTCGACGGCACGGCAAACTTCGCGCGCGGAATCCCGCACTTCTGCATCTCCATAACCTATGTCGAACACGGACACGCAGAGATCGGCGCAATCTACAATCCGGCCCACGACGAACTTTATTTCTGCCGCCGGGGAGAAGGTGCAACGCTCAACGGCAAGGTCATCACGGTCTCGTCGACGGCTACCTTCGATGCCGCGTCGGTCGAAATGGGCTGGTCGCGGCGGGTGCCGGACGAGACCTATCTGGAGACGATGCGGCAGATGCTGGAGAAGGGCGCCAATGTGCGGCGCGGCGCTTCGGGGGCACTTGCGCTCGCTTACGTCGCCGATGGGCGCTCGGACGCCTATGTCGAGCTGCACATGAACTCGTGGGATTGCCTTGCCGGACTGTTGCTCGTTGCCGAGGCGGGCGGCGCCGTGTGTCCCTTCATGGAAATAGGCAGCCTGCTCGACGGCGGGCCGGTGCTCGCATCGACGCCGGCGATTGCCGGCGGCGTAAGTGTGGCTTCAGGCATCCCGGTCCAAAAAAGGGAGCAAGCCGCCAGGCTCCAGCTGGCCTGAAACCGCGGTAACCTGAACACGCATGCCACCCGTTCGCATACACAAGGGGAAATCCAATGGACGCACCGGTCTACACCCGGCCCGCTATCAGTCTGATCGCCAGAGAACTCGGGCCCCACAGCGCCGATCTCTATATCGGCGGCAGTGACGGCGCGCGTGACCTGGACCTGCTCAAACGTCACGGGATCTCCATTGTCGTCAATTGCGCGATCAACCTGGACATCAACCTCGTGCGCGAAGAAGAAGTCAGCATCAATGATGATCTTTGTGCAAGCGGCTATGCGGCCGTCCGATATTACAAGCTCGGCATGATCGACGGTGATGGCAGCCCCGACACGATGATGCTCGGTGCCTACTACATTCTCGACGGTGCGCTACGCCAGACGATGCCGAAGCGCGAAACCTACCCCTTCGCCGATGGCGGCAACATCCTCGTCAATTGCCGCGGCGGACGCAGCCGCTCGGTGTCGCTGGTGGCGCTGTTCCTGCACAAGCAGCAGCCGCATCTGTTTCCCACACTCGACGCGGCCGTCGCCCACATCCGCGAGCATCGCGAACTGCGGCCGGATGAATGGTTCGAGACGCCGAAGCCCATGCTCTATGAGGCAGCGCGCCGCGCTTCGGCCTGGATCGACCTCGTCGAGGCCTCCCGTCTGGAGGTGAAGGCCGATGTCTGATTTGCCTCGGATCGCCATCATCGCCGACGCCCATTTCCATGATCTTGAAGGCGATTTCGAGTTCCCGCGGATAGAGATCGACGGCGAAAAACTGGCCGTCAGAAGCTGGACCGACACGCGCGAATCCACCCGCGTCTTCAACGAAAGTGCCAAAGCGCTGGACGAGGCCTTGGCGGAGATCGCGCGCCGCGGCATCCGTCACGTCGTCCTTTTGGGCGACTACACGGACGACGGGCAAAGACAGACAACGGCGCGCCTGCGCACCATTCTTGATGGGCACGAGAGCACCCATGGCACGCGCTTTTATGCGCTTCCGGGCAACCACGACATCTTCGGGCCCAAGGGGCGACACCACACCAAACAATTTCTTGATCGGAACGACGTGAGGGTCCTCGTCACGAGCGACGTAGGAAAGGCAGCCCCCGGCAGCCACGCAACGCCGCGCATGTATTGCGAGGGATATCCGACGGGCCTTGCCCCTGTGGCTACCCATGGGTACTTCCGACGGCCGGACTATCTTCATTGGGAAACCCCGTTCGGGGCGTCTGACCGCGTCGAGGATCGGCTCTACCCGGTCTCGTCTCCGGACGGCCGGAATGGTTACCGGCTGATGGATGCCTCCTATCTGGTCGAGCCCGAGCCGGGTCTCTGGCTGCTGATGATCGATGCCAACGTCTTCGAACCACGCGACGGCCTGTTTGAGGAGGGCGATGAAGCCGCTTTCGTCGACAGCACCGGCGCGGGCTGGAACGCGCTTATCAGGCTGAAACCGTTCATCGTCGACTGGATTGCCGACGTGTCCGCGCGCGCAACGAAACTCGGAAAAACGCTGCTCGCATTCTCGCATTATCCGGTGCTCGATCCCTTCGATGGCGCAACGGGAGCCGAAAGCGTTCTCTTCGGCGAGACCAATATTGCCCGCAGGACACCACAGCAGGCGGTCGCAGATGCACTGATGACCGCCGGCATGACGCTGCATTTTAGCGGGCACCTGCATGTCGAAGGCGTTACGCGCCGCGCGCGCGGCTGCCGCTCGCTGATCAATGTCGCCGTGCCGTCGCTCGTGGCCTTTCCGCCGGCCTTCAAGATCGTCGAACCGTCTCAATCGGCGTCGTCCATCGAAACCGTCGAACTGTCCGCGATGGCCGTCGATCCACGCGTGCTGCGCGCCTATCGTCGCGAAGCGGCGCGAGCCGGCGAATATCCGGACCCAGCCTTTGCCGCGGCGGATTACGGTTCCTTCCTGAAGGCACACAAGCGTGCCCTGGTCCAGCATCGCTATTTTCCGAAGGAATGGCCCGGAGATATCGTCAACGAAATATCCGGGCTTTCGATCGCTGCGGTCTGCAAGTTGATGCCCGACGCCGGCGCCATGACGAGCGCTTCCGGGCAAGGAGCGATCGCCATCTCTGAGGACGCCGCCAGCCTCGACATGATCGAGGTGATCGCCGATTGGTATTGCCTGCGCCAGGCCGGCGTCCTTGCTCTTGACAAGATACCTGAGCGGCGCCGCGCGCTTTATCGCCTGCTCGCCAAACACTTCGGCCGTCCGCCCGGGACCGGCTGGGACGGATCGACATCAGGCTTCCTGGCGATCTTCTTCGGGGCCTTCGACGCCTTCCTCGATCGTGCCGAAGCGGGAAGCCTGCACATCCGCATCGAGAGCACCTCCGACACGGAAGAGGCTGCCTGACCATGGACCAGTTGCTCTCCACGGCCTCTTCCTCCGCGCCGCCGGCGACTTTCATCGAGTTGCGGGAATCTTGCCGTCTGGGCCGACGTCATCTGAAGGGTGGGCGCCTGGAAGTGGCCAAGTTCGTGCTTGCCCATCCGTACGACGTCGCCTTTGCGAGCGCACGGGAAGTGGCCGTGCGCAGCGGTGTCTCGACGACGACAGTCATACGGCTCGTCAGCGACCTCGGCTTTGAGACCTATGCATCCTTTCAGCAACTCTTTCGAGCGGAGTTGCTGCGCGGCCGGCAATAAGCAGCATTGGGGAGGGGGCCATGAGCACTGCGATCGTCAGCATCAACCTCTTCGGCGCGGTGGCGCTCCTCCTGTTCGGCCTTGGTCAGGTGCGCGACGGCATGCAACGCGCTTTTGGTGCCCGTCTGAAAGCCGGACTGGCGGCCGGGACGCGTGACGGTCTTCGTTCGTTTTTCAGTGGCCTCGTCGCAACCATCGCCCTTCAGAGCTCCACCGCCACCGCTCTCATGGTCGCGTCCTTCGTCGAGCGTGATCTCATCGTGCCGCGCATGGCGCAGATCGTGCTGCTCGGCGCCAACGTCGGCACGGCGATGACGGCCTGGATCGTGGCTTTGGGGCTCGGCTGGCTCTCACCGCTCTTGCTGCTTTGCGGTTTCGTTGTCGGGCGCGGCAGCTCGAGCACGCGCAAGGGATCAGGCGCAGCGCTCGTCGGCATCGGGCTGATGTTGCTGTCGCTGCATCTGATTGGCGGTGCGACCGAACCGCTGCGGACCTCTGCCGCCCTTTCGGCTTTCTTCGGGATGCTCGACAATGCCTGGCCGGTGGCGCTCGTCATCTCGGCAGGACTCGCAGCGCTCGCGTCATCGAGCCTGGCAGTCGTTGTGCTGATCCTGTCTCTTGCAACATCCGCCAGCCTTTCGACCGGCCCGCTCATCGCCCTCGTTCTGGGAGCCAATCTCGGCGGTGCTGTGCCTCCGGTTCTAGCCACATTCAAGGCTGCGGCGAGCGCCAGGCGGGTTGCCCTTGGCAACCTGATCGTGCGTGCCGTCGGCTGCCTGGCCGCTCTGGCGCTCGCCGGGTACATCGCCCCGCATATCGACTGGCCGCCTGTCTCACGCGGCAATCTGCCGGTTGATGTGCATCTCGCCTTCAATCTCGCACTGGCGCTTCTGGCGGCTCCCCTCGCTCGGCCTCTATCCCGCCTGACCATGCGCCTGTTGCCGGACGAGCCAAAGGCGACGGACGGCCCGCTTTTCCTTGAACAGAACGATCTCGGCACGCCGGTCGCAGCGCTTGCCGGCGCAAGTCGGGAAGTGCTCGGCGTCGGCGACCTGGTCGAGCGCATGCTGGTCGAAGCAAACGATGCCCTGCAGCAGACGGACCCTTCCAGGCTTGCTGCGATCAGCACGCTTGAAGGGCGCGTGGATCGCGTGCAACACGAGATCAAGGTGTACGTCTCGCGCGTCGGCCAGTCCGAAATCGCCGAGGAACAGCGCCGCCACGCCATGGATATCGTCGACTATGCCATCAACCTCGAGCATATCGGCGACATCATCGAGAAGGGGCTCCTTGCCGAACTTGCAAAGAAGATCGCCCGCGGCCTGGCTTTCTCCTCCGATGGCCACGAGGAACTGTCGCGTCTCTTCGCCATCACGATCGACAATCTGCGCATGGCCCAGGCCGTGTTTGCCACGCGTGACAACGCGATGGCGCGGCGCCTGGTAGAAGCCAAGGAAGATGTCCGCAGGCTGGAGCGGCAGTCGGCTGAGCGGCATCTGCAGCGCCTGCGCGATGGTCGCGCCGAAAGCATCGAAACCAGCTCGCTCCATCTCGACATGCTGCGCGATCTCAAACGCATCAATGCACACATCGCAACTGTCGCGCACCCCATCCTTGATCAGAGCGGGTTGTTGATCGACAGCCGTATCCGGCCGGCGGCCACTTGAGCATTCCGGTCTAGCGTCGGGCGGTCTTGCGCTCGACCATCGTGACGGGAACGACCTGAAGTCGCGTTTCCATCTCGTCGGCTTCCAGCGCTTCGAGAACATGCTCCGTCAGAGCGGAGAAGGACTGCGCAACGGTGGTGAGTTCGTAGCTCTTCCACCCTGCCTGCGGAATATCGTCGAAGCCGACGACGGAAAGATCGGCCGGCACGCGGCGGTGCATTTCGGTGCGGGCAGCGTCGAGAAAGCCGAGAGCCAAGAGATCGGTAACGCAAAACGCGCCGTCGATCGCCTCGTCGACGAGCACCTCGCAGCCAGCCTGGTAACCGCTTTCATAACTCGTGGTACCGCCCGACCAGGCGACCACCTCGACCCCGGCGGTCGCCATTTTCTTTTTGAACGCAGTGGTGCGGCGCACCTGAGCAGGGGTTTGGCTGCCACTCGAGATCACCGCAACCTTCTTGCAGCGCGCCTCGATCAGGCGCAGTGCTGCAAGGTCCGCACCGCGGGAATCGTCGCTCAGCACCATGCTGGTATCGGTGCGATCGATTTTCTGGTTGATCAGGATCAGGCGCACGCCGTTGGCAATGCACTGGTCGACGATCGATTCCGGCGGCTCTCCGGAAAGAACGATGATCGCTTGCGCCCGGAACTCGAACAGTAGCTCGATCAGCGGCGCGATATCCTTTCGCGCATCCGCGGCATTGAGCAACAGGCATTGCAGACCGCGACGCAACAGGCCGATGCTCAAGAGATCGAGCTGTTTTGCATGGAAGGGTGCGCTGAGATTGGCACCGACGACCCCGATGAGATTGGAGCGGTCGTTGTTCAGTCCTTGCGCCAGCCGGTTGACCCGGTAACCGAGCTCCCGGGCGGCTTTGAGAACCTTGCGCCGCACAGCCTGGGATACGCTGGCTCCGGGCGTAAAGGTTCGCGAGACCGCCGAGCGTGAGACGCCCGCGCGTTTTGCAACCTCTTCGGCCGTCACAAAGCCCCTCGCCATGCCTTTCTCCTGCAGAATCAGATGCTTTTCATCAGGGCCACAAAAGCAGGCCCATTCCAACGAAAAAGTTCGAGCCTACCCGCTCGGTGAACCAGCCGATGATGCCGGTGAACGGTCACCATCGCTCCATCTATATCGGCTGTTTCTTCCCGCTGAAGTCATTCGCCCAATCTCAATGATCACGTGTTCCAAAAACAATACAACAGTGTCACAAAAGAGTCATCAAAAACAATAGCTTATATCATTGCGCACGTGTGCATTTTTTTGTTGACAATGGCGCCTCACCATTGGATCATACGTTCCATAGACAGAGCTGGATTGGAATTTTTGTTCTGTCTATGTTCGTGGTGATGGCGGCGCGGTTGAGGAGCTTGCGCCGACATCTGGCAAGCGCTTGCGCCTGCCCTGCGAACGGGGAGGATTGAGTAACCGACAGCCGCGCCTTTTGCGTCATTGAGCGGCTTCTTGCGTAGGTCAGCGCCACGCCCTGGCGACTGATTTCTATTCCCCGTTGGCACTTTGAAAGTTCCGCCGGCATCGATCGCCGGGGCAGGCAGCGCATGTTGAGTTCCAAGGGGAAGAGCATGGCCTTATTGAGTGAGACAGCCAAAGCGGCAACATTGCCCGGCAGCGCAATGGCGCCGACGGCATGGCAGCGCTGGCGCTATCGGATGAAGGTCGCGTCGCGGGAGCCGACGACGCTGATCGGCGTCCTGACGGCACTTCTCTTTACCTATCTCATCGTCGTGCCGATCATCTCGATCGTGCTCGATTCCGTGCGTGTCCAATTCGGCCACGAGCGGCGGCTCGGCAAGGACTTTGGTGAGCTTACGCTCTACTACCTTGATCGAGCCTTCCTGTCGCCGGTCTCGGTCGATCTTTTCTGGCGGCCGCTCTTCAACACGCTATCGGTCGCGCTCGGAGCGATCAGCCTGTCTTTGTTGATCGGTACGGTGCTCGCCTGGTTGATCAGCCGGACAGACATGTTCGGACGGCGCTGGTTCGCAACAGCGCTGATCGTGCCCTACATGCTGCCGGCCTGGACCTTTGCGCTTGCCTGGACAACGCTCTTCAAGAACCGCACCGTCGGCGGCCAGCCGGGCTGGTTCGAGGCCATGGGGCTGACGCCGCCCGACTGGGTCGCCTATGGGCGCTTCCCGATCATCGTGATCCTGACGCTACATTATACGCCTTTCGTCATCCTGCTGTTTGGCTCTGCCCTTCGTCGCTTCGATTCCCAGCTCGAAGATTCCGCCCGTATCCTTGGAGCCAAGCGCTACCAGGTGGCGATGCAGATCATCCTGCCGCTGATGCGTCCCGCACTTCTGTCCTCGATGGTGCTGATCTTCGCCAAGTGCCTCGGCGAGTTTGGCGTGCCCTATGTGCTCGGCCTGCCGGTCAAGTTCGAAGTGCTTTCCACCTCGCTCTTTCGCAGCATCGCGTCGCGCCAGACCGGCGTTGCCGGTGTCGTCGCGGCCTCGATCATGCTGATCGGCATCGTCACCCTGATGATCGATGCGCGTCTTGTTCGTGAAGCCCGGCGCTTCGTTACTGTTGGCTCGAAGGGTTCGATGAACCGCCAGAGCCGGCTCGGCAAGTACCGCCTGCCGGCGACCGGTTTTGCCGCACTTATCTTTCTCTTGAGCGTCGGACTGCCGCTTCTGACCCTGTTCCTCTCCACCATCATGAAGCTGCCGGCGCAGTTCACGCTCGACAATTTCACGCTCGACTACTGGATCGGCCGTGATCTCCACACGGTGGCACTGCAGACCGGGGTCCTCTTAAGCCCCGATCTATGGGCGGCTGCAAAAAACACGCTCGTCATCGTCGGCCTTGCGTCCTTGACCTCGGGCATTCTCGGACTTCTTGTTGGCTATGTGGTCATCCGCACGCCGGTGAAGGTCCTGTCGGTCTATCTGCGGCAGGTCACCTTCTTGCCCTATCTGGTGCCGGGTATCGCCTTTGCCGCCGCCTATCTGTCGCTCTTCGCCGTGCCACGCGGACCGATGCCGGCCCTCTATGGTACCGTCACCATCCTGGTCCTGGCGCTGATCGCCGACCAGATGCCTTACGCCTCGCGCGCCGGTATCTCGGCCATGACCCAGCTTGGCAAGGATCCGGAAGAGGCGGCCCAGATTTCCGGCGCCGGCTGGTTCCGGCGGATGATGTTGATCGTCATTCCGATCCAGAAGGGCTCGCTGGTAACAGGCGTGCTGCTGCCCTTCATCTCGGGCATCAAGGGCCTGAGCCTCTTCGTCATCCTCGCCGTGCCGAGCACCGATGTTCTGACCACCTATTCGCTCCGGCTCGTCGACTACCACTACACGCAAGCCGCCAATGCCGTCGTGCTGATCATCGCGGCGATCGCCTATCTCGGAACCCTGGCAGCCCAGAAGCTGACCAAGACCAATCTCGCAGAAGGACTCGGAAGCTGATGCCCACCATCAATCTCAGCGGCGCCCAGAAGAACTACGGCGTCAATTCCGCCAATGCCGTCTCGAACCTCGATCTCGAAATCCGCGACGGCGAGTTCATGTGCCTTCTTGGACCCTCTGGCTGCGGCAAGACCACGACGCTGCGCATGATCGCCGGCCTCGAAAACCTCTCGGACGGCGAGATCCGCATCGGAGAGCGGGTGGTCGACTCGGTCAGGGCAGGCGTGTTCATCCCGCCGGAAAAGCGTGAGATGGGGCTGGTGTTCCAGAGTTACGCGCTCTGGCCGCACCTGACAATCGAACGCAACACCGACTTCGGTCTGAGGCTGCGCAAACTGCCGAAGGAAGAGCGTGAAATGCGCGTCGAGAAAGTGATGCAGGCGCTCGACATCGCCAAGTACCGCGACCGCTACCCGTCGCAGCTCTCGGGCGGCCAGCAGCAGCGCGTGGCGCTCGCCCGCATGCTGGCGGTCAATCCAGGCGTTCTGTTGCTCGACGAACCGCTGTCGAACCTCGACGCCCGGCTCCGGCTCGAGATGCGCGCCGAGCTCAAACGCATCCACAAGGAGTTCAAGACGACCATCGTCTTCGTCACCCACGACCAGTGGGAGGCAATGACGCTGGCAACGACGATCGCCGTCATGAACGAGGGCACGCTGCAGCAGATGGGCACGCCCAACGATATCTATGATCGCCCGGCCAATCGCTTCGTCGCGGAATTCGTCGGTAGCCCGCCGATCAACATCCTGAACTTCGGATCGGCCGCCGCCTCTGAGCTGTCGCGCGCAGCCGAGGCCTATCTTGGCACGCGCCACCCGTCGCTGCGCGGCATTGGCTCGATCGGCATCCGACCGGAAGCGATCGGCTATTCGGTCAAAACCGACGATGTGCCGGCCGGCAGCTTCTCCGGCGAAATGACGGTGACAGGCGTCCTGCCGACCGGCGGCAGCTGGATCCTGGAGCTCAGGAACGGCAGCGACACGCTGTTCTTGACGACCAATGCCCTGCCGCGCGTCGAGACCGGAACGAGGGTTTCGTTCTTTGCGCCGCCTGAGGCGCTGCACGTCTTTAACAAGGACGGCCAGCGGATCGCCGAAGCGGACGCGCTGCTGCGCAAGTCCACGCTGAACTAAGGCGCTTCAGTGCCGAACGACAAACCGAAACATAATCTGAGGGAGGAACAGACGATGCAATTTCTAAGGACTGAAAGGACGCACCGTGCAATCAGGCGCGCGCTGCTGGCAACGACCATCGTCGCCTTCGCCGGACCGGCGCTGGCACAAGAGCCGTTCGACCTGAACGCGCTGATCGAGGCCGCGCGCAAGGAGCCGCCGATTACGGTTTATGACAGCACCGGCAAAATCGTCGAAATGGCCAAGGCCTTTGCCGAGAAATATGGCGTCGGCGCCGAGGGCTCCAAGGTCAAGGCGACGGCCCAGCTTGAGATGATCATTCGCGAGGCCCGTGCCAACAACATCCAGGGCGATGTCTCGATCATCAGCGACGCACCGGCCGCGATGGCGCAACTCATCCCGCAGGGCTTTGCCGAAAGCTGGCTGCCGCCGGATCTCGCAGCCAACATCCCCACTGAGTATCAGGACCCGCTGACCGTCGTTACCAGCGCCAATGTCTGGGCCTACAACACCGAGCTCTTCGACAAGTGCCCGGTCAGCAACATCTGGCAGCTGACGGGACCTGAGTGGAAAGGCAAGGTCGCCATGCAGGATCCGCTCGGCAAGCCATCCTATGTCGACTGGTTCAACCAGATGGCCAAGCACGGCGACGACAAAGTGGCGGCCGCCTATAAAGAGCTTTACGGGAAGGATCTCGAAACCGACGACGGCAGTGCGACGGCCGCCTGGGTCAAGGCGCTCGCTGCCAACGCTCCCTTGCTGACGGACGCCGATGCGGCCGCTGCTGATGCCGTCGGCGCGCCGGGTCAGTCGCAACCCTTCATGGGGCTGATGAGCTCGGCAAAGTTCCGCGACAATGCCGAAAAGGGCATGAAGCTCGGCCTTTGCAAGGACCTGAAACCCTGGCTCGGCTGGATGTATCCGGGCGTCGGGCTGATCACCAAGGGCACCAACAGCCCGAACGCCTCAAAGCTCTTCATCCACTACGTGATGACCGCCGAAGGCATCGCGCCGCAGGCAGAAGACGGAAAAATGTCGACCAACAAGGACGTTTCGCTGCCCGCAGACGAGCCGTCGGGCATCGGCGCCGTTCTTGATCAGGTCATGCCCTACCAGATGGCAACGAGCCTCGACGACTGGGACGCGCGCGAGACCTGGCAGGACCTGTGGCGGCTCAGCTACCAGAAGTAATCGCCTGAACATGTGAAACGGTCTCCTTGGGAGGGGAAACCATGAGCAAAGGTAAGAACAGGGTTATGATCATGGGGGCGGTATTTGCCGCCCTTGCGGCCGCATTGGCCGTCGAGGCAAACGCCGAGGAGGCGTTTGATCTCAATGCGCTGGTGGAGGCGGCGAAGAAAGAAAAGCCGATCAATGTCTATGACAGCACCGGCAAGATCGTCGAGATGGCCGAGGCCTTCACCGCCAAATACGGGGTGAAGGCGACCGGCGTCAAAGTCTCGGCCAACAGCCAGCTGGAGATGATCATCCGCGAAGCCCAGGCCGGCAACGTCCAGGGCGATGTCGCCCTGATCACCGACGCGCCGGCAGCGCTCGCCCAGCTTCTGCCGCAGGGCTTCGTCGAAAGCTATCTGCCCGGCGACATGAAGGAGAAGATACCGGCGGCCTTCCAGAACCCGCTGGCGATTTCGACCAATGCCAATGTCTGGGCCTATAACACCGAGGCCTATGACAAATGCCCGGTCGGCAATATCTGGGAGCTGACCGAGGCAAAATGGAAAGGCAAGATCGCGCTGGTCGATCCCCTGACCAAGAGCACCTATACCGACTGGTTCAACCAGTTGGAAAAGCATGCCGACAACGCCGTGAAGGAGGCCTACAAGGTCCACTTCGGCAAGGATCTCGAAACCGCTGAAAAAAGTGCAGCGGCCGCCTGGATCAAGGCCCTGGCACAAAACGGCCCGCTGGTAACGGACGGCGACGATCCGGTTGCCGAAGCCGTCGGCGCCGCCGGCCAGAAGGAGCCCTTTTTCGGGCTCCTGAGCTCCGCCAAGTTCCGTGATAACGAAGGCAAAGGCTACAAACTCGGGCTCTGCACGGAGCTGACCCCCTGGGTCGGCTGGACCTACACCAAGCTCGGCCTGATCGCCTCGAAATCCGCGAGCCCGAATGCCGCGAAGCTCTTCATCCACTACGTGCTGACGGAAGAGGGCATCGCGCCCCAGATGAAGGACGGTAAGCTGCCGACCAATGTCGACATCAAGATGCCTCAAGACGAACCCTCGGGGATCATGGAGGTAGCGGACCGCCTCTTTCCCTATGACGCGGCCACTGGGCTTGACGATTTCGACCGGCGCGAGGAGTGGCAGGATTTCTGGCGCATGAACTACAGCAAGTAAAATCCCGGCCGGCGCGGCCTCACGAGGACAGGTCGCGCCGGCCGTTCCAGGATGAACAGGAAGAGAGCATGACCGACGCCAATCTCGCCACGAGCCGTAGCCAATCCGATAGAGACGCCAAGCGCGACTACTCGCGGCGACTGATGACGATCGCCGAAGGTGCGGCCCGCTCGGCCGCCGGCCCCTTGCTCGCTGCGTTTCGCTCGGAAATGGTCGTCGACTACAAGCGCGATCTCCACGACGTCGTGACGGTCTACGACAGGCAAGCCGAGGCATCCATCCGCGACTACATCTTCGCGCACGAGCCGAATTCGGCGATGCTTGGCGAAGAGGGCGGGCAGGTCGGTGAGGGCGACATCCAATGGTATGTCGATCCGATCGACGGGACCGCGAACTTCGCACGAGGACTTGCCTTCTGGTGCATATCGATTGCGGCGGTTGAAGGCGGATCGGTTGTGGCCGGGGTCGTCTATGACCCGGTGGCCGATCTCCTGTTTTCGAGCGACGTCGAGCGTGCCTATCTCAATGGAAAGGTCATTGCCTCCAAAGCCATCGGTGACGAAAGCCGGGCAACGCTGATCACCGGCTACCCGGTCTCGCGCGACTTTCGCCTGGATGGCCGCAACGAGGCACTTGCCCGCCTCGGTGATCTGGTCGAAACCTTCTCGACCGTGCGTCGCCCTGGAAGTGCAGCTTTGAGCATCGCCCATGTGGCGGCGGGTTTTGTCGATGCGGCCGCGGGCTTTGGCGTCAACGCCTGGGATGTGGCCGCAGCGACGCTGATCCTGAAGAACGCAGGCGGCCGTTATGCGCCGTTGTCGCTTGGCAAAGTGCCGGAAGGATCCGCCGACTACCTTTGCCCGGGGTATCTCGCCTATGGCCGGGGTGGCGACTATCCAACCCTGAACCGTGTCGCCGCCGCAATCTCTGCCGGGCGCAGCGCGAAGGCGCCGTCGCCATGAAAGCCCATGAGGAAACCATGCTCGACAATCTTAGCGATGCCTCAACCACGGAAAAGACCAGCAGCGAATTGCCAAGGCTCAGTCTCGTGTATCCGAAGCATCCGACCTATGGCGTCGACATCTTCATTTCCGGCAAGGAAGGTGCGAGCGACCTCGAACTCCTGCGCAAGAGCGGGATCACGACGGTCGTCAATTGCGCGGTCAATCTGGACTTCAATTTCGTCGACCAGCCGAAGCTCGTCTCGGATCACCGCAACAGCATCCATGGACCGGGCGAAATCCGCTACTACAAGATCGGGCTTATCGACGGGGATGGGAACCCGGACACGCAAATGCTGGCTGCGCACTACATCCTGCGAGCGGCCCTGGAGCAGGTCCTACCCGAAAAGCCGTCCTATCCCAGGCGCGAACGTGGCGGTGTGCTCGTCAACTGCCGCGGTGGCCGATCGCGCTCGGTCGTCGTCGTGTCGCTGTTCCTGCATTTGACGCTGCCTGATCAATTCGAAACATTGGAGCGCGCCATCGACTTCGTCCGCGAGAAGCGCGAGATCCCAAAGGACGAGTGGTACAAGGCGCCCAAACCGGTTCTGGCGGCCTCGGCCGAGCGAGCCGCGGGATGGGCACGTGCGATTGAGAGCGGGAAGGCCTGACCCGAGAACGCAGTTCAGAGACCGTCTGCAGCATGGGCCACGGAAACCTGCTCTCAGTACCGCCAGGGATGCCGACGTCTCGACGTCAGCCAGCCGTCGACGCATTCTCGGCCGCCCCTCCGGTCGCGACAAGCCGGTTCTTTCGCGCATGCCAACGCGTTCGAACGCCCAAGCGGAATCGAAATCGCTTTATTAGGCGGAGCGCCTTGACGCGCGCGGCCGGCGCCACCCTTGACGCCGGCAGGATCGTGATTGAGTAGAATGAAAGGCCCTATTGTTTGGGCAATATGCCCTTGTTTACGAGCCATGTTTCGAAGGTGCCGGGGCACCCTTCGCTGGTCCATCGTCCCCGATAGGAAAAGCCGGGTGCTGCGCGCGCCGTCCCGACGAAGCCGTCATATGCGCTTCTATCGGCCCCGCCTATTTTGAATGCCTTACCGGGATGTTTCCTCTTTGCCTTTGTGAATTTCATCGTCCGCCCCTTACGCAGTACAACCATGAAGTCGAAAGCGTCGCACAGCGCACGGTGCAGTCAAGGATTAGGCAATGAGCAAAAGGGGTTAGTCGCCGCACTGCCTCAGCAGTCCAGCAACCTCTGAGTGAAGAAGACCCAGAATCCGCCTCTCGGGCACGCCAAAATCGCTTCCAACCGGCGAGCGTGGCAGCTGGCCGGTTGTGCCGAAGTGACGCGCGTTTAGCGCAAAATATCTTCAAATAACCTCGTTTCGCGCCTGTGTCAGAGCTCTGAAGAGCGTCTGAAAGAGTGCATACCGTTAAATGGGCCCGAAATTAAAGGATTGGCAAGGCTCCCTGCACGAAGAGGCGACTACTCTCCATCTGGTTGCAAAGAAACTGCCATGAACATACTGACCCTGCCACTGATCAGGCATTGCGCCTCGGCCCTGCTGAAATGCCGGTCCGGGAACTTCGGCCTCTTGGCAGCGCTTGTCGCGATCCCCCTCATTGCCGCTCTTGGCGTTGCGATCGATTTCGCAGCCGCGGTCAACCGAAAGGCCGCTATGCAAAGCGCGGCCGATGCTGCGGCACTGGCGGGAGCTGCAGCAGGTGTCGGTTCGGAGCAGAAGATCGCCGTGGGTTTTCTCGGCGCCCATCTTGGCAGCAACGACACGCAAGATCTGAAAGGGCCCCCCAGCTGGAACCATCAGGTCACGGTCGAGCGGGATACGGTAGCGGTGGTTGTCAATGAGGACTACGAAACAGCCATCATGCATATGTTCGGCTTCCGGACGGTTCCGATCTCAGTCATCGCGAAAGCCGCCCGAGGGGCCGGCAGCTCGGCCTGCATCCTGATCCTTGATCCGGGCAGGGCCGATGCGCTGAAGATCATCAATTCGAACTCGGTCACCAGCGAATGCGGCTTCCAGGTGAACTCGTCCCATTCGCAACGTGCGTTCTACGCCGAAAACCAGGGGAAGTTCGCAGCACCGCTGATCGCCGTCACCGGCCAGTCGAAGCTTTCCGGCCGCCTGATTTCGCCGCCGCCGGTCGACGGATCTCCTGTCGTGCCCGACCCCATGGCCGGCATGCCCGAACCGGTGTCGCCGAACGACGCCTGTACCTCCCAAAGCCTGAAGACGATCAACAGCCAGGGCAAGTCGTCGCTCGAGCCCGGGATCTATTGCGGCGGGCTGACCGTGAATGCCACGGACGAGTTAACGCTGAAGCCCGGAATTTACGCGTTCCGCCGCGGCGCGTTGACCTTGAACACATCGGCCAAGGTCATAGGCAAGGACGTGCTTTTCTATTTCGAGGACGCGCAATCGCCGCTGTTTTTGAACGGTGCGGCAATCCTGCAGGTATCGGCGCCCACCAGCGGCGCGCATGCCGGCATCCTGATGTTCCAGGGCCGGCAGGCGAAGGACAGCAGCGTCCAGTTCCGCATCAACACGTCTGCTGGAAGCTTCTACAATGGGGCGATCTATTTGCCCTATGCGGTGGTCGACTGGAACGTCAGCGGAAGCCTCAATTCGGAATCAAAGTTTACCGCACTGATTACCAGGGTTTTGAACCTCTACGTGTCCGGAACGGCCTTCTTCAAGAAGCCGGGGGAAGAGGGCAAAGATTTCGTGCCTAACGGCTTCGGCAGGGGAGGCGGCGTGCGGCTGGTGGAATAGCGTCGAAACCAGCCCGCCGTAATTGCGTGCCACGGTGGCTTCGCTCGTGCGCTCGACTTTTCGGCATTGCCAATCATCGCGAAGATGGAAATGCTGAGCGGCGAAGCAACAAAAGGCATTGCGCTTGGTGCGGGGCCGCAGATGGATGGATATGGCTGAACGACGATACGGCGAAGCGCCGCCCAAGACCGACAGCACGATTGCAAGCGCCGACTGGTACGGTCGCCAGATCGAGCGCGAGCGATACGACAACACGCTGTTCGTCGATCTCGACCTGACCGAGGCGCAGACCGTCGGCGTGGTCTTTCACGAATGCACCTTCCGGCGAGCCCGGTTCAATGCATCGTCACACCAGGCGAGCGCCTTCGTCAACTGCACGTTCGTTTCCTGTAAGTTCTTCGATAGCCGCTTCAAGGAGTGCAAGTTCGTCGGAAGCATGTTCGACGCTTGCGAGTTCGACCAGATGCAGGTGACGGGCGGCGACTGGTCCTTTACCAGATTGCCAGGCGCGGCTCTCGGCCGCGCATCCTTCAAGGAAACGCGAATGCGGGAAGCGGATCTGACCGGCGCCTCCTGCAAAGGCGGCTCGCTCAGGGACGTCGATCTTTCCGGTGCCTGGCTGCATGGGGCAGATTTTACCACCTGCGACCTCAGGGGCAGCGACCTCACCGCCTTCGATCCGGAGAACCTTCGCCTCAAGGACGCGATCATCACGATCGACCAGTCGATCATCATCGCCGAGGCTCTGGGTCTCGACGTCAGGCGAAAGTGACGCTGCCGGCGACGTATAGGACCCAACGGGTGCCTGCCGCGGACATGTCTTCGACGGCGCTATGGATCGCCTCAAAGGCATCGCTCTTGAACTTGCGCTTGGTCGCCATTGCAAGTCTCCTAGAGGGCACCGGTCCCGATTTCCGCGTCAAGCTCGGCCTGCGCCGCTAGAGTTTGGCGAACTTCCGGAAGGCCGAAGGTCACTTGCCGGAAGATGGGGGAGGCGGGCCGGAGGTAAGGCCGGATTGCCCGAGAGCACCAGGAGATACCATCACACAGAGCTTTTACCCGATAGCATGCTGCAATGCCGCGGTGTCGACACCAAACGAAACCCACGGAAAGATATTTCCGCTGGCTACAGCCATCCGGACCTTTTGAACCGCCAGTAGAGAATAGAGCAGAGCGTCGCAATGACACCGAGGACGGCAAAGTAGCCGTAACGGGTTGCCAGTTCAGGCATGTGTTCGAAGTTCATCCCGTAGATTCCGGCAATGGCTGTCGGTACGGCAAGAATTGCGGCCCAGGCTGCAAGCTGCCGTGTGATGGTGCCCTGTCGTTGCTGCTCCAGGAGATTGGAGGCCTCGAACACGGACGTCATTATCTCGCGAAGGCCGCCTACCAGGCCTTCCACACGTCTGACATGGTCAAGAACGTCTTTGAAGAATGGCTTGGCATTGTCGTCGATGCAGGGCAGCTCGAGATGAGTTAGCTTACCCGCCACCTCTCCCATCGGCCCGAGCACCCGCTGGAAGCGAATGACGTGACGGCGCATCCGGAAGATGCGCCTGATCTGCTCGGGCTGCAGGAAGGACACAAGTACGTGTTTCTCGAGCTCCAGAACTTTGTCCTCAAGCGTTTCGACCACCGGCAAATAGCCGTCGACAACGAAGTCGATGATGCCGTGCAGGACATAGTCCGGTCCGTGCTCAAGAAGCTGGGGCGACTGTTCCAGGTGTTGGCGCAGTTCCTTGTGGGAGCGGGCAGATCCGTGGCGAACAGAAATCAGGTGGTGCTTCCCCACGAAAATGCAGGTTTCGCCGTAGGTGATCTTGTCACCCTCAAGGTGGGCCGTCTTGACGATCACGAACAACTGGTCGCCGTAGATGTCCACCTTCGGCACCTGATTGCCGTTGAGGGCGTCTTCGACGGCAAGTGGGTGAAGAGCGAACATGGCCTGAAGGTCGGCCATTTCCTGCTTTGTCGGTTCAGTCAAACCGATCCAGGCGAAGTCGCTACCTGATGCTTCGAATGGTTTGGCGGCAAGCGGGATTTCTTCGGCGCGCTTGCCCGAACGATACATGTAGGAGGCGACGACTGGCATTTTTTGAAGTTCCGGGAGTTGATATCGCAGCGTGAAGCATCTGACCTAAGGTTAGATCGTGACTTGCTCGCCAATCTCGACCACGCGATTGGCTGGCAGCTTGAAATAGGACGATGGATCGATGCCGAGACCTGCAAGTGCAATGTAGAGCTTGTCTTGCCAGCCGGGCAGACCTGAGTTCGGGTCACCAATAAGGGTCCTGCGCCCGAGGTAGAAAGAGGTCTGCATGATTTCGAACTTGAAACCTGCCTTCTTGCACAGTGACAGCGCCTTCGAGACGTTCGGTTCGTCCATGAAGCCGAAGCAAAGCTCGAGCCTTGTAAACCTGTCTGACAGTTCAGTCATTGAGACGCGGTCTTCCTGCGCGACATACGGATGCTCGGATGTGCGAACCGTCAAAATAACATTGCGTTCGTGCAGGACATGATTGTGTTTGATGTTGTGGAGGAGAACGGCGGGTGTCTTATCGCCGACGCTGGTTAGAAAGATTGCCGTCCCTCGAACGGTCTGGGGCGCATGGGTGGACTTCTCTATCGAGCGGATGAATGTTTCCAGCGGGATATCGTTGCGCGCGGTCTTTTCGCGCAGCATTGCGGATCCCCGCGTCCAAGTCCACATCACCACCATGATTGTCAGTGCCAATGCCACCGGCACCCAGCCGCCATCATGAATCTTGAACAGATTGGCAAGCAAGAAGACGCTCTCGATGACGAGCAATGGCGCTAGAAGCAGTGCAGCCAGAACGGTTGAGTATCCCCAGACGGAGCGGAGAAACTGGAACGCCATCACTGTTGTCACAACCATCGCGCCTGTGACCGAGATTCCATACGCGGTCGCGAGAGACTCTGAGTCCCCGAACGAGAAAATCAGCACGATGACCCCGACGAACAGCAGCGCATTTACGGCAGGGACATAGATCTGGCCGGTGTTGGTCTCGGACGTAAATTTGATCAGCAGTCGAGGAAGAAAGCCCAAATGGACCGCCTGGCGAGCGAGGGAAAACGCTCCCGTGATGACAGCTTGGCTAGCGATGATTGTCGCCATGGTCGCGAGAATGACCATCGGCAGCAGCGCCCAGTCTGGATAGAGAAGATAGAATGGGTTGTTGACCGCGTCTGGGTGGCTCAGCACGAGCGCGCCTTGGCCGAGGTAGTTCAGCGCCAATGCGGGGAATACAAGGATAAACCATGCCGTGCTGATCGGTTTCCTCCCGAAGTGGCCGAGATCTGCATAAAGGGCCTCGGCTCCCGTGACCGTCAGGAAGACGGCGCCAAGCACGATCAGACCTGCCCAGCCTGCATGCGTGATGAACCACAGGGCGTTGATCGGGTTCAGAGCCTGCAGGATGGTCCAGTCGTCGCCGATGTGGATGAGACCGCCCCACGCCATCGCGAGGAACCACACAACCGTGATTGGCCCGAAAAACCTTGCGACCGCTTCCGTACCCTTGGACTGCACGGCAAACAATGCAACCATAATGACCGCAGCAAGGGGAAGCACGTAGTCCGAAAAGGCTGGTGTGACGAGTTTCATGCCTTCGAGCGCCGACATGACCGAGAGGGCAGGGGTGATCATGGCATCCCCGATAAACAGGGCCGCCCCGATTAGGCCCGCGAAAAACAACACGGGCATGAAACTGCCGGTCTTCTTCATCAAGAGCGCGAGAAGCGACAATGTTCCACCTTCACCGTCATTGTCGGCGCGTAGGAGGAAAAGCACGTATTTGAACGTCACGATACACGTCAACGTCCAAACCATCAGGGAAATGAGACCGATGACTTCGTCAGGCTGCGCCCCGTCGTTCAAGAAGGGACGAAGGGCCTCCCGAAAAGCGTAGAGCGGACTTGTTCCGATATCGCCATAGACAACGCCGATGCATCCAAGCAGTAGAACGAGAAAGCTCTGCGTTCCCGATCGAGGTCCGACAGCTTCGCTGTGAGCATTGGGCATAAGGTCTCCTGAAACACCGTCGGCATTAGCGATGGCAGATATATGCTGCATTGCGAAAGTCCAGGCAATTCTCACAGGAACCTCTCGAGAATGTCGAGTGTGAATAATCGGCCGTTGGACAAACCTAACTCGCGAAAACATCAGGGAATGGTTTGCGTTCCCACCCGCATCGGCTGAGATCAGTGTTCCGCATTGCTGAGGCGAACCAATTGCGCTTTTCTCTTCGAGAATACAGAACGATGACCGAAGCAGTGAATGTCGATTGTGAAGTCTCTGGGCCCCCCCATCGCAGACCGAGTTAAGCAAGGTTGCCCTTGAGGCAGAGTTTCGCACGCAACCTAAGATTACACACTTATTAAGAGAGTAGATGTAGGCAATCTCGTGTGAGTTTGGGCGCTTCACACGAGTTTCATCTGCCATGAGTTTAGTTGTCGGCGAGACAAGTGTCGCGCGAGTTGATGAACGCTGGTCGGCAACGGGGTATTGGCTGATCTGCATCTTTATCGTCGGCCTACTCATCGGGTTCGATTTGTCCGGTGAGCGTATTCACAACGCTGACATCGACGACAGTTTGCGGGGTCTGCAAATCAAGGCATTCCTTGAGGATGGCGGGTGGCTTAGGCCGGCAATACCGCGGATCCTGATGCCCGAGCCGTATATTTCCCCTTGGTCGCGAATAGTTGACCTTCCCTACATGCTCATAGCTTTCTCTCTTCAGTCCGCCTTGGGAGCGGAAGACGCGCTCGCGGTGGCCTTCCAGGTTTGGCCAGCCGTAATGGCAGTCCTTTTTCACCATTGGGGTTGTTGGGGTTTTGAGCCGGATAGCGCCACGAAAAGGTGAGCTTTCGCCCGGAATGCTATGCGCCGTCCTCGTCCTTATGGCCTTCGCGATCTGGGAATTTAGTCCTGGCCGCATTGACCACCATAACTTGCAGATGGTGCTGTTGCTCACGTTGATATACGGGATTGCTAGGTTCGATCGCATAGGCGGGGCGGTCGTCGCGATTTCAGCGACGATCTCGCTCTTGGTAGGCCTGGAGACGTTGCCTGTTATCGCGCTGGTGTTGGGAGCCTTGGCACTAGCGTGGGCCGCGGGTTTGGACGGCACCCGAACGATGCTTGCCTCAACCGCCATCACATGCCTGGTTGCGGTACCCATCCTGACCTTTTTGGTAATCGGTCCTTCCGGGTTCTGGCGTGTGGAGAACGATGCTTTCTCCTCACCATTTGCATTCGCACTGCTTGGCTTTGGAGCGATCGCAACCGTGACCTTATGGCTGGTGCCCGAGGCTTCGAGCGCGGCGTTCAAGTTTGGACTTTTGGCTACCGCCGGTTCGATGCTATCGGCTGTGCTGTTGTTCGCCTATCCACAGCTTTTGGCCGGCCCATATGCAGCCATCGACGATCTGGCCCGGATATATTGGTTTGATCGCATCGACCAGGAAAAGAGTGCCCTGGAGTTTTTCCGAACAGGGGACTACAGCTCACTTGCTCTACTGGGTATTTTCAGCTGCGTCCTGGCTGTTAGCTTGCAGCGCGCGTTGAACGCCCCCCGAACGGCAAATCCGCAATTCGCTATCATCTATGCTGTCGCCGCAGCGCTCCTCCTGACCGCGTTGGTCTCCAACCGGTATTTGCGCTTCTCTGCTGCCGTCGTTCCGTTGTTGCTGCCGGCTGCGGCGTCGGTAACTCGCGAAGACAGCCAGGTGGCGGTTAGGCGGTTGGCTGCGTTTGGCGGGATGGCTGTTGTGATGGCCACCTCATTCTACTTCGTCGTGCCTTTTGAGCGTAAGACTACGGATGCTTTTGACCACCTGCTCTGGAATGATTGCAAGGGGGCGGATTTCTCGCTGCTTGCTACCCTTCCACCTGGACAAGTGATGACGCCGCCGGCACTGGGGCTTGAGATCGCCCGTAGGTCGCAGGACAGCCTTACGGTGTCGAGCGTTCCCTTTCACCGGGCCGCGCCAGCCATCGGACGGGTTCTTCGGGCCTTTATGTCGAGTAGCAACAATGAGCGGAATGCTCTTTTAGCCGGGTTCGACTACCTGGCCGTTTGTCGGGCGCCGTTAGGGCTCGTGGGAAGCGAGAAGATGCCGTTGTTCGATGCCATCATGACAGGCAGCGCTGGGCCGGGCCTTCATCCCGTATCATCAGTCAAACAGTCTGACCTCATCGTCCTGCGGATTGAAAAGTAGCGTGCGCCCAGGAGTATATGTTTGGTTTCGCAGGCCACGTTCAGCCGGGCCACGACAGGATCCGGGGCCGGCAGAAATCACGTCGAAGCGGTGAGTCGAAGCGGTGAACGGTCACGGGGAAAGTTCACCATTCCGGATCGCTGCGGGGCTGGAATGGACGCCACTGCCGTTCCGTTCCGCTCACGGTTTGAATTGTAACGATACTTATTGTCACTTCCCACTTGCCGCCAATCAGTGCAGTGGTTCATCACGTTGTTTGTTTGGTTGCTCCGCGACCAGCTTTGAGAGAACCGGCAGTATGAAGAAACCGAACCCTCTGACGCACTTCCCGCGGACGAACATTTTCCGTCCAGGCGATGTTTTCGTTCTGTTTGGTGAGCTGTTCGATCGGGGCTATGCCACCCATCTGGTCGACCAAGCCAAGAAGGCCGGCATGGAAATTGTCGGGATCACGGTTGGCAGACGAGACGAAGCCAATGTTCTGCGGCCACTGAACGACGAGGAACTTGCGGCGGCTGAAGCCCGGCTCGGAGGCAAGATCATCAACGTGCCGATCATGGCCGGTTTCGATCTTGACGCGCCTGAAGGCGAGCCCACTCCGACCGACCTTCTCGCGAAGATGACGCTCGAGACGTGGCAAGACGAGAAGCTCGACTGGTCGCACATCGAGAAATGCCGAAACGTCGGCGTCGAACGGTTCAAGAATGCCCTTTCTGAAGTCATGGGGATCCTCGATGGCATGATCGCTGATGGCAGGAATGTCTTCTTCGCGCACACCATGGCCGGTGGCATCCCGAAGGCCAAGGTGTTCATGGTCATCGCCAATCGCGTCTACAAGGGACGTGGCGCGCGCCACATGTCGTCGCAAACGCTGCTCGACAGCGATTTGGGCAAGCTCATTCTTCAGAATTTCGACGAGGTTTCGGCCAACACGTTCCGACACCTGATCGATCTGAGCACAGCCATCCGGGCGCGCATCGAAGCTTCCGGTGGCCAGGTTCGTTATTCGGCGTTTGGCTACCACGGTACGGGCATTCTCGTTGCTAACGAGTACCGCTGGCAGACCTATACCAATTACACGCAGGGCTACGCCAAGATGCGCCTGGAGCGCATCGCTGAGGAAGCCTGGAACAAGGGCATTAAGGCGACGGTCTACAATTGCCCTGAGATCCGCACCAATTCGTCCGACGTGTTCGCCGGCATCGAGCTGCCCCTCATTCCGCTTCTGCTCGCGCTGAAAAAAGAGGGCGGTGGCGAATGGGTCGCGCAGCAATGGCAGGCCTGCCAGGATTTGTTGGCAGATGGCTTCACTGTCGATGACGTCTTGCGGAAGATTTCCGATATGCAGACGAGCGAAGTGATGCGGCCGTTCTACGACTTTTCGTCCTGGCCAATGCCGAATAATCCGGGACAGTCCGACCTGACGATCGGTACATCGAGCGAAATCACGGCGATGCACCGGGACGGCAAGGCGCTGATCTCCGACCTCTTGAGCCGGCTGGTGGTCGAAGCAGTTGGGCAGCTCATCTTTGGTGAGAGCTCGGCGCCATCGGGCCCTGTCCTGTGGCTCAACCACGACATCGTCGCGCGCACGCTGATCGAGACGAAAGGGTCAGCCCGCAACGCTCTCGAAGCGGCCTAAGCGCGACGACGCAGGCGGCTACTGCCTGTCTCCTTGAGTCGCCTCCGATTGCGCGTCTGATCAGACGCGCACGCGAGGTCGATGACCGTGACGTCAAGCAGTCTTGGCGGTACTGGTCGTTAGTTGAACCAGACGACGCGTGACGATTGCACCCGCTCGGCCGACCTCTTGGGGTGGCCCTCGGCGTCCTCGGCAAACAGCGTCTTGCGTGCCAGCCAATCCATTTGCGCGAGCGCTTCGGCGATCGTGGTGTCGGCTGCGATCGTTTCTCTCTTAAATCTTGTAGCTCAAGAAGTTTGCCGGCGTAGGGCGCGCCGAGAGAGAGGATGTGCGCCTTTGTTTCAGTATCGTGATCGTTCGGATACAGGGTTTGGTTGAAAGTCGTGTCGTCGCCGGGTTGTCTGGGCGTTTGCCTGTGACTATGTGTGTGACAGCCAAGAAAGGATCAAACTCAATGCGTATTGCCACATTCTTGCTCGTACTCTCCGCGCTTGCCGGATGCTCCCAGACCGGCGGCGGTGCGACCAGTGTCAGACAGGATTACTATGGTGGCGACGGCGGTTTTTATGCGGGCGCGGTTGCACCGCGCTGAAGCCGCTCCGGCGGCGCTGTAACTGCACTGCCGACAGCGAACTCTGCAGGGGGTGGGCCGGCTCAGGCGATTTTGACAAGCATGAGGGGCCCATCGCCTGATCTTCGGCCGTAGTGGCGCCGAACGTCGCCAAGCCGCCACGAGAATGTTGGCTATGGACCCTCGTCGAGAAAGCTCTCCCAAGCCAACTCTCTGCCCTTCAGGTCCAAGCTCTGTCCGATTGTTCGGATTGCAAGGGCTTGCGCTTTGACAATGGCGCGGCCCGTAACGCCGTGATCTCCCCTGGAGCAACGTGCCGACCAACCGCTTTCATTCCCGACAGCCGGATGACGTCATCGCCCATTGCTCCGGAAAGCGTCCGTCTCAAGGACGCGATCATCATCGCCGATGCGTTGGGCCTCGACGTCAGGCGAAAGTGAGCGTCGAAGATGCCACCGTCCCAACATCGAGCTAGACGCTGGCGTCGGGTGTCTGTTGACAACCGACCAAGCGTCCCTGCTATTCGACGGGGGAGGGCTATTGTCGCGAGGAAGGTATGGAGCTTGATCTGAAGGTTTGCGCTTTGCCGCTCGGATGCCGGCTTCGACGCTTCCGCAGGCTCAGGCAGATCAAGCAGGAAACGTTGGCGGCGGATCTTGGCGTGTCGCAGGGTCTGCTATCGCGATGGGAAGCCGGCCAGCATGAGCCTTCAGCAAAGGCCCGGGCCCGGGTCGAGACGCTGCTCGAGCGGCATGAGAGCGTCGGGATAGACTTGACATTGCGTCGGCTCATCGAAACGGCGCCGTTTCCGGTTCACCTTGTTTGCGACGACACCCATGCGCTTTTGAGCGTCTCACCGGCCAGGCAAGCCCAGTGGCGGATCTCTGCCGCGTCCTTTTTCGGCGTCTCGCTATGGCGATACGCGACGGCGGAAATCATCGAGAGAGAGCTTCAACTGCAAGAACTTGGCTGGTTTGAAGAGGTCTGGTCGGGAGCCGTCCAGTTCACGACCGGCGGCAGCGACGACCCCGATATGCCGATCCCCCCGAGCATCATCCGATGGGAACGAATAGGCATTTCCGACGGGCGCGTCGGCCGCCTGGTAACCAGTATCGATCCCATCTGAGACGCGAATATTTCATTCGTTGTCCGAGCTGTTCTGCCCCTGCTAGCCTGCCATGACCGCCAGTTGCCCCGAAACCGCCTACCAAAAAATTCGGCGGGCAGGGCGTCTGCGCTCACATCCCATCGGTCACGATAGATCCGCCAAGAGCACTCCGGACAATGACAAATTCGCGTCGCGCCATCACGTTTTCACTTCTCATCATCTGTGCAACGCTATCGCTGGCAGGGACCGACCTCGTCTTGCCGGCCGTTCCGCAATTGCCTGAAATCTTCGGCACTGACCGGGCGACCGCGCAGCTGGTGCTTGCCGCCTATGTCGGCGGCGGCGGTCTCGGCCTGCTTCTTTATGGGCGCCTGGCGGACCACTTTTCGCGCAAGGCGCTGCTTTTCTCTTCGCTCGCCGGATTTGCAGCCGCCTCGCTCGCCTGTGCCTTCTCGCCAAATATCACGGCACTTATCGCGCTGAGGTTCGTTCAAGGCGTGGCGTCTGCGGCGGCTCCGGTCTTTGGCCCAGGGTTGATCCGGCAGCTGTTCAGCGACAAGGCGGCGGTGCGCGCCATCGGGTTTCTCGGCAGCGTGGAATCGCTGGTGCCGGCGCTTGCGCCGATCTTCGGCGTGCTGCTGCTTTCGCATTTCGGATGGCAATCGTCATTCGAGCTGCTGGGTGTTTTGACGATGCTCGCTGCGGTCCTCATACTCGTGCTTGGGCTGCCCCGTGAGGAAGAACCCTCCGACACGCTCGGTAGTTATGGGCAACTGCTCACGGATCGCGTCTTCATGCGATACGCGCTCAGCCAGGCCCTGACGCTCGGCGGACTGCTCACCTTCGTCTTCGGCGCGCCGACAGTCATCGTCGCGTCGATGGGCGGCTCTCTGAACGACTTCATCATCATGCAGGTCATCAACATTTCCGGGTTCATCATCGTCGCCAATCTGACCGCCCGGATTGCCGAACGTTTTGGCGCTGAAAACGTCATCCTGACCGGCACCGTCATGGCTGCCTTGAGTGCCCTTGCGCTGTTCGCCTACGGTCTCATGGGCGGTACCAACACGCTGATGTTGCCTCTATTGTTTACGCCCATGGCGATTGGCCTGGGTCTTCGCGGCCCCATTGGCTTCTATCGCGGCATTCTTGCTTCGGGTGCCAATAATGCGCGCGGATCGGCGCTGATCGTCTTTTTCATCTTCATGATCACCACGCTTGGAACCGTCATCGCCGCGCCAATCATCGCAGCCGGGCTCGCGGCGCTCGCGTTCGTCGCCTGTGCTATCCACCTCCTGTCGGTGGCCCTCCTGCTCCTGCTTCCGGCAATGCCGGAGCCAACGCGCGATGCTGCCGGCGTACCCACGCTGTAGGTATCCGAACCAGATGAGGATCCCTTGAACGGCTAAATCGACGAATCTCCAAAGACGTGCCGGTATACGCCGTAGCGCATGCCACTGATATCCACGTGTCGCTCAAGCGCGCCTCCAAGTTTTCTCGCGACCGCTTGGGAAGCCAAATTGTCATCAGTGATCAGGCTTATTGCCGTCCTCCAGCCAAGTTTGCTGGCTGCGAAGTCGAGAACGGCAAGCATCGCCTCGGTAGCATAGCCTTGCCCCTGGAACTGGGGGTAAATGCCCCATCCCAATTCAGGTTCAAGCTTGTCCAAAGGAAGCTGCGCTCCGCAGTAGCCCGCCATTTCACCTGTTTTACTATCCTCGACAACGAAAAAGCCAAAGTCGCGCAAGTGCCAATGACCGATGAACGACAACATCCTTCGCCAGGCATCCTCACGATTAATCGGACCCCCGACGAAGGCGGTGGTGACGGGGTCCCCCCAGAATCGAGCGAAGGCCTCAAAATTGTCCTCGCGCCATTGGCGCAATATCAGTCGTTCAGTTGCTATAGTTTGCACGATGTTCTTCTTTCAAAGGTAGCCATTCTTCCTTCCGCATCCGCCGGATACCATGCCGATCGCCGCGGCGACCGGCCCCGGATGAAAGCTGCAGTTCTGCCGGCATACTGGCGGGTTAAGAGAGTTCTGAGATCGGGTTTGCAGCGACTTGGAAACATGACAGTCACGGCGCGACGCGCTACATTGTCGTTGCAGTCCACGCCACAGGTCACGGTATCGGGAGAATTATTATGCAAACGCATAAGGTCGGATACTTGATTGGTAGTCTCGCCAAAGACTCCATAAATCGCAAGCTCGCCCGTGCACTGGTGAGGTTGGCTCCTGCACAGCTTGAAATGACAGAAATATCGTTCAGGGAGCTCCCGCTCTATAGCCATGACTATGATGCCGATTTTCCGCCGGTCGCGAGAGCTTTCAAAGAAGAGTTGGCTGGGGTCGACGCCATTCTCTTTGTAACCCCGGAATACAACCGTTCAATCCCGGGTGGCCTAAAAAACGCCATTGACTGGGCGAGTCGCCCCTACGGAAAGAACTCCTTCACACGCAAGCCTTCGGCTGTCATCGGGACATCGCCGGGCTCGATCGGAACCGCGGTAGCGCAACAAGGACTGCGCAGTGTTCTTAGCTTTTGCAATTCACCGCAGATGAACGCCCCAGAAGCCTACATTCAATTCACTCCGGGGCTGATTTCCGACGACGGAGAAGTGACGGTGCAAACGACCGAGCAGTTTCTCCGTGGCTACATGGAAGAGTTTGCAGCCTTCATTGCGCGCGTGCTCTCTGTCCTGCCTCGCAACGCTTGAACAAGCGGCTGCCACTCGCGTCTCCTCAAGCCGTATGCAAGGGCGTCGAACAACGCTCGAAGTGGCTCAGGCGTCCTCACGATGGGTTCTGCCATGGCCACATCGAGGCTGCGGTCGAAATCGATTCAACCAGCTATCGCGAGGAAGTGAATTTTGATCAATGCGTTAGATGGCATATTTGATACATCACATTCAGTTCCATAATTCAGATTATGCGATCTGAACCTGTAGCCGCAAAGTTAAAGTGTCCTGATCCTGCAAAGTTGGAATGTCACTCTCCCCGGGTTTTGATGACCTGGGAGATTGCGGATGGGATTGATTGCGATGAGCGAGCGCGATCTGCAGCGGATTGAGGTTTTGTCGAAGGTGATCGCCGGACGCATGACGTTGGTGTCGGCGGCACATGTGCTTGAGCTGAGCACCCGCCAGGTTCGCCGGTTGCTGGAGCGGATCAGCACTGGCGGTGCGGCGTCGATCCGGCACCAGGCGATCGGCCGGCCATCGAACAACCGGATCTGCGACGGCGTACGCGATTACGCCATGACGATCGTGCACGAGCGTTATGCCGACTTTGGTCCGACGCTGGCGGCCGAGAAGCTTGCGGAGCGTGATGGTCTGACGGTGTCGCGCGAGACCTTGCGCCAATGGATGTCGGAGGCCGGCTTGTGGCTGTCGCGCAAGCAGCGACGGACGTTCCATCAGCCGCGGCTGCGGCGCGAGGCCTACGGCGAGTTGGTTCAGATCGACGGTTCCGAGCATCGCTGGTTCGAAGATCGCGGCGATCCATGTTCATTGCTGGTGTTCATCGATGATGCGACCGGCAAGCTGATGCAGTTGCGGTTTGTGCGCTCGGAAAGTGCGTTCAGCTATTTCGAGGCGCTGGAACTCTATCTGAAGGCGCATGGTGCTCCCGTCGCCTTCTATTCCGACAAGCATTCGGTGTTCCGGGTTGCGAAGAAGGATGCCAAGGGCGGCCAAGGCATGACCCAGTTCGGGCGTGCACTTTGCGAGTTAAACATCGAGATTCTTTGCGCAAACTCGAGTCAAGCCAAGGGCCGGGTCGAGCGGATGAACCGGACGCTACAGGACCGGTTGATTAAGGATCTGCGTCTGGAGGGCGTCTGCGGCATGGACGACGGCAACGCTTTCCTGCCTCGGTTCATGGAGCGCTATAACCGCCAGTTTGCCATTACCCCTGCCCGATCTGATGATCTGCATCGGCCGCTGAACCTTGCCCCGGATCGGCTGCGCGACGTGCTATGCAAACGTGAGCAGCGTTATGTCGGTGCCCAGTTGACGTTTTCGTACGAGCGCCAGCGGATCATGCTGGAAGAGACCGAGGTGACGCGCGGGCTGGTCGGTCGCTATGTCGAGACCTACGCGCTTGCCGACGGCAGGCTGGATGTGCGTTGGAAGGGGCATTCCCTACCCTACCGGGTGTTCGACAAGGACCAGCGGGTGACGCATGCGGCGATCACCGAGAACAAGCGGCTCGGTGAACTCCTGACCTACATCAAGGAACGTCAGGAGCAGCAGACGAAGCCCGCCGTGAAGACGAACAGCGAGAAGAACGGCTACGTTCGACGCGCGCGCGGCCCGGGACGTCGGAAGGATTTCATGAACGATCCTGCGGTCATTGCCCGGCGGCGACAGGCGCTCTCTGACCTCGATGCGGCGGAATGACCGGCTGCTTCAACTGTCCAAGCTAAAGCCGATGGGTGCGTCTCATCCGCCCCCTCCCTTCCCTTGCAACCCGGTCCAGCCGGTTCGGTCGGGGGCTTGCCTCAGCGCCAACGGAGATGTCGAGTGTCGCATGTCTAAATGGCTGACGACGCGCCGCCCAAATTGACATTTTAACTTTGCGCCAAAGCGGACAGTTCAACTTGGCTGCCACANGAGATGTCGAGTGTCGCATGTCTAAATGGCTGACGACGCGCCGCCCAAATTGACATTTTAACTTTGCGCCAAAGCGGACAGTTCAACTTGGCTGCCACATTGCATGTGGTCGGGCGGGTTCAAGGATGACATGCGACCCTCTTTCCAACGTTTGCGCAAGGCGCGCGCTCGTCACTTGCAGCACGCCCCTGGCGCTCAAGCCGTCCCAAACGCGGCACGCTCTTCCATGTAGGCCAATGGATCAGGTTCGTCTTTCATCATCGATCGTTCCGGCATTCATCGGCGCGCTTCCATCGATACATTGCCTCCCGCTACCTTGGGTGGTGACATTCAGAGAAAAACGACGACCTGCCAAGCGGTCGGCAAACGTTAGCGTCGCGTCGCGTGGAGAAGCTCAACCGGGAACCTAACCCGGCTCAGCGCCTTTCCGCATAGCTGGCTCCATTGGGCGAGCCTGAATGGTTGGAAGGCTCCGCAAAGCTGAGGTCGCGCATGCCAGCGGGCACTCGGCATTCCCCTACCCGCATTAGGTGCAATCATCGCCTTGACAAAAAAATCTGTCAAGGCGATGATTGCACCATGCTCGATCTCGATGTCATAGACGCGCCGGCCGCCGCCGCACTTGCCCTGGAGCCGATCAAGGCCCGTTTGCTGGCGGAACTTGCCGCGCCCGCATCGGCTGCCGCGCTGGCTGTGCGGGTGGGGCTGACGCGCCAGAAGGTCAACTACCATCTGCGTGCGCTCGAAGAGCACAAACTGATAGAACCGGCAGAGCAACGCCGCTGGGGCGGGTTGACCGAGCGCCTGATGGTCGCAACCGCCACGTCCTATGTAGTTTCGCCGGCGGCGCTGGGGCCGATTGCTGCCGACCCCGGGCGGAGCAGCGATCGCCTGTCTGCGAGCTATCTGGTCGCACTGGCGGCTCGCATGGTCCGTGAGGTCGGCGGACTGCTGCGCAGCGCCCGTACGCAGGACAAGCGCCTGGCGACGCTGTCGATCGACACCGTGATCAACTTTCGTTCGCCTGCGGAGCGCGCCGCCTTTACCGCCGATCTCGCCCAGGCGGTGAGCGCGCTCGCCGCGCGCTACCACGACGAAGGCGCGCCGGACGCCCGGCCGCACCGGCTCATCATCGCCTCCTACCCTGCGCCGAGCGACGAGAGCGCAGCCAAGGGCGAACCCGACGACACCAACTCCTGAAAGGATATCCCATGCCGATCAAGAAGGATGGCAGCGGAAAGCGCTGGGTTGAAATGGAACTGATCTTGCCCGGCTCGCCCGAAGAGGTCTGGCAGGCGATCGCAACCGGCAGCGGCAACAATGCCTGGTTCACCAAGACGGAAATCGATGAGCGGGTCGGAGGCAAGATCGCCTTCGACTTCGGTCCGAACGGCAGCTCGACCGGCGAGGTGACGCATTGGGAGCCGCCTGCCCGCTTTGCCTATGTGGAACGCGAGTGGAGCGAGGGCGCGCCGCCGGTCGCAACCGAAATCACCGTCACGGCGCGTTCCGGCGATCGCTGCGTGCTGCGCATGGTGCATTCGCTGTTCACAGCGAATGACGACTGGGACGACCAGTTGGAAGGCTTCGAGGGCGGATGGCCGGCGTTCTTCGAGATCCTGAAGATCTATCTCGTACATTTCGCCGGCGAGAAGGCGGTCAGCAGCTTCGCCATGGTTTCAACCGGGGAACCGCAGGCAAGAGTCTGGGAACGCCTGACCGAAGCGCTGGGACTTCTCGGCGCCAATGTCGGCGAGGAGCGCAGCACGCCACCACGGCCCGAACGCCTTGCCGGCATCGTCGAACGGGTACAGCAGGACACCAAGCAACGCTATCTGCTGCTGCGCCTGAAGGAACCCGGCGCCGGCATCGCGCTCTTCGGAAGCTACTCGACCGGCGAAGGCACCAATGCCAGCATCGCGCTCTATCACTATGGAGACGGTGCCAAGGCGCGCGCGAAAGACAGCGAGCCGAAATGGCAGGAATGGATGGCGACAACGTTCAACTAGATCGCCGCCGCCAGTCTGAGCACGCCATTACGCGGACATCACCAACTTATGATATCTGAGATCTGGCTTTCATATCACCAGACAACAAATTGAATTAACACGATTTACATAGACAGATCTGAGCCATTATCTGAAGCTGTCACCAAAGCTCCTGTTTCCAAAAGCCGCGACTGTCCTATGGTCTTTCATTGCGGCTATGGAGATCGACGATGTTCAGGAGCTTTGCGATTGCCCTCGGTATGGTGGCACAACTGGCAGCCGCGACTGCCGCTTGTGCGGAGGAACCCGTCGATACGGCGCGAACGATCATACGGGAACAGATCACTGCCTTTCTGCAGGATGATGCCGAGACCGCCTACTCCTTCGCTTCACCCGCGATCCGCAGCAAGTTTCCCGACAAGGCAAGCTTCTTCGAGATGGTGAAGCGCGGCTACCAGCCCGTCTACCGGCCCGGCAACTTTGCTTTTGGTCGATCGAAGGTGGTTGGCGACCAGGTGCTGCAGGAAGTTCTGATCTCGGCGCCAGACGGCAAGGACTGGACCGCAGTTTACGAACTCGTGAAACAGCCGGATGGCAGCTACAAGATCAACGGCGTGATGATTTTGCAGTCGGCGTCGGGACCGGCCATCTGAGACACCGGTCCGCTGGCGGCCATCAGACCGGGGGAAGGTCCCCTCGCCGCCAGGTTTCCTGCGTTTCGGCCATGAAATCAGCGAAGCGACCTTCTTCGATCGCCAGGCGAATTCCGGCCATCAGTTCCTGATAGTAGGCCAGATTGTTCCAGCTGAGCAGCATGCCGCCGAGCGATTCGTTCGAGCGGATCAGATGGTGCAGATAGGCACGCGAATAGTCGCGCGTCGCAGGGCAAGAGGATTGCTCGTCGAGCGGACGCATGTCTTCGGCGTGGCGGGCATTGCGCAGGTTGATGCGGCCGTGGCGCGTGAACGCGAGGCCGTGGCGTCCCGAGCGAGTCGGCATCACGCAGTCGAACATGTCGATGCCCTCGGCGACCGACCGCAGGATGTCGTCTGGCGTGCCGACGCCCATCAGGTAACGGGGCTTGTCCACCGGCATGATCGGGCAGGTAATGTCGAGCATGCGCAGCATCACCTCCTGCGGCTCGCCGACGGCGAGACCGCCCACCGCATAGCCCTTGAGATCGAGGCCCTTCAGTGCTTCAGCCGAGCGTTCGCGCAGCTTCGGGATATCGCCGCCCTGCACGATGCCGAACATCGCCTTGCCCGGCTGGTCGCCGAAGGCGACCTTGCAGCGCTCGGCCCAACGCAGCGACATTTCCATCGCGCGCTCGATTTCCTTTGGCTCGGCCGGCAGCGCCACGCATTCGTCGAGCTGCATCTGGATGTCGCTGTCGAGCAAGCCTTGAATCTCGATCGAGCGCTCCGGCGACATATGGAAGAGCGCGCCATCGACGTGGCTCTTGAAGGTGACGCCCTGCTCGTCGAGCTTGCGAAGGCCCGCCAGCGACATGACCTGGAAGCCGCCCGAATCCGTCAGGATCGGGCCCTGCCAGCGGATCAGGCCATGCAGACCGCCGAGCCGCGCAACGCGTTCGGCGCCTGGGCGCAGCATCAGGTGGTAGGTATTGCCGAGAATGATGTCGGCGCCAAGATCCTTCACCTGGTCGAGATACATCGCCTTGACCGTGCCGACGGTACCGACGGGCATGAAGGCCGGTGTGCGGATGGTGCCGCGCGGCATGGACACTTCGCCGCGACGGGCCTTGCCGTCGGTCTTGTGTAGCTTGAACTGGAAGGTCTCGGTCATTTAGTCTTTCCGGAAAAGCAGGCTGGCGTCGCCATAGGAATAGAAGCGGTAGCCGGTTTCGATCGCATGCGCGTAGGCCGCGCGCATCGTGTCCAGGCCGCTGAAGGCCGAAACCAGCATGAACAGCGTTGATTTCGGCAGATGGAAATTGGTCATCAGCATGTCCACCGCGCGGAAGCGGTAGCCGGGCGTGATGAAGATACCCGTCGGACCGGACCAGGACTTGACCGTGCCGTCTTCCGAGGTGGCGCTTTCGATCAACCGCAGCGAGGTCGTGCCGACGCAGACGATGCGCCCGCCCCTCGCCTTGACGGCGTTCAGCCTCTCGGCGGTCCGGGCATCGACGTGGCCGATCTCCTGGTGCATCACGTGGTCGTCGGTATCATCAGCCTTGACCGGCAGGAACGTGCCCGCACCCACATGCAACGTCACGAAGTGGCGCTCGATGCCGGCCTCGTCGAGCTTGGCGAAAAGACGGTCGGTGAAATGCAGACCGGCGGTCGGCGCCGCAACGGCGCCCTCCTCTCGGGCATACATGGTCTGGTAGTCGGCGCGGTCCTGCGCATCCTCGGCGCGCTTGGAGGCGATGTAAGGCGGCAAGGGAATGTGGCCGACCGCCATGATCGCCTCGTCAAGCGAGGGACCCGAGAGATCGAAGCGCAGCGTCACTTCGCCGGCATCGCCCTTTTCCTCGACGGTCGCGTCGAGCGTTCCGAGAAAGCAGCTTGAGCCACCGTGGCCGAAGGCAATGCGGTCGCCGACCTTGAGGCGTCGTGCCGGGCGGGCGAAAGCCTTCCAGCGGTCGGGTGCGACCCGCATATGCAGCGTCAGCGAAACTTGCGTCGCGATCTCCTCGCCGCGGCGGCGGATGCCTTCGAGCTGCGCCGGGATCACCTTGGTGTCGTTGAAGACAAGCGCGTCGCCTTCCCTCAGGAACGACGGCAGGTCGAGCACGCCCCTGTCCGCAAGAACGTCGGCGCCATCGGGGCGCACCACGAGCATACGGGCGCTGTCGCGCGGGCTTGCGGGCCGAAGCGCAATCGAAGTTTCCGGGAGGTCGAAGTCGAACAGCTCTACGCGCATTGTTATCTTCAGACAAAAGCAAACCCGCCCCGGCGCAGTTGGCGACCGGGGCGGGTTCGTGCATTAGCGCAAATCAGGCGTCTGCGGCAACCCGCATCGTGACGATCGTATCGGGATCGCGCACCGGCTCGCCGCGCTTGATCTTGTCGATGTTGTCCATGCCTTCGATGACCTGGCCCCAGACAGAGTACTGCTTGTTGAGCCACGGCGCGTCGGTGAAGCAGATGAAGAACTGCGAGTTGGCCGAGTTCGGCATCTGGCTACGGGCCATCGAGCACGTGCCGCGAACGTGGCTGACGTTCGAGAATTCGGCCTTCAGGTCCGGCTTTGAGGACCCGCCCATGCCGGCGCGGGCCGGGTTGAAGTGCTCGCCGCCGGTCTTGCCGTACTGCACGTCGCCGGTCTGGGCCATGAAGTCCTCGATCACGCGGTGGAATACCACGCCGTCATAGGCGCCTTCGCGGGCCAGTTCCTTGATGCGAGCGACATGCCCCGGAGCGACGTCGGGCAGAAGCTCGATGACGACTTTGCCCTTGGTGGTCTCCAGGATGATCGTGTTTTCCGGATCCTTGATCTCGGCCATGGGTTTTCTCCTTCTGTTGATTTTACTTGCCGACCTTGACGCTGATCATGCGGTCGGGATCGGTGACGGAGCCGTTGTTGGCGTCGTCGCCGAGCTTGATCTTGTCGACATTCTCCATGCCGGAGACGACCTTGCCGACGACCGTGTACTGGCCGTTGAGGAAGTCGCCCGGGGCGAACATGATGAAGAACTGCGAATTCGCGCTGTTCGGGTCCTGCGAGCGGGCCATGCCGACCGTGCCGCGTTCAAACGGGACGTCGGAGAACTCTGCCGGGACGTCCGGACGCGACGAACCGCCGGTGCCGGCAGCCTGCGGCTGGTAGCCGTTTTCCATGTCGCCATACTGCACGTCGCCGGTCTGCGCCATGAAGCCCTTGATCACGCGATGGAAAGCGACGTTGTCGTATTCACCGGCCGCGGCCAGCGCCTTGATCTGCTCGACATGCTTCGGCGCGATGTCAGGCCTGAGTTCGACGACGACCGGACCATCCTTGAGCGTGATGGTGATGAAGTTGTCGGCCGCTTGCGCAAGCGCCGTGCCCGTGAAGGAGGCAAGCGCGATGGCGCCGGCAAATGCGAGGTGGAGGATTTTCATGGTTTCTCCCTGCGTGGTGAATTTGGGGCCGCCCGTCAGGTACGGCGTTTGGCCTGCAGTGCTTCGTAGACGGACTTGGGCACGAAGGCACTGACGTCGCCGCCCATGGCCGCGATCTGGCGGACCAATGTGGCCGTAATGGGCCGTGATGCCGTGCCCGCCGGCAAGAACAAGGTCTGGATATCCGGCGCCATCTGCCGGTTCATCCCGGCCATCTGCATCTCGTAGTCGAGGTCGGTGCCATCGCGAAGGCCGCGCACAAGCAGCTTTGCGCCGCGCTCTCGCGCCGCGTCGACGACCAGATTGTCGAAGGAAACGACATCGATGTCGCCTGCCCTGTCCGGCAGAAATTCGTGGAGCGAGCGGCGGATGAGCTCGGCGCGTTCGTCGAAGGAGAAGAGAGGTGCTTTGCCGGGGTGGATGCCGATCGCGACAATGACTTTCGCCGCCACGTTCAGCGCCTGCACGAGCACATCGAGATGCCCGTTCGTCATCGGATCGAAGGAGCCGGGATAAAATGCCGTGGTCATCGCACCTGTTTCCGTTTGGTGAAGCCTTTTGTCACGGACGGCGACAGATCGCAAGAGTTGTACGGCGGTTGACCCTGTTCCCTGGGAAACAGCGGGACAGAAAGAATGAATGCTAGATGAATGCCATGTTCAACGGTGCTTCACAGCAAAGACGTTAAGTGTAGTGCCAGTAACAACGGAACTTTTTTGAACGTACTGCCGTTTAGGATGCGAAAGGATTACGGCTATGGGACTTGCTCTGTTTTCGATGGCGATGTTTTTCGCGATGATCTTTGCGACGATACATGGACTGCGCAACGAGTCCCGTGACCGGCGCGACCGCTACGCGACACAGAAAATCTTCCGTTGATGGAGGGCACTATGGCCACCCTATTCATGATCGCGGCAGCGGTCATCAGTCTCGTATTCTTGATCGACTTTGCCCGGACGATACGCGACCTCCAGCGCGATCGCCAGGGTTCGGAACGGCTCGACGGCTTTAACGTCTAGCAGTTCCAAAGCTTCGTAAAACGAAGCGTGGTAGTAAGCGGCCGTCGTTCCCTTCCCCTGAGGCGACCGCCATTGTAAGCCGGACGGCATCCCCTGCCCGTCCGGCTTTTTCTTTGCTCTTCTTCGCCCCAAGTCAGGCGCCCTTGGCGGCAGCCTTCGCCGTTATCTCGCCGAGCATCCGGAAGAAGCGCCAGTTCAACAGCACCGCGGCGGCTGCAAGCCCGAGGACGAAGCCGAACCACACGCCGATCCCGCCGAAATTGAAGGGAAAGGCAAAGAGCCAGGCGCAGACGAAGCCGATCGGCCAATAAGAAACCATCGCCAGCAGCATCGGCACCTTGGTGTCCTTCAGGCCGCGCAGCATGCCGGCGGCGATCGCCTGCATGCCATCGACGAGCTGAAACGCACCGGCAATGACAATGAGCGGAGCCGCGAAGGCAAGCACCGCCGCAGCGTCCGGACGGGCTGTGTCGAGATAAAGGGCAGCCAGTTGGCTGGGGAAGAATGCGAAGATGGCGCTGCCGACAATGGCAAAGCCGGCGCCGAGCACCAGCGAAGCGATCGCCGCGCGCCGAACGCCCAGGAGGTCACCGCGGCCATAGGCAAGCCCGACCCGCACCGTGGCGGCCTGCGCAAGCCCGAGCGGGATCATGAAGGCCATCGAGGCGAATTGCAGCGCGATGCCGTGCGCCGCAAGCTCGACCGTGCCGATCGTGCCCATCAGCAGCGAGGCGACGGTGAACAGGCTGACCTCGGCAAGGATCGTCAGCGAAATCGGAATTCCGAGAAAAACGACTTCGCGGAAGGCGACCCAGTCGGGCCGCCAGAAGCGGACGAAGAGTTCGTACTGGTTGAGCTCCGGCTTGCTCTTGATATAGCCGATCGTCAACGCCGCGCCGAGCACGGCAACGCCAAGCGCTGCGACCGCCGCACCGAAGATTCCGAGTTTCGGGAAGCCGAAGTGGCCGAAGATCAGCACGTAGCAGAGCGCGGCATTGAGCACGAGCGTCGCCAGCGTGACATAGAGAATGATCCCTGCCCTCTCCAGGCCACTTAGGAAGGCCCTCAGCACCATGAAGATGAGACCGGGGAAGATCGCCCATTGCGCGATGCGGACATATTCTCCTGCAAGGGCTGCGACCTTGGGCTGTTGGCCGGCAAATAGCAGGATCGGCTCGGCCATCCAGAGGATCGGCGCGGTCAACAGGCCGTAGAGCATCACCACCCACATGCCCATGCGCACCGAGCGGCGCACCGAAACCTTGTCGCCACGGCCGACGGCCTGTGCTGCCATCGGCACCACCGCATTGGCAAATCCGTTGCCGAAAACATAGACGGTGAAATACATCTGGGTCGCGAGGATGATCGCCGCGAGCTCGGTGGCGCCGAGCTTACCGACCATCAGGACGTCCGTCGTGTTGATCGCGAGCTGCGCAAGCTGCGCACCGATGAACGGCACGCCCAGATAGAAGCTCGCGCGATAGTGCGTCCGCCAGGAATTGTCGGTCGTCAACGGTATCGGGCTCGCATTCGCGGTCAGCATGGCAGATTCCTGGCAGTCAATGCGGCTCCGGGCCGCAACCGAAGATCGGGGGGGAGGAATCCGGAAATAGAATACCGTCGGGCAAAGAGCCAGACGCAAGGGCGAGGTTGCTCAAAGTTTCATCGATAGATCACGAAAATTGATCAATTTCCGTGCAATCGTGGCCGCTCCATCGCCTCTGGCTCGTCCGGCGCTACGGCGTCGGCCGGCCCGGCATTCTCCGCGCCTTCCGGTCCGACCGCCCTGCTTCTCGGTATCTTCAGGAAGAACACGATAAGCGCGCCGACGAGGAAGGAACTGGCGAGTGCATAGGGCGCGCCGGCAAAGGCGACGGGCGCGGCAGGGCTGGTGAAATAACCGAAGGCCTGGGTGAAGATCAACGGACCGATGATCGTGGTGATGCTGCCGATGCTGGTCAGCGCGCCCTGAAGCTCGCCTTGTGCCGACGACGGCACGTGGGCCGCGGCGATACTGCGCAGCGGCGGATCGGCGAGGCTTTCGAGCGCGGTCGCGATGATCACCGCATAGATCATCCACCCCTGCCAGGCGCCGGCATAGCCGATGGCTCCGAGCGTGGTGAAGGTCAGGCCGAGCACGGCCGTGCGCCACTCCCCAAGCCGCGGCACCACACGCGGCAGGATGACGGCCATGACGAAGGCACCGCCGATACCGAAGATCCCGAGCGAAAGTCCGATCTGCCCCTCGCTCCAGCCGTAGCGGTAGCTGGAAACGAAGGACCAGACGGCCGGATAGACCGAATGGGCAAGCCAAAAGAGAAAGAACACCAGCCCCACCCAGCCGATGCCGGGGTAATTGCACATCTGCTTGAGGGCGCCGAGCGGGTTGGCGCGTTTCCACTCGAACCGGCGGCGGTTGGCGCTGTCGAGTGTCTCGGGCAGCAGGAATACGCCAAGGATAAAGTTGACGAAGGACAGCGCTGCCGCGCCGTAGAACGGGACCCGCGGGCCGAGTTCGCCAAGCAGACCGCCAAGCACCGGCCCGAGCGCGAAGCCGGTACCAAAGGCAATGCCGATCAGCCCGAAATTCTTGGCTCGGTTCCCGTCATGACTGATGTCGGCGATGTAGGCCGATGCCGTGCCGAAGCTGGCGCCGCTGACGCCGGCGAGTACACGACCGATGAACAGCATCCAGTAGCTGGTGGCGAGCGCGCAGATCAGGTTGTCGAGCGCGAAAGTGAAGACGGATGCGAGCAGCACCGGTCGGCGGCCGAATCGATCGCTGAGATTGCCGATCAGCGGCGCAAAGAGAAACTGCATCGCCGCATAGACGAGCAGCAGCCATCCACCATCGATCGCCGCCTCGCTGACATTGGCGCCGGTCAATTCCTCGAGATAGGCCGGCAGCACCGGCACGATGATTGCGATGCCAATGATATCGAGAAACAGGATGAGGAAGACGAGGAACAGGCCGCGTCGCACAAATTTCTCGTCGCGCATGCGATCCCTCCCCGGCGGCCTGCCCCGGGAAAAGAGACAGAACGTGAACAACGCTACCAATTTAGGTGTAACGGATCATTTCGCACGAAACAATCCGTGAACGTCCCAAATTTTCTGATGGGACTATCGCAATGGTTGATAGGTCGGGCCGCTTACAGCCCATGCCTCAGCGGTGGTCCCGCCGCTGTTCGCGCTTCAGGAAGTCCACGAAGGCACGCAACGCCGCTGGCATATGCTTGCGGCTTGCATAATAGAGAAGCGGACCGGAGAAGCTCGTCGTCCACGCCTCAAGGATGAGCACCAGACGCCCTGCGGCGACCGCGGGCGCGATGAATTCCTCGAAGGTCCGGATCACGCCAAGGCCGTCGATGGCCGCCCCGAGTTCGAGATCGATCGTGTTGGCGGTGACGACGGCTGGCGGCGCGATCGTCAGCGCCGCCTCGCCCTCGCCGAACTCCCAGGGAAGCGAGAAGCCGCTGGCGAAGCGGTGGCGAATGCAGGCGTGTTCAAGCAGGTCGCGCGGATGGCCGGGCACGCCGCGCCTTTCGAGATAATCCGGCGCCGCGGCTGTGACATAACGCTGGCGGCTCGGCCCGATCGGGATCGCGATCATGTCGCGCTCGACGCGTTCCTCGTAGCGGACGCCCGCATCGAAACCGGCAGCGAGGACATCGACGAAACCGTCCTCCGCCGTCACCTCCAGGGAAATTGCCGGGTGCTCGCGCAAGAACCGGCCGATGATCGGTGGTAGAATTTCGCGCGCGACGATGGTCGGAACGTTCAGTTTTAGCGTTCCCGCCGGACTGTCGCGCATCTCGTTGACCTGATCGAGCGCACCGGCGATCTCGCCGAGGGCCGGCGTCAGCCGATCGAGCAGCCGCGTGCCCGCCTCCGTCAGGGTGACGCTGCGGGTCGTGCGGTTGAGCAGGCGCACCTGCAGCTTCGCTTCAAGGCGGCGGAGCGCCTCGCTCAGCGCCGACGCGGAAACGCCGCGCTTCTTCGCAGCCGCGCGGAAGCTCCGCGCCGCGGCCACTGCGGTGAAGGCATCGAGATCAGCAAGCGGCAAGTCGTCCATTGTGCGGAATTTCGTACAAGTCGTTCGATTGAGATCGGATTATCGCACGGCATCGGACGAAGTAAACAGGAGACCGAGCAAACGGCCGGCTGGTTTTCGGCCTTGTCGAAGGAGAACGAAGATGGATTACGTTTCACTCGGAAAGTCCGGTCCCTCGGTTTCGGCGCTCGGCCTCGGTTGCATGGGCATGTCCGGCATGTACGGCCCTGCGGACCGGGCCGAAAGCATCGCCACGATCCATGCAGCGCTGGAAGCCGGCATCACGCTGCTCGACACCGGCGATTTCTACGGCATGGGTCACAACGAGATGCTGATCGGCGAAGCGTTGAAGGGCGGAAGGCGCGACAGGGCGCTGCTGAGCGTGAAGTTCGGCGCCCTGCGCGATGCCGCCGGCAACTGGTTGGGCTACGATTGCCGGCCCAAGGCCGTTCGCAATTTTCTCGCCTACACGCTGCAGAGGCTCGGCGTCGACCATATCGACATCTATCGTCCCGCCCGGCTCGACCCGGATGTGCCGATCGAGGACACCATTGGCGCAATTGCCGATCTGGTGAAGGCGGGTTACGTCAGGCATGTCGGCCTCTCGGAAGTCGGATCAGAAACCATCCGGCGTGCGGCGGCCGTGCATCCGATCGTCGACCTGCAGATCGAGTATTCGCTGATTTCGCGCGGCATCGAGGATGAGATCCTGCCGACCTGCCGCGAACTCGGTATCGGCATCACCGCCTACGGCGTCCTTTCACGCGGGCTGATCAGCGGCCATTGGCAGAAAGGCGCGGCCGGCAAGGGCGATTTCCGCGCCATGAGCCCGCGGTTTCAGGAAGGCAACATCGATCGAAACCTCGCCCTCGTCGAGGCTTTGAGACGAATCGCCGAAGGCAAGGGCGTGTCGGTGGCACAGATCGCGATCGCTTGGGTTGCGGCCAAGGGCAAGGACATCGTACCGCTCGTCGGCGCGCGGCGGCGCGATCGACTGGCAGAGGCCCTGTCGTCGCGCGACGTCCATCTCAGCGCAGACGATCTGGCGGTGATCGAACAGTCAGTGCCGAAGAATGCGGCAGCCGGCGCGCGGTATCCAGAAGCCCAGCTCGCCCACATGGATAGCGAGCGCTAAGCCACAAACGAAAGGGCCGGCAGACAAGCCGGCCCTTTCGAATGATTCTGGTTCAAAGAAATCAGGCCGCGCCCGAGAAAGTATCACAGGCCGTCATCTTGCCGCTGTCGAAGCCGCGCTTGAACCAGCGCATGCGCTGCTCGGAGGTCCCGTGATTGAAGCTCTCGGGAACGACATAGCCCTGCATGCGCTTCTGCAGCGTATCATCGCCGATCTGGGTGGCCGCGTTCAGCGCCTCTTCAAGGTCGCCCTGTTCGAGCAGGCCCTTCTGCTGGGTATACTTGCCCCAGACACCGGCGAAGCAATCGGCCTGCAGTTCGACGCGCACCGACATCTGGTTGGCTTCGGTCTCGCTCATCGACTGGCGCATCTGGTTGAACTTCGGCAGAACGCCGATCAGGTTCTGGACATGATGGCCGACCTCATGCGCGACGACATAGGCCTGGGCGAAATCGCCGGCCGCATCGAACTTCTGCGCGAGTTCGTCGAAGAAGCTCATGTCAAGATAGACCTTGCGGTCGCCCGGGCAATAGAACGGCCCGGAGGCAGCCGAAGCAAAGCCGCAGGCGGAACGCACCTGGCCACGGAAAAGCACCATCTTCGGCTCTTCATACTGCTGGCCGTTTGCCTGGAAAATGCCGTTCCAGGTGTCTTCAGTCTCGGCGAGCACCGTCGCCATGAACTGCTTCATTTCCTCTTCCTGGGCGGATCCGCGCGGTGCCGGCGAACCATCGCTCTGCTCGAAGCCCGGCATCTGCACCTGGCCGCCGCCGCCTTCCAGCACCTGCAGCATGTCGATGCCCATGGCCTTGAGGATGAAATAGAGCACGACGAGGAAGATAATCGTACCGAAGCTCATACCGCCTCCGGCGCGCCGCATGCCGCCGCCACCGCCTGGCATGCGAAAACCGCCCCCGCGCCCAAACGGGTTGCCGCCACCGGGGCTCGCGCCGCGCTGGTCTTCGATATTGTCGGATTGGCGGCGGCCCTTCCATTCCATGATCTGTCCTCCCCGGCCTCTGAAAGGCGTTGTCGGTCTGCTCTTTTATAAGACGGCCCTAACGTCGTTGTAAAACGCAATCGCGCCCCGTAAGTTCGCGATCTCACCAATCTTTTTGACAAGGCGACCACTTCGCCAAGGCGCTGCCGGCAGCCGGGCCGCCGGCCCGACCGGCCGCCCTCTCTTGAACAGCCGCGCTCGCCTTGACGCAAACCTGCTTTGCGGCTCCTATGCCCATGCGGACAGGGCGAGGAGGCAGGGCGATGAAGGCATTGCGGCTCAAAGGTATCGGTCAGCTGCGGGTCGCAGAAGTGCCAAAGCCCCTACCCGGCCCGGACGATCTGCTGGTGCGGGTCGAAGCCTGCGGCATCTGCGGCACGGACCGGCATCTGCTGCACGGCGAATTCCCCTCGACCCCGCCGGTGACGCTCGGCCACGAATTCTGCGGCATCGTCGAGGCGGTGGGAAGCAGGGTCTCCGATATCGCAATCGGCGCGAGAATCACCGGCGACCCCAACATCGCTTGCGGTACCTGTCCGCAATGTACCGCCGGGCGCATCAATCTCTGCCGCAATCTCCGGGCGATCGGCATCCATCGTGACGGTGGTTTTGCCGAGTACGTGGTTATGCCCCGCAAGCAGGCCCATGACATACCACTGAGCCTCGCCCCCGTTCATGGCGCCTTCTGCGAGCCGCTCGCCTGCTGCCTGCATGGCGTGGATATGGCGGGCATTCGCGCCGGCTCCTCCGTCGTCGTCCTTGGCGGCGGTGTGATCGGCCTACTGGTCGTGCAGCTCGTCCGCCTCGCCGGCGCAACGACGGTCATTCTTTCCACACGACAGGCGGCAAAGCGCCGCCTTGCCGAAGAGGTCGGCGCAACGGCGACGGTCGATCCTTCCTCTACCGATATCATCGAACAGATCGCCGGTGACACCGGGCTCGTTCCCGGCGGGGTCGATGTCGTCATCGAATGCGCCGGCGTTGCCGAAACCGTCATGCAGTCGACTCGCCTTGCCAGGTCCGGTGGCACCGTCGTGATCCTCGGCGTCATGCCGAAGGGCGAGACCGTGGAAATCGAACCGTTCGACATTCTCTTTCGCGAACTGCGGGTGCTCGGATCCTTCATCAACCCCTTCGTCCACCGCCGTGCAGCAGACCTCGTCGCCTCAGGCGCCATCGAGATCGACAAGCTGATTTCGCGGCGGGTGACGCTCGGCGAAGCAGCCAACGTCATTGCGCATCCGCCGGCGGCCGGAGAGGTCAAGGTTCTCGTCATCCCCGGCCGCCCCTGACATTTCCGGCGCTGTTTCGCCGTGCGCGAAGCGCTCTGCATGGCCGGAGGTGCGCAAATATGGCTGGTTCCTGTCGATTCCGGAATTTTCGGGGTTTCGCTTGCAGAAACATTTGCCTATAAGCCGCTTCTAGCCTGAAAAGACCCATCAATGCGTGCCCGGCCGGTGACCTCCCACCTCGGCCGGTTTTTCGCGCAGCTAGAAACGGATGATCGACCATGCCGAAGCGCCAAGATATCAAGTCCATTCTTATCATCGGCGCGGGGCCGATCGTCATCGGTCAGGCTTGCGAATTCGACTATTCCGGCACCCAGGCCTGTAAGGCGCTGAAGGAGGAAGGCTACCGCGTCATCCTCGTCAACTCCAACCCGGCGACGATCATGACCGATCCGGGTCTGGCGGACGCAACCTATGTCGAGCCGATCACCCCGGAAGTCGTCGCCAAGATCATCGCCAAGGAGCGCCCGGACGCGCTGCTGCCGACCATGGGCGGCCAGACTGCGCTCAACACGGCGCTCTCGCTGCGCCGCATGGGCGTTCTCGACCGCTACAATGTCGAGATGATCGGCGCCAAGCCGGACGCCATCGACAAGGCCGAAGACCGCGCCCTCTTCCGCGAAGCCATGGCGAAGATCGGCCTCGAAACGCCGAAGTCGCGGCTGGCGAATGCCACCGACATCAAGGACCATGACCGCAAGACGCACGAGGCCGAGCGCGCCGAACTGAAGAGCCGGCTTTCCGGCGCCGAGCTCGACAAGGCGCTCGATGACCTCGAGAACCAGTGGAACCTTGGCGAAGGCGACCGCAAGCAGCGCTACATGAACCACGCGATGGCGATTGCCGCGCAGGCGCTTGACGATGTCGGCCTGCCCGCCATCATCCGTCCGTCCTTCACGCTCGGCGGTACCGGCGGCGGCATTGCCTATAACCGCACGGAATTCTTCGACATCGTCGGCAGCGGTCTCGATGCGTCGCCGACCACCGAAGTGCTGATCGAAGAATCGGTGCTCGGCTGGAAGGAGTACGAGATGGAAGTGGTCCGCGACACGGCGGACAACTGCATCATCATCTGCTCGATCGAAAACATCGACCCCATGGGCGTGCACACCGGTGATTCGATCACCGTTGCGCCGGCGCTGACGCTGACCGATAAAGAATATCAGATCATGCGCAACGCCTCGATCGCGGTTCTGCGCGAGATCGGCGTCGAGACCGGCGGCTCGAACGTGCAGTTCGCCGTCAATCCGAAGGACGGCCGTCTCGTCGTCATCGAAATGAACCCGCGCGTGTCGCGCTCGTCGGCCCTCGCCTCCAAGGCGACCGGCTTCCCGATCGCCAAGATCGCGGCGAAGCTTGCGATCGGTTACACCCTCGACGAACTCGACAACGACATCACCGGCGGCGCGACCCCGGCCTCGTTCGAACCGTCGATCGACTACGTCGTCACCAAGATCCCGCGCTTCGCCTTTGAAAAATTCCCGGGCGCATCGCCGGTTCTGACCACCGCCATGAAGTCGGTCGGCGAAGTCATGGCGATCGGCCGTACCTTTGCCGAATCGCTGCAGAAGGCGCTGCGCGGCCTCGAGACCGGCCTTACCGGCCTCGACGAAATCGAAATCCCCGACATGGACGAGAACGGCGATGGCCGTAACGCCATTCGTGCGGCGATCGGCACGCCGACGCCGGACCGACTGCGCATGGTTGCGCAGGCGCTGCGCTTTGGCATGAGCGAAGCCGAGGTTCACGAGGCGAGCAAGATCGACCCGTGGTTCATCGCCCAGTTCAAGGCGATCGTCGACATGGAAGCGCGCATCCGCGAGCACGGCCTGCCTGCCGATGCCGAGAACCTGCGCATGCTGAAGGCGATGGGCTTCTCCGACGCCCGCCTCGCAACGCTCGGCGGCAAGCGCCCGAAGGAAGTGGCGGAACTGCGCAATGCGCTTAATGTCCGCCCGGTCTACAAGCGCATCGACACCTCCGCTGCCGAATTCGCCTCGCCGACCGCCTACATGTACTCGACCTACGAAACGCCTTTCGTCGGTGCCGCCCGCTCGGAAGCTGAAGTGTCTGACCGCAAGAAGGTCGTCATTCTCGGCGGCGGTCCGAACCGCATCGGTCAGGGCATCGAGTTCGACTATTGCTGCTGCCACGCCGCCTTCGCGCTGAAGGATGCCGGCTACGAAGCGATCATGATCAACTGCAACCCGGAAACGGTCTCGACCGACTACGACACCTCCGACCGCCTCTACTTCGAACCGCTGACGGCCGAGGACGTGATCGAGATCATGCGCGCCGAGCAGGAAAAGGGCGAACTCGTCGGCGTCATCGTCCAGTTCGGTGGCCAGACGCCGCTGAAGCTCGCCGAAGCGCTGGAAAAGAACGGCATCCCGATCCTCGGCACGGCACCCGACGCGATCGACCTTGCCGAAGACCGCGACCGCTTCCAGAAGCTTCTGATGAAGCTCGACCTCAACCAGCCTAACAATGGCATTGCCTACTCGGTCGAGCAGGCCCGCCTCGTCGCTGCCGAAATCGGCTTCCCGCTGGTCGTGCGCCCGTCCTACGTTCTCGGCGGCCGCGCCATGCAGATCATCCATTCGGAAAGCATGCTGCAGAGCTACCTGCTCGACACGGTTCCGGGCCTCGTTCCTGAGGACATCAAGCAGCGCTATCCGAACGACAAGACCGGCCAGATCAACACGCTGCTCGGCAAGAATCCGCTGCTGTTCGACAGCTACCTGACCAACGCGACGGAAGTCGACGTCGACTGCCTGTGCGACGGCAAGGATGTCTTCGTCTCGGGCATCATGGAGCACATCGAGGAAGCCGGCATCCACTCGGGCGACAGCGCCTGCTCGCTGCCGGTGCACACGCTCGACAAGGACATGGTCGACGAACTCGAACGCCAGACGGCAGCCCTTGCCAAGGCGCTCAATGTCGGCGGCCTGATGAACGTGCAGTTCGCGATCAAGGACGGCACGATCTACGTGCTCGAAGTCAACCCGCGCGCTTCGCGCACCGTACCCTTCGTCGCCAAGACGATCGGTGCGCCGATCGCGAAGATCGCGGCCCGCGTCATGACCGGCGAAGCGCTCGATGTCGCGATCGCCGCCTATGGCGAAAAGCCGGATCCGCGCAACCTCAAGCACATCGCGGTCAAGGAAGCAGTCTTCCCGTTCGCACGTTTCCCCGGCGTCGATACGCTGCTTGGCCCGGAAATGCGCTCGACCGGCGAAGTCATCGGTCTCGACACCGACTATGCACTGGCCTTTGCCAAGTCGCAGCTCGGCGCCGGCGTCGACCTGCCGCGCGATGGAACAGTGTTCGTTTCGGTGCGCGACGAGGACAAGACCCGGGTGTTGCCGGCAATCCGCATCCTCGTCGACATCGGCTTCAAGGTCATGGCGACCAGCGGCACGGCTCGATTCCTCGGTGAACACGGCATTGCCGCCACCAAGATCAACAAGGTTCAGGAAGGTCGTCCGCACGTCGAGGATGCGATCCGCAACCGTCACGTTCAGCTCGTCATCAACACGACGGACGGCAACAAGGCGATCTCGGACTCCAAGTCGCTGCGCCGCGCCACGCTGATGCAAAAGGTGCCCTACTACACCACCATGTCCGGTGCTGAAGCGGCTGCGCACGCAATCAAGGCTCTGAAGGCAGGCAGCCTCGAAGTGCGCCCGCTGCAGAGCTACTTCAAGGCCTAAGAAAGACCGCGGCGCGCGAAACCCTCGCGCGCCGCCGCCATCCCCGAGGGTGTGATGCGCTTCAACAGCCCGCCCCTCCGCTGAACGCCGCATGAACGACCGGTTCAGCCTGCATTCCCCCGGCACATGTTTCTATGACCCTGCGCACTGAGAGATCGGCGGCTTCGCCGGTGGGCGCGACATGGGGCAAGATCGTGCAACTCTATTTCTTTGATTTGCTGTGGGGCGACGAGCACTTCGTCGATGAAGACGGTATCAGCCATTTCGACGAGGGATCGGCCCTCTATTACGGCCAGCGGATCGCAGACAAGATCGGCCGCGATGCCGATTATGGTTCGCTGAAGGTCCAGGTCCGTTCCAGCAACCGCAGGCTGCTGGCAACAATCGTGCCCTCCATCGGCCGCGGCGCCGAACAGCGGGCTCTGCTTGCCCGCCGCCAGGTCGGCGCCTCTCTCTACGCTGCAGCCTGAAGCAGCGCCACGAGCAAAGCGCAGGAACATCCATCCTGCGCTTGATCACACTGTTAGTCTGCCGCCAGGGCCTCGGCAGCAGTTCTGCCCCGATCACGACGCGCGTGGCTCGCTGCGAGCCGCACGGTTCTGACGCCCAGATACAGAGAAGCCGTGGAGATCAGGAACGCGACGACGAAAACCGTGAACAAGGCGGCGTGCATCGTGGCAACGTTCGCCTTCTCGTCGAAACCGCGAAGATTGGCCGTCAGCCCGCAGATCGCCGCGCCGATCGCATAACCGGCCGACTGCAACGTCGGCAGAAACGCTGAGGTCTTGTCCCGCTCTCCTCGCAAGGAGACGTCCATCATCAGCTGGCTGAGCGTGCCCCACGACATGCCGAACCCGGCCCCGACCGCGATCTGGCTCGGGAAGACCAGCCGGTAATCGTCGATCGCGAAGGCGATCATCAGACCGGCAAGCCCGAGGCTGAGAAGCGCAGGTCCCGCAGGGATGAGCTTCACGCGCAGAGCGTGCGAGTGCAGGCTTGCGACGGCGATAGCGGTCACACTCCAGGAGATCGCCATCAATGCCGCCGAAAAACCGGCGGCCGTGGGGCTGAAATTCCAGACATGTTGCAGGCCATAAATGAGGTACACCGAGCCGGACGCTTGAGCGAGGGGCATCAGCAGCACGACCCAAAGTCCGGTGCCGAGCGGTTTTGTGAGCTGAAAGGCGCCCGCGGGCAGGATCGGATGCTCCGACCGACGGTCGGTTGCGACGGCCGCCCAGAGGATGGTCAGCGCCGTCGCCAGCGCCGCCGCCATCAAGGGGACGCTGCTCGCCGTATTTGAGACCGATATCAGCAATATGCCGGAACCGACCACGGTCAGCCGCAGCAGCGGGATTGGACGAGGCGTGTCGGTCGATGGCACCTTGCGTGCCGGTACGATCAGCAGAACGAGCGCAACGAAGATGACGGTTGCGGGAACGTTGACGGCGAAAGCCGCCCGCCATGACCAGTGTTCCGTCAGGAATCCGGACACGAGTGGCCCGCCAAAGGCCGCCGTTGCCCAGACGATGGCCTCGGCTCCGAATACCTTTGGGACCAGGCGCGGCGGGAAGAGTTCGGGAATCAGCGCGTAGCAGACCGCAGCAATGATCCCCTCGCCGAATCCCTGAAACACGCGACCGGCGAGGACCTGCGGCATGCTGCCGGCGGCGGTCGCGATGAGGGTGCCGACGACAAAGATGAGCGCGGCCGTAATCAGCGTCCCTCGTGCGCCGAACCTTGACTTGAGCGTGGCGGCAACAGCGCCGCCGAGAATGGCAAAGACGAGATAGAGCGTGACGGCCCAGGACAACAGCGTAGCGCCGCCGATCTCTTCGACGGCTGTGGGCAGCGCGGTCGCTACGAAAAACTCGTTGAATGCGAACAACGCGACCCCGAGGCAAAGGGCAGCCGTCGTCGCCAGATAGTCCGGCCGCAACAGTTCGCTCCAGCGGCCGTCCTCCTGAAGTGCGGTATTGCCTTCGCCTGCCTTGGTTTCGTCCCTCGCCAGAACCATGCCCAACGTTCCTCGCTGCTATCTCTTAGGAACACCTTTGTTACGACCTCAACCGCGGTTGAGGTAAAGCGCTTTCTGCGTAGCTTGCCACCCCATCGCTTCCCCCACAAGTTGCAGTGGCCTTTCAGGGTTCGGTGGATGATGGCGAAATATCTGGCTTTCGCGCTTCCGTTTCTGCTATAACCAAGGTTCGAAGTTTCGGACGGTTCCGGCGTTTACGCGCCGGAGACCGTTTTCTTTTGCGTTGGCGCCGCCCTAAGGGCGGCGCCTCGTGCTTGATGAAGGACATTGAAATGGTCGAAAAAGTGCCGATGACACAGGGCGGATTCGTCAACCTGCAGGAGGAGCTGCGCTGGCGCCAGCAGGAAGAACGACCGCGAATCATCGAGGCGATTGCCGAAGCCCGTGCACATGGCGACCTGTCGGAAAATGCCGAGTACCACGCGGCCAAGGAAGCGCAGAGCCACAACGAGGGCCGGATCACCGAGCTCGAAGACTTGATCGCCCGCGCGGAAGTCATTGATCTCTCGAAGATGTCCGGCTCCAAGATCAAGTTCGGCGCCAAGGTCAAACTCGTCGACGAAGACACTGAAGAAGAAAAGACCTACCAGATCGTTGGCGACCAGGAAGCCGACGTGAAGGCTGGCCGCATTTCGATCTCGTCGCCGATCGCGCGCGCGCTCATCGGCAAGGAAGTCGGCGATTCCATCGAAGTGAACGCGCCTGGCGGTTCCAAGGCCTACGAAATTCTCGCCGTCAACTGGGGCTGATCTGCCCTAGCCAAGGGGCGAAGCCTGCCTTCGCCCCGTTTCTCCTTTTCAAAAGACGATCGTTGCTCGCGCAAGGAGTGCGCTTTCGTGGCCGATATCCGGAACGTCGAGGTCATCGCTCCCAATTTCAAGCGCCGCCTCTCGGGCGTGACGTCCACCATCATCCAGTTGATTCCGATCCAGCGCGCGCTCGGCGAAAAGATCGCCGTGCTTGGCCCGGGTTTGCCTGACACCCTGCCCTCGATCCGCTTCCGCGATCTCCTGCGCCTGTGGAGCGCACCGGACGGACGGCCCTGCCGGGTCTGGCATGCGCGCCGCAATGTCGAAATGCTGCCGGCGATCGTGCTGCGCGACCTTCTCGGCATGAAGCTGAGGATCGTCTTCACCTCTGCGTCGCAGCGCCGCCACACCGGCTGGAGCAAGTTTCTGATTTCGCGCATGGACGCGGTAATCGCGACCAGCGGCAAGACCGCCGCCTATCTGCAGGTGCCGAACACGGTGATCCTGCACGGCATCGATACCAAGCGCTTCCAGCCGCCGGTTGACACAGCGGCAGCCAAAGCTGCGCTCGGGCTCGACCCCAACCAAAAATATGTCGGCTGCTTCGGGCGGGTGCGTAAGCAGAAGGGCACGGATCTCTTCGTCGACAGCATGATTGGGCTTCTGCCGTGCCGGCCCGGCTGGAGTGCCATCGTCGCCGGTCGCGCCACCGGCCCGCACGTCGCCTTCGAGAACGAATTGAAAGAGCGGGTCGCAAAGGCCGGGCTCACCGACCGCATCCGTTTCGTTGGCGAACACACCAACATTCCGGACTGGTATCGTGGGCTCGATCTCTTCATCGCGCCGCAGCGCTGGGAAGGTTTCGGGCTGACGCCGCTCGAAGCGATGGCGACAGGCGTGCCCGTTATCGCAACCGACGTCGGCGCGTTTTCGGAACTGGTCGTCGTCGGAGAGCAGGAAACCGGCGCCGTGATCGCCGCCAACGATCTACAGGCAATGGTCGAGGCAACGGCTGGCTTCATGGACGATGATCATCGCCGGACCTTGGCTGGCGCGAACGGTCTGGGGCTGACCCGCGCATCCTTTGCGATCGAGGGCGAGGCCCGCGCGATCAACGCGGTCTATGAACGCCTGATGCGTCCCTGACAGGCTGCCACCGCGTGGCAGCCTCGCACTAGACTCTCTCAGCGCTTCGAAGCGAAGAGCTTCAGATAGGCGTCGGTAATCGCCTGCTTCGAGAACTGGTTCATCAGGGTCTCGTGCCCACGTTCGGCAAGCCGTTCACCGAGCGACGTATCGCCCGCGATGCGGTCGATTGCCTGGGCAAAGCCGTCAGCGTCACCGATATCGACCATCAAGCCGTTTTCGCCATCGCGCATGAACCATTGCGGCCCTTCTGAACGGCTGGAAACAACCGGTGTCCCTTGCGCCCAGGATTCGAGGATTACGTTGCCGAGCGGCTCGTGGCTCGATGCCATCACGAAGATGTCGGAAGCGGCAAGGAAAGGCCGCGTGTCCTTCTGCCAGCCGGCGAAACGCACGCGCTTTGCCACGCCGAGGTCGGCGGCCAGTTTCTCCAGATTTGCACGTTCTTCGCCATCGCCGACGAGCCACAGATAGGCATCCGGCACCTTGGCGATCGCCTGGATCAGCGTGTGGAAGCCCTTGCGCGGAACGAAGCGCCCCATTGACATGACCACAGGCACGTTCTCAGGCGTGTCGAGCGTGGCGCGGCTGATGGGCGCGACCGGCTCGGTTCCGGTGAAGTTGGAGATGACTTCGACGTCGCGCTTCCAGCCGATCTTGCGCACATGCTCGGCAATGCCCGGCGTGTTGCAGACGAGGCAATCGGTGTTGCGGAAATAGTCGAGCCGCAGCGGATAGTCGCCGAGACGCGAGATCTTGATGCAGCCCTTGTAGTTGGGCATCAGGCGGCTGGCGCGCGGCATCCAGGCAAACAGCGCATCCGGCTTTTCGCGGCGTGCCATGCTGCTGACCTTCATCGGCAGGAGGATCCGGTCGAGCGACAGGTTACGGAAGTTGCTTTCGATGATGCGCGTCGCACCCTCGATGTCCTTCTTCCAGATACGACCATGGCGGATGACCGAGGTCTGCTCGACGCCACGCTCGGCGAGCGCGTTGACCAGGTGGACGAAGAAACGCTCAGCGCCGCCATCCTTGCCGAAGTGAAAATGCATGACTTTCATGAAAACCTCACCGCTTGCTGGCGCGCCGATCCATGTCGTCATGGTTCGGATGCCGCTTGAGCGCGTGCCTCTGATAGATCTTGGCGGCGGTCAGGAAAGCGTACACCGCTCCCGTCATCGCCTCAATGAAGCCTGGAAAACCGCAGCGCCACAGGCCGTTGCGGAAATAAAGCCTAAGGAAATAGAGTGGCGGGCTGAACAGCATTTTGTAAGGGCGCGCCGACTTACCGGCGGCGAACTGCTGATCGGCCTTCAGCGTCGAATACTTGTTTTCCTTGAGGATCTGCTCGTCGATGATCAGCGGCCGATAGTGCAGCAGGCTGCCCTTGGCAGCGGCGCCGACCGCGCCATCCGGCACGATCCCCTCGTGGACTTTCTGATTGAGATCGTATCGTCCCCTGCCCTGGCGGATCAGACGCAGGTTTCGCCGCTCGTGCGCCCGCTCCGGCGTGTAGCCGTAGCCGATGAGGTAGGGCCTGCGCGCGACGCGCCAGCCGACCGTCTCCGGCGGCGCATCGAGCAGCGAGGGCAGCAGTGCCTTCAGCGGTTCGTCCAGGCGTTCGTCGGAATCGATGTTGAAGCACCAGGGCTGCGTACATTGGTCGAGCGCGAACTGCTTCTGGCCGGCATAGCCCCGCCACGGCTCATGCAGGAAACGGATCGGCCAACCCTTGTCGATGTAGGACTGCACGAGTGCTGCCGTTCCGTCGGTCGAGCCGGAATCGACGATGACGATTTCTGAGCATTGCTCGAGGCTCTCGATGCAATTGCCGAGATAGGCTTCTTCGTTCTGGCAGATGATGAAGGCGGACAGCGGAAGCTTGTTCATGGGCGGGCCTTAGATCTGGACGAGGCCGATATCCTTGACCTGGCGAATGGTCAGCATCGTGCGCACCGTGTCGACCCGTTCATTGGCCGTCAGCACTTCGATGACGAAATCCTGGAAAGTCGTGAGGTTTTCGGCGACACAATGCAGCAGGAAGTCGCTTTCGCCGGAAACCGTCCAGGCCTGCCGGACGATCTGCCATTCTGCAGTAGCGGCCGAGAACGCCTTGAGGTCGGCCTCCGACTGACGCTTCAGGCCGACCATGCAGAAAGCGACGAGATCGAAGCCGAGCGCCGGTGCGTTCAGCAGTGCGTGATAGCCCTTGATGACGCCGGTCTCTTCGAGCTTGCGCACGCGCCGGAGGCAGGGCGGCGCGGAGATGCCGACCCTTTGCGCGAGATCGACATTGGTCATCCGGCCATCACGCTGGAGCTCGCGAAGGATCTTGAGATCGATAGCGTCGAGCTCGACTTGTTTCGTCATGAACGTTCGTCCTTTTCGTGGTGACTTTGAGCGCGAGGCAAAGTCGAAAACTTGTGTCTGCCGATGGTGAGGTTGCCCCGATGGCGGGCGACGTCGACTGATGTCCGCCTATCCCGGCGCTGCCGCGATCATCTCGGTCGAGATTTTCAGCAAGGCGCGCTCGTCAAGGGCAAGGTCGTCTCGAGTCGGTGCGTGGCCGAGCGCAGCGCTTTCGCAGTGCAACCATGCACGGCCGGCATTCAACCCCATATGCTTCTCCAGCAAAGTGAATCCGCGTGAAATATCGTCAAACCCGCTGGACAACAAGCAGCCCGGCCGACTATTCGCGGGAAAATGGCGTTGGCGATGCCGGTAGATGCGCAAATAGAGGTGGACATCTTCAGGAGCGACGCAAGGAGCGCTCCATTGTCGGGGTGCGGCGCGGATCGATGCCGGGCCGACGCCTGTGCCCTAAGCGCGTCATCTGGTGGCAAAAGCGGGCTTGAGGCTCAAGCACTTGTGTGTATCAGGCTGCGCACTCTTGAAAGTCATGGTGGGGAATACCTAAAGTATGGGACGATTTCCCATTGACGCAATGGAATCGGATGTGGAGGCAATCCTCTCCGATGAGCGAAGGACAAGATTATGACTGCCCGTCACGTGAAAGTGCTGATCATCGGCTCCGGCCCGGCTGGCTATACCGCCGCCATCTATACGGCGCGCGCCATGCTCGAGCCCGTACTGATCGCCGGTATGGAACAGGGCGGCCAGTTGATGATCACGACTGACGTCGAAAACTACCCGGGCTATGCCGATCCGGTCCAAGGCCCGTGGATGATGGAACAGATGCTGAAGCAGGCGACCCATGTCGGCGCCGAGATCGTCAACGATCTCGTGACCGATGTCGACCTGTCGGTGCGCCCGTTCCGCATCAAGACCGACAGCGGTAACGACTGGACGGCGGACGCGCTGATCATCGCAACCGGCGCCAAGGCCAAGTGGCTCGGCATCGAGACCGAACCGACCTTCATGGGCTTCGGCGTCTCGGCCTGCGCCACCTGTGACGGCTTCTTCTATCGCAACAAGGACGTGATCGTCGTCGGCGGCGGCAACTCGGCCGTTGAGGAAGCGCTCTATCTCTCGAATCTCGCCAAGACGGTCACTGTCGTTCACCGCCGTGATAGCTTCCGCGCCGAGAAGATCCTGCAAGAGCGCCTGTTCGCCAAGCCGAACGTCAAGGTGATCTGGGATCACGAGGTCACGGAATACCTGGGTGCGCCGGCCAAGCCGCCGATGCCCGCTTCCGTCAACGGCGTGAAGCTGCGCAACACCAAGACCGGCGAAACCTCCGACATGGTCACCGACGGCGTGTTCGTCGCGATCGGCCACGCGCCGGCAGTCGAACTTTTCAAAGGCAAGCTTCGGCAGAAGTCCAACGGCTATCTTTGGACCGCGGCCGATTCGACGGCGACCGACGTGCCCGGCGTTTTTGCCGCAGGCGACGTGACGGACGACATTTACCGTCAAGCGGTTACGGCGGCCGGCATGGGCTGCATGGCAGCGCTTGAGGCCGAGAAATACCTGGCGGGTCATATGCCCGTCGCAATTGCAGCCGAATAGAAGCTGCGAATCGGGGTGGTGCCGCTGAGGCACCTCGCCCGTGTGGGAACAGATGCATCAGCCACGCCCGGAAGACAGGACCCCGTCTTCCGGAGTGGTTTCTTATGGGGGACTACATGTCGCTGGACTGGGACAAACTGCGCATTTTTCACGCGGCGGCCGAGGCTGGGTCGTTCACCCATGCGGCAGACAAGCTTCATCTTTCGCAGTCCGCAATCAGCCGGCAGGTGAGTTCGCTGGAGCAGGATGTCGGCATCAAGCTGTTCCACCGCCATGCGCGCGGCCTGATCCTCACCGAACAGGGCGAGATCCTCTATCGCACCGCGCATGAAGTGCTGATGAAGCTCGAGAGTGTCAAGGTCCAACTGAGCGAAACCACGGACAAGCCGAGCGGCAAGCTGCGCATCACCACCACGGTCGGGCTCGGCCAGGGCTGGCTCACCGACAAGATCCAGGAGTTCATGTCGCTGCACCCGGACGTGCAGGTTCAGCTCATCCTCGACAATGAGGAGCTGGACGTGAACATGCGCCACGCGGACTGTGCCATCCGCCTGCGTCAGCCGCAGCAGTCGGACCTCATCCAGCGCAAGCTCTTCACCGTGCACATGCACGTTTACGCCGCCCCCTCCTACATCAACAAGTATGGCGAGCCGCAGTCGGTCGAGGACCTCGACAACCACCGCATCATCACATTCGGCGAGCCGGCGCCGAACTATCTGCTCGACGTGAACTGGCTCGAGATCGCCGGCCGCGATTCCGACAATCCACGCGTGTCGCACCTGCAGATCAACAGCCAGACCTCGATCAAGCGCGCCTGCCTGCTCGGCATCGGCGTCGCCATGCTGCCCGACTATATCGTCGGCCGCGATCCTGGCCTCATCCAGCTGCCGATCAGCGCCGACATCCCGTCCTTCGATACCTATTTCTGCTATCCGGACGAGATGAAGAACGCCGCGAAGCTCAAGGTCTTCCGCGACTACATCGTCGCCAAGGCCCGCAACTGGAACTTTTAAGACGCTTCGACGAATGCTCATTTTCCGAGCATTTCCCCAAGAGGCCGCCAACCATCTGTTTTTACATCGATATTACGGATGCGCCGTCTATATTGTGCGGCGCATTTTTATTGTTCGCCGCAGAAATAGGCAGGGATGCGCGCATGACATGGCTGTCATGCACAGAAAATGATTGTTGCGCGCCCAAAAAAGCAGCATACCAAACTCAGCTGATGCATCTTTGGTGGCTTCTCCTCCCAGTGCCACCGCAGCAGCTGTTCCCCTCTGGAGGTTTAATTACCTTCACAACTTATAAGGGCCCAAGTCATCTTGTGGCCCTCTTTTTTTGTCTACTGTTAGATACAGGCGAAACGTGACGAAAATCACAGCCGGCTATTGAAAGCCGATACTTCGCTTCCCATATTAAAATGCAGCTGATGCATTCTTGGTGGCTTCTCCTCCCCGCCACCGCATTAGCTGTTCCCCTCTGGAGGTTCTTATTACCTTCACAACTACAAGGGCCCAAGTTTTCTTGAGGCCCTCTTTTTTTGCCTGCAGCACGCTCACGGTCTTGTGATTTGAATATCGTGTTTTAGCGATACATCTATCGTTAAAACACGATATGGCGATATACCATGGACCGAGACGAAATCCTCAAGGCGCTTGCCCATCCCGTGCGGGTGAACATCCTCGCCTGGCTGAAGGAGCCGCAGCGCCATTTTCCGACCCAAGAGCATCCGCTCGATCTCGGCGTATGTGCCGGCCAGTTCGAACGCTGCGGCCTGTCGCAGTCGACCGTTTCCTCGCATCTCGCTGTGCTTCAGCGCGCCGGCCTCGTGACAACCCGCAAGGTTGGCCAATGGATCTTCTACCGCCGCGATGAAGAGACGATCGCCGCCTTCCTCGAGAGCATCGGCGATCTCTGAATCAACCACCTTCTCCCAAGCAGCCCCCCCTGAAAGGACCTCCCATGGCCTCGCTTTTCGACCCCATCACCATTGGTGACATCGCGCTGAAAAACCGCATCGTGATGGCGCCGCTGACCCGCAACCGATCCCCGGGCGCCGTTCCGAACACCCTGAATGTGACCTACTACGAGCAGCGCGCGACGGCAGGCCTGCTGATCTCGGAGGGAACGGCGATCACCCAGCAGGGCCAGGGCTATGCCGACGTTCCGGGCCTCTATACGCCGGAAGCGCTTGAAGGCTGGCGCAAGGTGACGGACGCAGTGCACGCCAAGGGCGGCCGGATCGTCGTCCAGATGTGGCATGTCGGCCGCATTTCGCATGATTCTCTGCAGCCGGGTGGCGGCAAGCCTGTTGCACCGTCGGCCGTTCGCGCTAAGTCGAAGACCTATCTGGTCAATTCGGACGGTACTGGCTCCTTTGCCGAAACCTCCGAGCCGCATGCACTGGAGACCGCCGAGATCGAAGCGATCGTCGAGGACTATCGCAAGGCTGCGCGCGCCGCGATCGACGCCGGCTTCGATGGCATCGAGATCCATGCGGCCAACGGCTATCTCATCGACCAGTTCCTGCGTTCGGGTTCGAACCACCGCACGGATACCTACGGCGGTTCGATCGAAAACCGCGCCCGCTTCCTGTTCGAGGTCATGGATGCCGTGACGAATGAAATCGGCGCCGGCCGGGTCGGTATCCGCCTTTCGCCCGTCACTCCCGCCAACGATGCCTTTGATCCGCAACCGCAGGAGGTGTTCGGCCATGTGGTCAAGAACCTCGCCCGCTACCCCCTCGCCTATATCCACATCATTGAAGGCGCGACCGGCGGCCCGCGCGACCACCAGCAGGGCGACCAGCCATTCGACTACGACGCCCTGCGTTCGACCTATGTCGCTGCCGGCGGCAAGGCTGCCTGGATGACCAATAATGGCTATGACAGGGCACTCGCGGTAAAGACGGTCAAGGACGGCGAAGCCGACCTCGTCGCTTTCGGCAAGCCGTTCATCGCCAACCCGGATCTCGTCGAACGGTTGAAGCGCGATGCGCCGCTCAACACGCCGGATCAGGCAACCTTCTACGGTGGTGGCGCCAAGGGCTATACCGACTATCCGGCCCTTGAACAGGTCGCCTGACACTCCCACATGGCAATGCTCCGCCTCTTCGGCGGGGCATTTGTCTTTGGGAATGAAGAGCTTATGTTTTCGCTATATTCAGAAAAATGGTCATTGCATCCTGACGGCGACGTCATCGTAACCCCCTCCAGCCGTCTTTACCCCGTCCGCTATCGCGGCCAGCAGGCGATGCTCAAGGTCGCCGAGGACCCGGAAGAGAAGTATGGTCGCCTGCCCCTGCTCTACTGGAACGGGCATGGCGCTGCAAAGGTCTATGAAGCCGATGGCGACGCGGTGCTGATGGAGCGCACGGACAGCCAGCGCAACCTCTTCCACATGGCGATGACCGGAAGCGACGAGGAAGTGACGCGCATCATCTGCCGCACCGTCGCCGAGCTCCATGCGCCGCGCTCGACACCGGTTCCCGGCGATCTCGTGCCACTCGACAAATGGTTCGCTTCCCTGGAGACGGCTGCTCCCGCTCAAGGCGGTCTCTTTGCCCGCGCGCTCGAGGCGGCGAAAAGCCTGTTTGCAGATCCCGAACCGCCGGTCGTGCTGCATGCCGACGTCCACCACGCCAACATCCTCGATTTTGGCGACCGCGGCTGGCTGGCGATCGATCCGAAACGCGTCCTCGGCGATCGCGGCTACGACTACGCCAACCTGTTCTGCAATCCAGAACTGCCCCTGGTCACCGCTCCGGGCCGGCTGCAGCGGCATCTGCCGATCGTCGCGAAGGAGACCGGGCTTCACCCGCAGCGCATTCTCAACTGGGTGCTTGCCTATGCCGGGCTTTCCGCAGCCTGGTTCCTGGAAGACAATGACGATTCCGGCGTCGAGAATGACCTTACGATGGCGCGAATCGCCATCGCCGAGCTCGGCATCTAGGCTCAACCCGTCCGCAACAGGACGACGGCGTAGATACAGGTCTCTCCGCCGACATTGCGGAAGACGCAATCCTCCGGCGGGCCGAGTTCCAGGCAATCCCCGATGCCGAGCGTATGGGTCTCCAGCCCTTCCACGAAGGTCAGGCGCCCCGCAGTCACCCATATCCACCGGCGATGGAGCGCATAGGCGGATGCCGGGATCGGCACCTCGGCGCCGGCCGGAAGTTCAACCTCGACAAGCTCGAGCGGCAGGTCCGACATCGGCGAGACATGGCGCCGAAGATATCCGGTCTGCGGATCGCGCCACACCGCCTGATCCTGGCGCCGCGACAGCCTGCCCTGGCTCATCTCCGCACGAGCGATCAGAGTGGACATGGTGAGCCCGAAAGCGCCGGCGAGCTTTGCCAGCAGCGTCGCCGTCGGGCTGCTATCGCCGCGCTCTACCTTGTGGATCATTGCGCGCGAGACGCCTGATCGCTCCGAAAGCTCGCTCAGTGACCAGCCGCGCGCCTCTCTTTCCAGACGAATTCGTTCACTGAGCCGTTGATCCAGACTGTCTACTTTAGTATTCATATCGTAGTCATATAGTGAACGAATGCGAGGAGCAAGCATGCTGATCCGGGCGGCCATCCAAGACGATATGCCAGTCATCTGCGAGATCTACAACGACGCCGTGGCGAACACGACGGCGATCTGGAACGAGACCCTGGTCGATGTCGCCAATCGCGTGGCCTGGCTGAAGGCGCGCACGGACGTGGGCTATCCTGTGCTGGTGGCGGTCTGCGAGGAAGGCGATGTCATCGGCTATGCGTCCTTCGGCGATTGGCGCGCCTTCGATGGCTATCGCCATACGGTCGAGCACTCCGTCTATGTTCACAAGGATCGGCGCGGTGGCGGCATCGGCCGGAAACTCATGGTCGCGTTGATCGCCGAGGCCGAACGGCTTGGCAAACATGTGATGATCGCCGGCATCGAATCGGAGAACGCAGCCTCGATCCGCCTTCATGCCCAACTGGGTTTCGAGGATACCGGCCGGCTGCGTGAGGTCGGCACGAAGTTCGGCCGCTGGCTTGATCTGACATTCATGCAACTGGTGCTTCCGACGGGCTCGCCGCGCTAACCCGCGGCGGCGCCTCGACAATGGCCGTTTGTCGAGGCGGCGGGAGATGCTATGAACCTTCAAGGACTGTTTCTGGAAATATTTTGACGTGGGTCTTCGGCGGAAGGTCAGATCGGGCGCCTGGGCACGTGTCGCGAGAGCGGCACTGGCGTTGGCTGCCAGCATTCCTGCATTAAACATGACCGAGGCAGAGGCTCGTATCGACGACTTCGCCGCGCAGCCCAAGTGCGTCTATTCCGGCCCGTCGGCCACCGACTCCGCCAAGTCGCTCTGCATCAGCAAGGAAAACTTCGCCCGCGATATCTGCGGCGTGATCGACCACTATGCGACGGTCAACGACCTGCCCGCGGCCTTCTTCGCCCGGCTCATCTGGCGCGAAAGCCTGTTCCGGCCCAATGCCGTCAGCCCCAAGGGTGCCGAAGGCATCGCGCAATTCATGCCGGGAACGGCGAAGATGCGAGGGCTCAACAACAGCTTCGATGTCGTCGAGGCGCTCGGCAAGTCGGCAGAGTATCTGAACGAACTGAAGTCGCGCTACGGCAATCTCGGCTATGCGGCTGCCGCCTACAATGCCGGCGAGAACGGGCTGGAGCGTTTTCTCGAGGTCGATTGGCTGCCGGCGGAAACGCGCAACTACGTGCTCGCGATCACCGCCTACAGCGTCGAGGACTGGCGCGACAATCCGCCGAAGATCCTCGACCTGACGCTCGACAAGAACAAGAGCTTCATCGACGGCTGTGTGGCGCTCGCCAGCACCCGCAACCTCCGCGACATCGAGGTGATCGACGAAGCCGAATGGGCGCCCTGGGGCGTACAGCTTGCCGCGCATTTCCAGAAATCAGTGGCGCAGCGACTGTTCGTCAGCGCCGTCAAGCGCCTGCCGGAGCCGATCCGCAGCGAGAAGGCGCTTCTCCTGCGCGAGCGCAATGCCAGCTTCGGCCTGCGAATCCGCTACGCCGCACGCATCGGCCGCGAGACCCAGGCGGACGCGAACAAGCTTTGCGCCACCATCCGCAAGAGCGGCGGCGCTTGCCTCGTCTTCCGGAACTGACTGCTATCGAGGCCTGCCCGAAATTGATCCTGACATGCGCGCGCGCTAGCCTGCGGCAATCCCTTGCGGAAGCGCCCGCGGGGCGTTCAGGCAACCAAGTCCGACGAGCGTCGTTGCAACCGCCTCGTCGATCGGCGTGTGCGGCTCTTCGCCGAGCACGGCAAGCAGCCGCTCGTTCGGCATTCTCAACGGTTCGCGCCAGAGATAGCGCATCTTGCGCAACTCCCTGAAGAGCGGAACGAAGGGCGAAGCCAAGTCGATCAGCCACCACGGGAAGGCCCGGACGGGAAGCGCCGGCTTGCCGACAACCCGGCGGATCGCCGCGATCATCTCGGTTCCATTGCGGTCGAGGAAGCCGCGCATGTGGTAAACGGCGAAAGGCGGCAGGTCCTCGGCGCGCTCGACGAGGCGGATCATGGTTTCGGCGACATCGGGCAGATAGGCCCATTGGTGGCCGATCCCCTCGCGGCCCGGGTAGGAAATCGCGCCCAACGCTCTGCCCGGCTTTACCAGCCCTTGCGAAAACCAGTTATTGGCCGCACCGGGACCGAAGAAGTCGCCTGCCCTCACGATGATGACGCCGACACCTGCCTCCGAAGCGTCGTTCAGACGGCGCTCCATCTCCCTGCGGATCAGACCCTTGTCGGTATCCGGGTTCTGCGGCGCGTCCTCCGTTAGGACGGGAAAGGCGTCGCGGCCGAAATTGTAGATCGTTCCCGGTAAGAGGATGCGTGCACCGGTGGACTTGGCCGCGGCGATCGTATTGTCCAGCATCGGCAGCACCAAGGTGCCCCAATTGCGGTAACCCGACGGATTGACCGCGTGCACGATCAGATCCACCCCTTCGGCAGCAGTGCGAACGTCGTCCGCGTTCATGGCATCGCCTTGCCGCCAGTCGAACGCCGGCTCGGCCTGCGCCGTCGTCGCGGCGTTTCGGTTCAAGGCACGCACCTGCCAGCCGCGCCTGCGGAGCCCACGGGCGACGGCGCTGCCGATACCGCCCGTCGCGCCGAGCACCAGCACACGTCTTGTTCTCTGCTGCATCTCGGTCATGTCACACTCCATCCGTTTCGATGAAGGCAGGATCACGCATTCACGAGCTAAACGGAATTGCCGAAAAATCTTGCGTAGCTATACTGAAATCCATGAGCAAGATGGATTTGAGCTGGGATTTCTACCGAACATTCCTCGCCGTGCTTAAGGAGGGATCGTTGTCAGCCGCCGCCCGCGAGCTTGGCCTGACGCAACCGACCGTTGGCCGGCACGTGGACGCCATGGAAGCGACACTCGGCTATCCGCTGTTCGTGCGCTCGCCGCACGGTCTGTTGCCGACCGACGCCGCGCTGGCACTCAAGCCCTATGCCGAGACGCTCGCCGCGACATCGGCTGCGCTCTTGCGCGCGGCGTCGGGCCGGCGCGATACGGTCAGCGGCACTGTGCGTATCAGCGCTAGCGAAGTCATCGGCATCGAGGTCCTGCCGCCGATCCTTTCAGAACTGCACGCCGCCTATCCTGCATTGACGATCGAGCTTTCCGCCTCGGACACGGTCGAGGACCTCTTGCGCCAGGAGGCCGATATCGCGGTGCGCATGGTGGCGCCCGCACAGGATGCGCTAATCGCCCGACATCTCGGCGCGGTTCCCTTAGGCTTTCACGCCCATCGCCGCTACATTGAGCGACGCGGCATGCCGCAGACACTGGCAGACCTTAGCAATCACAGCCTGATCGGTTACGACCGAGAGACTGCGGCGATCCGGGCGATCATCGCCCGCTCGCCCGAACTGCCGGCCACACGCTTTGCGCTGAGGGCCGACAGCAATCTTGCCCAATTGGCCGCAATCCGCGCCGGCTTCGGCGTCGGAATCTGCCAGAGCGGACTTGCGGCACGCGACCCCGACCTGCTCCCAGTGCTGCCCGGCTTGTTCGAGATGAAGCTCGATACCTGGCTGGTGATGCATGAGAACCTGAAGACGGCTCCCCGCTGTCGCGTCACGTTCGACGCACTTGCCGCGGGACTGCGGGCCTATATTCGTGGCACTGCGCATGCAGACGCGAATACCGAAATCTGACTTTCAGACACCTCCCGCTGCTGCTCAATACTAGTCCTACGCACGAAAAAGCCCGCCAAAATGGCGGGCTTTCAGTTTCCTTGGCACTTCAAGTCTAGCGCTTAATCCTCGGATTCGGCTGGCGTTTCCGCTGCGCCGTTCTCGACGGCCGCCTCTTCGCCTTCCTCTTCGTCGCTTTCCGGTTCGCTGATGCGCTCGACCGAAACGACCTTCTCGTCCTTGGCGGTCGAGAAGATGGTAACGCCCTTGGTCGCGCGGCTCGCAAGCCGGACGCCATTGATCGGCACGCGGATCAATTGGCCACCGTCGGATACAAGCATGATCTGGTCGTTGTCTTCGATCGGGAAGGCCGCGACGAGCACGCCAATTTCCGTCGTCTTCGACGTGTCGGTGGCACGGATGCCCTTGCCGCCACGGCCCGAAGTCCGGAAATCGTAGGACGACGAGCGCTTGCCGAAGCCCTTCTCCGAGACCGTCAGCACGAACTGTTCGCGTGCCTTCAGTTCCTCGAAGCGTTCGTTCGACAGTTCTCCGCCGTCAGCGACTTCCTCGCCGACCAGAGCGATTTCTTCCTCGTCGCCGTTCGTCGCCCGACGTTCCGCTGCAGCGCGCTTGAGATAGGCGGCACGCTCCCACGGTTCGGCCTCGACATGGCCAAGGATCGCCATCGAGATGATGCGGTCGCCGTCGCCGAGATTGATGCCACGAACGCCGATCGAGTTGCGGCCGGCAAAGACGCGCACGTCGTCGACCGGGAAGCGGATGCACTGGCCGAGCGCTGTCGTCAGCATGACGTCGTCATGCTCCGTACAGGTGTCGACGGAAAGGATCTCGTCGCCCTCTTCCTCGAGCTTCATCGCGATCTTTCCGTTGCGGTTGACCTGAACGAAGTCCGACAGCTTGTTGCGGCGAACCGTGCCGCGGGTCGTCGAGAACATGACGTCGAGGTTTTCCCAGGTTGCCTCATCCTCGGGCAGCGGCATGATTGTCGTGATGCGTTCGCCGGGTTCCAGCGGCAGCATGTTGATCAGCGCCTTGCCGCGCGATTGCGGCGTGCCTATCGGCAGGCGCCAGACCTTCTCCTTGTAGACGATGCCACGCGAGGAGAAGAACAGAACCGGCGTATGGGTATTGGCAACGAATAGCCGGGTAACGAAATCCTCGTCCCGGGTCGCCATGCCCGAACGGCCCTTGCCACCACGGCGCTGCGCGCGGTAGGTCGTCAGCGGCACGCGTTTGATATAGCCGAGATGCGAGACGGTCACGACCATGTCTTCACGGGCGATGAGATCCTCATCGTCCATGTCGGGGCCGCCTTCCATGATCTCGGACCGGCGCGGGGTGCCGAACTCGTCGCGGATGGCGACGAGTTCGTCCTTGACGATGCTCATGATACGCAGGCGCGACGACAGGATGTCGAGGTAATCCTTGATTTCCTCGCCGATCTTGTTGAGTTCGTCGCCGATTTCGTCGCGGCCGAGCGCTGTCAGGCGCTGCAGGCGCAGGTCGAGGATGGCGCGGGCCTGCTCTTCCGAGAGGTTGTAGGTGCCGTCCTCGTTGATGCGGTGGCGCGGGTCGTCGATGAGGCGGATGAGGCTCTCGACGTCATGGGCCGGCCAGCGGCGCTCCATCAACTGCTCGCGCGCCGTCTGCGGGTCGGGCGCATGGCGGATGAGCTTGATGATTTCGTCGATGTTGGCAACCGCGATGGCAAGACCGACGAGCACATGGGCACGGTCGCGCGCCTTGCGCAGCAGGTACTTCGTACGCCGGCTAACAACTTCCTCGCGGAACGAGACAAAGGCACGCAGCATGTCGAGCAGCGTCATGTGCTCGGGCTTGCCGCCGTTCAGTGCCACCATGTTGCAGCCAAACGAGGTCTGCAGCGGCGTGTAGCGGTAAAGCTGGTTCAGGATGACATCGGCATTGGCATCGCGCTTCAGTTCGATGACGACGCGGTAGCCCTGGCGGTCCGATTCGTCACGCAGGTCCGAGATGCCTTCGATACGCTTCTCGCGGACCAGCTCGGCCATCTTCTCGATCATCGTCGCCTTGTTCACCTGGAACGGGATCTCGGTGATGATGATCTGCTCGCGGTCGCCGCGCATCGGCTCGATATGGGCGCGGCCGCGCATGATGACGGAGCCGCGGCCGGTCTCATAGGCCGAGCGGATGCCCGAGCGGCCAAGGATCAGCGCGCCAGTCGGGAAATCCGGGCCGGGGATGATTTCCATCAGTTCCGGCAGTTCGATCGCCGGATTGTCGATCAGCGCCATGCAGCCGTTGATGACTTCGACCAGGTTGTGCGGCGGAATGTTCGTCGCCATGCCGACGGCAATACCGCCGGCGCCGTTGACGAGCAGGTTCGGGAACTTCGCGGGAACGACCGCCGGCTCCTGCAGGGTGCCGTCATAGTTGTCGCGGAAGTCGACCGTTTCCTTGTCGAGATCGTCGAGCAGCGAATGCGCGGCCTTCTGCAGGCGGCATTCGGTGTAGCGCTCGGCCGCCGGCGGGTCGCCGTCGACCGAACCGAAGTTGCCCTGGCCGTCGATCAGCGGCAGGCGGAGCGACCAGTCCTGCGCCATGCGCGCCAGCGCGTCGTAGATCGCGGCGTTGCCGTGCGGGTGGTACTTACCCATCACGTCCCCGGTCACACGGGCGCATTTGACGTATTTCTTGTTCCAGTCGATGCCGAGCTCGCTCATCCCGTAGAGGATGCGGCGGTGCACGGGTTTCAGACCGTCACGCACGTCGGGAAGCGCGCGGCTGACGATAACGCTCATCGCGTAATCGAGATAGGACCGCTGCATTTCCTCGATGATGGAAATCGGCTCGATGCCTGGCGGAGTTTTTCCGCCGCCGGGGGTGCTTTGCTCAGTCAATGGTGATCACGATCTTTGTTCAGAATCAGTCGGATATTTATAGCGGATTGCCATCGGAAGCGCCAATTTGCGGCCTTTGGCGCCACTTGCCCCCCGGACTGTGAAGATGTCCTTGTAATGCCTTGATTCGCTGTACGATTCACCCAGTTATCCCGATCGGGATCGATGAGCCGCACAGCAGTTGTGAACAGTCTTTTGCCGCCGGAGCAGGCTTTTCTAGGGCATCGCGCCGGAAATCGGAAGACCCTGTCCGTCAAAGCCCGACTCGCCGCGGATTTCCAGCCTCTACGCTCGCAGCGATTGCTGATTAAGTCATTGCTGAGACTTTGTTTGTCTGCCCCTTCCCAATGCCCGGCCGCTTGCCTAACAATGTAGACATGCCACCGGGAAAACCCGGGGCAAAATCCGGAAGGGGAAACGGATGTTCAATGTCGACCTCCTGGTCAATGCGCTGACGACGCTTCTCGTCACGCTCGATCCGCCTGGCCTCGCGCCGATCTTCCTGAGCCTCACGGTCGGCCTCAGCCGGCAGGAGCGCTTTCAGGTGGCCACCCGTGGCTCGCTGATCGCCTTCTTCATCCTGGCGGCCTTTGCGCTCTTCGGAAACAGCATCCTCGGCCTGCTCGGCATCTCGATCGGCGCCTTCCGTATCGCCGGCGGCCTGCTGCTCTTCTGGATCGCCTTCGAGATGATTTTCGAGAAGCGCCAGGAGCGCAAGGAAAAGACCGGCGAGAATGCGACAGTCAAGGACCACATTCACAACATCGCGGTCTTCCCGCTGGCCCTGCCGCTCATTGCCGGGCCAGGCGCGATTTCGGCAACGATCCTGCTTGCCGGCTCGTTCCCGACCGCTGTCGAGCGCACTCAGCTCCTGATCGTCATCGCGCTGTCGATGCTCAGCCTGTTTCTGGCGCTGGTCATCGCTGAACGCGTCGATCGCTTTCTCGGCGTCACCGGCCGCGCCATCCTCACCCGACTGCTCGGCGTAATCCTGGCAGCACTCGCGGTGCAGTTCGTCGTCGACGGCGTCAAATCCGCGATGACGACCTGAGGTCGGATGGCTGGGCGCATCCTTCGCCCGATGCAGTCGAAGAAGACCGGAAACGAAAAACGCCACGTCCCGAGGACGTGGCGTTTTTTCTGTAAATAGGATCCGCTTGCGATCAGAACGGAATATCGTCGTCCATGTCGCGCGAGAAGCCGCCGCCCTGGCCGCCTTGACCGCCCTGGCCACCGCCCGAGCGACCGCCGCCAGAGGACTGGCGCGGCTGGTCGTAATCGTCGTAACCGCCGCCGCCATAGTTGCCGCCGCCGCCGAAGTCACCCGCTCCACCGCCGCCGCCACGGCTGACACCGGAGCCGCCGCCTTCGCCGCGGCCGTCAAGCATGGTCAGCGTCGAGTTGAAGCCCTGCAGCACGACTTCGGTCGAGTAACGGTCGTTGCCGTTCTGGTCCTGCCACTTGCGGGTCTGCAGCGCGCCCTCGATGTAGAGCTTGGCGCCCTTCTTCACATATTGCTCGACAACCTTGCAGAGGCCTTCGTTGAAGACCACGACCGTGTGCCATTCGGTCTTTTCCTTGCGCTCACCGCTGTTGCGGTCGCGCCAGGTCTCCGACGTTGCAATGCGCAGGTTGGCGATCGGCCGGCCGTCCTGCGTGCGCCGGATTTCCGGGTCTGCCCCGACATTTCCGATCAAGATCACCTTGTTGACGCTTCCAGCCATGTTGCTTTTCCCGTGGTTTCACCGGGCCATGGACCCGGCTTGGAATTTCAAGAGCGCGCATCTTAGCGGCCTGATGCCGCCGATACGCCCCGCCTCGCACATAATCCACAACAGTTTTGGTCGTTTTATGGGCGATTTGTTCTTTATTTGTTCTAGTATTTGGCTATGATCCTGTCAACCGACTCGAATTGGCCGCCTGTTTTGCCGATTGCGCCTCGACATGGGCGTTGGCGTCATTACATAGGGGGCTTTCAACCGACATGCAAAAGCTGGCTTCCGATGAGTGAACTCAAGACCATCTCCATTCGTGGTGCGCGCGAGCACAATCTGAAAGGCATCGACCTCGATCTGCCGCGCAACAAGCTGATCGTGATGACCGGCCTTTCCGGCTCGGGCAAGTCCTCGCTTGCTTTCGATACGATCTATGCCGAAGGCCAGCGCCGCTATGTCGAAAGCCTTTCGGCCTATGCGCGCCAGTTCCTCGAAATGATGCAGAAGCCGGACGTCGACCAGATCGACGGCCTGTCTCCGGCGATCTCGATCGAGCAGAAGACGACGTCGCGCAATCCGCGCTCGACGGTCGGTACCGTCACCGAAATCTACGACTATATGCGCCTGCTCTTTGCGCGCGTCGGGGTCCCCTATTCGCCGGCGACGGGTCTGCCGATCGAAAGCCAGACGGTGAGCCAGATGGTCGACCGGGTGCTCGAATTCGGTGAAGGCACGCGCCTCTATATTCTTGCGCCGCTCGTGCGCGGCCGCAAGGGCGAGTACAAGAAAGAACTCGCCGAACTGATGAAGAAGGGCTTTCAACGCGTCAAGGTCGACGGCACCTTCTACGAGATCGCCGAGGTGCCCGCACTCGACAAGAAGTACAAGCATGACATCGACGTCGTGGTCGACCGCGTGGTCGTGCGGCCCGACCTCGCCTCGCGCCTTGCCGACAGCCTTGAGACCTGCCTGACGCTCGCCGATGGCCTCGCAGTCGCCGAATTCGCCGACAAGCCGCTGCCACCCGAGGAGACCGCTGCCGGCGGCTCGGCCAACAAGTCGCTGAACGAAACCCACGAGCGCGTGCTGTTTTCGGAAAAGTTCGCCTGCCCGGTTTCCGGCTTCACCATTTCCGAGATCGAGCCGCGGCTGTTCTCGTTCAACAACCCCTTCGGCGCGTGCCCGACCTGCGACGGTCTCGGCAGCCAGCAGAAGATCGACACGGCGCTGATCGTGCCGGAAGAGCACCGGACGCTGCGCGACGGCGCAATTGCGCCCTGGGCGAAATCCTCCTCTCCCTACTACAACCAGACGCTGGAAGCGCTCGGCAAGGTCTTCGGCTTCAAACTCGGCAGCCGCTGGAACGAGCTGTCGACTGCGGCGCAGAACGCGATCCTGCACGGAACGGAAGAGAAGATCGTCTTCCATTACGAGGACGGTGCCCGCTCCTACAACACCACCAAGAACTTCGAGGGCATCGTGCCCAACCTCGAGCGCCGCTGGAAGGAAACCGACAGCGCCTGGGCGCGCGAGGAGATCGAGCGCTACATGTCGGCTGCGCCCTGCCCGGCTTGCGCCGGTTTCCGCCTGAAGCCGGAAGCGCTGGCGGTCAAGATCGACAAGCTGCATATCGGTCAGGTGACCGAAATGTCGATCCGCGTTGCACGCGACTGGTTCGAGGTCCTGCCGGAGCATCTGAATGCCAAGCAGAACGAAATCGCCGTCCGCATCCTGAAGGAAATCCGTGACCGACTGCGCTTCCTCAACGACGTCGGTCTCGAATATCTGAGCCTGTCGCGCAATTCCGGAACGCTCTCAGGCGGTGAAAGCCAGCGCATTCGGCTGGCCTCGCAGATCGGCTCCGGCCTCACCGGCGTTCTCTACGTGCTCGACGAGCCGTCGATCGGCCTGCACCAGCGCGACAACGCCCGCCTGCTGGACACGCTTCGGCATCTGCGCGACATCGGCAACACGGTGATCGTCGTCGAACATGACGAAGACGCGATCCTGACGTCCGACTATGTCGTCGATATCGGCCCGGCTGCCGGCATCCATGGCGGCGAAGTCATCGCGCAAGGGTCGCCGTCGGACATCATGGCCAATCCGAAATCGCTGACCGGCAAGTATCTGTCCGGCGAGCTTTCGGTTGCCGTTCCCTCCGAACGCCGCAAGCCGAAGAAGAAAAAGGAAATCACCGTCGTCGGCGCCCGCGCCAACAACCTGAAGAACGTCACCGCCTCGATCCCGCTCGGCGTCTTCACCGCCGTTACCGGTGTCTCCGGCGGCGGCAAGTCGACCTTCCTGATCGAGACGCTCTACAAGGCCGCCGCCCGCCGCATCATGGGCGCGCGCGAAAACCCGGCCGAGCACGACCGCATCGATGGCTTCGAGCATATCGACAAGGTGATCGACATCGACCAGTCGCCGATCGGTCGTACCCCGCGCTCGAACCCGGCAACCTATACCGGCGCCTTCACGCCGATCCGTGACTGGTTCGCCGGCCTGCCGGAAGCCAAGGCACGTGGATATCAGCCGGGCCGGTTCTCCTTCAACGTCAAGGGCGGCCGCTGCGAGGCCTGCCAAGGCGACGGCGTCATCAAAATCGAGATGCACTTCCTGCCGGATGTCTACGTCACCTGCGACGTCTGCCACGGCAAGCGCTACAACCGCGAAACGCTCGACGTGCATTTCAAGGGCAAGTCGATCGCCGACGTGCTCGACATGACCGTCGAGGAAGGCGTCGACTTTTTCGCCGCCGTTCCCTCGGTGCGCGACAAGCTCGTCACGCTCAACCAGGTCGGCCTCGGCTATATCAAGGTCGGCCAGCAGGCCAACACGCTCTCGGGCGGTGAGGCCCAGCGCGTCAAGCTCGCCAAGGAACTGTCGAAGCGCTCGACCGGTCGCACGCTCTACATTCTCGACGAGCCGACCACCGGCTTGCATTTCCACGATGTCGCCAAGCTTCTTGAAGTTCTGCATGAGCTCGTCAACCAGGGCAATTCGGTCGTCGTCATCGAGCACAATCTCGAAGTCATCAAGACTGCCGACTGGGTGATCGACTTCGGCCCTGAAGGCGGCGACGGCGGCGGCGAAGTCATCGCCAAGGGCACGCCGGAAGACGTGGTCAAGGAAAAGCGGTCCTATACCGGCCAGTTCCTGAAGGAGCTGCTGGAGCGCCGGCCGATGAAGAAGGTCGAAGCAGCAGAGTAAGTCTGCCGATCTGGTCGGCGCGCTTTAGGAGCGATCACGGCATGATGCGGCCTGCTCGTCTGGAAGATCTGGCCGCCGTTCAAAGCGTGACGGAGGCGGCCTATGAGCCCTATCGGGCGCTCTTTGGTGGGCCGCCGCTCCCGGTCACCGAGGACTACGCGCCTCGCATCCTTCGCGACGAGGTCTGGCTTCGGGAGCGAGATGAGGTTGTCTCGGCACTTGCCGTTTTCGAACGGCACGCCGATCACCTTATGATCTTCAGCCTTGCGGTTGCCCCGGCCTATCAGCGCCAGGGGTTCGGCATCGAATTGCTGCGCTTCGTGGATGCCAAAGCGGCCGAGTGGGGCTTGCCGGAGGTGCGGCTCTACACCAAGTCACGCATGGAGCGAAACATCGCGCTCTATCGCGCCTATGGATTTCAAGAAACGGGTCGCCGACCCAATCCCTATCGTCCAGGGTGGGCACTCGTGGACATGACGAAATCGATCAAAGACTGAAAAGCACGCGGTCAAGCGATGGCCGTTGTTGAGGAGGATGGCATGGCAAAATCCGGAAAGATCCGCGTTGGTATCGGCGGCTGGACCTTCGAGCCCTGGGAAGGCACCTTCTATCCCGACACGCTGGCAAAGAAGCGGCAGCTCGAATATGCCGGCAAGCAGTTGCGGGCAATCGAGGTGAACGGCACCTACTATTCGTCGCAGAAGCCGGAGACCTTCGCCAAGTGGGCGTCGGAAGTGCCCGACGATTTCATCTTCTCCCTGAAGGCGAGCCGCTTCGTCACCAACCGCAAGGTTCTCTCGGAAGCCGGTGAATCCATGGAGCGATTCCTGACGCAGGGACTGACCGAGCTTGGGCCTCATCTCGGCCCCATCCTCTGGCAGTTCGCGCCGACGAAGAAGTTCGAGCCCGACGATTTCGAAGGCTTTTTGAAGCTTCTGCCGGATAAGCAGGACGGCTTGCCGCTGCGCCATGTGGTCGAGGTCCGCAACCCGACCTTTCAGTCTCCGGATTTTGTCTCCCTGTTGGAGAAATACGGCGTCGCCGTGGTGCTCGCCGAGCATGCGGACTATCCGATGATCGCCGATGTCACTGCCGATTTTGTCTATCTGCGCCTGCAAAAGGGCAGCGACGACATCAAGACTTGCTATGCTGCCGACAAGCTCGACCTCTGGGCCGAACGCGCCAAGGCGTTTGCGGCGGGCGACGAGCCGAGTGGGCTTGAAAAAAGCGCGCCTGATCGCACGGCCAAGAAGGAGCCGCGTGACGTGTTTGCCTACTTCATCACCGAGGGCAAGGTGAATGCGCCGAACGGCGCACGCGAGCTGCAAAAGCGCGTCGATTGAGATCAGCAGGGCCAGACCGCGCGCAGACGCGTCTGGCCCGCCTAGGGCGCATCCGCGCCCGAGAGCCCCACCACGCTTGGAGTCTCGTGCCTGTCGCAAGGCGTTGATGTTCAGGCGTGCCGAGGCCGCGCCGACGTCGGCTGCGAACCAAATGCCGGTGCTTACGGGACCGCCAAAAAACGAATCACTGCCCCACCCCATATCGCTTTCACCGATGCAACCGAGCCTGCCGTAAGGGACACTTTTTATGCGGGTTTTTACCCGTCAAAATTTCGATTGCGTGCCGACCGTTGCGTCAGTCTCACAGGCAACCTCCGGAAGTGCCTGATTTTCATGGCGTTGACCGATGTCCCCGTTTTCCACAGCCGGTCCACACAACATCTAGGGCTCAAACTTCCGTCACAAACCACCCCTTGACGCCTCCGGACGATTCACGGTTAATGGATTTCACGTTGCAACGGCGGCGGACCGGATTGTTCAAGTCCCGGTTCCTCTCCCCAAATCGGCGGTTCTGAAAGGCGGCAGTCATGGATTTCACCATGGGGTCGCCCTGAGGATTTCTGTGCGATTTTTCGGGTCCACCGGGGCAATATTTGGCTGGCATGAAGAAGTTGTTGATACTATATTTAGTATTTGCAGACAGCCTATCTCACAAGATACAGGGTCACCCAGTTATGGGTTTCTCTCCAAGGACGGAAGCTGAGACTGGCTGCGGGATGCCCCTCGCGGCCGGGCGGGGACAATTGCGCCTGTGGCGGGCGCTAGGCAACACGAAGGACCAGGGACAATGAAGATCGAACGTCGTTTCACAAAAGCCGGGCAATCCGCTTATGCGGAGATCGAATTCCGCAAGGCTACGAGTGAAATCAAGAACCCCGATGGTTCGATCGTTTTCCGCCTTGCCGATATCGACGTGCCGGCTCAGTTCAGCCAGGTTGCCGCCGACATTCTCGCCCAGAAGTATTTCCGCAAGGCCGGCGTTCCCGCCAAGATGAAGCGCGTCGAGGAGAACGATGTCCCCTCCTTCCTCTGGCGCGCGGTTCCCGACACGGATGCGCTGAAGGCGCTGCCGAAGGATGAGCAGTACGGTTCCGAAACCGATGCCCGTCAGGTCTTCGATCGCCTGGCCGGCACCTGGGCCTATTGGGGCTGGAAGGGCGGCTACTTCGACACCGAGGAAGACGCTTCGGCCTTCCAGGACGAACTTGCCTACATGCTCGCCACCCAGCGCGTCGCGCCGAACTCGCCGCAATGGTTCAACACCGGCCTCCACTGGGCCTATGGCATCGACGGCCCCGGCCAGGGCCACTTCTATGTCGACCCCTTTACCGGCAAGCTGACCAAGTCCAAGTCAGCCTATGAGCATCCGCAACCGCATGCTTGCTTCATCCAGTCGGTCGGTGACGATCTCGTCAACGAAGGCGGCATCATGGATCTGTGGGTGCGTGAAGCGCGCCTGTTCAAGTACGGTTCTGGCACCGGCTCCAACTTCTCTTATCTGCGCAGCGAAGGCGAAAAGCTCTCGGGCGGCGGCAAATCCTCCGGCCTGATGTCGTTCCTGAAGATCGGCGACCGTGCTGCCGGTGCCATCAAGTCGGGCGGCACCACCCGCCGCGCCGCCAAGATGGTCGTCGTCGACATCGACCATCCGGATATCGAGGAATACATCAACTGGAAGGTCAAGGAAGAGCAGAAGGTTGCCGCCCTCGTCACCGGTTCCAAGGTCGTCGCCAAGCATCTGAAGGCGATCATGAAGGCCTGCGTCAACTGCGAAGGCACCGACGACGCCTGCTATGACCCGAAGCAGAACCCGGCGCTGAAGCGCGAGATCCGCGCGGCCAAGCAGGCGCTGGTTCCGGAAAACTACGTCCAGCGCGTTATCCAGTTCGCGAAGCAAGGCTACAAGGACCTTGAGTTCAAGACCTACGACACCGACTGGGATTCGGAAGCCTACCTCACGGTTTCGGGCCAGAACTCCAACAACTCGGTCTCGATCAAGGACGACTTCCTGCGCGCCGTCGAAGCCGATGGCGACTGGCACCTGACCGCCCGCAAGGACGGCCGCGTCATGAAGACGCTGAAGGCACGCGACCTCTGGGAATCGATTTCCTACGCCGCCTGGGCGTCGGCCGATCCGGGCCTGCACTTCAACACGACCATGAACGACTGGCACACGAGCCCCGCTGCCGGCCCGATCCGCGCATCGAACCCGTGCTCGGAGTACATGTTCCTCGACGACACCGCCTGCAACCTCGCCTCCCTGAACCTGATGATGTTCAAGGACGCGGCGACCAAGCGCATCAACATTGCAGACTACGAGCACGCCGTCCGCCTGTGGACGATCGTTCTCGAAGTCTCGGTCATGATGGCGCAGTTCCCGTCCCGCGAGATTGCCGAGCTTTCCTACGAATACCGCACGCTCGGCCTTGGCTACGCCAACATCGGCGGCCTCTTGATGTCCTCGGGCATTCCCTATGACTCGACCGAAGGCCGCGCCATCGCCGGTGCGCTGACGGCGATCATGACCGGTGTCTCCTATGCCACCTCGGCCGAGATGGCCGAAAAGCTCGGTCCGTTCCCGGGCTTTGCGCCAAACCGCGACAACATGCTGCGCGTCATCCGCAACCATCGCCGCGCCGCCTATGGCGAGACGACCGGTTACGAAGCGCTTTCGGTCAACCCGGTCGCGCTCATCCATGCCGACAATCCGGACCAGGACCTCGTCATCCACGCCATGAGCGCCTGGGACAAGGCACTGGAACTCGGCGAAAAGCACGGCTATCGCAACGCCCAGGCAACGGTTATCGCGCCGACCGGCACGATCGGCCTCGTCATGGACTGCGACACGACCGGCATCGAGCCTGACTTCGCGCTGGTCAAGTTCAAGAAGCTCGCCGGCGGCGGCTACTTCAAGATCATCAACCGCGCCGTTCCGGAAGCGCTGCGCTCTCTCGGCTACAGCGAAAGCCAGATCGCCGAAATCGAAGCTTACGCAGTCGGTCACGGCAACCTGAACCAGGCTCCGGCGATCAACCCGTCGACGCTGAAGGCCAAGGGCTTCACCGACGAGAAGGCGGAAGCCGTCAACGCCGCGCTGAAGTCCGCTTTCGACATCAAGTTCGTCTTCAACCAGTGGACGCTCGGCGCCGACTTCCTCAAGGGCACGCTGAAGGTCTCCGACGAACAGCTCGCTGCGATGGACTTCAACCTGCTCGACCACATGGGCTTCTCCAAGAAGGACATCGAAGCGGCGAACATTCACGTCTGCGGCGCGATGACACTCGAAGGTGCACCGTTCCTGAAGAACGAGCACCTGCCCGTCTTCGATTGCGCCAACCCCTGCGGCAAGATCGGCAAGCGTTATCTCTCGGTCGAAAGCCACATCCGCATGATGGCGGCCGCCCAGCCGTTCATCTCGGGCGCGATCTCCAAGACGATCAACATGCCGAACGAGGCGACCGTCGAGGACTGCAAGAACGCCTATATGCTTTCGTGGAAGCTGGCGCTGAAGGCAAACGCGCTCTACCGTGACGGCTCCAAGCTGTCGCAGCCGCTGAATGCCTCGCTGATCGAGGACGACAAGGACGAGGATGCACTGGAGGATCTGATCCAGGCGCCCGCCGCCGCCCAGGCCGTCACCATCACCGAGAAGATCGTCGAGCGCGTCATCGAGAAGGTGATCCGCGCCCGCGAAAAGCTGCCGAACCGCCGCCAGGGCTACACCCAGAAGGCCGTCGTCGGTGGTCACAAGGTGTATCTGCGCACCGGCGAATTCGGTGACGGCCGCCTCGGCGAGATCTTCATCGACATGCACAAGGAAGGGGCCGCCTTCCGTGCGATGATGAACAACTTTGCCATCGCCATCTCGCTCGGCCTGCAGTACGGCGTGCCGCTCGAAGAATATGTGGAGGCCTTCACCTTCACCAAGTTCGAGCCGGCCGGCATGGTCCAGGGCAACGACGCGATCAAGAACGCGACGTCGATCCTCGACTACGTCTTCCGCGAACTGGCGGTTTCCTATCTCGGCCGTCACGACCTCGCCCATGTCGACACGTCAGACTTCGGCAACACCGCGCTCGGCAAGGGCATTCAGGAAGGCAAGACCAACCTGATCTCGACCGGCTGGACCCGCGGCTACAAGCCGACGATCGTCGGCGGCACCGGTGACCGGGCCTCCAGCGAGCCGAAGGGCTCGTCGACGGCAGCCCCTGCCCGCGCCTCCTCTGGCGCAACCGTAACGGCGATCGCCGGAAACACGGTGCGCAAGATCGAGACGACGACGGCGATCGCAACCTCCGAAATCGTCGCCTTCAAGCGCGACTATGAAGAGCGCGCTGCTGAACTGGCAGAAGAGATCGCCGACGAAGTCGAGCAGGAAGTAACCGCCCTCTTCTCCGACAAGGCGGCCGCCGAAGCGGCATCGGCCAAGTCGGACGCCAAGAAGGTGGAAGCTGAGCGCCGCGCCCGCTCGATCATGCAGGGCTACACCGGCAACATGTGCACCGAATGCCAAAACTTCACGATGGTGCGCAACGGTACCTGCGAGAAGTGCGACACCTGCGGCGCGACGAGCGGCTGCAGCTAAGCGGCCCGTCGTCGTCGTTGATGACGACGACGATCACCATCATTGCCAACCCGAGGTTTTCCTCGGGTTGGATTTCTCTAGAGAACAAAACGAGAATTTATAGACCGAACCACCATTCGACCAAGTTCCCATCATGCTCACCCCGATCATAGACATCCTTCTCGAAGACCCCAATCGGGATGACCTCAGCGGCATCGTTGCGCCGCTGGATGCCTATAACGATGCCCATAGCGGCATGGTCGACCTGCCCGGTTTTGCCATCGTGCTTCGCGATCCGGAGACGAAAGTCGCGACGGGTGGGCTCTATGCGACGGATGGCTATGGCTGGGGCTTTATCCGTTACCTCGCGGTCCCGGATGAGTACCGCGGCCAGGGCCTTGGCCGGCGCCTTGTCGAAGAAGCGGAGAAGATCGCGCGCCAGCGCGGCTATGTCGGCCTTTGGCTCGACACCTTCGAATTCCAGGCCAGGCCCTTTTATGAAAAACTCGGCTTCGAAGTTTTCGGCGAGCTTGAAGGTGGTGATGGGGCGATTGCGCGCTACTTTCTAAAGAAGCGATTCTGACGCCGGAAAGCCACGATCCGAAGAAGCAACCGCGCTTTGGGGGCCCGAAAGCGAGAGTATGCGGCTGCCCCAACGGTATACACGGCCCGACGCTTATTCCGGACGGACGCCCTTGTTGCCCTGTAGCGCGTTTGTGGTCACCCGAATCGCCGGCTGCCGTTTACGTCCTTGCCGATGATCTCCCGGATAATGGTCAGGGTTTCCTTCGCCGCCTCCCTGGGTGCGAGTGCGGTATCGGCGACGTTGCTGACCAGCTTCGTCATATCGTGATCGATATCCTTCTCAGCCCAACGCTTGCCCTTCGCAACCGTGATGTAGACCGAGTAGGCGTGGTGCATGGTTCCGGGCCGCTCGCCGATGATGTGGAGAATTCCGCGAAACGTGTTGGGATCGGCGTCGGCAAACAGCATCTCGCCAATCCGGTAGCCGGCCCGCACTCTGCCGCTGGTGACCAGGATATTCTTGTCGCTCACCGACACGCCGGCATCGCCGAGCAGCCTGCGCATCTCCTCCAGGTAGGGCGAAAGATGGCCGTCATCCATGATGGCCTTGGCGTTCAGACCATCTGAGATGACAATCTGGCCCTTGGGCATATCGCCTTTCCAGGACGTCCTGATCGCGTCAATCGCCCTGATTGAGTCCGGGCTCAGCGTTTCACCGGTCGTCGGATGCGCGATGTAGTCGTTCCGGTCCTTGGACAGGGTGCGAACCGGAACGACGCTGGGCACTGCCGCTATGAACTCCGGCGTAAGCTCGGCCCAAAGAGAGAGTTTGGCGTCGTCATAAAGACCCCTCACTTTCGTCGCGAGCGACGGGTTGAGATCCCATATCTTCTCACCGTGGCCCGTGGCCAGGTCGACGCCTCTTGCCTCGACCTCCGTCATCATCCGCCTGCCCTCGGCGTAAACGGCGTCCTTGGAGCGCTTGTCCCCCTTGGCGAGGCGGTACTGATAATAGACCCAAAGAGGATCGCCGTATTTTGACGTGTAGCTGTTGTCCTTGCCGACAATTCCAAGGCGTTTGTAGAAATCCCACATCGCATCGTTGACCTTGAAGCCGAACTTATCCCTCACGCGTACGTGGTCCTGGAATGCGGTCGTGAGATAGCTCAACATCGGGTCGTTCTTGGTCGGCAGAGCAATCAGATAGGCCGGATTGGCCGGCATGATCTGATCCTGGCACCAATCCAGATCGTCCAGGCTGACGGTCATGTGCAGGGTCGTGCATATATCGAGACCGATGGTCAGCCCATGGAGCTTGCCCATGACCATGTCCTCGAGGCAGCACCGAACGAGTTGTTCTCGGCTCTTGAAGACCTCCGGCCCAATGAAGCCGGCGACGTCGTTGACATGCAGCCATGCGCCTTTCGGCTGCACTTTCGCAAGCTCCATGCCGACAGCCCGGCTGAACCCGTACTTCCGGGACTCAAGCACCATCATGTCGACGCCGTTTGCCGCGCCGTTGGTGAATTCCGAGCCCTGTCCGGTTTCGAAGTAAAGGCCGTACCGCTCCCCTGCCTTGGCGCGCGCATATTTCAGGATCTTCTCATTGGTGATGTCGAAGATCTTGTTGCAATCATCCGTACCGGCAAGGCTCTGGAACACGGTGGAAACTGTGCCGGGGAAGTCTTCGCTTACCTCACCTTGGACGTCGATGTGAGCGAGCACGCACCACGGAATGACGTCGACCAGCTTGAACGTATCCGCGATGTCCTTGAGCGCCCGCTCCACCGTGACGACGCTGTCGACGGTGCTGTCCACCGGGTTGGTGCCGATGACGATGTCGCCGGTCGCATAGGAAAACGCATCGAAGACCTGCCACATGATGTCGTCGGGGTGGTCGGTCGGCGAATTCGGCTGGATACGTGCGCCCATGTATCCCTTGGCCCCCAACTTGGTGCCGGGCATGACATTGAAAATCTTCTGGCTGACGGCGATCAACTCTTCATTGCTCATCAGCTTCGGCACGCAGCCGATGGTATCGCTGGTCAGGCCATGCATGACGCCTTTGATCTCATCTTCCGATTTGGTCAGAAGAAATTCCTTCAGCTGGCCCATCGTCCAGTCTTTCAGCTTTTCTTGTTGAGCCCTGTCGGTGGTCTGCCAAATCAGTCGTTGCAGATCGTCCTCAAACAGCGGGTGCTGATCGAGGTCTGCGATCTTCGTTCTTGCCAGGAGGGCTCGGGCGTTCGTTCGGGACGTATCATTTTCCGCAGCCACAGCGATCGTCTGGTCTCCTTCCTTGAACGCATTCGCGCATCCCAGAACTTGCCGATAGGTCGTCTCGTCAAAGCCGCCCTTGATCCTGCTGATATAGGCAAAGATGTCCTCATCCTGCTTCACGTCGTCGATCACGAGGTTGCTTGGGCCTGGCGCGGCACGGGCAGCATGACTGTAGGCTGTAAGCGTGGCCGCCGCAGTTCCCGCCACCAGCAGGAGATCGCGCCTGGACAGTGCATGCTGGTCTGAGAACATGCCTTTGCTCATTGCCATTTCCTTTCTGCAAAAGGTCTATCGGCATCTCGCCCGACGGCCCTCTGGTGACCGGCGATCTAAGGAAGGCGCATAAGAGTAAATGCTCGACACGTGTCCCTTGGGCATCGACACGGACCCGGCGAGCCTCGACCAGCCGGGCCTGTCAAAGTCGATTACTGCAGGCTCATCACGATGCGACCGTCGATCTTCCCGGCTTCCATGCGGCGGAAGATCTCATTGATATTCTCGAGGCTATCCCACGAAAAATGCGGCGCGACTTTGCCTTCAGCGGCGAACTGGAGCGACTCTTCCAGGTCCTGGCGGGTGCCGACGATCGATCCACGCACGGTGATGCGCTTAAGAACAGTCTCAAAGACCGGCACCGAGATCATACCTGGGGGCAGGCCGACGAGCGCCATGGTGCCGCGCGAACGCAGGAAACCGAACGCCTGTTCCATCGCAGCGGGCGAGACTGCAGTCACAAGCGCTCCATGCACGCCGCCGGTGGCCTTGATCACCTGCTCGACCGCATCCTTGGCCTTGCCGTTGACTGTCAGGTCGGCGCCCAATTGCTTTGCAAGTGCCAGCTTGTCGTCGAAGATGTCCGCCGCGACGACATGCATGCCCATCGCCTTTGCGTACTGCACGGCCATGTGGCCAAGCCCCCCGATGCCGGAGATGGCAACCCATTCACCGGGACGGACTTCCGTTTCCTTCAACCCCTTGTAAACGGTGACCCCGGCACACAGAACCGGCGCGGCAGGACCGAACTCCAGCCCATTGGGCAGGCTGCCGACGAAATCAGGATCCGCCAGGCCATATTCGGCGAACGTCCCGTTGACCGAGTATCCCGTGTTCGACTGGGCCGCACACAGCGTCTCCCAACCGGTGCGGCAATGCGGACAGTAGCCGCAGGCGCTGTGAAGCCAGGGAACGCCGACCCTGTCGCCCTCTTTCACTCTTTTGACACCGGCGCCGACCGCCGAGACATAGCCGACCCCCTCGTGCCCGGGAATGAACGGTGGGCTGGGCTTCACCGGCCAGTCGCCATTTGCAGCATGGAGATCGGTATGGCAAACGCCCGTTGCTTCGTATTTCACCAGGATCTGTCCCGGCTGCGGCGTGGGCACTGCCACTTCCTCGATCGTCAGGGGCGCGCCGAATTGCCGAACGACGGCTGCCTTCATCGCCTGAGCCATTTGCCAATCCTCCTCCAATCGCCGGGCCACGGAGAGGTTTCTTTGGGAACAGTGGGCCGGCAGGGGCCTATCTCACATACGAAAATCGTGTAATTGGCTCGAGCATCATGGCGCTCACAGCCAGTGCCCGGACGTCATTTCCTGCTTGGCGTATACCGCCAACACTTCAACGCGGTTCACGTAGCGCCATCGTCAGGTTGCAGCGTAAACCCGCCGGCAGAGTTCGACAATGGGTGGAGTGCAGAAGCGGTTCAGAGACCGACCGCCTTCGGCGCCCGGCCGGATCGAACAACGCATATCGTGCAACGGCGTTCGAGCGGGCGCGCTGGCGCGCGTATTGACAGGATCGGCGCCGGTCGTGTTGACTGAATGCTACGGGGCCGTAGCTCAGTTGGGAGAGCGCCGCAATCGCACTGCGGAGGTCGAGGGTTCGACTCCCTTCGGCTCCACCAAAACGATCAGAAGGTGCCCGGTTGCCGAGGTATCGGAACAGCGGCTGATTTGTCATCAGCAGATCGCCAGTTCGAGTCTCTCTGGGGACACCGCCATGCTAAGCCACCGTCCGGCCTTCGCGAAACGCTGCCCGATCCCGTGGCCACCTGCTTTCAGAGGCTGAACGGATCCCGCGCCGAGCGCTTCTCGCTCGGTGCATTGAACGGGTCGGCTTTCTTCTCCTTGGACTTGCGGCCCTCGTCGGCGATAATCTCGTCGACCGCCCGCTGGCACTTCATCAGCTCGTCGGCCGCCGGGCCGGTGCCGCGCAGGCTGAGATTTGCGATGACGCGATCTTCAAACGCGATGGCCAAGGCCCGCTTGCGCACGAAGCCCGTCAGGAACTCGGCGTCGGTGACGTTCACGAACAGAAACTTTCCGCTCGCATCACCGGCAGCGGTCGCCGAAGCGCTCCAGGGATCGGTCTTGTCGAAGCGGAAGGTCAGGTCGTACTCTTTGCCGACCTCGAGCGACCTCCAGTCGTCGCTGGCGAAGCTCATATAGAGCGGCGACTCGGAGCCCTTGGGATAGAACCCAAGGCGCAAGGTGACCCCGCCGTCGAATACCGATGAGATGAAGCAGGAGCCCTCCATCGAGGTGTCGGAAGCAACGGTCCAGCCGTCGACATCCTTCCACTTGATGATTTCGGACTCCTCAGCCGCGGCCGATCCCGCGGCGATCAGACAGCTTACCAATCCGACCAGCAATCTACGCATGCAAAACCCCCGTTTGCCCGCATTTTGATAGGTCCCCCCGTCACTGTCGAGGGTACCTAGCCGATCCCAGGCAATATTTTAGGAATATTCACCTCTCTGCGGCAAGCGGACGCGCCCATCACATGGCGAAAGGATCTTTCGACGACTTGGTCTGGCCGCCGCCGGCAAAGGGATCGTTGTTCGGCGCATTGCCACCGGCACCCGCAAAGGGATCGTTCGCCGCTCCCTGACCGCCATTCGGGATCAAGGCGCTCACCGCCTCCTGGCACTTGAACATCTCGCTTACCGCCTTCATCGAATCACGCAGGCTGAGGCTCGCGACGACGCGCCCCTCGAAGGCCAGCGCCAAGGTGTTCTTGCGAACGAATTCGGTAAAGAAGTCGGTGTTGGAAAAGTTGACGACAAGGGCCCTGGCGCCGGTCAGATCAACACCGAACGCAACGGCCGGCCACTGACGACCACGGTCGAGCTGCAAGGCAACATCGTATTCCCGCTGCGGCTCGATGGACTTCCATTCGGCATTGCCGATCGAAAGAAACGCCAGGTTCGTCGATCCCCGCGGATAAAAGCCGATACGAAGGATAGCGCCGGCGTCATAGCTCGTCGCCGCGTAACACGAGCCGCCCAGGGAGCGATCGGATCCCACCGTCCAGGCGTTGATCCGTTTCCAGATATTCGAACGCCCTTCTTCGGCAGACGCCGCTCCAGCCGTGAGCAACAGGCCGAGCACCACCAACGACAATCTATGCATGCAACCACCCCACTTTCCACGCAAAGTTATCTTTTTTTAGAGGCCTGTCGAGACGGTGAAGGCCCTTCCCCGCAGGGATTTTTGCGCGCCCCAGGCCCGATGCGAAAGCTGGCAGCTCCGATGCATTCTCCGCGCCGGTCCATGAAGAACGGCCGAGACGAGGTTGAGATCGAGCGGCTGGCGCAAATCAGCCACAGCCTGCGGGCAAAGAGCTGTTGAACATGGCAGAGTGATCGCCATGCTTGCTGGACTTCGGAACGAAAGCGCGGTTCACATCGTTTACCAACCCGTAGTCCCACCCCTTCATCAAGTGGACGATCACCGTGCTTGCCGCCCTGCTTCTCGCTTCGATAGTCGCATCGCCCAATATGCCTGACGTCAAGCTCAGTGCCGCGACGGTGGATGAACTCCAGACCGATTTCGAACGGGCCGTGCCGTGCCATCAGATCGATGGACGCAATGTTTGGAAGGGCGCGCTCGCCTTCTACATCCAGTCCTTCGTTTATGACGGCGATACGCCCGTTGCGACCGATGCGGCCGACGCAGTGCTTCCGGAAGACAACAGCGCCGAAACGGTGAAGGAGTTCGAAGACGCCTGCTCGGCCTCGCAAGCGACTTAAGTCTCTCCGCGAAGAGAGCCGCGATTCGTTCGAATCACGCGCGCGATTGACCTGCCCGGCGCTGTTTTGGGACGCAACCGTCGCCGAAAACCGCCCCGCTCCCGCAAAAGTGACCAATCGCCCCCCACAGAAGCAGCCAATTGCCTGAATTCACGGAATTTTAGGCACTTGCGGAACACATATGGAACAGATAGTGTCTGTTCTTGATTTGTTTCACGCCTCTGGAGCGACGTGCCATGCTGACCCGCAAGCAACAGGAATTGCTTCTGTTCATCCACGAACGCATGAAGGAGTCGGGCGTACCGCCGTCTTTCGATGAAATGAAGGATGCGCTCGACCTTGCGTCGAAGTCCGGCATTCACCGTTTGATCACGGCGCTCGAAGAACGCGGGTTCATTCGCCGGTTGCCGAACCGGGCGCGCGCGCTCGAAGTCATCAAGCTTCCGGAAGCCTACGCCGCCGGCCAGCAACAGCCGCGCAGGGGCTTCTCGCCGAGCGTGATCGAGGGCAGCCTCGGAAAGCCGCCGGCCGCCGCTCCTGCCACGCCGAAGCCGGCGCCGGTCGCCGAAAGCACGTCTGTTTCCGTCCCGGTGATGGGGCGCATCGCTGCCGGCGTGCCGATCTCGGCGATCCAGAACAACACCCATGACATTACCGTTCCGCTCGACATGATCGGCAGCGGCGAGCATTACGCCCTCGAAGTAAAGGGCGATTCGATGATCGAGGCCGGCATCTTCGATGGCGACACGGTGATCATCCGCAACGGCAACTCGGCCAATCCCGGCGACATCATCGTGGCGCTCGTGGACGACGAGGAAGCGACGCTGAAGCGCTTCCGTCGCAAGGGCGCGTCGATTGCGCTCGAAGCGGCCAACCCCGCCTACGAGACGCGCATTTTCGGACCGGATCGCGTGAAGATCCAGGGCAAGCTCGTCGGGCTGATCCGCCGCTACCATTGAATTCCAGGCAGAACGCCGAATCAAAAGAGCCTCGCCACTGAAAGTGGCGAGGCTCTTTCCGTTTAAGGCGACCTGAAATCCAGATCGCTTATTCGTGGATCGTGTATTCGCCGAGTTCGCAGAGATCCTGCGTGTCCTCGGTCGTATCGAGGGCCGAGCCTTCCTCGAATTCGAATCGCATGTCGTATTTGCAGACGTCCCGCCCGTCGGCAATGGTGATCTCCATGCTCTCGCCGGGGTTCAGGACCTGCCGACCGAAAACATCGTCTTCCCATTCATTGACGCCGACCGGCGACGTATAGAAATTCGTCAGTACCGCGCCGGTGTTGTTCTTCAGCTGGAAAACCAGGTCGTCCGCGCGCGCCTCCATAGCGGTCGCCGCAAAACACGCCAACGCCGTCAGGATCAGTCTCTTTTTCATTGATGCCATTGCCTCCGTTCTTAATGTTGACGGACGCTACCGATACGGTTGATCTCAGCGGAGTCATCGTTCCCCCTCTACCGAATTCACCGAAGCGATAAGATCCGACGGAGGCATAGGCGACGTGGCTTGCGCGGACGTGTCGCGAATTTTACCGCGCTGCCCTAAGGCAGAACGCCAAACCAAATTTAACGAGGTGAGATTATTGGAGGCCTCGCCCGGAATTGAACCGGGGTACAAGGATTTGCAGTCCTCTGCGTCACCACTCCGCCACGAGGCCTCACAGCTCGGATAACCAAGCGTTGGCGCGGATTTAGAATGATTGCAGAAAAACCGCAAGAGGCATTTTCTGAAAAACGCGCCGTCGATTTGCAGGACGGATACTTTCCACAGAACGATCGACGATGTCCGCCGATCGTCTCCCAGCTGATCTCAGCACCAGGGCGTCGGGCGCCCTTCCCACGGCCGCACGAGCCCCTCGGAAACGAGTACACGTCCAAGAGATTGGTCACCGCGGGTGACCAGGCGCAGTTTCTCGCCGGCCTTGGCATCTGATCGCCCTCCCGCCGAGATCAGCCTGAAGTCGCCTGCATTCAGCAATTCGCGCAGGCGCTGCTTGGCGTAGAAGCCGCGCGAACGCTCCTTGTCGCAGCTTGCCTGGCGGATTCGCGGCGCATCGACATCGGCGACGCGGATCGTCTCGCCATGGAAGACGAAGGTCGCGCCATCGATCACGCAGTTGTCGTTGCGAATGCCGCAAAAATAGAACTGATCGGTACGGATGGATGCCGTCTTCACCTCTTCATTCGGCCGCACGAGAGGGGTTGGCGGCGTGACGCCGACATTCACCGACGGCACCGGGGCGGCCAGGGCAACCTTCGTCGCCGGGTTGGGCTTCGGATTCGGTTTGTGCCTATCCGCCTGCTGGGCAACGCGCTCCTGCGCTTCAGGAACCGCGCGCTGAGGCTTCGGCTTCGTTTCCGATCGCGATGCAAAGGCCATGACATCGGAAACCACCGGCCAGTGCCGCAACTCGGCGCGATGGTCGTAGGCCATGACGCCGCCAAGGGTGAGCGCTGCGGCCAGATACCACGGCGCCATGCCGCCCTGTTTGCTGGTGCTTCGGCCCGAACTGCGGCGTCGACGTTTCGTAGTGGCTTTGGCCATCGGTCCCCATCCTGATTCGAGACCGCATTATGCGTTTGATGGGTTGCCGAAAAGTTTTCGAGGGCACCCCAACAGAGGGGAAGACCGCCAGGAACCGGTCATTCGCCTGCGCGGCCACGGCCCTTGTTGAGAGATTCGGAATTGCTACGGGACGGCCAAAACTGCCGACCGCCCTGCCCTCGACAACAAGATCGTTAAATCGGCGTCCGCCTCAGGAGCCGTTCGACGAGTTGGCCTTCCCGCGCCAGCGCGCCCACCAGACGGCCAGACGACGACGGCGGCGGCGAACCGAGGGAATGTCGTGGGAAAGCACGATCAGGCCCAACGGTATCATCCAGAAGCCCAGCACGGGCAAGAAACCGAGAAAACCACAAAACACCAGCAGCGAACCCAGCAGGATGCGCAGCAGGGGCGAGTCGGGCAACGCGATACGCCATTTTCCCAGCACGATCTGTCGTGTTTGCGGATCAATGCCGAAATGCGTCTGCTTCCTGTTTTTATTCATCATTCCCTATCCGGCGTGTTTTCCCACAATTGGGGACTTCTCCACAGCCTCGCAACGGAACTTGTCATTTTTTTTGAAAAAAGCGCTTGGCAAATCAGAAAAGCATGCGTATTAGCAGCCTCACTTCTGAAGCGCACAGCACAACAGCGGCGCGGATGATCCCTGGTAGCTCAGCGGTAGAGCATTCGACTGTTAATCGACAGGTCGCCGGTTCGAATCCGGCCCGGGGAGCCACTTTCTAAAAGAGCCATTTGCAGCGATGCGAATGGCTCTTTTTCATTTTGCACCTATGTTCTCCAGGTGATCAATCCCCAACCTCCCGATGGTTCTTCATGACAAAGGCCGCGGCGCCGCCCATCATCGTCTGGTTCCGCAAGGATCTCCGCCTGGCCGACAATCGCGCCCTCTCGGCTGCCGCCGGCGAGGCAGCCGTCATTCCCCTCTATATTCGCGAACCCGCCGACAGCGGCAACGGTGCGCTCGGGGCGGCGCAGGCGTGGTGGCTGCACCATTCGCTCGAGGCCTTGGGCGCAAGTCTCGCGCGGCACGCTTCTCGCCTCGTTCTTCGATCAGGCGCGCCGCTTGACGTGATTGTCGAGATTGCGCGCGCAAGCGGTGCGGAGCGCATCTACTGGAACCGGCGCTACGACCCGAACGGCATCGCCACGGATACCGCGCTCAAGAAGGCGCTGGCCGAGCGGGGAATCATCACGGAGAGCTTTGCAGGACAATTGCTGCATGAGCCCATGCGGCTGCTGACGACGACGGGCGGCCCCTACCGCGTGTTCACGCCGTTCTGGCGCGCGCTCGAACTGAAAAACGAGCTGGCACCGCCGATCGACCGGCCGCACCATATCGCAGCCCCGGGAGCATGGCCGCGATCGGAACGCCTTGACGACTGGTCGCTGCTGCCGACGAAACCGGACTGGGCGGCGACATTCAGCGAGGTCTGGACGCCGGGCGAAGACGGTGCGGCCACCCGTCTCGAAGAATTCGTCGATGAGAAGCTCGACGCCTACAAACGCTGCCGCGACATTCCCGACGCGGATGGCACATCCCTGCTCTCGCCTCATCTCGCCTTTGGCGAAATTTCGCCGGCGCAGGCCTGGCATGCGGCAGCTGGGCCCCAGGCCGATAGCGGCGAAGGGGCGGCCACCTTCCGCAAGGAACTCGCCTGGCGCGAATTCTCCTATCATCTGCTGTTTCATTATCCGGAGCTTGGCCGCCGCAACCTCGACCGTCGATTCGACCGCTTCCACTGGCTGAACGACGAGGACGATTTTACTCGATGGACCAGAGGGCTCACCGGATACCCGATCGTCGATGCCGGCATGCGCCAGCTATGGCGCCACGGCTACATGCACAATCGCGTTCGCATGATTGTCGCCTCCTTTCTCATCAAGGACCTGCTCGTCGACTGGCGCAAGGGAGAAGCCTGGTTCCGTGACACGCTGGTCGACGCGGATCCGGCCAACAATGCCGCAAGCTGGCAATGGGTCGCCGGATCGGGCGCGGACGCCGCACCGTTCTTCCGCATCTTCAACCCGGTCCTGCAAGGGGAGAAATTCGATCCCGACGGTCTCTATGTGAAGCGCTTCGTGCCGGAGCTGGAGCGCCTCCACCCGCGCTATGTCCATCGCCCCTTTGCAGCGCCCGCCACGACCCTTGCCGAAGCCGGCATCGAACTCGGCACGACCTACCCGAAACCGATCGTCGACCATGCCCTTGCCCGCGATCGGGCACTGGCAGCCTTCCGGCAGATCACAAGCGCAGCGGGACTCTCCGAGGAGACGTAGAGCCTCCGGTAGAATTCCTCAGTTGGCGTCTCGCCCGATTGCGGCTAGGCTCACGTTACGGATGCAACAGCTGAGGGGGTGGTGTATGCGTAACCTGGAAGCCGATTTTGCTGCATTTGCCGGTGCGGTGGAGCTATCTTCCGAAAATCTGGCGACGGCCGTGCGGGATTTCCCGCTCAAGGCGCGCATGGTGCTTGGCGCCCTGGTGCACCTTCAGGTGGGAACGTTGATGCTCGCCACGCCAGACGGCCGCAGGCTGGTGATCAAAGGCGCCAGGGCCGGCCCCAGCGCCATCCTCAACCTCAACAACTGGAACCTGCCGCAGCGTGCTATCTCGGGCGGCACCATCGGGGCTGCGGAAAGCTACATCGACGGCGACTGGGACAGTCCCGATGTCGGCGCCTTTCTCGAACTGTTCCTCGTCAACGCCGAAATCGGCAGGAATTTTCCGAACCGTGCGCGCGGGCTCCTTCGCCTTTTCGACAAGTTCCTGCACTGGCGCAATGCCAACACCCACTCCGGCGCGCGCCGCAACATCTCGGCCCATTACGACCTCGGCAACGCCTTCTACAGCGAATGGCTGGATCCGAGCATGACCTATTCGTCTGCGCTTTATGCAACGGGCGCCAATGATCTTCGCTCAGCGCAGAAAGCCAAATACCGCGCGCTCGCGGAAGCGACGAACCTGCGCACCGGCGATCATGTGCTTGAGATCGGCTGCGGCTGGGGCGGCTTTGCCGAGTTCGCGGCAACGGAAATCGGCTGCAAGGTCACGGGGCTGACGATCAGCCGCGAGCAACTGGCCTTCGCACGCGAACGCATGCAGCGTGCGGGCCTTGCCGACCGGGTCGAATTGAAGTTCCAGGACTATCGTGAAGAAAAGGGTACCTATGACCGCATCGTCTCGATCGAGATGTTCGAGGCCGTCGGCGAAAAATTCTGGGCAACCTATTTCTCGCAGCTGAAGCGGTGCCTGAAACCCGGGGGCAAGGCCGGACTGCAGATCATCACGATCAAGCCCGAATCCTACGAGGAGTATCGTTCCAATCCGGATTTCATCCAGAAATACGTCTTCCCGGGCGGCATGCTGCCAACGCGCGAGCATCTGGTCGAGCTTGGCCGCAATGTCGGCCTGCGGATGATCAACGACTTCGGCTTTGGCGTCGACTATGCCCGCACACTCGGCGAATGGCGGGAGCGGTTCTGGGCGGTCTGGAACAGGATCGAGCCGCTCGGCTTCGACCTGCGCTTCAAGCGGTTGTGGGAGTTCTACTTCTACTACTGCGAGGCCGGGTTCCGTGCCCGCAACATCGACGTCCGGCAGATCGTCTTCGAGTGAAGCGCACGGCGCGTCTTTACCGCGTCACCCGTAGCGCTTAAGAGGCGGTCGATCCAAGTTTCTGTTCAAAGGTACAGCATGCGTCTTGCATGGTTTTTCCTCGCGCTCGCCATCGCGACCGAAGTGGTGGGCCTGACGGTGATGAAGGCCGCTTCCGAAAGCGGCTCCTATCTCGGCCACATCGTCATGTATGTCTCGATCGCACTCTCCTACGTCTTCCTGGCAAAGGCGGTGAAGACGATATCGGTCGGCGTCGCCTATGCGATCTGGGAAGGTTCGGGCGTCGCCATCATCACCCTGGTTTCGGTTTTCGTCTTCGGCCATGTGCTGACCGGACGCGAAATGCTCGGGCTTTCGATGGCGATCGTCGGCATCCTGCTCGTCAATGCCGGCGAGTATCATGACGAGGACGAGGCAGCGCGTGAAGGAGCCACCGATGAGCGCGCCTAGCATCTACTTCGTCCTCGCGGTCGTGGCCGGCATCCTCGATATTGCGGCCAACCTCGCCTCGACGAAATCGGAAGGGTTCGCCCGCCGCGGCTGGGGCATCCTTTCGATTCTGCTAGTGCTCGCCGCCTTTGCCTTCCTAGCGGAAGCCATCAAGGGCATGGAGCTCGCCATCGCCTATGCGGTGCTTGGCGCAACCGGGATCTTCGGGACGGCCATCTGCGGCCGCTTCCTGTTCGGTCAGAAGCTGAAGCCGATCGGCTGGGTCGGACTGGCGCTCATCTTCGGCGCGGTGCTAGTGCTTCACACCGCCTGACGCGGGCGGCCGCCGGGTCCGGCGCGCTTCTGTCCTTCCATGGCCTCCGCCTTGCCGCGGGTCAGCCAGTTCAGCAGGCGGAAATAGAGGCTGTAGGGCAGCAGGTCCATGAGCTTCACCGCGTAGGCAAACCGGCGTGGGAAGGCAATTTCGAACCTTCGCGACTTCAGGCCGGCAACGATGCGCCTTGCCGCCTCTTCACTGTTCACCGGCGCCGGTCGCAGAAAGCGAATGCGCGCGGTCCCGGGCGTATCGACGAAGCCGGGGCTGATGATCTGCAGCCGGACGCCGAGCCGGTCGAGATCGAACTTCAGGCTTTCCGCCATATTGATCAGCGCGGCCTTGGTGGCGCCATAGGCGGCACTGGTCGGCAGTCCGCCGTAGCCGGCCACCGACGAGACGATGGCGATGTGTCCGTACCCCTGCGTCTTCATGTGGTCCACCGCCGGCAAGAGACAGTTGACGACGCCGTTGAGGTTGACGGCAAAGCTCTTCTCGAAGGCCTCGCGGTGAAGCTCGTCTCCGCGCACCGGCAGCGCGACCCCGGCGTTCAGCACCACGAGCGAAAGGTGCCCGTGATCATATTCGATCGCCGCCATCACCCGCTCCATGTCGGCAGGGTCAGTGACATCGCCGTCGAGCACGGTGATCCGCCCTTCGCTTGCTGCTTCATGCTGCAGGTCCACGAGCCTGTCGTGGTTTCTCGCCGTCACGACGACGGAATAGCCTTCCCGCACCAGCGCGAGCGCCAGTGCCCGCCCGGTTCCCGAGCTTGCGCCCGTCACCCAAGCCAGTTTCTGTTCCGATTTCGTAGATTGAATACTCATCACTCACTCCTCGGCACGCGCCGGGAAACACGTACGCATCTCCTTCTGTGGGCGAAAAATGACTTGCCCGGCCCTTCTTCGCGGCAGCGCTCCTTGCCGCCGGCTCTCGCAGTCCCTGGAGACGATTTTTGTTCGGGACAGAGCGACGGCGAAACGCTATTTCTTGCCTGAAGTGCAGGCTGAGCCGAAAACACGCCAACATTTCGGCGGTCCCGGAACGTTGTCGATATTCGCTGGCCGCCGTTCGCTTTTACCTGGTACGTGCCGCCTTACCGCGGTGCCTGTCCTCAAACACGAGGTTCTGAAAATGGCCATTTTCCCGTCCGTGCTCGAAGCAATCGGAAACACGCCTCTGATCCGGCTGAAATCCGTATCCGACGCGACAGGCTGCACGATCCTCGGCAAGGCCGAGTTTCTGAACCCCGGACAATCGGTGAAGGACCGCGCGGCGCTCTGGATCATTCGCCATGCGGAGCGCACCGGCCAGTTGCGGCCGGGCGGTGTCATCGTCGAAGGCACGGCCGGCAATACCGGCATCGGCCTGGCGCTGGTCGGCCAGGCGCTCGGCTACCGCACCGTCATCGTCATTCCGGAAACCCAGAGCCAGGAAAAGAAGGACGCCCTGCGGCTGCTCGGCGCCGAGCTGGTCGAAGTGCCGGCCGTTCCCTACAAGAACCCCAACAACTACGTGAAGATCTCCGGCCGCCTCGCCGAGCAACTGGCCAAGACCGAGCCAAACGGGGCGATCTGGGCCAACCAGTTCGACAACGTCGCCAACCGTGACGCCCATGTGGAGTCCACGGCGCCCGAGATCTGGCGCGACACGGACGGCAAGGTCGACGGCTTCATCTGCGCTGTCGGCTCCGGCGGCACGCTGGCCGGCGTCGCCCAGGGCCTCAGAGCGAAAAACCCCTCGGTCAAGATCGGCCTGGCGGACCCGCAAGGGGCGGCCCTCTACAATTTCTACGCCAATGGCGAACTGAAATCCGAAGGAAGCTCGATCACCGAGGGCATCGGCCAGGGCCGAATCACCGCCAATCTGGAAGGCTTCACTCCCGACTTCTCGTACCAGATTCCCGATTCGGAAGCCGTGCCTTACGTCTTCGACCTGATCGAGCGGGAAGGCATTTGCGTGGGTGGCTCGACGGGCATCAACATCGCCGGGGCCGTGCGGCTCGCCAAGGACCTCGGGCCGGGACATACGATCGTGACGATCCTGTGCGACTATGGTAACCGCTATCAGTCGAAGCTCTTCAACCCGGACTTCCTCGCCTCCAAGGGGCTGCCGGTGCCGACGTGGTTGAAGACGGCTTCCAACATTGCAGTGCCATACGAATCAGTTGGATAGGAATGCGATGACCAGGACCGTGACTGCCCTCTTCCGTGACGACTTCTACCTCTCGACATGTGAGGCCAGCGTCACCGGAATCCTCGAAGATGGCGGGATCGAGCTTGATCAGACCTGCTTCTATGCCACCTCCGGCGGCCAGCCTGGCGACACGGGTTTTCTGGAGCGCGCCGATGGCAGCCGCATCGACATCGCGGTCGCCCGCCATGGGGAGACCAAGGATATCATCATCCATGTGCCGGCCGAGGGCCAGCCGGCGCCCGAGATCGGCGAGAAGCTGGTTCTGCACATCGACTGGCCGCGCCGCTACCGGCTGATGCGCATGCACACGGCCTGCCATCTGCTTTCGGTCGTCTGCCCCTTCCCGATCACCGGAGCGTCGGTCGGCGAGGACGAGAGCCGTGTCGATTTCGACATGAACGAGACGATCGACCGGGACGAGGTCACAACAGCGCTGATGAAGCTCGTCGACGAAAACCACCCCGTTTACGTTCAGTGGATTACCGACGACGAGTTGGCCGCCAACCCCGGCATCGTCAAGTCGAAGAATGTTCGCCCGCCGATCGGCCTGGGGCGCGTCAGCCTTGTCTGCATCGGCGAGAACTCGGCGGTCGACAGCCAGCCCTGCGGCGGTACGCATGTGTCGGAGACGCAGGAAGTCGGCGCCATCCACATCGCCAAGATCGAGAAAAAGGGTAAGGAGAACCGCCGGTTCCGTATCCGCTTCGGCACCGCCGAAGACCGCGCATCAGTTTGAGTAAGGAGTTGCGATCGTGACCAACAACAAGAGCGCCTTTGTCGTTTCCGCCGATTGGCTGCAGGAGCGCCTCGGCGATCCCTCGATCCGGATCCTCGACGCGTCGTGGTACCTGCCGGCACAGAAACGCAACCCGAAGGTGGAATACGACGCCGGCCACATTCCCGGTGCTGTCTTCTTCGACCAGGATGCCATTGCCGACCATACGAGCGGCCTGCCGCATACGCTGCCTTCGCCGGAAGCCTTTGCTGAAGCCGTCGGTACGCTTGGCGTCAGCGAGACGGATACGATCGTCGTCTATGACGGCCCGGGCATCATGACGGCGCCGCGCGTCTGGTGGGAACTGCGCATCATGGGTGCCAAGAATGTCTATGTGCTCGATGGCGGCATGGACGGCTGGAACCGGGAAGGCCGACCCGTCAGCACGGATGTGCCCTCGCCCAAGCCGGCCACGTTCAAGCCGAGCTTTACGCCCAGCGCCGTTACCTCCTTGGCCGGAATGAAGCAGATCGTCGCCGACGGCGCGATCCAGATCGCCGATGCCCGTGGCGCCCCGCGTTTTTATGGCGAGGAAGCCGAGCCGCGTGCCGGCCTTCGTTCCGGTCACATGCCCGGCGCCCACAGCCTTCCTTCAGGCGTCTTTTCGGAAAACGGGAAGCTCAAGGATCTTGAGAGCCTCCGCCAGACCTTCGCAGCGGCCGGCGTCGATCTTTCGAAGCCCGTGGTCACGACCTGCGGATCGGGCGTAACTGCCGCCATCATCACCCTGGCGCTACAGTCGCTCGGCCACACCGACAACACGCTCTATGACGGATCCTGGTCGGAATGGGGTGGCCGCACCGACACCGCCGTCGTCACAGGTCGCGAGTGACGCCATGCGCCCTCCGAAGCTCGCCTCACTGACGGCGCACGTCACCGAACTCGAAATGACCGCTCCGCCGAAGCAGAGCCTGCCGATGCCGGTCAATATCCAGACGGCGATCCTGCGCGTCTCCGACATTCCGCTCGGCTACTATCGGTTTCTCTATCTGCGCGTCGGACGTCGCTGGCACTGGACCGAACGGCTGCGGATGAGCGACGAGGATCTGGCAGCACTGCTTGGCGACAAGCGGAGGAGCGTGACGGTTCTTTACGTCAACGGCGCGCCGGCCGGATTCTTCGAACTGCATCAGGGCGACGACGATGTGGTCGAACTTGTGCATTTCGGGCTGATGGAACACGCACTCGGCCTCGGGCTCGGCAAATGGTTCCTGCTGCAGACGCTGTTTGCCGCCTGGGCGCTGAATCCGAGCAAGCTGAAGGTGACCACCAACAACCTCGACCATCCCCGCGCGCTGCAGCTCTATCAGCAATTCGGCTTCTCGCCAGTCGCGACCCGCGAGGCCACGGTCGAGCCTTTGACCGATGCCGAGCTTCTGAGCCTGGTGAAAAACCTCTGACGAACACCATCCGGCAAGTTCCGGGTGTCCCGATGGCTGCGGCCGGTGCACTCTCCTGATCGAACAATTCAAGCCGATCAAGGAGATACACGATGTCGCTGCGCTATATTCCGATGTCTGACGCGGAAGCCCGCCGGATGAGAGAGGGCGGGCTGGACGCGTATGGCAATGCGCCGGAGCGACAGATCTCCGATGGCGACGGCGTACCGTGCCGTCATTGCCTGGATTATGTCGAAGCCGGCGCGCCCTATTTGGTTTTCGCGCTTCGACCGTTTTCCTCATTGCAGCCTTATGCGGAAACCGGCCCGGTGTTCATGCACGCCGAGGCGTGCCCGGCGCATGATGGCGAAACCCTGCCGCCGATCCTGAGCTCGCGTGACAGCTATCTCCTGCGCGGCTACGGCCCCGACGAACGGATCGTCTATGGGACCGGTGACGTCATCACCAGGGAACAGCTTGAAACTCGAGCGAATGAACTGCTGGCACGATCCGACATTTCAGCCGTCCATGTGCGCTCGACCAAGTACAGCTGCTACCAGTGCCGGATCGTCACCGCCTGACGCCTTCGTGGCAACCGGCCCGGCATCGCTGCCGGGCCGCTGGATCAATTCCGTCAGGCGACGTTCAGCACCGCTTCCGGCGCATAGGCATCATAGCCGAGTGCTTCAGCGACGGGTGCGTTTGTGACGCGACCGCGGTGCACGTTGAGGCCGGCGCGCAGATGCCGGTCTTCGGCAATCGCTTTCAGGCCCTTGTCGGCGAGTTGCAGACCATAATGCAGTGTCGCGTTGTTGAGCGCATGCGCCGAGGTCACCGGCACGGCACCCGGCATGTTCGCAACGCAGTAATGCACGATGCCGTCGACTTCATAGGTCGGATCGGAATGGGTCGTGGCATGCGAGGTTTCGAAGCAGCCGCCCTGGTCGATGGCGACATCGACGATGACAGCCCCCTTCTTCATGCCGGTCAGCATTTCGCGGGTCACAAGCTTTGGTGCTGCTGCCCCCGGGATGAGCACGGCGCCGATGACAAGATCGGCTGAAAACACTTCCTCTTCCAGCGCGTCAATGGTCGAATAGCGCGTGTGCACGCGGCCGGCAAAGAGATCGTCGAGCTGGCGCAGACGCGGGATCGAGCGATCGATGATGCTGACGTCAGCGCCAAGACCCGCCGCCATGCGGGCGGCATGCAGGCCGACGACACCGCCGCCGATGACGGTCACCTTGGCCGGCAGCACGCCCGGCACGCCGCCGAGCAGGATGCCGCGGCCGCCATTGGCCTTTTGCAGCGAGGTCGCACCGGCCTGGATCGCCAAGCGCCCGGCAACTTCCGACATCGGCGCAAGCAGCGGAAGGCCGCCGCGATCGTCGGTGACGGTTTCATAGGCAATCGCCGTGACGCCGGAATTCAACAGGCCCTTGGTCTGTTCCGGATCGGGCGCAAGATGCAGATAGGTATAGAGAATTTGGCCTTCGCGCAGTTGCGCCCATTCGGAGGGCTGCGGCTCCTTGACCTTGACGATCATGTCCGACTTTTCGAACACGTCCTTCGCCGTCGCGACGATTTTCGCGCCAGCGGCACGGTACGCATCGTCGTCCGCGCCGATCCCTGCCCCGGCCTTGGTCTCCACGATTACCTCGTGGCCATGGGCAACATATTCACGCACCGAGCCGGGCGTCAGGCCGACACGATATTCATGGTTTTTGATTTCCTTCGGGCAACCGACACGCATCCTTGCGTTCCTCTCCTGTTGGGCTTTGCGCCGCTTTTGACGAGGCAATCAGCAAAACACGCCGACAATCGAATGTCCTTGCAAAGACGAAAGCCAGCGCGCATTGATTTCGAAGAATGTTGCGACAATAGGCGCAGGATTGAGGGAAATCACGAATGAGCGAACTTGATGCCATCGATCATGCGATTCTGCGCATTCTTCAGCAGAACGGCCGGATCTCGAATGCCGACCTCGCAGCGAAGGTCGGACTCTCTCCGTCCGCCTGTTCTCGGCGCGTCGACATCCTGGAAAAATCGGGAACGATCGCCGGCTATCATGCGCGGATCGCCCATAAGGCGCTCGACTACCAGATCATGGTCATCGTGCATATTTCGCTCTCGGGGCAGTTCGCAAAGACGCTCGCCGAATTCGAGGCAGCGGTAAAGCTCTGTCCGAACGTGCTTGTCTGCTACCTGATGTCGGGAGAATATGACTACATCCTGCGGGTCGCGGCCAAGGATCTGCAAGACTACGAACGCATTCACCGTGACTGGCTTTCGGCCTTGCCCCATGTGGTGAAGATCAATTCCAGCTTCTCGCTGCGCGAAATCATCGATCGGCCGAATGTCGGCATCTGAAAGCGGCCGAAAACCTATCGGCCGACGACGCAATTGCGGCCGCGTCCCTTGGCGGCGTAGAGCCTCAGATCGGCCTGCGCCAGTAAATCCTCGACAGAGACCCCATCGGCAGGCGTCGAAGAAGGCCCGATACTCGCCGTAACCGAGCGACCGTCCGGCGTCGCAATCTGATCTGAGATCGCAATCCGGATCTCCTCGGCGCGGCGCAGCGCATCGGCATGCATCATTGCCGGACACAGGATCACGAATTCCTCGCCGCCATAGCGAAACAGCCGGTCGACCGGGCGCAATTTCGACTTCACCGTTTCCACCAGACGCTGCAACACACGGTCCCCTTCCAGGTGGCCAAATCGATCGTTCACACCCTTGAAGTGGTCGACGTCGATGATCATCAGCGTCACGGCTGCGTTTTCGGCGCTCGCGGCGCGCAGCATTGCCGGTGCCTCGGCCTCGAACCGGCTGCGGTCGAGCGAGCCCGTCAGCGTGTCCTGCCCGGAGCGCGACAAGAGGTCCTCGTAGCGCTCACGGAAGGTCAGCGTGTTGAAGATGTCGCCAAGCGGCCGGTCCGACATGGCAAGCGACGGGTGGCGCGAGAGGTTGAGATAAAGGCCGACGGCAATGGCATAGAAGGGTGCTGCCAGCATTTTCGCCATCCAGCCGCCCCAGAAGACCTCGGCCGGCGCGCCGTTCCACCAACGCAGCGCCGCATAGAAGGCGGCCTGATCGAAGGTGAGCACCACGAAACCGCAGATGAGGAAACGGACGGTCACGAAGTGACGCAACCACCGCCCGAGGCGCTCGTAGAGCAGGATGATCATCAGCGCATCGAAGTAGAGGATCGTCGTTCCCCAGACCATCAGCCACCCCATCTCGTCGATGAAGGCGAGGTCGGCGGAGCGCTCCGCGACGATCGACACCGTATCGTGCTGCCGCAACAGAAGGCTGAGCGCCACCGTCAGGAAATTGCCGGCGAGCAGACCATAGATCGGCTGGCGCACCGTTGCTGCGTCCTCCTTCACATAGAGGAGGAGGATCATCATCAGCTTACCGGAGAACAGCACGGCCGATCCGGGCGAAATCACGCCGAACGGCAGTTGCACATAAAAGACCGCGGCAAGATAGGTCTCGATGAAGTGCATGACGCCGAGGGCCGCGACAAAGCCCCCGAGACCCAACCGGGCACGAAGGTGCAAAAGCCCGATCATCGCCGTGACGTAGACCAGTGCCTCGCCGACGAAGAGAATAAGGTTGGCGTTTGGCATGTGCTTGAGAAGGTTCCGTTTCCTCAAGCACCGTTAACCAGGAAACTTGAAGAAAACTTTACCGGGTGTCCGCTGTTGCTCGACCTTTCAGTGCGAAAATCTGCCGCTTTCGGAAACGCCAGCTTTCCGGCATATTCAGCGCCAACCCACCGTCGTTCGCCCGCCAGCGAACAAAACCCCCAATTGTATTCCTTTTCCATGAAGACCCGCATTCTTGATCAATGGAGGACCGCATGACATCGATGACTTCCCCGCTTAACCTCACGCGCCGCTCGCTTCTTGCGGGGGCCGCAGCGTCCTCGGCACTCGTCATGTTGCATCCATTCTCGGTTCGCGCTGCCGCCAACCAGGCGCATCTCAGGATCATGGAAACGACGGACCTGCACGTCCACGTCTTCCCCTACGACTATTACGGCGACAAGCCGAACGACACGGTCGGCCTTGCGCGCACCGCCTCCATCATCGACGCCATCCGCGCCGAAGCGACCAACTCCATCCTCGTGGATAACGGCGACTTCCTGCAGGGTAACCCGATGGGCGACTACATCGCCTACCAGCGTGGCATGAAGGACGGCGATCTCCACCCGGTGGTCGCGGCCATGAACGTGCTCGGCTATGACTGTGGCACGCTCGGCAACCACGAATTCAACTATGGCCTGGACTTCATGTTCAAGGTGCTGAACGGGGCGAACTTCCCGCTCGTCTGCGCCAACCTGACGAAGGGAGCGCTTGCCGCCAATGCGCGGGAGGACGAGCTGTTCCTGAAGCCCTATGTCATCCTCGACCGCAAGGTGAAGGACGGTTCCGGCCAGGAGCATCAGATCCGCATCGGTCTCATCGGCTTCGTACCGCCGCAGATCATGACCTGGGACGCCAAGCACCTGGAGGGCAAGGCCGATGCCCGCGACATCGTCAAGGCGGCGGAAGCCTGGGTGCCGCAGATGCGCGAGGAAGGCGCCGACATCGTCGTGGCGCTCTCCCACTCCGGCATTGGCCAGGAAGCCTATGCGGAGAACCTCGAGAACGCATCCGTTCCGCTCGCCGCGATCGAAGGTATCGATGCGATCGTCACCGGTCACAGCCATCTCGATTTTCCTGGGCCGAAGTTCGACGGCGTTGGCGGCGTCGACAACAAGAAGGGCCTGATCTCCGGCAAGCCCGGCGTCATGGGCGGCTTCTGGGGTTCGCATCTCGGCCTGATCGACCTCTTGATCGAGCGTGAGGGTGGAGCTTGGCGCGTCGTCAGCTCGACAAGCGAAGCGCGGCCAATCTATCGCCGCGTTGAAAAGAAAGTCGTGGCTGAAGTCGCCGATCGACAAGACGTTCTGGCCGCCGCACAAAAGGACCACGAGGCGACGCTTGCCTATGTGCGCACGCCCGTCGGCAAGACCAGCGCGCCGCTCTATTCCTACTTCGCCCTGGTTGCCGACGACCCGTCGGTCCAGATCGTCAGCCAGGCGCAGACCTGGTACATCAAGGACATGCTGAAGGACACCGAGCACCGCGACCTGCCGGTGCTTTCAGCCGCGGCCCCCTTCAAGGCCGGCGGCCGCGGCGGCGCCGATTACTACACCGACGTTCCGGCCGGCGACATCGCGATCAAGAACGTCGCCGATCTCTACCTTTATCCGAACACGGTGCAGGCCGTGGTCATAACAGGCGAACAGGTGCGCAACTGGCTGGAAATGTCGGCCGGCATCTTCAACGAGGTCAAGCCGGGGGCTTCCGACGCGCCGCTGATCAACGGCGGCTTCCCGTCCTACAATTTCGACGTCATCGACGGGGTCACCTATCAGATCGACCTTTCCGTACCGCCGAAGTTCGACAAGGACGGCAACACGATCAACGCCGCATCGAACCGCATCAAGAACCTGCAGTTCAATGGACAAGCGATTGATCCGGCGCAGAAATTCGTCGTCGCCACCAACAACTACCGGGCCGGCGGCGGCGGCAACTTCCCCGACATCACCGCCGACAAGGTGGTGTTCGTGGCTCCCGACACCAACCGCGATGTGGTGGTGCGCTACATCATCGACCAGGGCACGATCAATCCGTCGGCCGACGCCAACTGGACCTTCGCTCCGCTCGCCGGGACGAGCGTGACATTCGACAGTGGACCGAAGGCACGGCAGTTCCTGGCACAGGTGAAGGGCGTGACGATCGAGGACGCTGGCGACGCCGCCGAGGGTTTTGCGCGCTTCCGCATCAAGCTCTGAGCCCCCAACCGATCAGTGTGGGCTGTCGCTTGCGGCGGCCCACGCACTTGGCGCGCAGTCGACCAGCTGGCTGAACCGCCGACACAAGCCAACGGCACTCCTACCGAAAAACATGAGTTTCGACAGGCAAGCTTATGTTTACATTAGATTATCTTGAAGAGACAAGCCGGCTCAGACCTGGCGCGACGAGGCGTCGTCGGAAAACAGCGACGGGCCGGTCTGGTCGATGATCTGGCGCCCCTTGCGCAGCGCCGCGTCGATCGCGTCCTGCTCGGACGCGAAGAGATCGGCACGGATGAAGCTGCGAACCTTGGCGCCGCCTTCGGCCGAGACCTTCTCGATGTTGCCCGCCAGACGGAACTGCGAGCCCTCGCGCATCGGCGTCGCACGGATGGTGCAATCCGCATAGGCCTCGGATTTCCCCGGTGCTGCCTGCGCCTGGTCTTCGGAGTTGCCGGAACGGCCGAACAATTTCGAGAAAAACGATGCCATGCCCAAGACTTAGACGCCGCGGCCAACACTGTCAAAGCCTAAGTGCCGATAATTGACCGCGACGCCCACTCCCGTCAGATGATGAGGTTGGAAAGGATCTCGTTCTCGGTAATGTCCTGGTAGCGCAGCCCCGCGGCGTCGAAGCGAGCCTTCAGCACCGGGAAATTCTCGGCATGTTTTGTCTCGATGCCGATCAGGATGGAACCGAAGTTGCGCGCTGACTTCTTCAGATATTCGAAGCGCGAGATGTCGTCCTCGTCGCCGAGCAGGTTGAGGAAGTCGCGGAGCGCGCCCGGCCGCTGCGCCATGCGCAGGATGAAGTACTTCTTGAGGCCGGCGTGGCGCATCGCCCGCTCCTTGACGTCAGGCAGGCGCTCGAAATCAAAGTTGCCGCCGGAAACGACCGCGACCACCGTCTTGCCCGCAAGCGTCTCCGGTCCCAGCGCTTCCAGCGCCGAGATCGAAAGAGCGCCAGCCGGCTCAAGCACGACGCCTTCGACATTCAGCATGTCGATGATCGTCTGGCAGATCGCGTTCTCCGACAGCAACATGACCTGGTCAGGCGAGAAACGCCGAAGTGCCGCGAAATTGAGGTCGCCGATGCGCCCAACCGCGGCACCGTCGACGAAGTTGTCGACCTGATCGAGGGTCACGACGCTGCCGGTTTCCAGGCTTTCGCGCAGGCTCGGCGCACCCGACGGCTCGCAGAAGATGAAGTGATCGGCTGCAACCTTATCCTTGAGGTAGCCGGTGACGCCGGCGGCAAGACCGCCACCGCCAACCGGCAGCACGACGAGATCCGGAACCACCTCTTCCGGCAGTTGCCAGGCAATTTCCGCCGCGACGCTTGCCTGTCCCTCGATGATGTCGGCGTGGTCGAAAGGCGGCACCATGACGCCACCGATCGCCTCCACGTGGTCGCGGGCAGCCTTGTAGCACTGGTCGAAGATATCGCCGACCAGCTTGATGGTGATGAACTCGCCGCCGAACATCCTGGTCTTGTCGATCTTCTGCTGCGGCGTCGTCACCGGCATGAACACGACACCCGGAACGCCGAAATGGCGGCAGACGAAGGCGAAGCCCTGGGCATGGTTGCCGGCCGAGGCGCAGACGAAGGTCTTACCCGAGGCGCCGGCACCGATCGCCTTGCGGAAGAAGTTGAAGGCGCCCCTGATCTTATAGGAGCGAACCGGCGAAAGATCCTCGCGCTTCAGGTAAATATTCGCACCGTAGCGTGCGCTCAAATGTTCGTTGAGCTGCAGCGGCGTCGGCGGGAAGATCTCCCGCAAGGCTTCGGTTGCGGTTTCGACATCCTGCTTCATCACGTGCGGTCTTCCGTTGAGTTGGTCGCTGGCCGTCGCTATTGCACATCGCAACGCCCGAAGCCATGGCTTTGACTCGAATCGGGCCGACGTTGAAAATGACGCACTGACCGTTCCACCGGCACGGCCACATTGTTCTTCCGGGAAATAAACGCTTGAACGCAACCCTGATCCGGCATGCCGTGCACATTTCGGCGATCCTCGGCATATATCTTGCCTGCGCCATGTTGGTGCCGGCGATGGTCGATCTCTATTACGGCCATTCGGATTGGCAGATCTTTGCCGCTTCGGCGTTCATGGTCGGCGGCCTTTCGCTTGCGACCTTCATGGCGACGCGCATGGGCCCGCCGCCCTTCTCCAAGAAGTTCGGCTTTGTTCTCGTCAATATGCTGTGGGCCGTGTTCTCGGTTGTCGGCGCGATCCCGCTCTGGCTGTCATCGATGAAGCTCGATTTTGCCCAGGCACTGTTCGAATCCGTCTCGGCCATCACGACGACCGGTGCGACAGTGATCGTCGGTCTGGACGATGCGCCGCCCGGGCTCCTCCTCTGGCGGTCACTTTTGTGCTGGCTCGGCGGCATCGGCATCGTCGTGCTCGGCCTGTTCATCATCCCCTATCTCAGGGTCGGCGGCATGTCGTTCTTCAAGATGGAATCCTCCGACACCGGCGACAAACCCTTTGCCCGGCTCGCGAGCTTCAGCCGCGCTTTCCTCGCGATCTATGTCGTCATCACGCTTCTCTGCACGATCGGCTATTTCCTGACGGGCATGAACCGCTTCGATGCGATCAACCACGCGATGTCGACGGTGGCGACGGGTGGCTTTTCCACCCATGATGCATCCTTCGCCTATTTCGGCAGCATTCCGCTGCTCTGGACCGCCACCTTCTTCATGGCGCTTTGCAGCCTACCCTTCTCGATCCTGATCGTGCTCGTCGCCCGTGGCAGGCTGGATGCGCTGCGCGACCCGCAGATCATCGTGTTCCTCGGCTATCTCTCGGCCTTCTCGATTGCCGTTGCCGTCTATCATCGGCTCGCCAATGGCGTGGAATTCCATCTGGCGCTGGCACACTCCTTCTTCAACATCACCTCTATCCTCTCGACCAGCGGCTATGCCAGCCAGGACTACAGCCTCTGGGGGCCCTTCGTCGTCATCGCAGCCTTCATCGCCACCTTCATGGGCGGTTGCTCCGGCTCGACCGCCGGTGGCATCAAGGCCTATCGCTTCATCGTGCTCTTCAATGCGATCCGGTCGGGTCTGAACAAGATCGTCTATCCCAATGCGATCTATGCGGTGCGCTATGGCGGCAACACCGTCGACGCGGACACGCAACGCTCCATCTTCCTGTTCTTCATCACCTATATGCTGCTCTGGGTGCTCGGCAGTCTCGCCATGGGAGCGCTCGGCTACGATCTGGTCACCGCCACCTCGGCCGTCATTACCTGCCTTTCCAATGTCGGCCCGGGCCTTGGTCCGATCATCGGGCCGGCCGGCAACTTCTCGACGCTCGGCGATCCCGAACTCTATCTGCTGTCGCTGATGATGCTGCTCGGTCGTCTCGAAGTGCTGACCGTGCTGGTAATCCTGACGCCGGTCTTCTGGAAGCATTGACCATTCGCCTGGCGGCCCTATCGTCTTGACTCGGTGCAGCAGATGCCGAAAGTCGGTCGAAACCGGCGATGGGGGAACGTCATGGTGAAACATATACGTCGTCTGGCGATGCTGACCGCCGCCGTGACGCTTTCGGCTGGTCTCGCGGCCCATGCCGGCCCGCTTGCCGACGCGGCGGTGCAGGCCGAAAAGCTCGCGGCTTCCGGCGACGCGGCGAAAGCCCATGACCTGCTCCGCCAGGCGATGAGCGACTTTTCGCAAACGTTGCCGCTGGCGATCGGCAAGGCGGTTTTCGTGACCAAGGCGCCGACTGGCTACGCCATGTACGATCCGCGCGAGGGCGCAGTCTTCAAGGAGGGAGAGTCGCTGATCTCCTATATCGAGCCGATCGGCCTCACCTGGAAGGATTCGGCAACGAAAGGCCAACTCGAAAGCCACTTCACCGTTGATTTCGATATTCTCAATCCGAAGGGCGACGTGCTCGCCGGCCAGAAGGCGTTCGGCGATTTCACCTTCACCGGCCACCTCAGAAACCAGGAAATCTATTCGACGCTGACCATCGACGTTTCCGGCGCGCCTGCCGGCGACTATGTGCTGCGCTTCCACTTCAATGACGTCAACAGCGGCAAAAGTGCCAGCGTCGACCAACCCTTCAAGATTGCCGGACCGTAATATTATGCCCCATACTGTAACGACCGTCGGCTTCGATGCCGACGATACACTCTGGCAGAACGAGCAGTTCTTCCGGCTGACGGAAGCGCGCTTCGCCGAGCTTCTGAGGCCGCACACCGACACCGAACATCTCTCCGACCGGCTGCTTGCCGCAGAGAAGCGCAACCTTGGGCTCTACGGCTTCGGCATCAAGGGCTTCGTGCTCTCCATGGTCGAAACCGCCGTTGACGTTACCGGTGGCAAAGTCCCCTCCTCGGTCATCGCAGAAATCCTCGCCGTTGGGCGCGACATGCTCGTGCACCCGGTCGAGCCGCTGCCGCATGTCAAGGAAACCCTCGAGGCGCTTCACGGCCATTTTCGACTTGTCATGATCACCAAGGGCGATCTCTTCGACCAGGAGCGCAAGCTCGCCGCCTCCGGCCTTGGCGACTATTTCAACGCCGTCGAGATCGTCAGCGACAAGACCGTCGCCACCTACGAGCGCATCTTCAAACGTCACGGCGATGGAGCGCTGAAAAGCATGATGGTCGGCAATTCGCTGAAGTCGGATATTGTGCCTGCACTCGGTGCCGGAAGCTGGGGTGTCTATGTCCCGCACGCGCTTACCTGGTCGTTCGAACACCACGATAAGCCGGAGGACCATCCGCGTTTTCGCGAGATTGCGGATCTCGGCGGGTTGGGCACGGTCCTTGAGCGCTTGACACTGAAGGCTTGACTGTCGTCCGCAAGCGCCAAGTCGATTGCAACTATAAGATGATCCGTATCGATGGTACACGAGTCAGCTTATCGTCCCCATGGTGGCTTAGATGAGGGGAACCAATGTTGGCGCTTGTTTTCAGCGATATCGATGGTGGTGGTGGGCATGCTCATTGGATGGCTGCTGAGGAAGGTTTCGGCTTTGAGCGTCTTTTCCTCGCGCCTCGCGGGTTTGGCGGTTCTGTTGTTTCCCGCACCCGCCATCTACTCGTTCAATTCGGGCTGGCCGTTTGTCGACGCGCTTATCGTCTACGGCCTTGGGGCGCTGATTGCCGCGGCCGTCTTCACTTTCATGAAGACGAGAGAACAGCGCGCCTAAGCGCGTTGTCCACCCCGAAACCCCCGATCACCCTTGACTGTTTGACCTGAGTGTTTGATCTAGGCTGTATGCGGGCGTGGCGAAACTGGTAGACGCAAGGGACTTAAAATCCCTACATGAATTTGATTTAACTGCATATTCCCTGCAAACACACCCCCGTCAGGTGACCGAAAACGACGGAACAAAATGAGATTTGCAAAACATTTCCTGGCACTTTAAAGGCATCAGTTCCCCCTCTCCCGCACTGATGATCTTGTTCGTCCATTATCTTTAGACCTCGACAACCTTGCCGAGTTTTGCTCCATTCGCTCGCGGAGCAGAGGCGAATGAAAAAACTTCACGACGAACTTCTTCTTGGTATCAAACGAAACACATCGGAGTTGGGTTTCAGATACAACTCTGCGACGCGATCCTTCAGAAAGAAGGTTGGGAACACCCAATTCTCATTCCATCTTTCCGTCGTCCGACATCAGCATGACTTTGATATCGTCGCGGACCTCGGCGTCAGGTATTTGGATGTCGAGAAGTTGGCTTGGGGGCTGATGCCACCACATCCGCTACGCGATGACCTCAAGTTCGACACGTGGACGATGGGGGTTGAAGTTGGGAACCTAACCCAAGGCTCGCAACTACGTTGGGGTGTGGCAGGAGAGAAAGACGTCGACGAGGCCATCTCAAAAATTACCGCGATTTTTCACAGCGTGGCCCTGCCATACTTTGAAAAATACAGCACACCCGAGTCTGCTTACGTGATGCTGCAGCGAGACGATCGGATGTCCGAGCTCAACTCACCCTTACGCGTAAAGCGGTGGGAGAGAATTATTGCACTGGCATATTTCCTTGAGCCTCAAAGGCTGAGCTACTGGATATCGAAGGGGAGAAATGCACTCGTGGAGGCAAGTGATCGTCAGAGCGACGAGTTTGAACAGTTCGCAGAGGCGCTGCTTGCTCGGCAGCCGAGCGGTGTGGATCGCTAGGTTCGTTCGCTGCTTTTGATCTCATAAATCTCAGAAGTCCCTTCCATCTCTCGCACGCCCTTGAACGAAGGGTGCCGCAGCTTACCACCTTGCGTCCATGCGCGACTGCAAACAATGAAAACGTTAGATCTATGCTGAAACAGTCGGTTATCAGAATGGCGCTGATCACCACCGCTATCGAAGCGATTCGCAGCGCCTTGGGGACATTTCTTGGGATTTAGTAGCAACTACCACCAGATCGCTCATTTAACCTGCCGCGACGGCGGTGTGGCTTGGACATGAGATGCCCGGTGCATCTTGGCCTCATGCAGATTCCAGATCGTCAGAAGCAATGTCGTCACCGCGAAGAAAGCTAGCGCTGCCAGATGGATTTTACCAATGCGGCGCGCGAAATAGGCCCTGGCTTCGGCCTCGGCAGCCAGCCCCATGGCTCGACGCTCTCTGTCGCCTTCCAACAGATACCGAGCTATGCGCCCAAGAGAACGATCCGGCGCGCTGGACCGATCATCGTCCTTTGGCCCTGCACTCAACCCCTGACGCACGCCGCTGAAGAGCAGGATCGCCAGCAAGACCCACAACACCAAGAAGGACAGACCAAAAAGCCGCCCGCTGGGGGTAGTCATATCCATTGAAGTCTCCATGGCTATGCAGCAATAGATATTTTCACGTTACGCTAGCGAGATGGAGAAAATGGTCGACCTGCATGATATCATCGGATGCTTTTTTATCGCCTCTATGGCATCCGGCGCATTGTTGCTGAACCGCTTTGTCTATCCGTTTTGGTTTCCCTATCTTCCAAATTGGAAATCTGCGTACATCGCGTCAGTCCTGGTTTTTGTAGGCGTCTTTTTTTCACTTCTGCTGAGCTGACGAGGGGCAATTGCGCTTTCGCGCAATGACCGCAATTGGCACATTCTTCCCATCAATGTCGCAGCGGTAATCTTCGGAATGGCCTATCGCGCTTGGTCAATGTGCGAGAAAAACACCGCTTACGCTAGAGCTTCATTTCATACACTTCAGTTGCCCCTTCCATCTCGCGCACGCCCTTGAACGATGGGTGCCGAAGCTTCCCGTCTTGTGTCCAAGCTCGGTACTCGATGTCGGCGACCAGCATCGGCCGCACGAAGACAGCACCCTTTCGCTTCAGCGCAACGGCTGGCCGATCGGCAGGGATCGCATTGAGTAGCTCCCGTAGCGCCATCGATTCCTGATTGCTCCACCCTGTGCCGCACCCTCCGACATAGACGAGATCGACGCCCTTCCTCGCCGCCAGCAGCAGCCTGCCGATCGCGCCGGACACCGTCGACGGCTCGTATCCGACGATCGCAAAGGTATCGCGCCGCGCGCACTTGATCTTGAGCCACTCCGGCCGGCGGCCCGACCGATAGGGCTTGTCCCGCCGCTTCGCGACGATGCCTTCGAGTCCCATCTCGCACGCTACCTGGAAGAACTCGGCGCCGTCGGCGTGCACCTCCTCCGAGAAGCGGATCGCGCCAGTCCGGCCGGCGACGATCGGTTCGAGCAGTCGCCGACGCTCGGACAGCGGATGCATTCGAAGGTCTTGGCCATCTAGATAGAGGAGATCGAAGGCGAAGAAGATAATCTCGCTCGGCTCGTGCAGGCTTGGTCTTTTCCCGACCGCGCGCTGCAGCAGTCCGAAATCTGATCGGCCCTGGTCGTCGAGAACGACCGCCTCCCCATCGAGGATCATGGAGGCGTTCCCGAGCTCGCGCGCTTCGGCGACGATCGAACCGAACTTCTTCGTCCAGTCATAACCGCCGCGCGTGATTGCCCTCACCTCGCCGGGCTCGACATGGACAGCGAGGCGGTACCCGTCCCACTTCACCTCAAAGGCCCACTCCGGGCCTTTCGGCGGCTTATCGACCAGGGTTGCGACACATGGATCGACGCGGCGCGGCATCGGTTCGGGAAGTGCCGCGGGAACAGATTTCTTTCTGAGCGTTTTAGCCATGACGAATTAACGCATGAAACAGCGAAAACGTCTAAGCTGGAGCACCGGAGGAAAATAATGCCGAAGCCATCGATTTTTGCGTCGCCGAAGAGGAAAGACTTGTACCCCGATCGGGATTTGGATTGCCAATTAGCGCTTGAGGAAATCTTCCACGCGGTAGTCGAGGAAGCTGAGGACGCCGGCTGGTCTGAGCGAGAAGTCTGCGACGCCCTAATCGAACTCGCGCATAACCATTGGCTCGCGGTCGACGCCAAAGATACGATGTTCGAAGATGCCGTCGGCGTGATCCTTCGAAAGCCGAAGGCACCCCTGCTCAATTGACCTATTCGCTCTGCATCCGTCGCAGGCACCAATCCCAATAGGTCTCGACCATCTCGGTGGCCTCTCGCGCAGTATCGCAATAGCCTTGGTTCGGCGTCGGCGGGGACCCTTTGAACGTCCGAGGGACGGACCCGGCCCAGTTCCAGCGGCCAGCCGTCGGCCCGCCGGTCTCTTTCCTGATGCGGCCTATGTAGCCGATGCCATCAAACCCCAGCCAATCGAAATCGGTCGGCGGGTCATTGGCGTCCAGCTCGGTGCGGCGCCACTGGTATTTCGGCTGATAGGGGTCGGTCACGGATTAAACCGTTCACGCCCGGCTGCTTTGCAAATCCGTCGCCAAACGATTCCGCCCAGATTGGGGATCGTGAGCAGTTCGGCGCAAGGTATGTTCCTCAACTCCTCCGCAGTCTCATATCCGCGGATATTGAGTTCATGCAGAACAAAAAGGGGTAAGTTCAAGTCTGAAAGCTTCGTGGTCATGCCCGTATAAAAGCAGGCTTCTGCACGCCGCGCAATTTGTAGGATTCGCCAGCGCGGAACCAGTCACCTGGATGGCGGGTTTACAGAACGAGCCCAAGCTATCCACCCCTGCAAGGGCTCGTTGGACAGTGAACTCTCTTGGCCCCGTTGGTTGCACTTTGGGGCCATTTTTTTTGCAGAGGCGGAACTCAATAATACGGCCCGCGTTTTCTGACTTGTGGCACCCCTGAACCCCCAATGCAATGATCCTCCCCGGGATCATAGCCGGGCTTTACAGGGAAGTCAGTTTCCCGCGTAAAGCCTCTCAGTGATGATGACGCACATCTCCTTGGCCCCGACGCCCCATCGGGGCCATTCTTTTGTCTGGCGCCAAATCCAGCGAGCACTTTCATCGTGTCGGAACCCCTCGCTCTAGCTAGCAGCCCAGCGCCGCTATCCCTTCCCGATAATCACGAACACAATTCGCCTGATGGCCTCAGCGAAGCTCACGCCCAGCGCCATCGCGGCTATCCCCGTGACGCCGAGCGCGCCGATGCCCATCAGCTTCCACCGCTTCACGTCGTCGGTCACAGGCTTCATCTCGGCAACGTTCGAATCGATGGTTGATACCGATGCCTCCAGGTCGCCGACGCGGTCGACGAGCTGATCCATGCGTTGATGCACGGCAGCCCGGCTCGTCGCTGCCTTATCCTCTGCCCGCACCGACCCCTCCTCCAATCGCCGGATAGATTCCTGCAGGCCCCGCATGCCCGCCACCAATTCCCCAAGCTGGCGGTGAACCGCCGCATCAATTTCCATTGGTGCCATACCCTAGCGCCCTTCCCCGTGTCGCTCGCATTCCGCCTTCGTCCAGATCGCCGCGGCGCAGATGCCGACGGCGGTCCGGTCAATTTTCCGCTGATCTTCGGTCGTCGCCCCTCGCGCGCCGATCAGATCAGTGCCAATCACGCGCCGCAGACCGTCGACACTTGCCGGCGCCGTAGTCCCACACGCCGCCCCGATCGAGGCATAGGTCAAAATCACTGCGAGCATTGCTCGCTGCATCACCGCTCGCATCGTTCTGCCTTTCAATCTTAGTGATGACCGACCGGGCGCCGTCCTCGCGGATCTCGGCAACCAGCCAGATGAGACCGGCGAGCGCGAGCCCGCCGGCGATGATACGCGCCCACATGTCAGCGTGCCGGGGCGCGGTTCACCGACCAGCGGCCGGTGAGGAACATGAATGCCGCGAGCGAGCCGATAACGATCAGCAGCGCGGCAATGCCGAAGGCATAGGGATTGTTGACGCCGAGCACGGCCGAAAGGCCAGCGCCGCCGAAGAGCCCGCCAACAGTCGTGACCGCCGTACCACTCCTCTCGGCCGGCATATCGTCGGCCTTCGCCGCTTCGGGCTTTACGTCGGGCAGTTCGGCCGGCATTCGCGACGCCTCGAGCGCGTCGAGGAAGTTGCCAAAATAGCCAGCGATCAGCTTCGCCTTGTCGGTTCCGTTGACGATCTTGCGCGCGCCGACCGGATGATTGTCGACCTGGTTGAAATAGTCGGCGAGCTTCATGCCGGTGAAGAGGCCGCCGATCATGCCATCAAACAGGATACGGATGGCGGTTCCCATCTCGGCCGCCTTCTCCGGCGTCTTGGCGAGGCCGAACTTGTCATAGTTCTCTTTGCCCGTGATCTGCGGCAGGCCCCGGCCACGATAGAGCCAGCCGTCGTCAGGAGCGCTGTTGCCCATGCGGCCGCCATAGACCTTGTTGGCCAGCTTCCGCGGATTGCGGGCGAAGGGCTTGGCGCTGGCGATCGTCGGAAACCGTGACGGCCAGACCTCGGTCAGGCGCGCGGCCGAGTAATTGAGGTTCTCGGTCACCGGCTGCATGGTGCCGCCGGTCTCGTGAAAGACGGTCGCCAGCATGTAAGCGAGCCACCGATTGTCGATCACCTTGCCGGTCGACTGGCGCCGATCCCACTCGTCGAGGATGGCATTCATGCCGTCGATCTGGGATTGCATCAGGCGGCCGCCAAAAGGCGCGCGCCTCGCATAGGCGAGGAACGTCGTTCTATTCATAGGATATTTCCTTTGCTTCTGGGAAAAGCGCATCGGCCAAATGCGGCAGGATGCGGAAAAAGATTCGTCAAGTGCGCCTTAGCAGCGCATACTCCGCCCATCGCGGGACACTAAAACGGGCTCCTGCGACTGAGAGATCATAAGCGCTTTCGCCCTGAGTGGAGGAGTTGCGCTATGCTCGATCAAACGCAATCCGGATACATTCTTCCTGAAGGTTTTACTGTCATCGCCGCGGCCTTCGAAAAGGTCGTCAACGATCGCAACCTCGGTCGCCACAGCGACGAGGCAGATTGTCTCGCTCGTCGGGCCGTCAGCCTTTACATGAGTGGAACCCGCGACGAGCGGGCGCTTGAACTAGGCCTGAGAAATGCCTGTCGGCACGCCTTTGATCACTCCTCGCATCACGCCGGCAGCACCCAGGTCGTGGATCTGCTGCCGGAGTTGGTGTCATGGGCACGGAGTCTGACGGGATCGCCGGAGGGAGCCACAACTCTCACCGAACGAACACTTGAATATGCGATCGATCACATGTCCGAATTCGTTGACACGTCGGACGTCAGGGGATGGCTGGTGCGGATGATGGTGGAACTTCGCCTGGGTCGCAGCCGACGCCGGCGCAGGTCTCACGATGAGCTATGACTGGAAGGGCGCACGCAAGCGCCGCATGAAGATTGCGAGGATCGGAACGGCCGTCGCGCTGGCGGCCTTCTTGATATCCGCTGCTACTCAGGTTGTAACGAAAGCCCTGTAGGAGCAGCGTTGCATGGAAATCCCTTGGCACTACATTCACGAGAACTTTGACTGGCTTGGCCATATCGTTGAGGCGCTGTGCATTGCCGCTGTCGTTGCCGTTCCCGGCATGCTCTTCTACTCACGCCGCGACGCGGTCATCATCGCGCTCGCTTTCGGCGCCGGCCACTTTCATGGCCGCGAGAAGCGCGACTATGAAATTAGCGTGCACATGCCTCCACCTCACCTCGAAGCCTATAATTTCTGGCTCTGGAATTGGGATCAGGCCACAGATTTCTGGCCAGTCGCGCTGGTAGTATTCGCTTTGCTACTTTTGATAGCTCGCAAACAAAAAGGCCGCGGCTCCTAGCTCTCGCGGCATTCTTGGCCGGGGCCCACTGATCTTCATCGGCGGCGCTACAATCTGGTTGGGGCTTTCCCTAACGTGGCACGCTTCGGGAAAGCGAGAGCACATAACGCTCAGTTAACGATCAACCGAGGTGTTTCATGATCACCGTCGAAATTGCTAGGGCAGCATGGAGCCTTTCGGCTCGTCACCTTCCGCGCGGGCAACGCGACCCTGTTAAGATGGTCGCCGCGGCTATTGCCCTGGAGAGGCAACGGTGTTTGGAAATTTTCCCCCGAACGCTGCGGTGAAAACAGCGACGTCGTCAGGGAAATTTTAGCGCGGTGATCGAACGGCCCAGGACGGAAAAAGTTTCCCGAGCCAAGCACCCGTGGCGCGCCTGAAAGTGGCTCTTAATTCTCCCTGATCGTTCTGGATCCGAAGGTGAAAAGCAAATATCCAACCAAAATGCACCCACTCGTGATCAACAGAAGGTAATTCATATCGAGCCCGGTACCCCTATATTCTCGATATACCGACTCTCGGAACAATATAATGATGTGGCAGAGCGGATTGTACAGTATGTAGTCTTGGTAGGGATGCGGCATGCTATCCGGCAGGAAGAACATTCCTGAGATCAGGGACATGGGCCTGATTACCAGGCTAAATAATTGCTCGTATATCGGATAGCGGGCATACATGAAAATGTTGATGAGTCCGATCCCGAGCCCTAAAAATGAGGCAAGCAAGCACGACCCAACAAGGGCCCCATAGTTGATATCAAGGGTTATCCCGTCTTCGAGTACAATAACTTCGAAGACAGCAATGGCGATTGCGAACGAGGTAAAGGCTTGCACTAAGTACCTTGCGGTCACGGCATCAAATGGCGACACCACGGGGTAGCTCAACAGGCCCTTATTCGCCTTTATGGCACCCGAGACGTACGTCTGCATTGTCTGAAAAAACATGAACGGCAGGTAGCCTGTCGCAAAGAACAGGGAAAAGCTTGACCCCAGAGCGGGTATTTTGGCGATCGCGCCGAAGATAACCGTCATGATAACGATGTGTGCAACGGGGTCCAAAAGCGCCCACAGATATCCGCCAGGCTTGCCGCCGTATCGGGTAGAAATTTCTCGGATCATCAATGCGCATGTGACGCGCATGTGGTTGCTGAGCATTGCTCGCCCTCTCGCAGTCTATACATTTTTATTAGCCGCGCTCGCTTGTGCTGCTTTGCGCTTCCGATCACGGAACTCTTTCAGCCGAAGCGCGGCAAGACAAAGGGCCATAGCTGGCGTAACCGCCCTGCTAGGAGGGCCGTTACCGATCGAGGCGCTACCTATTCCGCCCTCGAAAACCGCCCCCCATGCATCACCTGGCGAAACTTTATGGACCAACTCGACCGCCGTCGTCATTGATGACGTAAACGGTGGGAGCGGTCCCGCCTCTCCAGTGGGGCCTATCATTTCTAATCCGGTCGCGTTCTCATTCCCGTCTGCCTTTTTCCAACCCATGAGCAAGGCTATTTCCAGGTCCAATTCGCGCCCGGGCTGGTCAGCAGTTTGAATACGTTCAATTGTGATACCGATGTTCATCAACACTTCTTCTTTTCCCCCCTACTTGAGTCGCGCGTAAAAACAAGGTTGAAGGGATCCCTTTTTAAAGAGGGTGGCAACATAATGAAACTCATATACGCGGACATCGATATTGACGTGTATTTTAGAGATTCTAACGGAAATGCAGCCGCGATCACCTTTTCAAACTGGACACGCGTAGAGCCAAAGCCTCTTTGGACGGATGAGACGTCGAAGTTCGCAGCCTTCCACGTAGTCGCCAAGCGAAATCACTGGTACCAATGCGAGGGAGCCCTGTCAGCCGCCAAGCTGATAGGCGACGCGACATTGCGCTTCGAACGCATCGTTACCCTTGGCTCCAGTATGGGGGGATTTGCCGCAATTGCGCTGGCGCCTGCTATTGGCGCTACCCGTTGCGTCGCGATTTCACCCCAGTTTTCTTCCGATCGAACCAAGACCCCCTTTGAGACTCGGTGGGCCGAAGACATAGCTGAGATCGCTAAGCATGGATTGCGGATCGACCGATCCTCCTCGATAACACACGTTTTGTTCGATCCTTATCACCGGCAGGATGCCTCTCATGCAGCGCTGATTCGTGAGGCGGCCGGGGCGCAGTTGTGGCCGCTAAAATTTTCTGGGCATCCCTCCGGCTTTGCCCTGCATGATTTGAACCTGATGGAATTGTTCATTGATACGGCCCTCAGTGAGGTTGACGATGCATCGCTCTTCGAGAACATCACGCGTCAATACGAAGAAAGATCCCGAACTTCAGCAACGGCAATTCTCAATAATTTCAAACACGGCGATAGAAGCTATATACCAACCTCTCGTGACGAACCGATCTTCGGCAACCAGAAGGTGATCGAGCAGGTCCTAGCGTTAGTGAAGTGAGTGATCGTCCCAGGGCCAACGTATCTGTTGCACAGCACAATGATCATGGACTATTAGGACAGTCCCCCAAGACCAACACCTAAGAGTTGCTACGATGAATAGTGTCATTTCCTCTGTAACAATACCTAGTTTTGTCTTTTTGTCACATCACCCGAGAGATCGGCATACCTCCCCGTGCACATCCGTCTATCAGGCATTCATCGGTGAAGACCGGATCGCAGACCTCGGCGGATATGTTCACCTTGATCAAGACCCCGAAAAATTCAAAACTGCCCTTCAAGATGAGATGAAGGGTCAGGCTACCCCACACTTCCTGTTCAACGGATTTCAGTCGTTACTGCTCCCGAACAGCCTCAGCGCGCTAGCAACCGCAGTCACAAATGGCATCCCTGTCACCATCTATTGGCACGAGACCGCTTGGAACTTGCGCCAGCTTGCACAACGCAGAGCAGGTAATTTTCAGAAGGCACGGGAGCTTCTTCAGTGCCTGATAGTCGAGAATTGGGTACCGACCTCGCAATGCCTGCACAGTGTCGCCACCATGTTGGGGTTCTCGCTTGATACGTTCCGTATTGTTTATGAGGTCGTCGATCTTACCAAGTTTAAGGTGAACGTTGAAGCCGCCCCGAAGGCGGCCGGCGCTCCGCTCGTGATCGCTGGAGCCGGCATCCCGGACGATCGTAAGGGGATAGATATCTTCTCCTACATCGCGAAAACGGTTCCAACTCTTGTTGACCGGCCTCTCGAATTCCGATGGTACGCAGCCTCGGAAACCCGAGAAGACAACGACGACATACCCTATCCAAAAGAAATCAAATGGATGGGGCATAGCAAGAATTTCCATGATGCCCTGAAAGAAGTAGACATTTTCATTCTGTCCAGCCGTGACGACCCCTCTCCGCTGGTCGTTTTCGAAGCTTTGGCAAGCGGCCACCCCGCGTTCGCATTCGCGACCACCGGCTTTAATGAAATGCTTCCACGGGAATACGTCGCTCTCGATCCCGACGATATGTGCCGACGCGTGGCTAGCCTGGCTTCCGATTTTCAGCCGAATCCTAGTAAGTATAGGGCGATCGCTGAAGGCTACAGCGTGCAGAACTTTAAAGACCGCGCTTTCCGACGAACCCATTCGATCGTGAAGAACTTGCCTGACTTCACACATGAGATGGTCGACCTCTATCAGGAAATGTCCGCTGAAACGCTCGACGAAAAAATCAGCAAACTGCAAGGCGTCCAAACAAACATCTTGAAACTGATGAGGGTGGCTCAGCGTCAGAGGGTGAATACCGACGCTCGCGGGCTGCGCCTTGATCATGTGCTGAAAGAACTAGATCAAGCGAAGCAGATAGCAAAGCGTTTAGCGGGTGATCTCAAGATTGAGCACTATCGCGAAGCGCGGCGGACAGCCCGCAGGTCTGTCCCATGGGTTAAGCGGCTGGCCGGTCAGGAAAAAGCAATCAAGGTCCTCGTCGTTGGTAATGCCCCAACTCTACTCGAGAGAGAGATTGGGGATAAGATCGACAAATTTGACGTGGTTATTCGGGTCAATAATTTCCGGACTGGTGGCTACGAAAAGTTCGTCGGGTCGAAAACAGACTATGCACTTATCTCGCCAGCTTGCATGGAAAGTGCAGAACTACGGGCCCTTGACCCGTCCAAGGTTTTTGTTTCCGGGAGCAATCTCCGCGACGACTACGACAAGATCTCAAAGCGCCTCATGGATGAGAATCGAGGATGCAAAGTCCTCCCTCCGCAGGAAAACGTACTGAAGTCATCGATCTACGTCGACGGAATGCGCATCGAAATGGATTTCGACCTGGCTAAGGATCAGTGGCCGTCGACAGGCATCATTGCTGTCCAATGGGCCCGGGATCGACATGGCAAAGCCGCAGACGTATACGTTCACGGCTTCGACTTTTATTCTGACAACAGAACGACCCTGTCGCGCTACTTTGGGGTCACTACGAAGTCCGACGGGAAGCACGATTTCGATCGAGAGAAGGCGTACCTGAACTCCCTAATCCAAAAGAAGCTCGTAAGCAGGCTGTGACAGCCTCCCATCGGGGCCGACAACAAATCATCGCCCACCATTGCCAAGCAGGGATCGTATGCCAGCTTTTCCAAAAAATTCCCTCTCCGTTGATAAAGAGCTTCAACGGATAAGAAGTCATTTTGGCGACAAGCTGAAGCGACCCTGTTTGGTCGTAGGCAACGGCCCTTCCTGCTCACAAGTCCGTCTTACCCAGCAAGAAAGAGACAACTTCGTCATCTTCCGGGCTAACTGGTTTTTTCTTGAAGAAGAGAAGCGATTTGGCGAGCGTGTCGATGGGTTTTTCTGGTCTGTCGACAATGCAGGTCTGCGTGATCGCATCCAAGAAATCCAACGGCTAGATCAATACAGCATCGAGGCATTCTTTCAGCCTTTCCAACCGTCCGATTCACGCGACACCGCGGTTACCCAGAGCGCGGTCTCGTTCCAGCCGAATTTCGACCATTGGGCCGTTATAGCTTCCGATCCTACGCTTGCCAGGTTTATGATGGGCAGGCCGCTCCCTACACAAGGGATGCAGATGATAGCTTTCGCCGCAATACTCGGCTTCAAAGAAATTCATGTGGCGGGGATCGATCTCTATCAAAACACCGCCAGCCGATATGCGTGGACTGTACCTGACGATGTGAAGGCCCATCTGAAGGAGAAGGACTACACTGGCGGCTACGAAGACAAGCATAGCATCGATCTCGATCTGCACTTCTTGCGAACTATTCTGCACCAGTATGAGGTGAGCCTAATTGGCTTATCGCAGATGTCGGTTCTGGCCCCCCTTCTTACCCGGTCCGAGCGGAGACTGTGCAGTGGGGACCCCAGCAGCCAACCCAACGCGGCGAAGCATACGTATGTTACACTCGCAGATGGGCAGTACGTACTTGGCGCGATGGCTCTTGCACGGTCTCTGGCGCGGCTGACCGACGTACCACTTCTCGTCTTGCATACAGACCCCTATACCCCAAGAGCACTTCGCCACTTGCCGAACGTTCGGACCCGTCAGATTGATCCCATCAACAATCCCCACGCTCACGGACAAGAGAGATTTTCTGGCACTTTCTCAAAACTGCGAGTGTTTGAGCTCCTGGAGTACGACCGGATTACTTTTGTAGATGCCGATTGCGTTGTTCTCCAGGACATCGACATTCTGTTCGAAGGCAATGAATTTCTGGCCGCGCCGGACTGGGGCATCGAGATTAAACCCGAGTTCAATAGTGGCCTATTCAGCTTCACGCCTTCCGAGGGGTTGCGAGACAGAGTTTTCGCAGCGATTCCCAACAGCGAAAGCGACGACGGCGGCGATCAGGGCTTCCTGAATTTTGTCCTCGCCTCGGAAGTTAAGATAATTCCTCCGGAGTACAACACGCTCAAACGGTTACCGGTCCATCATCCCAACCTGATCAACATCAATGACGTGAAAGTACTGCATTTCGCTGGCAATAAGCCGTGGGAGTTCCAGCATATGCAGTCCCAGTTTGTTACGTTGGAAAAAATGTGGGTCGGATTTTTGGAGAAACCCGACTGGGAACATGCATTCTGGATGGTCAAGGCAATCACCGCCAGTAAATGGCCTAAGCCGAAGCGGAAGCCAACGAAGGAAGAGAAGGCGCTCAAATTCCAAGAGCGTCTCAACGGCTATGGACCAGCGCGACGGTTGGTAGTTAAATGGGGCGATCGTCTACTTCCTGACGCGGTCTCTACGCCTATAGACCGTATGTTGAAAAGGTTTGGCATACTTTGATTAGCCGCTTTATTACCTCCACCGACGCGGCCGCGTTCACTGGGCTGCTAGGTATCGCTATGGTCCTCACCGGTCGCGAGCTAGGCGGCGCGGTCGTGATCGCTGCATCCCTCGGAGCATTTATCTTCTTCGAGTGGTTTCTGTTCCGCCGGAAGCCAGCATCAGAAAGCGATGAGTATCGTCAAATGATGCAATCCGCCGAGCAATGGGAGAAGGCTGTTGCCGCTCGAGAGGAGGAAATCGAGCGGCGGGAGGCAGCCTTGAATGAGCTGCAGGCCAAGTTCCGGAAAGAGGGAGAGAAACGCCCGCCGCTATTCGGAGGCGAAGTCGATATTCACTGCCCTCCAGAATATCGAGACGCTTAGCGCGCTGCCACCCTTGCCGTAAGAACTAGCTCGCCGGGGCGCTAGAGCCCCGCCTTTTTGCACGCTATCCACTGTGCCGCTACCTCCGCCATGTAATGGCGATTGATCTCCTGCGGATGGAATTCATCGGATATCTTGGCCAACGCCTGTCCCGCCTCGCTCGAAACCGCCGTCGTGGACCAGCCGACATTCGTCGACATGTGGGCCCAATAAGGCAGGATGTCGATGTTGGCATCTACGAGGCCGGCGACGTACGACAAAATCAACTTGATCGCCGGAACCTGCTCAAATCGCCATTTCGCGTCGGATATGTTGGCCCTCGGAACAGTCGGAAGGCCGATGCCGATGCGAGCGGAGGGACGGGTCGCGCGGATATTCGGGATGACGACCTCAAGACCCTGCTGGATTTGCAGCAGGGCTGTCTCGGCTTCCTCCTCACGGATGTCATTGGTGCCGAGATTGATCAGCACGAAGTCAGGATCAGCCAGCGAAAATCGATCAAGATACAAGTCCAGATCGAAAGTGTAGCCGTTATACACCCCCGCCCCCGCAGCCGCTGCCTTGATGAAGGGGTTGAAGTTCCAGCGGTCGGTAGCAAGCTGGGTGTTTCCGTCATTCGAGCGCGCAAGGTAAGCAGCCTCGGCACCAGGCGCCACCGGAGCAAACTGGGTTTCCGAATAGATGTAATCCGACCATTCCCACGATTCTCGCCCCTCACCATTGAGGCCAGAATTGTTGATCGTTCCCAAGAAGGTCGGCGTCAAGCCGATCGCCGCCAGCTTGGCGCTAACCTTGTCAAGGAAGGATCGGTTGGTGATGCTGTCTCCCAGGGCGAGCACGTTCACCGTGCCGGCGACCGGCGCTGTGGCCCGCTGGACGGTGACGCTACGCTGGTAGCGTCGGCTCCGGTTGCTGCGCTCCCCTTCCACTGACAGGGAGACTGAGCCGGTCGCCTTGCTGTAGTCCAGAGACACCATATCCTCGCCGCTCGCGACATACGGCAGAGTTGCGGCGCTCGCAGCATCCTTGGAAACGACCAGCCGAAACTGCTCACGATCTTCTCGCTCGGCGATGAGCCCGTCGAGGAAGAAGGGGATTTCACGTCCTGCCACAGAGAAGTGGCGCGGGCCATAAAGGATGTCCCCATCGCGCGCGAGCGGATATTCGCCGCGGGGAATCCAGCCGTAGAATTCCCTCCCAAGGTAGACCTGCGCACCCGCGACCTTCACGAAAGCAGAGGCCTGAGCGGTACCAACATTGAACGAGACCGGCCGTTGCGAGAAGGTGTAGCGCCCCATAAGCCCATAGATTGCCGCCGTAGTGGAAATCTTCTTTTCCAGAATGAGCGTCGAAGTGACAATCGCCGTCCCGTTCTCATCGAGGAAGAACAACCTGGGCGACTGGAAATTGTTCGCGACGCTCGCCTCGATGTAGAGGCGGGCGAAAAAGAAACCATCGGCTGGAACGTCGTCAGGTAGCTTCGCGCCGTAATATGCCTGCGTGCCGGTCACACCTCGGGTGATCCCAAGAGCGATGAGATCCGGATTGGTGATGTTGGCCACACTGGTATCGCCGGCGAACAGGGATGCACGGTCAGGATCGTTCCCGCGCTCGAACAGGTTCGGCAGGACTCCGCCCGCCGCGGCCCCCGCAATCGGGTGATCCGTTTTAACCACCCGATTGAGAGACGAGGCGATCAGCGCCATCATCTCATTTTCCGGGAACGTCGGGAATGCTAGCGCCGCTACAGCCTTTACCGGGACGCTCCCAGCTTCAGCAGCAAGCCTATCGAAGTAATAGCGCGTCTCGCTGTTGGGTACAGTCGAGAGATCAAACTCCCAATAGAGCGAACCGTCTGCCGGCGCGTACAGCGTGAAGTTCGAGCTTCTACGATAGTGATAGAAGGCCGGTACGAGAAGCTTGTCGCCGTCCACGACCAGCGGGAAGCGAAGCATGATGCGGTCACGGATGTTCTCATCCAGCTTCAGAACCTGATGAGGGCTCTTCACCCGTCCCGTCCGGATCTCGGCGACAATTATAATCTTGTTCGGCTTCCCCGTCGTAGGTAGATCGCTGAAATTCGAGACCTTCACCGGATTCGTCGTATCGTCGAGGTCGATATAGACCGTCGCGAGCGAGTTGTTCGTCGCCGTCAGCGCCACATGCGTCGGAATAGCAACGGATGCTGTCCCGTACGAGCCTTGCAGAACGGCGGCCCCGACGCGGGCATAGAGCGCACGAGGAACATAGAGTGTCTTAGCAATGCCCAGGACACCATTTTCATCATAAATAAGGTCGCCGTCGAAGCTGCTGATCGGAGCCGAAACGGCAGCCTCAACCTTCCCCAAACGATCAAGGCCGACGTACGTCCAGGCGGAACCCGTCCATGTGTAGTCTCCGTTGTTTGCAGCGGTCGCGTCTTGATAGACGCGACCGATCTTGCCCTGGTCACCCGCCCCTAGCCCAAGGGTTGCCGCCAACGAATCCAAAGCGGTCTTGGTGGCCGCAGCAATGGCATCCGCACCTTGAGAGCTCTCGACTTGCGCAACTCGATTGTCGAGCTCCTCAATCTGCGCCTTTGCACCGTCTATAGAGCTTTGGATCGTCGGGCCGATCACGCCCTTGATCAAAGACTTGGATGGCTCATCCGGATTGCTTGCCGGACCATCGGAATAGACAGAGTTGAAGGCGGCGATAATTTCGGTACCCATGCAGATTCCTCACGCATAGACCGCGCTTCGATAGCTCGAAGACGCGGCGCTTCTGGTCGATGTTAGATGATGGTGACGACGGCCGGACCGCTCGACGGTCCCCTAATGCCGGAGCCATTGACGGGGACGGCGTAGTAGTCCCAAACGCCTTGTGGGGCGCACGAGACGGTTTCAGCGAAGAGTACAGTGTCGTCGAGGTCGCCCACGCCATCAGATGTGGCGAGAAGGTTATAGGCTGTGCTCGAGGCGATGGCCGTCAGCTTGTCCAGCCACGTTCCGTTCGCAGATCGGATAGTGCCCTGGACATTCGGTGAACTCAGCAACTGCGCACGGAAAGATCCTCCGGTGCGGGCGCTGATCGTGTAGGCACTACGGTAGACAATCCCCGCGGTAAAACTCAGTGCCTGTGATACGCCGGCCGATGTCCCGGCGGCGTGGTGAGCCTTCCCACCAGAGATGGTCCACCCTGTTCCCTTGCCCCATACCGTATCGGTGTCGAAGCCCGGATTGGCGAGCATGTTGGTCCGACTCGTATCGCCATCGGTGTAGGCGTAGGAATTTGACGACGTTACCGCGATCGGCGCGCCGACAGCGGTAGCGGTATCTGGGTCGAAGATATTACCGGTAGGTACGCGATAGAGCTGTACCGTCTTAACGTGAGTGTCGTTCCCGACCGCAAACGAAAATGCCGCATTACCAAGTCTGGGTGCGGAGCCCGTGAGCGTGAATGACGACAGTGCGACTGGCGGCGTCGGATCAGCCGTGGATACGACTTCCTCCGTGATCGACCAGTCGGAGTAAGCTCCGCGAGCGGTCGTAAATGCTACCTGCACTTCTAACAGTTGATCAGAAGGCACGACGTTGGTGTTCAGGTTGATGTAGCCCACGGAAGGGTCAGCGTCTGGGAATGCCTGCTCGACCCAGGCACCATGTGTACCCAGACCATCGATGTCCTTCACGCGATAGCGGACGTGCGGCGTCAAGCTTGCATTTTCAGGGTCGATGATGACGACGCGGATGTACACCGTTCCGTTCTTCGGCTTCGCCTGGACCAAGTTGATAACCGGCGTCGGGATCCCCGCCGCGTTCGGCGCCGATGGAACAGGAGGCTGGGCGCCCTCGTCTGTAGCTGGTGTCCATGCATCGATGTTTTCAGGGTGACCGACGATATCCATCGTGAAGCCGGCCGCCTTCGACAGCGCGAGGATGGACCTCCGGTTTTCCACTAGCTTGCCATTGAGCGAAGGCAGCCGCCTCGGTGTCTCCAATCGCACCCAGCGCGCGTAGACTGAGTTGATGCCCGAGAGGCGAACGTCGATCGAGCCTCTGGCCTTTTCTCGAAGGCGCAGCCAGTCTCGCTTCCCGAGCCGTCGAGCCTGGCGCCACTGATGCACCCACTGGTACTCTGCTTCGTCGGCCAGCACTCGCCCCGCCGTAAGCTGCGCCGCTGTGTCCTCGAAGTAGTCGGTATCTGACGTCGAGTAGTCCGTCGCCGGATAGGTGAACTTCGGGATGAGACGATTGATCTCGTCCTCGAAAAGCTGACCGTACTGCACATTGTGACCGACGATGTCGCCATCGGTCAGTGTCGCGCACCGGCTTTCACGGAACTTGCCGACCGTCAGAATACGGGCACCGTCGCCCCGGCTAACCAGGTGTCCGTCGCAGGTGGCTAGGATGGCATTCAACCCGGCTTTCGGGCCGTTCTCGGTCGTGTCCGTGCCATTGCACTGGTAGCGCTTCTCTGTGCCGCCGCCAGCGAGAGGAACGTCCTCGTCGCAGATGTCAGCCTCTTCCTTCCAGAGGTCGATGACTGGGAGTAGTGCCTTTTGATAGTCGAGGCCGAAACCGAATTCGTTGAAGCAGAGGTGCCAGGCGCAGATGAGTGCGCTGTTGCGGGTCCACAGCCAAGTGGCCGGGTTAGCCGGATCTTGCGCCGGATCGCGGAAGTCCCAACACAGCGCGCCGTCAATCTCGACAGAGAGTTGCGGGACACCATACGGAAACCGCTTGTTCTGGTCCTTCTGTCGGGTCGCGCCCGCGAACAGGCAAACCGAGGCCTGGCCGTCGCCGCGATGATCGTTCGTCCACAAGCCCTCTGACGAGAACTCGGCGACGGCATCGGCATAAGGCGTTTCGGTAGGCAAGCCCAGGCGGGACTGGATCTTGACGCTATTGTTCGCATAACGGCCGCCGCCTGGGGATGCGACAAAGCCACTTCCGTTGATCGTGACCTCGTCGTCATGAAGCCAATAGCGATTGAACGACTTGATACGATGCCCAGCGATGGCCTGCACCGCGAAGAGACGATGCCCCTTCGACTCCCAGAGCATGTAAGCCCCAGCGAGCCGGGTACGGCCGACGGCCCAGATCCTATAGGGGATCGGCTGCGCAAGCGGCACCTTAAGGGCCTCGGGCTTCGGAGGCTTGGGCGCCATCAACATCTGAAGGCCGATCGTCAGCGCCGTCGTCGTGATTGCGGTGGCGACCGAGGCCGCGAACGACGCCGCGCCCGCGCTGAAGCCGATGCTGGTGAACAGCGAGGTAAAAAGCGGCGTGAAGATCGGATCATGGCAGACCGGCGGCGTGTAGAGCGAAGTGCAGCTGTGCCGCGCGATCTGCTCGACGCGCCGGACGATCTCAGCCGACGGCATGTCTTCGTAGCGGTGGCGAAGGATCATGCCGGCATTCTCCAAATCGCAACGGCTTCAAGCTTCTTCGCCGTGACGCCAGACGGCGCGAGCGTTGCCCAGAGAGGGCCGAAGGCTATAGCGCCGACCTCGACGAGAGAACCGTCGATGCCAGACGGCGCGACAACGACGCCAATGTCTCCGTCATGCGCCTCGTTGACGGGTACAAAGCCGAGCGCTTCGAGGCGCCCACCGAAGAGCGCCACAAGCCCGCCTTCCCGCTCGATGATCGCGTGCGCGCTGTCGGCGTCCCGATACGAGCCGCGAAGCTCCTCAGCCGGGTCGATGCCAAGGCGTGCCGCCACCCAAGACGCGCAGAAGGTCGTGCAGTCGTCGCCATCCACCCCGCCCCACCTGAAACGGTGCTGGCAGGCTAGAAACTCGTGAATTTCCATCGATGTCAGTATCCCAAGGTCCAAGTGGGTTGGACGCCGCGGGCGAGACGCGCGGTCTCGTCGCAAAATTTATCGGTGGGCGATATCGCCTTCTGATGGGCCGACGACCAGAGCGACCGCGCAGCGCGCGATCGGGTTGCCTCGCCGGAAACGACGGACAGCGACAGCGTCACGGTCGGGCTCTGCCCTTCCTCGACCGGCGGGCTGATTTCGCCCGTATGCGAGGCGGTACCGTGCCAGATCGGGATGATCGCGCTCATCGGCTGGAAGTACCGATCGAGCGTCGTAAGGCCCATGTGGACGTCAGCGCCGCGCACTGGCGGCAGGCTGTCGATAGTCCGTGCCGCTGTCCCTGGATCGATCCCAGAAAGCGTGAACTCGACGCTATCGGCGGTACCGTTGACCAACACCTCGAGCGTGGGGACGCCGATCAGGCGGCCACCCCCAAGGTAGACAGTTCCGGTCGGGTCGATGCTGTCGAAGTTGGCCGGGATATCGTTGATCCCGAACCAGATATGCAGGCCTGGATCTGTGTCGATCCGGAGGAAGATGCCGAGTTGATGACTGCCCCGCATCTCTTCGACGATACTTGCGGGGACGAAGTCCATTCAGAACGCCTCCACAAACTGCAGCGTCGGCCGCGCTTGGTAGTTGCCTTCGTACTGCCAAGGCAAGGTGAACCCGCGTGGGAACTTCATGACGCACATCGGCCGAGCAAGCTCGACCCGGGTGCCTACGGTCACCGCTTCTCGCAGGGGCGGCGCAATCCCAAGCGTGTAGACCGGGTTTTCCTCCTCGGTCTTGTTGATGACGTCCCAGTAGCGATAAGCGCGCCAGCCTTTCGTTGGGTGGTAGATCGAAAACCAATCCGACCAACGCAGCGGTCTCGCCGCGCCGTAGATGCGCATTTTGATGATGCCCGCGCCAAGACTGGCCGCCTCAGTGATCTCCCCGTAGACGGTAGCCTGGCTGTAGCCGGAACCATCCGAAAACAACGCCCCGTCGGAATGCGGGATGCCGGTAATGATCGGCCGGCGCTTGCCGTCGATAATGGGAAATGGCCCGATCCCGTCGTTGATGATTGGAACGTTGATGAAGCGGAACGAGCCGTTCAGCCGGGCCCCAAGCCAATTAATGACCTCGTGCCGCTCCGGATCGTCCGCCTGCAATACGCAACGGTCATAGGTGCACGTGACCATGCCACCGCCGCTGGTATCGATGCTGATGGATCCCCCGAGACCGTTGACGCCACCATCCAGGCCGGCGCCCGGAACATCGAAGCTGGCCGCCGTTGGCCGGAGATACATGATCGGCGCTGTGGGCTGACCGGTGTAGACTGCCATCGATCAACCTTTCTGCGAGGTGTAGCGTCGCTGTGTGTTGCCGAAGCCGACGCGGCGCTGCTGCTCGTCATACTGCGACAGACCTTGGCTCACGCCCTGCTGTACGAGCGAACGGACATGATCATCGCCGTTGGCGCCGATGATGTGGACGTTGAGCGTCCCTGCCCCTGACGGGCCTGACTGCCGCCCATTGTCGTTCAGCGCCTGCATGAGCTTGTGGTTGCTCATGACACCCGAGCCTTGCGGCAGGTTCAGCAGTTCTGGCCCGCGCTCGCCGACGATCGAGAGGCCGCCGGGCGCGTTGTTCGTGCCGTTGGCGTAGAGGCCGATGCCGCCACTCATCCAAGCGCTGGCGAACTGCCCCGACGAAGCGAAGATGCTGCGGCCGATGCCAGACAGCGACGACAGCAGCCCGCCGCCGCCACCGCCTGCGCCTGAGGCGAGCGTGGTGCCCAGCTGGCCCAAACCGTTGCCGAACTGGCTGAGGTTGCCGCTGGCCTTCTCAAGGGCGCCGTTGAACTTGGAGACGTAGGCGTTTCCTGTCGTGCCGAGGACATCAGCACCCATCCCACCCTTGCCCACCGAGCCCGGTCCACCGAACCACGCCTGCGCAGCGCCGGACGCACCGTACTTGTCGACATAGCCGCCGAAGCGATGGTTGAAGATCGCATCCTGCGCGCCTTTGTCGGTCAGGAACTCCGAAGCGGACATCGTGCGTCCGAGCGCAGCTTGCGACCAGGGCCTGATGTTGTTGCCCATGACCTGATACGCGCCATAGGCACGATCACCGTTGCGCGTGACCGGGCCGAGGGCGCCATAGTTGCCGCTGCTCTCGATCGACTGGATCGCCTTGGCATAGGCGGAGATGCCGCCCGCAGAGCGATTGTCGTTCGCAGCGCCGCTATAGCCGAGAAGCGACCCGAGCGTGGTCGTTGCACCGGAGACGCCGGACGTGGCCAACCCAGACGACGAAGAAAGCGACGTGCCGCCGAACATAGCGTTTACGAGCGAGTTGGTGAGGCGCTCGATCGCTTGATCGCTGGCCTTCGCCAAAGCGTTGATCAGCGCGTTCTTGATCGCATCGCCTAGGGCCTCGCCGATATCACCGCCGCTGGACAGCAGGCCGTCTCGTAGATCGGTGATGAAGCCACCGATGAATTCCTTGTTCTGCTCTCGCCGCAGCTGACCACGGATGGCGTTCGCCTCAGGCGAATTGAGGTTCTCATCGAAGCCGTAACGGGTGAGCGTGCTCGCGACCTGTCGGTCCATCGCACTGCGCTCGCCCTGGCGCTCCTGAAACGACATGTCGAGCCAGAAGTCGGCCTTTGCGTCCTGCGCCTGGCGGTATGCCTTGGTGACGTCGTCGATCTTCTCTTTCTGCTCTTCGAGCTCGAAGAAGTTGGGGCGGCGACCCGGTACCGGGATATCCGTCAGGCGGCCATCGGAATTGAGGATGCGATCCGGATCCGGGTCGCCGCTAAGCTCGATGTTCGGGCGACGACCTGGCGTCGGAGCGTTGAACGGCACGAAGTCGGCAGAACGGAAAGTCTTGCCGCCTTCTGTGAAGGTAGAGCCGCCGACAATGTCCTGGACGTTGGTCCCTCCCGCGATGCCTGCAATCCATGCGAGGCGCGCCTCGCGCGATGCCTCGATGCTCTTCCGGATCGACTGCGTAATGAGGTCGAATGCGTCGCGGAATTTCAAAACCGACTTCTCGCCGTAGCGGTCAATGGCCTCGGAGAGGACCATCTGCGCACGATTGTAGTCGGCAACTGATGCGGTGCCATCGTCAAGCCGCTCGCGCAAATCGCCAAAGGCCTGCGAGAAATCCCGAATAAAGGCCGGATCGGCGCCGATGCTGGTTAGTTCACGCCGCGCTTCCGAGAACTGCCGCCCGATGCCTTGCAGCTTCTCGCCGAGACCATCAAGCTCGCGGCCGGCGAGGATCTCAGACGCTTCCTTCCCCTGCGTGATCTTGTCGGCGCGATCGAGCTCGTCGACGTAGGCACGAAGCTGCGGTACCGCATCACCCCATAGGGTGGCGGCACGTCGGATGACGTCGTTCTGTTCTTCGAACAGCTTGCTCGTCTTCTCGGTCCCGCTCTCGGCGGTCGTGAAGTACTGGATCAGCGCAGCCGTGCCTGCGGTCAAACCGATCGTGATCAGCGATACCGGGCTGAGGAGCGACGTGAATGCGGCAGCCAATCCGGAGACCGGCCGCTCCATCGATCCGACGACCGACGCAAGCTGCGTGCCCTGCTGCAGGCCGATCATGAGCGGGTTCATGCCCATGGCCGCGGTGACGGCGATGTCCTGAAACTGGAAGGCAGCATTGGCCGAATTGAAGCTCTGGGCGCCGCCTCGATTGCTGTTGGCCGCCATGACGGCAGAGCCAGCGGCGGTGGCCGACGTCTTCAACCGCTCGAATGCCTGGCGCTCCCGATCGAGAGCAGCCGTCATCTCCTGTGCGGTGATGGCACCGAGTTTATGCGCCCGCTGGATCTCGCCGACGGTCGCCTCGTACTGCTGCGTTGCCTGGGCGAGTGGGCGGAACTTGAGCGTGAGGCGCTCGACCTCCATCCGGAACGCGCGGACGTGATCGTCTTGTGAGCCGAAGGAGCGGCCGAGGCTTTCGACCGGAGGCAACGCGCTGCGGGCATCTTCTCCTGCTCGTTTCAGCACGGTTCCGAGACCCGAAGCTTCCGCTTCAAGATTATCGACAGCCTGCCCGGTGCGGATGGCCGAGGCCGTCAACTTGTCGAGATCAGCGGCGGCGGACGCCGCCGGCGTGCTGTCGATCTTGAAACCAAGGGTCGCTTCGGTCACGGGCTATCTACTCTTGTTCGGGAAAAGCGCGTCGAAGAGGCGCGCCGTAAGGGGTCGCTCGGAGACTTTGGGCTTCTCGGGCTCAGCCTGCTCTTCAACCTTAGGCGCCATGACTTCGCGGCGCTTGATATCGAGAGCGAGGATCGCGTCGAGTTGCCACTGTTTGAGGACGAGGCCGCGAAGCCTCGCCCATTCTGCGATTGCCACAAAGCCGAGGGCGTTGGGCCCATATCCGTTGCCGGTGCGCTGCGCGTCGAGTTCCTGAAACCAGAACCAGACTTGCTGGCCGGCGGCAGGCACTACCAGCTTCTTGCCCTCATGCTGATCGACGATGAGTTGGCAGAGCCGGTCGATCAGCCTTTTGTAAAAGAGCTACGGCGCGCGGCCTTCGCCTCCACCTGGTCACGGATGATCTTGAACCGGGTGTAGAGGTTCCGGACGTTCTCTTCCGAGAAGGGAACGACCCTGCCGCCGATCTTCGGATCCGGGCTCCAATGCGTTGTTGCCTTCGCCAGGATGGCGATCAGGCGAGCATCCGCTTCGTCGGCCGGCGCCTCGCCGAGGTTCTCGCGCTCAGCCGCAGCCTTGGCGAACTCTGCGGCTACGTCGCGCATGGCCTTCTGCATGCGCTCGCTGTCCGGGCCGACGACGCCGATCTTCAAACCGATCGGCTCGCCCTTCTCGTTAACGACGATGATCTCGATGCCCGCTTCCTGAGATTGGACGAGGGCTTCGAGGCCAGAAAGGTCTACGAACTCAGCATCAGCCATTATGCACCACCAACCGGATTGACCGTGAGAACGGCGCTGTTGACCTCGACATTGCCCTGAAGCAGGCGTGCCGTGTTGGCGCCGCCGCCGTTCTCTTGCGCAGTCATGACGATCGCATAGAAGTACTTGAAGGTACCGGTCGGGACAGAGGTTGCGGTGTGGACGCCGTTCTGGGTGCCGGTCGTGGTGATGGCAGGACCACCCTTCGTCGCCGCGACCTGGAAGTCGTTGGCGCTCGGGTTGACCACGTAATAGGTGGTGCCAGCGACGAGGCCCGTCGGTAGCGCACCGGTCGTGGTGAATTTGACGCCGACGCCGGCAGCGAGGCCGTGAGCATTCCAAGAGATGACGCCCGGCGCCGCGATGGTCATCGTGACCGTGGCGGTCTTCGCTGGCGGTGCATCATCGAACGCAAGCTTGAAGGGGTAGTTGTAGTCGGTCTTTTCGGCGGCGATCAGCGCGATCTGGCCGAGGTCTTCCGGCAAGATAACGAAGTTGTTCTGCATCGAGCCGGCGTTGCGGGTGCCCTTGCCCTTCCAGTCGCGACCGGAAGAGATGATCGATTCGGTAATGAGTGCGGCGGCGTCGCCGATTGCGCCCATGGTCTGCCAGCCTTTGATCTCGGTGAAGACGGTGGACGAAAACAACGCCTCGTTGATGTCTGCGTCATCGGGCACGGTGGTGACGGCTGGTCCCATATAGATTTTGGCGCCGGCGACCGGATAGAGCTGACCCATGGTCGTTTCCTCTTTTCAGTGGGGCCCTTGCCGAAGGGGCGGGAGACGGCGGGCCAATCAGGCCGGAACTTGCGGGTAGCAACGCCACCGTGTGGTGATGGGGATGGTGTGGTGGGTGTCACCGGTGACGAGGACGCCGATTTCCGGATCCTCGTCGATGCGGACCTGCGTGTCGGTCCGGAAGAGCTTGGTACCGCGGCGGAAGTGCTCGCGCAGCTGGCCGGCGAGGTCGTAGCCGTTCACGATTGCCAGGCTCTTCGGCCACATGACGTTGGTTCGGAAGAAGCCTTGCCGGATCGGGTCCATGACCAGGGATAGGTCGGTCTCGATCGAGCGATTGAAATGCATCTCGCAGACGACGAACTTGCTGGTCGCCGTTGGTGCGAAGCTCTGCCCCGGCAGGACTACCGTGACGCCGGCTGGCGGGACAAACGCCTGCGCACGCTGCGCGAGCGCTTGATAGATTTTCATTTCCACCGTGTCGGCCATCTGTTACCTCTTCCCGTATGGCCGACAAAGTCCTGTCAGACATCGATGTGCATGAATTGCTGCATGAAGCGATCCTGCTCATGAGCAACAAAACCGTGCGCACCGAGACAGGGCGTCAGGTGCTCGCGGCTGCGATCCGAGATCTGGATATCCTTCAGAAGGCCCTGATCATCATGACCGAGGGCTCCGACCCGCTTCAAAACGACCGCGAACCTGCTCCTCCGCCCGCTTGACTGTCTGCGGCCAGTCCTGGGCGGCTGCTTCTACGAACCCGAAGCCCTGCTGATTGAAGACGCGACCGAGGCTGTCAGCCCCGACGAAGCCATGTTCCATGCGTGGGCCGTAGGCGGCCTGAAAGCCGAGATAGAGCGTCTCACCGATCGATAGGTCGGCAATCATGAGCTCGATCGATCCGGTGTTGTCCGGATACTGCTTCTCGCCCTGGTCGACCGTCGGCATAGCCGTGGTCGAGGCCATCAGCGAGTTCTTCAGGTTGCCTGTATCGAATGGCATCCGGCCGCCTTGCGCCGTGGTGATCCGGACGTCATTGGCGACCATCTGCGCGGCGGTGCGTAAGACGGCTGCCTCGCGCGCCTGCTCCTGCTTCACCCATTCTGAGACCTGAGCCGCAAAGGAAAGGTTCTCGGTGGCCATCAACGACCTCGTGAGCGGGCGTATTCCTCGGCGAAGTCGAAGTTGTATTCGACGTGGCAGCGGCAAGCGATGATCTCACCCGGGCCAGCGCCGAGGCTGGTATCGCCCGGAAATCGCATCAGCGCGCCCGACGGCGACTGAAACGGCACATCCATGCCGGTCACTTCCTCTCCATTCAGGACCTGGTGCGTGTGGCGGACGTGGCGGTCGCCGACAGAGCGCCAGCGGCGGGTGACCAGCATGGCATCCCTGCCCGACCGGTCCAGCCCCTGTTGATAGGCCTCATGCTTGGCGGCATGGACCGATGACTGCGTTTCGGTCCGCGCGATGGTCTCGCCACGGAACTGGACATAGCGGTCAGCGAGCCGCCCGGTGATCTTCGCGACGACGTCGGCCGGAAGTGGCTTGCCCTCTCGGATCGCCTTGGCGACCTGCCGATCGAACCGCTTATCCCGGCGCGTCAGCGTCAGGTAGTGCTTCATGCCCACGACCTCTCCCGACAGCAGCGCAGCGCGGGCATTCTCGACGGTGCGGGCCAGCTGCGACGTCAGCCCAATCAAACCGCCCTCTCGGCGCTGGGTGACCCGGTTGACGCGGCCGGCGAGATCCAGCGCAATCGTGCGCGGCCCCTGCCCTTGGGCATAGCCCGCGTGGATCGCCTCTCGGGCCATCTGTTTCGTATCTTCGGTGATGTGCGTGATCAGCTTCGATGACTGTTCTCGAATGATCTGCTCGGCGCGCTGGTTGCTGACGTCCCAACGGACGACGACGCGCGCGCCGGACGGATCGGAGAGGCGCGGCATGTTCTGGGTGACCAGAAGGCCACCGGCACTGAAAGCCTCGCGGATCGCCTCCGACAGGGGCCGGAAGGCAGCCGGATCGATGTGCAGCGCCGCGATGGCGCCCTCGATGTCCTGACGCTCCAAGCGCTCGACGACTTCCTTGAGCACGATCTCGGACTTGATTTCGTCGATTGCCTCGCGGAAAGCCTTCTCCATGTTCGGGGAAAGCCCGTCGATGAGAGCTTCGAGTTGTTGGCGGATAGATGCCACCGATCAGCCTCGCATCAACTGATCGCGGCGGGTCAATGCAAAGCTGGATCGTTGGAACTCGGTCATTGCTCGATTGACCTCCTTCTCAACAAGCCGGCGGATATGCGCGTCGCCGTCTACGCCGGTGACCGTCACGGTGACCTGCTGGGCTTGGCCGATAACGACGTCGGTCGCAGGCATGCCGGCAGGCTTCGGGAAGCCTTCGGATCGCTCGCCCACGAGGATAGCCGCGGGAGCGGCCACGGCACCACCAACGGCAAAGCCGAGAAATGAGCGCCGGTTCATTCCTTTGCTCCCTTTTCGGCCTTCGCCGGCTTCTCCTCGGGCATCTCTTCGGCGATGCCAAGATTGATCAGGCCCTTGGCGAACGACGAACCGACTTCGGTCTCGTCGATTACGTCGCCAACCTCGAAATGGGTGTATGCCTTCACGAAGCGGATTTTCATGTTGCTATCCTGTTGTTGAGATTGACGTTTGGCAGCCCGACAACGAAATTCGATTGACGAGAGCTCGAGGAAGAGACGCTTATGGAACTAGGGTTGCCGCCCAGGAACGTTGCGCAGATCAAGCGCCTGGCAATGGACGTTACAAAGCGTCATCGCAGGAAACTCTTCGTGGGCTGCGGCGTGCTGTTTCTCGTAGGCTACTGCCACGGATCGTTGACGACCAGTGTCACCGCCCTTCCCCGTTACGGCGCACTAGTCACGCTGCTAACGCTCTGGCACGCCTTCGTGCAGTTTCGATACATCACGATGTTTGAGCTCGCTGCGGAGCCGATTGCTATGGAGCTCGCCAAGGAGATCGGAAAGGAAGATCGGGCGCCCCAATTATTGGCAGGCTTGCGGGCCGGCATTCAACGTCGCTTCACCCTCGATCACCTCGCCGCCGCTTCTGCAGGAACTTTCGTTTGGGGCTTCGGTGATCTGTTGCCACTTGTCAGAATCTAACTAGCTATCCTGCCCTGCACGATGAAGACGACAGCGGTGATGCCGTCGTATTTATTCGGGTAGCCATTCACGATGGCGTAATCGGTACCGTTGGCAGTGACGACGTCGCCGACGGTCGGCTCGATCGCCAGCCCGACGGACGAGATGTAGATCTGCATGTCGCCGGTCTCGATCGTGGTGCCGTCGATGTAGCGGGCCTCGTAGGCCATCGGGACCAGCGTTGCCGGGTATGGCGAAGTCACGGGCTCGCCGCCGAGGACCGGGTCGGGCGGCGTCAAGCGCTTCACCGCGCCGGCCTGACCGAACTCCTCGATGAGCTCGTGAGCCATGGCCTGCATTTCGGTGTAGAACGTCATCAGAAACGATCCAGCGTGAAGGTGCCGCCCTTGCTGGTATCGGGCGTGAGAATGCAGCGAAGCGCATCCTCAACCGCCGTCAGCACCGGGCGAAGGCTCTCAAGTGTGATCGGCACGCCCTCTTCCGGGCTGAAGAACTCGCGCTCGATGTTCCCGATCTTCTGCCGCTTGACCGACTTGCCGAGCGTGAGCGTCGGCGTCGAGGAGCCAGGGGACAGCAGTTCGGCGAGCCCGAGCGCATAGGCCGCCGCCTCGACGTGGGGCGGCGTTTCATTTTCCGGGATCGGTTCATCAGCGCAGTGATCGACCGCACCAACGCGAGGCCATGCGCGATCCTGCGTGCGGTTCGCCTTCTTGCCGGGGAAGCGCGGGCCGTAGATGCCATCCAAGGCCTCCGATGCCCGTAGAAGCGCGGCCTCGCGCTGCGGGTCGGTGACCGTGCCAGCAGACCACGCCGCGTTGCCCCGGCCCTCATGATAAGCCAGCGCGCCGGCCAAGGTGCCGTAGAACATCACTTGTTCCGCTCTTCGCGGGCCAGGTCACGCAGTGCGGCGAGGTGTTCGATGCCGTCGTTCGGCTCGAACTCGACCTGCATCGCTTCGAGGTCAGCAGCGATCTCGCGACGGGCCAGGCCATTGGCAGCCTTTTCTTCCGAGATGGCTTCGGCGATCTTCGAGTTCAGCGTTTCGAGATCCCAGCCGTTGAACGGACGCTTGCCGACGACTTCGAGGTATCGGGCGCGGGCGGTGCTAAGGTCGTCGCCGTCAGCCGGCTTGGAGCCGCCGTCCTTGATGCCCTCGGCCTTGTCAGCCGCCGCCTCTTGCCGATCCGGATCGAAGCGGGCGTCAATGATCTTGAAGCCGGAGGCGAGCAGTTCGCGCTTGCGCTCGATCGAGACGGGGTGTGGCTCATAAACGATTTCACGTTGTTTCGTCATGTCTCTGTTCCTCAACGGAGAATGGAGACGAAGCGGGCCTGTAGCCCGCCCCGCTTCGGTTACTTGGTCGCGTCGCCGATGGTGATGACACCAGCGGTGTGCTTGATGTCGGTCGCGACCTTGTCCCAGTTCGAGCCGGTGGCGAGTTCCGCGTCGGTCGGCGACTTGCCGCCGTTGCCTTCGTCCCAGGTGTAGCCCTTGAGACCGAGGCCGAACGAATAGTCGACCTGCAGGGTGGTCTCGATGCGGGTCTGGCCGTTCTTCGTCTCGATGTTCGAGATGATGTCGCGGCTGTCCGAAACAGTGGCGGCGTTGGCCACCAGCGAGAGCACCTTGAGCTTGTTCGGCGTGCCAGCCTCGTACAGAGCCGGTGCGTCGGTAACGACGACCATCTTGCCGAGGATGTCGACGACGCGAACGTTGGCAGCCTGGAAAAGCTGCTGGGCGTTGCCGAGGTTGAGACCGATCAGCTTGTGATAGGCCGTGCCGTTCATCACCTGCGTGATGAGGTTGCCGGAATGGTCGCCGAACTTTGCGTGACCGTCGTTCATGGTGACGTAGCTGACACCGAGGGTGGCCGACACGTCATTGGTGGCACCGGCCTGGTTGCTGATCGCGGCTACAAGAGCCGAAACAGCGGTGTTGAGCTGGTCGCGAAGCAGCGCTTCGGCGAAGTTGCGGGACGCAACCTCGATGCCCTCGGCCGTCGGCTTGTCGAGCCAGGTCATCTGCGACGGCTCGTAGCGAACCGGGCCAAAGCCGCCGGCCACCTTGACGGACGAATGCTTGAGCTGCGTCAGGTCGGTGGCCGAGGCGCTGGCCTGGGCAGCGTAGCGATCGACGCGGCGCTGTGCCGAGTGGATGGCGGCGTAGAACGATTCCTGAAGGAAGTCGCCTTCGAAGCCTTCCGTGGTCAGGCGGATCGCGCCGCCGGAAGCCGCGTTGAACTTTTCGACCATCTGCGCGAGCGTCTCGATGGTGGCGGGCATGAAGTACTTATTGAAGACCTGCATCTGCGCGAGAGACATGGCCTGATCCTTTCTGTTTCCGTGATTTGGTTGGGAGGTGGATGCGGGCATTGCCCAGATGCCCGTCACCTCGTTGAGATCACGGGTTTGCGCCGGAATGGCGCGAATTGGTCAGGAGAGGTTAAGCCTCAAGCTCCGGGAACTTCGCCGCGATTGCCGCGGTGCGTGCCTTGGTATCGCCGCCGAAATCGCCCTTGGTCGTCTGCTGCTGGTGGCCGCCATCGTTGCCCTTCGCGTTGTCGCCCTTGGCAGGCGCCACGAAGGATTTGCCCTCGTCGCCGGCCGCCCAGCGCTTGACCGCTTCGGCGATGCCCATGGGGCCGAGCCCGATGTCCATCGATGCTTCGTCGGTGTCCATGGCGACACGCGGCTCCAGGAGCGCGCGAGCGGCTTTGACGAAGGACGGATTGGTGATCCCGGATGAGGACAGCGCATCCGTCAGCTCGGCGTTGATCTTCGCCTTCTTGCCCTTGGTGACTTCGCCTTCGTACTTGCCCTTCCAGTCGTCGCGCTCGCCCTCAAGGGTTTTGCGCAGTTCAACGAGCTGGCGTTGATGCGCGGCGTCGTCAGTCTTGCCGTCCTTCAGCTTCTTCCACGTTTCCGTGTCGAAATCGTCAGGCGCTGCCTTTTTCTTCGCGTCGGCGAGTTCGCCCTTGACGGTGGCAAGATCGGTTTTCGTGCGCTCATAGGCATTGGCGAGGGGAAGAACGTCGCGGTGACCGCGGACGCTGTCGGCGTCGGTATCGAGATGGAACTTGCCATCGGAATGCTCGACATAAAGTGTCTTCAGGGCCTCGTCGACAGTGTCGAGCGAGTCCAGAACGAGTTTCAGGGCCATTGGCCTTATCTCCTGTGTGTGGTGATTGTGGCCGGGTTCCGGCCTGAACTAGACGAGGGCAGCGCGCCGCTCGTCTTCGGTGCCCTCGGGATCGATGAGGGCGTATTCTTCGTCCGCGTCCCGCTCCGGCGAGAAGATCCCGCCCGCCTGGCCGCGTTCGTAGAAGGTCTCCCAGGACATGCCGCCCTGGGTGTAGACAGTGAACAGCTGCGCGAAATCTGCCGCCGACATGGTGCTGTCGAGCAGATCCTTGGGAGGGGTGACGACGATGTCGCTGTCATCGAGCCCCTTCATTCGCGCCGCGGCCTTGAGACCGCGCTCGAGAAGAGCCGCCGATACCTGCGATATGCTCTGAAGGTTGGCCGTCTCGCTAGCAAACCGGAGCCGCCTTGCCTCGCCGCTCTCCTGCGTGGACTTCTCCTGCTCGAACATGCGAGCGCCGGCCATCACGGCGGCTTCGACCTGCTTCTCGATCGCGGCTTCATGCGCCTCGATGCCCGAGCACGTCGGCGACACGTATTTCAGGTCCGGGGTGACGGTATCGTTGCCCATCATCTGGTGCACGACGCCGGCGCCGACGGTCTTCGGTGCCTCACCGTTGATCGCGACAAGGGTCTCCTGTCCGGACATGAAAAGCTGCCAGCGCCAGTCAGCGGAAAGCTGGTAGGCGTTGATGATAGCGTTCGCGATCCCGATCAACGGCGGCGTTTCAACAGCCGGAACGACATCACGCGCATTGCCTACATAGAACGGAACGAAATCGAGACGCTGGCCGCCGAGGGCGACCGGCTCGCTGATCGTGACCATGTCCAAGCTCTCGCCCTCGTAGACCGTCGAGACATACTGGCCGTCGACCAGTTCAAGAACGCGAAACTTCGGATTGTCCTTCCATTCGAAGCCGGAACGCTTCTTGCCGCTCTCGTCCAGGACGAAGAAATCCCGGTCCCAATTGATGATGCTGTCGCCGGCGTATCCGGCAAGGAATGGTTCGCCACCGTCCACAGGGGCTGTCGTCAGCACGCCATAGCGACCAAGCCACAGCAGATATCGGGTGATCCGACGGTGGAAGGCCTCAAGGCTCATCCCCTCGCCGTCCGCATTCTCCCAGATCGACGACAGCCCGTCAGGGACTGTGATCTGTGTTTCCTTGGCGTGGATGATGCCGATCATCGCAGCGACCGAGGGCGCCAGCAGTTCCGGCACGATCGCACGCAGCTTGTAGGCCTTGTTGTACGCCTCTTCCCCACCATCGGGCATGGACTTAAAGCCGGAAGGCATGGGCAGGTAGCGAACTCCGGCACGCTTAACCGTGCGCTGCCCCTGCATCGTGTCCCGCATAAGGCACCAGTCGGCGATCCGATCCGGCGTTATGTCCGGGTGCGTGGTCTTCACATCTTGCATCAGAAAAGCCCCTGGACCGCCGTTGTGGTGCTGCTCGGCTGACGCTTCGTCGTCAGTTCGGTGAACGCGCGAGAGGCCGCGTCAATCTGGTCTTTCCATTTCCCGGTCGGGAAGCTCTCTGCCTCAGTCAAAAACGCCTCATTCCATGCTCCCTGCAAAAGGAAGACATTCCCCGCCTCGGCTTGTGCCGCGAGCGGAAGAGCACGAGTTTCCTTGTCACCCGTCTCCGGGCTGGCGTGGTAGTCATGCCCGACGAGGACGTGACGCAGCATGTGCTGTGCTTGTGCCTTACCCGCTTGTCCTGGGTCCTGAGGGATCGAGCCGCGCACCTGGCCGTGCTCTGCCCTGTCTTGGTCTGCGGTATTGCGGAGAAGCTTCTCGACCGCCATCGGTCCGACTTGCTCGCGCACCATGTTGGCGATGATGAACCGCCCATCCGGCGCCAGCGCCATCAAGCAGCCGGCGGTGGCTGCGGCTTCCTCATCTTCCGTTGCCGCCAAGTCCCAACCGCGGACGAAACGACAGCCGGTCGGGAGCGCCTTTACCGTTCCGAACCACGAGCGCTTGAACAGGCCGCCGCCACGCGGGACCGGGCGCTGCTGCAACTGGCCGGCAGATGCGTAACTGCCGAGTGTCCGCTCGAGCAGATCAACCTGCTCTTTCGGGAAACGCTCGGGGAACAGCAATTCCCCCGCCTTCGTTCGCGGGTCAGCGAAGTATGGTGTGACGCATCGCCGATCGGGCTCGAACCTCATCGGTAGCATGAGGTGGATGTACGGCAGCCCCTTCGAGACGATGAGACCGGAGGTATCCCGCTCATGTAACCGCTGCATGATGACGACGATCGCGGATTCGTCGTTGTTGACGCGCGTTGGCAGCGCTTCAAGGAATGTCCGCTCCGCCGCGAGCAATTCGGCATCACTATTCGCATCATCAGCCGAGAGCGGATCGTCGAGGATCACTCGATCGCCGCGAGAGCCGGTCATGCTCTGGAAGGCCATCGCCTCGCGAAAGCCTGTCCGATCGTTCTCGAACTTCGTCTTGGCGTTCTGGTCGGTGGTCAGGGCGATCGGCCAACGATCCTGATACCATTCCGACTGGATGAGCCGACGGCATTTCAGGTTGTCGCGGATCGCCAGATCCTGCTTATGCGCCGTCGAGAGGAAGCGCTTTTCAGGCTGACCAAGTGGGCCCCACTCCCACGCCGGCCAAATGACGCCGGTCAAGAGCGACTTCATAGTGCCAGGAGGCACGTTCATGAGGAGGAGCTTGACCTCCCCTCGGCTGACTGCTTCCAGGTGGGCGCAGATCGCGTCCAGCGCCCACCCCCACTTCAGCGGGGTTGCTGGCTCAAGGATATGCCACGCCCGTCTGGCGAATTCGGCGAGTGACCGCGCGCAGGCTCTCCGCTCAATCTCCCTTTCGATTTCGGTCAGCGGCGGCAGCGAGAGTTCGATACGCTTCAAGCTCTTCGTCCGTCATTGTGGCAAGATCGAAGGATGCCGGCTTCGGGCTCATGCTCCCATCGCTTGAGGTGTGATCGTGCTTCTGGCGGTTGGTGTAACTGTCGCCGACCTCTTTTGCGGCCTGCTCCAATAGGTCGGCCGCCAGCACCATGTTGCCCTGGGTCTCTGCCTTGTCTGCCATCCGCTGAAGAGCGCGGAGACGAACGGCGCGATGGCTGATCGCGATCGAGGCGGTGTCCTCAAGGAAGGTCTTTCGGGTCTCCTCGAAGAGCATCCGCCACTTCTCTGCGAGTTTGCTGCCGGCCTTCTTCGTCGGGTCATAGCCTTCGACCGACTGACGCGTGATGGTGGCGCCGAATTCCTTCCTGACTGCCTCGACGACGACAGAAGGCGTGTCGAAGCAGGCGAGGCTTTGGACGATGAAGGTTTTGACCTCGTCCTTCAGAGTTCCCTTGGCCATTAGTCTGTCAGGCTCCGGTCAGTTCATAATTCAGGTTCCCCGCCAATCAGCGAGGAGTATGCTGGCAACAGACAGTTCGTTCTTGCAATCAGCAGCAAGCAACCTCTCGGCGTTTTTCGAAGGGCTGCCTCCAAGGAGGTGTGCAATGAAATTCGCGCCATCAACCGTGTGCCTGCTTACTCTTGCAGCAATGTCAGTCGGCGTCGTTCGGACCGACGCTCACCAGGCTATGACCGGCTGGAGCTATCCCCCGGCGTGCTGCAAGGCTCACGACTTGGGTGGAGATTGTGCAGCTATCCCGGCTCCCGACGTTATGCGCGGCGCGCGCGGCTTTTCCGTCCTCTTGCAGGCGGGTGACCACCACCTGGCCACAAAGCCGCATCTGTTCTTCATCCCCTACGGCGATGAACTTCCATCGGGCGATGGGCGATATCATATCTGCCTGCATCCGACGGAAGACTACATGAACTGTTTCTTTGCCCCACCTGACAGCAGCTAGCGCAGCTACGCCACCCTAAGCTGGCAGGTGCCGCATGCGTGTGCGATCTGCACTCTGGCGATCTCGGGTTTCTGGTTGGCTGCATCGACCATCGCCCGGACGCCGGCAGCGTCCGCCCCATAGCGTCTGACCACTCCGACGAACTCTTCGACGTCGTGACCGCGGATGACGAACACCGGGCGGCCGGTCGCCTTGCTGAACTTAGGGGCGCCGAAAGCATCGACGTCCTGGGCGGCGTGATAGAGCTCGTGCTCGACCAGCGCCATGAACTCGGCATCTCCGCACTCTCGGCAGTATTCAGCGTCCAGCGTGATGATGAAATCCGGGACGTGGCCGAACCACTGCTTGACCTGCATCTCTGCTCGAGCGCGTGACCACTTGCCCATCGTGCCCTGCGGAGATCCTGTCTCGCACTGGCCGATGACACGGCGGCCCTTCTTGCTGTTGCCGACTGCGGTCCAGAGGTAGCCTATGTCGGCAAAGCTGAGGTGGAGATGATCCACATTGTGGACCGGCGACGCCGGGTCCAGGAACATCGCGTCTACCCAGTCTGGCAGGTCTTCGGCCGGTGCGAAGGCTGGCGAGGTGATGTCGTCAAACATTGCCGGAGGCGGTTGCGGGCGCATCAAATCACCACTTGCTATAGACCGACTGATCGCCCAACCTGAGCCCTCGGGCGACAGGGGAACTAAGATGAACGACGACGAACTGCTGCTTGCTCAAATCGAAGCTCACGCTGGCTACGCGGAACAGGCTAAACCGCGAGAGGTAGATTTGCCGGCGATAGCTGCAGTGCTGTCTCATCTTTTCCAACACCGTTCCGAGAAGGAAATACTCGAGCAATTGAGGACGGTATTCCGGGCGCGAGGTTTATTATGGCGTGAGTAAGGTGGGCATGTTCCAACCTCTACCCTCTCCTGAGGGCACAAATTGAGACATCGGGGAACCGGGCCTGGGGTCCGGCTCCCTTGGATCTGGCTACTCTGCCTTGTCGAACGTCAGCCGATAAACGGCACCGATCTCGAACTGCTCGATGGCGGCCGGGTTGGTGACGGTCATCGAAAGTTCGCCTTGTGGCGTCCACTTCGACCAATCGCCGTTGCCCTCCGGCAAACCCTTGAGATAGCCGCCGAACGCAGCAGCGAGCTTGATCTCCACGTTCACGTCACCTGGCTGGTTGGTGGCGCGATGATTGATTTCCTTCACGTAGAACATTGCCTGTACGCTCATGGCGTCTTCTCCTTGTCGTTGGGATGGTTATGGAGGCTTGCAGACCTCCGCCTCTCGTTTGCGCCCCGAGAGCTTACAGCGGGCTGGGTGCTCCTGGTGCCTCGACGTGCGGTTGGCTTCCCGCTTGTCTTCCTTCCGGCTACGCAGCCTAACCGGCGAACGGCTTCTGGTGGGCGGGCCCCGAACCTATTTCGCCATCGCTGCGACAGCGGCCGGGCTCCCCGGCGTGTTCGTTACGGGCCCTCTTGGGAACTGGTTGCGGAGACAGGATTCGAACCTGCGACCTCGTGGTTATGAGCCACGCGAGCTACCTGACTGCTCTACTCCGACTTGTGAATTACGGGTGCAACTTGATCGCGCTTGCGACTCATGGTCCTTCATCGTTTCTTCGCCGACCCAACGAGAGAAAGGAGACGTGAATGGAAGCATGGGACGAAAAGACCGACGAGGAAGTCTTCGAAAACCCGCATGAGCAGATAGGATCTCAAGCATCCTACTGGCGGGACATTCAGATAAAGCGTCGCCTTTTCATTATGCAGAAACTGGCTTCTGAAAGCCAAATAGCAGCGGCTGAATCTCAAATACGGGCCGCAGACGCAACAGTGAAAACTGCCTACTGGACGAAGATATCGGCAATCGCCGTCGGCGTTACCGTGGTCGTCGCCGGCATCGGTGTGGCGCTTCAGGCCTTCGCCGACCATTGATGTGACGCATCCGCCACTCGTTGCGCGCGCAGGGCGTTTTGAGCCTCTGCCGGAGTAAGTGACGAAGATGAAGGCGCCCCCTCCGCATAGACTACGGTCAGTGACGACGAAAACCCCGCCGCCGGGCGACAAACCGGGGCGGGCTCCATATGACTTATTTCATCCCTTGCTATGTTCACCACAAGCGCGCATGGTGGATCTTCCAGTAGCCAACGATACGGGCGCTGCTGTTTGAGGGCTTGCTACCCTGGCCCCAAACGAGAGGAGGACAATATGTCTTCCGCCTTCACTCTTCTTCAAAATCGATATCTCATTGCTACGACAGCGTCACAAATCGCTGTGGCTACAAGCATAGTGATGATCGTCTACGTCCTTGCGGATGGCTGGCTTTGGTAGGCGTAAGCCTGGTCAGCCGAAAAGCAGTCGCGAGGCCTCAAAGCGCAATCTAACTGCCGCTGCCGACCGCACGCATGTGGCGCGACGCTCGACGCTCCACCCTAAAATTCGGGCTGGACCCGCTCTTACGAAAGAATGACACGATGTCTGCCATGATCTGCAATGCGGACTTTAATCCGGCGAGCAATCGCATCCTCAACCAAATGCTTCACAAGGCCGGATATGTCACAAGCCGAATGAAGCCCCTCGTCGGCCCTTTGGCAGAACAATCCCGCTCGGTGCTACTGCGCTTCATGGCGGGCGTTCTTGACCGCAACGAGAAGAACAACCCATCTGGTCCGGTTGCTGGAGCGGGATACGGCCGGCCCTAATTTGCCGCGCTATCCTCCCGGTTAGTCGTTGGGCCGTGGCGGGGGATAGGCCACTCCGTTTCTCAGCGTAGCAGCTTGATATGGCCTTCTCCGCGTCGCCGTTACTCACCACATCACTTTGTGGTCACCACCTCGTTGAGGCCTTAGCCTCGAAATGAAGGCGATCGCCCTGCGCATAGACGGGCGGCTGGCTTGCCCGTTCATCTCCGATTTTGGTTGCCGTGATACAATTCGCGAGTCGGATGCATCCAAGAGGAGTGAAGCATGAGCCGAAATACCGTCCTCGGAATAATTCTCGCCGTGGTGGTCATCATCCTGGTGGTCCTTCTAATGCCAAAGAAGGAAGCGCCTACGGAAACTGCGACGCCGCCAGCAACGACGACCGAACCAACGACATCTCAACCGTCGACGACCACAACCACGCCATCGACAACTGAGCCGGCTACTAGCCAGCCATCAACAACGGCCCCGTCGACGACAGCTCCGTCCACTACTGAGCCGTCAACAACGACCCCGTCGACACAGCCTTCTACGACCCAACCTTCGACTACAGCGCCTGCTCAATAGATCTTTAAGTCACGCGACCACCCTATCGCATAGACTGCGGTCCTCGGGTGGTCGCGCTTGCCCAGTCGGGGTCTATCTGCATTTTCCAGCAGCACTACCGGGCAATCAGGAATCGAAAAGCCGCCCGGAGGCGGCCTGAATTTTGGATGCATTTTTCCTTTGGGCAGGAGGCGGATGGCTCCCGGCTGGGCCGTCGAGTATTCCCGTTGCAGTAAGCAAGGTCCGACAGTACACCCAAATCACGCCGCCGAATATAAATGGCTTGAGCGCGCTCGGCAAGCGTCCATTTCTTCATCCATCGCCTTCAATTCATTGAGAATCGACAAAACATGTTGACGACTGGCGGGGGCGAGCTCGTCGATGGCGGCCTCGGCAAGCATCCGCACCGGAACCTTCTTGCGGCGGCCTTTCGGGAAGATTAGACCGAGGCGCTTGTTGAGCGCGTTCCGACGGTGGGTGTGCGACAAGGTGAGCCGCTGCTCACGCTCGCGCTCCCACTGCTGCCGAGCTTGGAAGTCGGCGAACATGAGGCTGCCGATATCGGTGTCGCGGAAGACGATGGGGCCGCGATCGAACGACGGGCGAACGAACGAGAGAACGCCGTCGACGTTGCGGACGCGCTCGAAATCGCCCTGTTCGATGTTGACGAAGGCGTAACCGACGAGGAGCGGGAACCGGCGCTCGATCATCTTGTTCGTCCGCTGGTGCTGGGTGATGTCCCAGAATGACGGCATGTAGACCTCGATGCCTTCGGCGCGGAGGCTGCGTTCCAGGATGCTTTCGCCCTTGCGGCGCTCGCGCTCCTGCTTCTCCGCTTCGGTCTCATCGTTTGCGGGTTCAAGCACGGTCGCCATCCGCTGGGCGCCGGGAACCGACCGAACCGCGTACCAGGCCGTTTTCGTGTTGATGGCGTCGTTCATTGGGCGTTCTCCATGTCGATCTTGTTCAAGGCGTAGGCGACGGTCGTGTGGTCCCGCGAGAAGACCCGGGCGATGGCGTGCAACGACATCCGCCTCTGCTGGCGTAGCTCCCACATGATCCGGTGGCGGTGTCTGGTGATGGCGCGGCGCTGAGACGGGCCGAGCATGACTTTTGACGGGATCCGGAGTTCGAGAGCCCGAAGCCGGACGTAGTCGGTGGGCGTTAGATGACCGAACGTGCGCAGCTGGTGGACGCGGTAGGCGATCACGTGGTCGTTGGCGTCTGGGCGGGGGCGGAGTTTACGCAGCATCGGCCTGCTTCCCCTGCGCGGACTGCTTTACGACGCCGGGTGCCCACACCTGATTGATCGCCCAAAGATGCGTTGCGCCGAGGGGCCACCGCCGCTTCTTGCAGCCGTTGGCAAACTCGTCGTGAGATTGGCATTCGGCGACGAAGGCGAAGCCCTCAGCGGCGAGCTCGCGCGCCCTCTCCTCCTGGGTGATCCGCAGGTCCTTGAGCCCGTAGCGCGACATGCGAGGGCCGCCGAGCGCGGCATTTTCGCGGCCAGCCTTGATCATCTCCGAGGCGCGCAGGCGCTCTTCGCGAAGGCTTCGGCATTCGAGGTTGGCCATCGCCGCCATTTCGGACGGGATCGGCAGGAAGGACCGGTTCGGCAAGTCGTATTCGCCACGCTTCAGGCGGACGAAGACGGTGCGCAGGCCATGGAGCGGAACGCCCTTGAGTGCGACCCGGTACTCCTCGATCGGATCTGCGGACTGGATCGATGCGGGGATCATCAGGCCGGCGTCCATCAGCGAGGCGATGCACTTGCCAACCTCGTCAACGCCGCACGGCGAAAGCTTCTCAGTGAGAGCGGAAATCTCGCTCTGCAAGGTCGACAGTCTGGCCGGCATATTGGTCATCTGGTTCACCGTAGAGGTCTCGTTCAAGTTTCTGGCGGATGTCGTGTTGGCGCTGCATGTGAGGGCTCATCGGCCGAGGCGGCGCCTGGGCACGGGGCAACCGCTCGGCGGCCTTCCGGCACCAAGTTTTCCAGGTGAGGTCCCAATCCAGCTTGACGCCCTTCTGGCCCGGCTGCGCCGGCCACCACTCGCGGAACTTCTCCGCCTCAGTCATAGCTTGGGCTTGGGAAAGGCCGATCGAGACGGCAAAGGCGATGTCCGGTGTCCAGGCGACAGGAAGCCGTGAACCGCGCTTTTTCGAAGAACCGGTAGGTTCTTCTTTTACTACTCTGGCTTCTGGCTTCTGGTTAGCATTGCCCTGGCTTTGCGTTGGCAATGCAACCGCATCAATGGATGCATTGTTTTCATTCCCTTTTTTGCTCCAACGCGCGCGTGCGGCTCGCGATCCTACCTCTGACTTTTCCGAGAGGTAGACTTGCTCTTTTTCGACGCGATCATTCCAAAGGCCGCCGTCGACGCGAACGATCTTTCCTTCGTCGACGAGGGTCTCGATCGCTTTTGCGAAGGCAGAATTCGAAGCTCCGCAGAGCCTCGCCAGGCGGGCATGATCTTCCGGGATCGGCTCTCCGCGCTCGTACATCGTCGCGATCAACGTGATGTAGACACCGGTCTCAACTGCGCTCATACCGCGCGTGCCGGCGAGCCAGTCAGACGGGAAGAAGCGGATCCATGGCATCTTGCTCATAGGAATAGCCCCTGCTGCTCGTCATAGCGCTCTGGCGCCCGGCTCTTCACCGACCTCCGGTAATCTTCAAACCTCGTCTTCCTCCATATCTGCGGGGAGTTGGCCCATCGGGCGACGTCTCGAAGCAACTGCTTGTTCCAGTCGAAGCGAGGAAATGGAGTGCGCTCAAGAGCGTTGAGCTTCACGTATGGCTGGACGTGCGGTTCGCCGCCCCAGTCTATCACCTGCCGAATGCGCTCCATGCAGGACTCGACAGGCTCGTTGCCAATCAGGACGTACACGCGCTTCTTTCGAGCTGATACTTCGCGCAACATGCACATGACACGCTCGACATAATGACGCTCCTGTTGGTCGTCATATGCAAACCGCCATGGGCCGCGATTTATTTTGGACCACCTGACGAAAACATCCTGGTCGAAGGTGCGCGGCTCGAAACCGGAGTTCGCGTCCATGAGAGGAACACACTCGGCCAAGTATCGATCGACGATGTAATCCTGATAGTCAGCCGGGAGACCTGACAGGTTGTTGTCACAAAGGATAGGCCGCACTGGGAATTCGGGCAGAAGCGTGAACTCTCTGCCCTCCATTTTCGGCACGATGCAAAACCAGCAGCCAACTGGGCAGCCCCGGCTTGCAATCGTCGCCAACGGGTTATGGTGCACCACCGCGTCCGGGATATCGCCGCCGATCTCCGCCACGTCAGCTAGGAAGTGCTTGCGCGTAAAGATGCCGGGGCCTCCGGCACGCACTTTGTAGCCGAGCGCTCGATAGTAGATGGCCCGCTGATATGCGTCGTTCAGTTTCCAAGTGAACGCGATCGACAAATAGGCGGTATCGCCATCCGTCCATTCGGCTAGACCACCGATCCAACCGGGCTTAGGCGTAGATCTTGAATTCACGCCGCCATCCCCTCTTCGCATACCTGGACGATGACGACGCACTCAGCCGGAAGCTCACTGTCCCAGCACATAGTCAGCCGCTCGCAGAGATTGTCGTTCTTGATGACGCCGTAGTGCTGAAGGCAGTCGAGGATTGCCTTGGACCGGTTATCGAGGTCCTGGCGCATGTTCTGCCGGCGCAACGCGACGTAGAGCGCGAACGGCTTGTCGATCGGTGCAGCAGGCGCCTTGATGAAGTAGCCCGCGTCAGTCCGCCATTTCTTGTAGGTCGGCGACAGCCGGCGCTTCGCGCCCCAGCCGTCGTATAGGTCCCAGCCTGAGGGCGGGTATGGGAGGTGCAGCTTGATCACGCGCGACCTCCCCGCTCACGGCGAGCAGCGAACGGGCCGAACTCCTGGAACAAACACCGCTCGGTCGCGGTTGCACCACCAAAGAGGAGGCCTCCATGCCAAGGACCCCGATACCGGACATCCCAGACCCAGATTTCACGCCGGACCTGCCGCCGGATGTTCCGCCAGACGTGCCCAAACCACCGGACAGAGAGCCCGACATCCTTCCGGATGAGGTTCCCAACCAGAACCCAGACGAGAATGACAAGCCGCCGAAACTGAGAGCCTAACGCCAGCTGAACGAGCGGAACGAAAGGAGGCCGGCGATGATCGAGAATTGGAACGATTGCGTGATCATCCAACTTCCGGAGCTCGACGGAGTGCAGATCGTTTGGACGCCCGGCCGGGCGGCCACCCTGCTCAGCGAGAGTTGGCCTGTCGATTATGGCGTCGCCTACTCGGATGCCCTCAACAAGTGCACAGACGCGATGCTTGGCACCTATGCTTGGGAACCAGCTCGCGACGCGTTTCTGGAGGCCATTGCCGAGGCTAAGGTAACGAAGTTGCACTGACGTGCTCACGCTGCCGCCCCTTCCTGATTTCTCCGCGCAAGCGCCTTCAGGTACGCGGCCTTGATCTCCTCGAACCGGGCGATGTCGTATTCCTTGGTGGTGATCTCGTTTTCGGGGCGAGGCTTCTTCGAGCCGTGGCCGTGATCGTCGAGCCAGGTCATGGCGCTAGCGATGCGGCGATCGAGCCAAGCGATCATTTCGGCGGGGTCGGTCATTCGGCCGCCTCGCGATACTCGACGAGGTGCTGGCAGTTCGCTGCGACGATGGCGGCTGCCACCGGCGGGGAAACGGAGTTGCCCACGCACGAGACCTGGACGTTCTTCGGGAACGGGCGGCCGTTCGCGTCAGCGTCGATCCGGTAGTCGGTCGGGAAGCCTTGCGCCGAGTAAAGCTCGCGCGGCGTGAGCATCCGCATGCCGATGTCGACGATGACGAATTCGGCTTCTCCGATGGTCAGCGTGACGAATTCGCGCTCATCCCAGAAACCGTAGGAGCGAAGGAATGCCGCAACCTCTCGGGCTCTGGCGTGCTGGTCTTCCGTGAACGGCGGCGCGCTGATGGCGGCCTCAACATGGCTGAAGCGCGGCTTGGTCGTGATGGTGTGGAACGGCTCGTTCTCGGGCGTGTCCTGGTCGGAGCCATAGTAGGCATGAAGGTGAGGCGCGACGAGGAGAGACTTGCCGCCACCGTCGGCCGTGATTGTGCCGAGCGGAGCTTCTGCGGCATGGCCCGTCGATGTCCCGAACTGACGGGATACGAAAGCCGAGACGACGCCCTGCTGTGCTCCGGTCGATGTGACGGTCGAAACTGGCTCCGACGCCTCGCGGCCGGGGTTCACGCCACCGATGCGGCGGCTGTCGTTGTTGTGCTGGGCTACGAACACGGCCGCTGTGCACACGTCGGCTTTCGCAGTCACCGTTGCCAGCGGCTCATCGCCGCCGCGCGGCCGGCTTTGACCGGCGCGACCGCCGCAGCCGACCAGCGTCGGGATGATGACTGCGTTCTGGTCTTTCTTGCTGGCGGTGATGGTGTGGTGCGGATCTTCGACTGAGCGGTTAGCACCGCCTTGCTGGGCATAGGTCAGGACAGGGGCAACAATGGACAGGCCAGTCATCAGGTGCGGAGTGATCATTCCAAGCGGCGCAGCACCGCCGGGCTTCTTTATGTAGCTGTTGGCGGTGATCGTCGAGACAGGTTCGTTCATGGCGCTGCCTGTCGCGCCGGTATTGAACCGGGTCAGGGAGGGCGAAACGACGGCATGCTTCACGCCGCCGGCGACGACCGTGCCGAGCGGCGCGTCGCCGTCCATGCAACGCGGCTCCTGCCCCTTGCGCTCGCCGTAACCGGTCTGAACGAGAAAGGGGCGCGCGGCGTCCAGAACGTAGCGCTTCGTGCCTCGGGCCACGCGGGCCATGGTGGCATCGGCGAGCGGGCGGATCGCGCGCAGGCCGAACTTCGCCATGATCTCGTCGGAGGTGTCGAAGATGGACGGGCACGGAAGCGACCAGTCAATGATCTCGGCAGCGGTACGCCACGGCAGCTTCTTGCCGGCGATGACATCGCGATCCGTCGGCGCGCCGTGCGTCGGTTCGGGCCAGACAATCGGTTGACCGTCCCGGCGTGCGATGACGAAAAGGCGCTTGCGGATGGTCGGCGCGCCATAGTCGCAGGCGCGAAGCTCGCGATGCTGCAGCTTGTAACCGGCCCGCTTCATGGCCTTGCACCATTTCTGGAAGGTCTTGCCGCGGTTGTCGGGGCAAGGCATCAGCCCGCGGTCGGTCTCGATGAGCGGGCCCCACTCCTTCCACTCTTCGACGTTCTCCATGATGATGACGTCGGGCTTCGCACGCTCGGCCCAGAGCACGATCACCCACGCCAGGTCGCGGATGTTGCGCTCAACCGGCTTACCGCCCTTGGCCTTCGAGAAGTGCTTGCAGTCCGGCGAAAACCACGCCAGGCCGACATGCTTCCCTGCCACGTAGTCGAGCGGGTCCACCTTGAAGATGTTCTCGGACAGGTGCAGGGTTTCCGGGTGATTGGCAGCGTGCAGCGCCAGCGCGTCGGCGTTGTGGTTGATCGCGATATCGGGCGAGCGGCCGAGAGCCATCTCGATGCCGGTAGAGGCACCACCGCCGCCGGCGAAACTGTCAACGATAAGAGGCACGCTGTTCTGCATCATTGGCCCTCGCCGTTCGTGGTCACTTCTTCGCGGAGCTCAGGCGCTATGGCGAAAGCCAAGGACCGAGCGAAACGCAGCAACGATCGAGCGAACGAGATGCGCATCCTCGCCGCCCAGGAGAGCGGTGGCCTTGTCGATAGCGTCATCATTTCTCTGCACCTCCTGGCGTGCCTCGTAGACAAGCCCGCTCACGTCTTCGACGCGACGAAGCTCGTGACCTCTGATTGAAATCTTGGGATCGGCGTACCAAACGTCCTTGGTGCGCGTGTATGACCAGCCTAGCGCGCGAGCCGCGATCACTATCCGGGCCTGGACTCTTCCAAGCGATGTCGGTGCAATCTCGTTCTGCAACGCGTCCTGACAAAAAGCCGCAACTGACATTTCTTTTTTCTCCGAAGCTTTTTCGGGCATTTCCGAAACTCCCTGTGAGATCACTGGTCCTGTTGATGGAGACCACGTGATGCACACAGGCATTTCATCCGATGGAGAGGACGGCGCCGCGCCAACGGCAGCCGGTCCCTCCCAGGTCATTCAGTTCCGCAGAGCCCCGCCGCAACTTGGCTCTGCCGCCGGTGACGAACCCGCCTCGTCACCGGCCATTCCATTGGGGTCTGCTGTTCAAGCCGTGGTCATGCGCCTGGCGAACAAGAGGATCCGAATTCGGGTTGAGAGCCCCAGCCGGGAGGAGGAAGACTGGGGCTCTCGTTGATCGCGAGGGAGGAGGAGAACGCGATCAATTCAGGATGATTGCGCGGCGAAGATCGGAGATGATCAGTTCCGCCAGCTCGTCATCGGTCAGTTTCAGGAATTCATTTTCGGCTTTGAGATCGCGCCGTTCAGAGATGAGCCGCGCGATGTCGTCGCATCCGTCACGCCAAATGGCGGCGCCAATGATTGCGAGACCGCCAAATCCGGCGAGGACAAGAAATGTGCTCATCACGCCACCTCATCGAACATCGGTTGCTCGTTGGCCTCGTCGCCGAAGATGGAAAAGGCCGTGACGATCTCGCAGTCAGGCTTGCCGCGCCGACGAGCGGCGGTGAGACCTGCGATGCTACCGGCGATCCGGAGATGAGACGGCGTCGGCTTCCCGATGAACCTGCGGCCATGCCGCCGACCGAACTCGTGCACAGCACTCACGCTGGTGCCGACGTTCATTGCGATGTGCTTGGCGCTGATGCCGCAATCAATCCCGCCGTCGATCTGGGCGAGCTTCTGGTCCTTGGAAGCGCGGGACCACCACGATGACTTCGATCCGATCATGCCAATTCCTCCGCAGGTTCGCGTTCGCGCATTGCTTTCGCGCATGTGTGGCAGTGGTTCCGGCCGTAGCCGCCGCATGCCTCCGGCTGCCGGCAATGCGGCCTCAACGGGGATGGTGGCTTGGCGGTGAGAGAGGTTGCCCATTCAGCCACCGGGCCAGTGGGTTCAAGGTTGACGGGGCCTCCTTCGAGACCTGCGGGCAATCCGCTGCTCTCTACATTTTCGCCTCCTTCGTTGGCGCCGACGCCAGTTGCCGCCGCCTCGCGGTCGGTCTCGCGCTGGTCGCTGTGGGATCCCGTCGCTTCGCCTTGAGCGGCGACGGTGGCTTTCTCGGAAAGAGCGGGGATGCCATGTGCATAAGCGGCGGCATCCCCTACCGGTGCAGCGGACGCATCCGACTGCTCCTTGCCTCCGGTTCGGCAATCGTCAGCAAAGCCGACCGTCGAGGAGTGCTGACGCTCACTCTCATCATCGGCCCTACTAGCCGGATCGCCGGAAGCAGCAGCTGTCGTGCCGGTTGCCCCCTCCCCGACGTTCGCTACGGGATCTTCTTCCGCCTCTTCGCGGGCGATCATGATGTCGATGGCAGTGGTCAGCGCGGCGCGACCGATCTCGGTCTGCAAGCCGGTGACGATGGTGTGTGCCAGCTTCGGGTCGACGTTGTCATCGAGGAACTCGCCGGTCAGCGGGTCAAATTTCTCAATGTTTTCTCGTACGCGGGCGGGCGCAGGCGCATGACCCTCGTAAGCTGCGAGATAGATGTCGAAAATGGCGCCCTGCTCAGCGACCGTCTCGGAACCCTTCTTCGCGACTTTGCGCAGATGAGCGACGACGTTGCCCATGGCCGTCTTATCGAAGCCCATGCCTTTGGCTTCCGCGTAGATGTCGCGGATATCGTCGCCGATGACGTCCTGCTCTTCCTTGAGGCGCAGAATGCGGTCGATGAACGCTTTGATCTGACCTTCGGCGCTCATGCCGTCACCCCTTCGATAGGGCGCGCGCCGAAGATGTCGGGCCGCAGCAAATGCCGCGAAACTCCCGTGATCCTTTCCACTTCCAGAACCCGTGTCGGGGGGACCTTGTCCCACTGCAACACAGCGGAAGGCGTGATCTTAAGCCGACGCGCCAGTTCGCTGGCGCTGCCTGCCTGCTTGAAAACCAGTGTGAGTGGGAGAGGTTCTGTGCTCATGCCGAATTATAAGCACAACTAGAAAATCTCTTCAAGCAAAACTTTTATAGACGATATGAGGCTTGATCACTCACATGCTGGCCATGGATACGAAGGAAAAAGCCAAGATCGTGGGAGCAGCAATCAAGCAGGCGCGAAAGCAGCGCGGGCTTGTAATGCGACAGCTTGCCGAGCACCTCGGCGTGCATGTGGCGGCGATCGGGAATTACGAGAGCGGCAAAAACCTGCCATCGACCGAGAATCTCATTGCGCTTTCCGATTTCCTTCGCGTCGATCAGGGCGCCCTTAGCCATGGCGAAGTGGTCAGCCTAACAGATGAGCCACTCGCCGACGCCGAGCGCGTGACCGACCCTGCCCCGCCGCCTACTGGCCCAATGGATATTGAGGTCCTGGGCACCACTGCCGGTGGCGACGATGGCGATTTCAGGTTCAATGGCGAACGCCAAGGTTTCGTTCGCCGACCGCCTGGCCTGACAGGCGTCGCCAAGGCTTTCGCGCTTCATACGATCAGCGACAGCATGATCCCGCGCTACTTCCCCGGCGAGCTCATCTACGTCGGCGGCCGGGAACCAGTGCCTGGCGATCACATCGTGATCGAACTTTTCCCTGAGAATGAGGGCGACGTCGGTAAATCCTACATCAAGTACTTCGTTCGACGGACGGCCTCAGAAGTCATCGTCAGCCAGTACAACCCACCGAAGGAACTGACGTTCAACCGGTACGCCGTAAAGGCGCTATGGCGCGTGATACCTCTGGCAGAACTTCTCGGCTATTGAGGACGTGAGCCTCTGCCCGAACGCGCGCGCTCTCGCTCACAAATAAGGCCTGAACGGAAATGCTCTTGCCCGGCAGCCCGTCTTCCTGACACGCCGAGCAAGTAAGCCGGGCTGACAGCTTCGCCAATGGCGTGCCTGGGAAGACCCCAGGGAAGCGCATCAACTGCCCGGCTTGCCACCAGCGCGACCTCCCACAATCTGAACACTCAACAGATACGGACGCCACTTCTCCCAAGAGTGGCTCGCGCGTCGGCAGCCCCATTCCCTTCTCCTATGTTCACTATTCGTTCTCAAACATTGATTCTTTTCATGAAAGAGTCGAGAGGCGTTTTCTAGTTTTGCTTTAAAGTTTTGCTTGAATGCATTTTCTAGCTATGCTTATATCTCATTACAGCAAGGCGCTGGATGAGGAACGAAGCAAATGGCGATGGTCACCCGATACAGCATCCAAGACGAGGTTGGCCGGTTCCTGACGATCGACGGCTTCTTCTCTTACGACGACGCCGATGCAGTCGAGTTCAGGGATGAAGACGAGGCCTACGAAGAGTTGGCCGCTTACCCCGGCTGCACGGTCGAGACCTATCAGCGCGTCGCCAATCATCCCGATTTCACCGCAACGCCCTCGATCGAGAAGGAGGCCGCGTAATGTCCTTCAAGCCCCGCCGCGTGAAGCTGCACGAACTGTACCGCGAGGTCGAAGCCCTTGGCGGCGCCTCGCACACGTCCGAGGACGAAGTCTACAACCGCGCCGTCGACGATGTTCTGTCGATCCTGCGGGCCTCCGGCTTCGGCGAAGGCTTCTACATCGACCAGCGTGAATACGAGAACCGCGGACGCCTGGCTGCGCGCGAGTTCGCGCCGACGATCGGGGCTTCTCTGTAATGAACCGCCCTGTCCAATACGCGTGCTCGCCCGCCGAGCGGTACTGCGAGTGCGGTCACTGCCGCATCGAGCCAGCCCGCAGCATCGACCTGGACGAGCTTGCCGAGTTCAACCGCGCCAGCTTTGGCGCCGCCACCTTCATCATCCTCCTCGCCGCCCTCCTCGCCTTCATGGCGATCGGCTTTGCGAACACCGAGGAGATCCACCGCAAAATCGTAGCTGAAAGGGCCGTCTAACATGACCGCAGAAACAAGCATTTGGACTTGGTGGCAGAACGCGCTGGCGGGCAACGTCGGCCCGATGCACGAGGGCCAGCCTGAACAGGGCTACTACCGCACGCGCTTCAAGGGCGGCCAGTGGGAACCGGTGGCGATCTGGCTCGACGAGGCCGGCTCCTGGCTGGCGATGCGCGGCGAGCGCATGGTCGACGCTGGCGACGCTTGGAACTTCTGCCGCACGCACCCGGTCAGCTACGAAGCCTATCAAAAGGCGATCGAGGGCGCCGGCTGGGATGACGAGCCGCCGGCGCCCGCCGCCGGCCACAATCTTCCGGCTGATCCGTTCGAAGCACTGAAGCTCGAATTTCTGTCCGAAAAAGAGCAAGCCGAGGCGTTCATGAAGACGCCGATCAAGACCCAGGACCAAGCCGACAAGGCGGCGATCTGGTCGAAGCGGCTGACCGCCATCAAAACGAAGGCCGAGAGCCTGCACAAGGTCGAGAAGCAACCGCACCTCGACGCTGGCCGCTCGGTCGACAACAAGTGGCGCTCTCTCAAGGAAGATCCGGACACGCTCGCCAAGAAGCTGAAGGCGCACGTCACGCCGTTCCTGCAGGAGCAGCAGCGCCTTGAATACGAGCGCCAGCAGCGCGAGCGCGACGAAGCCGAACGCAAGCGTCGCGAGGCTGAAGCACTCGCCGCCCAGGCAGACGTCAGCGACACCGCCGCGCAGGCCGAGGCAGAACGCCTGCAGCAAGAAGCCAACCAGCAGGAACAGGCGGCTCAGGCCCAGAAGGCGCAGGCCGGCCGCACTGGCGCCCGCGTCTCGCTCCGGACCTTCGTCTCGGCTCGCATCGTCGACTACGACAAGGCCATCAAAGCCTTGAGCAACCATCCCGAAATGAAAGCGCTCGTCGAGACGCTCGCCAACCGCGCGATCCGCGCCGGCGTCGAGCTTGATGGTGTTGAGCGCTTCGAAGAGCAAAGGGCTGCCTAATGACCGACGCAACCACCATTTCGCTCGCCGTCGCTGCCGTGAAGTTCAAGTGGCAGAAGGACGAGAAGACCTACGACTACTTCATCCCCGAGGGCCTAGTGGTCAACGTCGGCGACAAGGTCGTCGTCGAGACGGCCCGCGGCGAAACCACCGTCGAGGTCATGGCGATCAAGCCGGAATCCGAGCTGGCGCAGAAGAAGATCGTCCGCGTCGTCGAGCCGGAAGCTGTTGAAGGAGAAGGCGCATGAACGCCCATATCCCAGCCCTCACCGCCGGCGGCCAGGTCATGGCTATCGTCCCCCAGACCTTCGAGGAGACGTTGCGCGTCGCGCGCGCTGTCGTCGCTTCCGGATTGGCGCCGTCGGCGCTGGTCGGCAAGCTCACCGGCGATGATGCGGCGGCAGCCGTCGCGGTCGCCATCATGTCGGGCGCCGAGCTCGGCCTGAAGCCCATGGTCAGCCTTCGCAGCTTCACCGTCATCAACGGCAAGCCGGCGCTTTACGGCGACGGCCTGATCAACGTCGTCCGTATGTCCGGCAAGGTCGCCTATCTCCGAACCGGATGGGAGGAACGGAATGGCAAGATGGTTGGCTTCTGCGAGGCTAAGCGTCTCGACACCAGCGAAGACAAGCGAGTGGAGTTCTCACAGGTAGACGCGGAGCGTGCCGGCCTTTGGCAGACCGAGGCCATCGTCACCAAGTGGAACAAGTGGGACAAGAAGAACGAGCAGAAGCCGAACGATAGCCCGTGGTATCGCTTCCCTCAGCGCATGCTGGCATGGCGCGCCGCTGGCTACTGCCTGCGCGAACTGTTCGGCGATGTCCTCGGCGGCATCCGTGACGAGTTCGAAGTTCGCGAGATCGACGAAGTCGAGACGATGCGGGATATCACGCCAGAGAAGCCGGCTTTGCCGCCGAAGCCCCCGGCCCCTCCTGCCCCGCCAGCCAAGGCTGCAGAGACGGTCGAAGTCGCTCCGGTCACCGAGTCGACCGAACTCGAATTCAACCTTGGCGACTTCCTCGAGCAGATCGAAACCGGCCTTGCCGGCGCGAAGGACGACGTTGAGGTCGAGGAGATCTGGAACGACTTCGACGCGCCGGCCGTGCTCGAAACGAACGGCCACGCCGACATGATCGATACGGCCTTCGCCATCCGCGATCGTCGCCTCGCTCAACTCGCACCGTTGAACGGGGGCTGAGATGGGCCGCGCGCTTCTGGTTCTGGCGAACGAAACGTTCCGCCGCAAGGCAATCGACTGGATCATGCGTGCGCCAGTCGACACGCGCGTCGAGTTCAAGGGACCGAAGCGCACGACGCCGCAGAACGATCGCATGTGGGCGATGCTCACCGACCTGTCGCTGCAACTTGCCTGGCACGGCCAGCAACTCACCCCCGAGGATTGGAAACTGGTCATGCTGGACGCGCTGCGCCGCGAGAAACACGACCAGCTTCGCCTCGTGCCGAATACCGACGGGACCGGTTTTGTCCCGCTCGGCACGTCTTCATCCGACCTGTCCAAGGACGAGATGACCGATCTCATCGAGATCATCTTCGCCTTCGGAGCCCGTCACCACGTCATTTGGTCCGAACCGAAATCGAAGGCAGCAGCATGACCAGCAACCCGAGCGTCAACCGCTATCTCGAAGACAAGGCTTTCGATCACATCGACCATGCGCTCGGCCGCCCGGTCGACCCGATGGGCGAGACCTACCGCAACCATTTTACGACCGGCGTGGACAGTCAGGAGGCCAAAGCCTTCGGCGCGTCCGAGAACTGGCAGCTTGATGGGCTTGTGCGAGGCATGGCCTACTTCTCGGTCACCGACGCCGGTCGGAAGGCGCTCGCCGCGCACCTCAAACAGATCGGCGACAAGCACCGCCTCTATGACGTGACCTATGAGGGGCAGACGCAGGCAGTGGTCGCGGTGTCTGCGGCAAAGGCGAAGTACAGCCTTTGGCTGGATATCTCGGATTGCTTCTGCGATCTGACTTTCGCGAAATTCGCTCGCACCGCATCGGTCCGCCTCACCGAGAAGGCGGTGGCAGCATGACCGGACCCGTTCGCTACTTCCACGGCGGCTACGGCGGCCTCTCGGTCGGCCAGTTCGTGTTGCCACCAGCCAAGACCCGCGCGCCCTCAACGGCTCGGTTCGGCGCGGCCGGCGTCTGCGACCCCAGCAAGGTCTATGTCTCCACCGACGCTGGCGGGGCCATGATCTACGCCGCGATGCATTTTTCTGGCCGTGGCAAGCTCTATGAGGTCGAGCCCGTCGGTGAACTGAAACCCGATCCGGACGCCCGCGTCGATGGCCTATCGTTCGCTTGCGACAGGGCCCGCGTCCTGCGCGTGGTTCGCCTCAAGGGGAAGACGATCAAGCGCGTCCAGAAAATCGTCAGGGAGGATGCTTGATGTCAAACCGACAGCAACGTCTATCGGCTGCTCTTGGGAACCTCTTCGTCGAAGCGGGTCTTTTCTCGCCCCGGGTCGTCGTCGAGGATGTCCTCTTCGCCATCTTCCGGCAAGGCCTCATCCGGTTCCAAGTTGGCTTCATCGCGGCTCGGAACCGGCGGTACCCGGCCCTGATCGGCTTGCCGTTCGCTGGCATCCGCTCCAGATCGGTCTGGCAACGGAATCGGCTCAAGATCCATCTCCGGCGGGCGTGGCCTTGCAATGGGCTCCGGCATCGTCTTGTTCGTTTCGGTCTCGTTGACCTTGGCGGCTTTCATGTTTCGGCTCCTTTCCATCTAGAAGACGAACTGGATGCTGTCGGTAAAGTTCCGTACGGGGAGGCATTCTGATGCTCAGCCTCCCCGAATGGATCGGCAAGCAGGTTCCGCCGCTCACTCAAGCTCGTTTGCTGGAGGCCTTGCACTACGACCGGCTGTCGGGAGTCTTCACGTGGAAGGCTCGCCACGACTTACCTTCGTCTTGGAACACAAAGTGGGCTGGTAAGGAAGCTGGCTGCATCGATGGGCACGGATATCGCCTGATCGCCGTCGATGGCGTCCTCTACAAGGCGCACCGCCTGGCATGGCTCTATGTGACTGGCGGATGGCCGGACGCCGATCTTGATCACGCGAACCGCAATAGGTCGGACAACCGGTTCGCGAACCTTCGCCCATGCTCGCGCGGAGAGAATATGCAGAACCAATCAGTGCGGTCAAACAACACGTCGGGCCTCCCAGGCGTGTCGTTTTGCAAGCAGACCAGTCGGTGGAGAGCGAAAATTCGCGTTGATGGACAGCAAATCCACTTGGGCCGTTTCGACGATGCGTCAGAGGCTTATGCCGCCTATCTGACGGCGAAGTCGGTACACCACACGTTCAACCCGTCATCTCCTGTGAGGCTCTCCCATGTCTAGAACCGTTCCGGAATGGATCGCTCGCCATGACAATCAGAAGATCCCCGACCGGGTGAAGCTCCGCATCCTAGAGCGCGAAAACTTCACCTGCCATTTGACAGGGCAGAAGATCGATACCCTTCGAGACGAATATGACTTTGACCATCGTGTCGCTCTGATCCTCGGCGGCGAGCACCGCGAGACCAACCTATTCCCGGCCAAGCGTGAGCCTCACCGCCGGAAGACAGCGGTCGAGATGAAGGTCAAATCCAAGATCGCCCGCACCCGCAAGAAGCACCTGCGCATCGCTAAGCCGAAATCCAGCCTGTCCCACCCGCGCTTCAAGCGCTGCATGGACGGCACGGTCGTTGACCGCAGAACGGGAGAAGTCGTTCGATGAGCGCTCTTCCCTACTGGCCGGCAGCGATGGATCTGAAAACAGCTGCAGCCTACTGCGGCCTCTGCGCTGATACCTTCAAGAAGGTCTGTCCGGTCAAGCCGCTACAATTCACCCAATCGGCCCGAGGCGAGCGCTATTTGCGGTCGAGCATCGACGACTGGCTAGCCATGCTTGATCCAAACAAGCAGAATACCGCGCCAAGACGGAAATTCGGGGAGCGGATCTATGGTGGTCACGGTGAAGCTGGAAGGGCTTAACATCGTCCAGGCGCGGGGGAAATGGTACGTCTACGTCCGCGACACGAAGGAAAAGCTCCTCGGCGGCTTCGTCGGCACCAAAGACGATCTGTACAAGCGCATGGAAATGCCCGACTTCATGGCGGCCTACAATGCGCCGCGGCTGCGCAATATGAAGCGGGTGTACCCCGAAGGCACCCTTGGTTCTCTCGTCGAGTGGTTCGAAAACGACTGCCCGAAGTATCAGACCCTCGCCCAAGCGACGAAAGACGACTACACCGCCGCCTTCCGTTATCTGCGACCAGAGTTCGATTTCGCGCTCGCCGACATCAATCAGGCCGATCTCTACGACCTGCGCGACCGGTGCGCGAAAGAGAAATGGCCGCGCTTCGCCGACAAAATGATTTCGGCGCTCTCCTCGATGTTCACCCAGGCTGTGAAGCGGAAGAAGATGCAGGGCAACCCAGCCCTCGGTATCGACAAGTGCCACAAGTCAGACCCGAACGCGAACCGCGAATGGCAGGCGCACGAATGGGATTATGTCGCCGCCAACGCGCCGCGATATCTCCTCAGCCCGATGATCATCGCGCGCTATGCCGGCTACCGGGGGCAGACCATCGTCAAGCTACGATGGAAGGATTATGGGGCGCATCCTGTCTATGGCTGGAAATGCTTCCAGAAGGTGGCGAACAAGAACAAAGAGCTGGTGATGGTTCCGGCTGTTGTCGAGCTTCAGGATCATCTCGACGGGCTAGACCGCACGGCATTGGAGATTTGCACGCGCCAGGACGGAACGCCGTGGGAATCGGAGGTGCAGATGCAGACGGCTGTCAGCCACTACCTGCGTGACCTTGAGGAGAAGGGTCATATCGGGGAAGGAACTACCCTGCACGGCCTTCGGACGACATATGCCGCCGATCTGAAGAGGTCAGGTGCTGAGACTGGAGACGTTGCCGCCGCATTGGGCGACAAATCGGAGCGCATGGGCGCTCACTACACCCGCCACGTTGAGAATGAGGCCAAGGTTATCAGGGCATTCAAGGGCAAAACGAAGAAGTGACGGGAACGCCTCGCGAACGTATTTTGCAAAACGCGAAGGAAAACCTGCAAAACATTCCCTTGACGAAAGGGCCTAAGTATCTGATTTAGGCTGCATGCGGGCGTGGCGAAACTGGTAGACGCAAGGGACTTAAAATCCCTCGGCCTTGGCTGTGCGGGTTCGATCCCCGCCGCCCGCACCAGGCAATCGGTTTTCAAGGATCAACAGGATAGGCGCATCCGACGCTCTCAGGAGAGCGAGACGTTGCGCCGGCGAGACTGGCCGCTCAGTTGTTGTAGTAATAACAATCGCATTCCGCCTGGTAGGCGTCGTCGTGCCAGACGCGGACGGCGAGTTTCGTTGCGCATCCCTGGTTTTCCAGCCTGAGGCCGAGAAGCGAGACCGCTGCCGCCTTGGAATTGGGGGCGTCCACCTCGATTGCCGATCCGACCTGGTGGACACCCTGCCGCGGGGTCCAGGTGAAGATCTGAACGCTGTAGTGCATCGAATATCCTCCGTGGAGAGATGGTGTGCACGCAATACTAAACGCTATGTGTTCGCAATGAGCCGGTCGCCTTGACCGTTTCAGCCGTCTTCGACGGTCGCTTCAGGCCGATCGCCGCCATCCGTGTGTTCGAAGTGCCAGTGGCCCTCTTCGTCCTGGAAGCTGATCTCCTCGTCGTCGCCGCCGACTTGCTGTTCGGCGGCGGCGGCCTTGGCGGCGGCAAGCGCCGTTTCGCGGTTGGGAAAGGGTTCCGAAAAGGCGTCGGCGGCCTTATAGGCCCATCCGCCGTCATGAGGAACGATGGTGTACGTAATTCGCGCCATACTTCCCTCCCGATAATCCGAAAGACGTTTCCGTCTTCGGCGGGCCGTTGCCGCACGGCCCTGCATTCCTCCTCGTCAAAGGCATACTCAATGCCGAACGCCGCGGATATTAGCACAAGTGTGGTACGAATTGCCACATTCGCGAATCACCCGGAAAGGCTAGCCGCAAAACAAAAAGGCGGCCCCTTGCGGCGCCGCCTAAGCTCTTGAAACGATTGCGTCGAAATGATCAGGCCGAAAGCTTCGCAGCGATCTTGGCGACGTGTGCGCCCTGGAAGCGGGCCGCCTGGAGTTCGACCTCGGACGGCTGGCGCGAGCCGTCGGCATCGGTGATCGTCGAGGCGCCATAGGGCGAGCCGCCCTTGATTTCGTCGAGGCCCATCTGGCCCTGGAAGGCATAGGGAAGACCAGCGACGACCATGCCGTGATGCATCAGCGTCGGAATGAAGCCGAGGATCGTGGATTCCTGACCGCCATGCTGGGTGGCCGAGGACGTGAAGACCGAGCCGACCTTGCCGACCAGCTTGCCAGACGCCCACAGGCTGCCCGTCTGATCGATGAAGTTGCGCATCTGCGAAGCAACGGTGCCGAAGCGCGTCCCGGCGCCGAAGATGATCGCGTCGTATTGGGCAAGCTCCTCGACATGGGCGATCGGCGCGGCCTGGTCGAGTTTGAAATGAGAGGCCTTGGCGATCTCGTCCGGCACCAGTTCCGGAACGCGCTTGACGTCGACTTCGGCGCCGGCAGACTTGGCGCCTTCGGCCACGGCGTAAGCCATGGTTTCGACGTGTCCGTATGCCGAATAGTAGAGAACGAGAACCTTGGCCATAATTGCTCCTTTGGATACAAGCGATCCCACTTGATCACTGCTGCGCGGAAGATTTATCAAAATGCAGCCGCATGCCAGGAGCCGTCCGGGAAACAGACTGTTCTCGCAATGTGAACAATAATAATTCACTGTTAAATGACTGACTAAACAAACAGGATCACCCGATGAGCAGCATAAAAGTCGTCACTGCCGCCATGGTCGCCATCGGCGACGAACTTTTGTCGGGGCGAACCAAGGACAAGAACATCGGTCACCTCGCCGACATGATGACCATGGTCGGCATCGACCTGAAAGAAGTGCGCATCGTCGCCGACGACGAGGCGGCGATCGTCGAGGCGATCAATGCGGTGCGCAGCCGCTACGATTACGTCTTCACATCCGGCGGCATCGGCCCGACGCATGACGACATCACGGCCGACGCCGTGTCTCGCGCCTTCGGCGTCGAATGCATCTACGAGTCCGAGGCGATGGCGCTGCTCGGCGCCATGTACGAACGCCGCAACATGGAGTTTACCGACGCGCGCAAGCGCATGGCGCGCATGCCACTCGGTGCACGCCATATCCCCAACCCGGTATCGACAGCGCCTGGCTTCGCCATCGGCAACGTGCATGTCATGGCCGGCGTGCCGCAGGTCTTCCAGGCCATGCTCGACGCGCTGCTGCCCGGCCTGAACGTCGGCTCGCCCCTCCTCTCCCGCACCGTACGCTCGCCCTTCGGCGAGGGCGATATCGGCAGCCCGCTGACCGAAGTGCAGAAGAACCATCCGGAGACGAGCATCGGCTCCTACCCGAAATTTGACGGCAAGACCTTCTCGACGGATATCGTCGTGCGGGCCCGCGATCCGGAAGCGCTTGCTGCAGCGGAGGCTGATGTCCAGGCGATGATCCAGGCAATCGCCGACGCGCGGGCAAAGGGATAGCGCGAAGCCCTTGCACTCAAGGCCTCAATGCCGTTATTGCATGTCGGCAAATCAGGATGACGCGTTCCCGCCTGCCCGATCTGCCGGACGCTTCGCCTTACCCTCGTTCAGACAAGCCGGAGCCCACCCATGTCGCTGCCCGATAAAGCCTTTCCCGTTTCCTGGGACCAGTTCCACCGCGATGCCCGGGCGCTTGCCTGGCGGCTGGCCGACAACGGCCAGGAATGGCGTGCCATGGTTTGCATCACCCGTGGCGGCCTGGTTCCGGCTGCGATCATTTCGCGCGAACTCAATATCCGGATGATCGAAACCGTCTGCGTCGCCTCCTACCATGACTACGACACGCAGGGGCAGATGAAAGTGCTGAAGGGCATCACGCCTGAAATCACCAAGGACGGCGGTGAAGGCGTGCTGATCGTCGACGACCTGACGGACACCGGCAAGACCGCGGCCGAAGTACGGGCAATGCTGCCGAAGGCGCATTTCGCTGCCGTCTACGCCAAGCCGAAGGGCCGGCCGCTCGTCGATACCTTCGTGACCGAAGTCAGCCAGGACACCTGGATCTATTTCCCCTGGGACTTGGGCTTCACCTACCAGGAGCCGATCGCCAAGGGCACGCGCGGCTGATAGCGCATCTGGGCGGACACCGCGAACGTCGCCTCTCAAGAGGTGGTTTGTCGCCTGTGCGCTCACGATCAACTGATCGGCGGTATCGCGCCGATCAGCGTTTCAGCGGTCAAGCCTGGCCCTGCCTTGGCCCCGGCTGCGCCATGGCGCCAGACCGCTGCGATCGCCGCTTCGAAGGCCGGCATTCCTTTCGCCAGATGTGCGCCGACGATGCCGGCAAGTACGTCCCCCGATCCGGCGGTTGCCAGCCACGGCGGCGCATTGTTGTTGACGACGGCCCGCCCGTCCGGCGCGGCAACGACGGTGTCGGCGCCCTTGTAGACGATCACGGCATGGCTCGCCCGCGCCGCGGCCTGCGCCTTCTCGATCTTCGAAAGCCCGTCGTCACCGGCGATCTCCGGAAAGAGGCGAGCGAACTCGCCATCATGCGGCGTCATCACCATTTGCCCGCCACCTTTCGCCAGCGCCGCGAACAGTTCGCCGGGGTTCGTCTGGAACGAGGTGATGCCATCGGCGTCGAGCACCAGAGAGCGATCGCAGAGCGCAAGCGCAAAGTCCCTCGCCTTCTTGCCGATGCCAAAACCCGGCCCAAGCACGAAGCTGCCCAGGCGCTGGTCCTGCAGCCATTTGGTAAGCTCCCGGCTTCCGTCGATCTCCTTCACCATCACCGCCGTCAGATGAGACGCATTGATGCCGAGCGCGGCCTTGCCGGTGGCGACGGTAACGAGGCCAGCGCCAGCCGCAAGGCCCGCTGCCGCCGAAAGTCGCGCCGCGCCCGTTGCCTGGCGGTCGCCTGAGAAAACGACCAGATGCCCGCGCTTGAACTTGTGCGTCGAGGCCGCCAGGTCACCTCCCCAGCCCGCCCAGAGGAACGGCGCGTTGAGGCGCAGCGAACCTGCGCCGGCACGCACAATGCGCGCGGGAATGCCGATATCGAACACCTTGAGTGTGCCGCAGAGGGATCGCCCGGGCAGAAGCCAATGACCGGGCTTGGGCGCCATGAACGTGACAGTGTGGCGAGTGGCAAAGGCGGCGCCCCGGATCTCGCCCGTCCGGCCGTCGATGCCGCTCGGCAGATCGATGGCAACGACCGGAACGCCGCTGGCATTGACCCGTTCTATAAGGTGAACGACGTCGTCAGGGAGGTCGCGTGACAAGCCCGCCCCAAAGAGCGCATCGATGACGACATCGCCAGCCTGTGGTTCGAATGCAGAGATTGGCGCAGCAGGACCACTCCAGTCGGACCAGGCCCGCGCTGCATCTCCTTGAAGCCTGGCGGGATCGCCGAGGACGAACACCGCGACATCCGCCCCGCTTTCGGCAAGGCCGCGGGCTGCGATGTACCCGTCACCGCCATTGTTGCCTGGACCGCAGAGCACGACGAAGCGGCGGGCATCCGGAAAATGTCGCAGGGCCGCCGCCGTCACCGCCAGTCCGGCGTTGCGCATCAGCGTAAAACTATCGATGCCGGATTGGGCTGCCGCCCGGTCGATTGCCGTCATTTCGGCGGGCGTGATCAACAGGTGCTGAAGGTCGGAGCGCATACGCCAGACTTATCCATGCCCACGCGCGTGAAGCAAGGCCTCAGCGCCGCCACCACGATTGCCTTAAAATCATGCACTTGCACATAATTGTTGCTCAAATAACAAGCTTTGCGTCAGCAATGACGCGGAGACGCCGCAAGAAGCGGGCATCTTTCGATCGGAAATCATAAAAAATAGGCAGATCGCGCCCGCCGAAGGTATGGAAATCCCGCAATCGGCGCGCCGACAGCAGATTTTTTGTCATTCTGACAGATTTTCGCAGAAAAACTGGCATGCAACGTGCATATTCAGGGCGAGCGGGCATGATCCTGCTTTCAAGGGAGAAGCGGAGAGACATTTTCTCATGAAAAAGATCGAAGCGATCATTAAGCCCTTCAAGCTCGACGAAGTGAAGGAAGCCCTTCAGGAAGTCGGTCTGCAGGGTATCACCGTCACGGAAGCCAAGGGCTTCGGGCGGCAGAAGGGTCACACGGAGCTGTATCGCGGCGCCGAATACGTGGTGGACTTCCTGCCGAAGGTAAAGGTCGAAGTCGTGCTGGCGGATGAAAACGCGGAGGCCGTCATCGAGGCGATCCGCAACGCCGCGCAAACCGGCCGCATTGGTGACGGAAAGATTTTCGTTTCCAATGTGGAAGAAGTCATCCGAATTCGCACGGGCGAAACCGGCCTCGACGCCATCTGACATCACGGGCCGTTCGGCCCGGTTCTTTTCAAATCCTCGTCATCTCACACAGGGAATAACGGCAAATGACGACTGCAAGCGATATTCTGAAGCAAATCAAGGACAACGACGTCAAGTTCGTCGACCTGCGCTTTACCGATCCGAAGGGCAAGCTGCAGCACGTAACGATGGATGTGGTCTGCGTCGACGAAGACATGTTCGCCGATGGCGTCATGTTCGACGGTTCCTCGATTGGCGGCTGGAAGGCCATCAACGAGTCCGACATGGTGCTGATGCCCGATCCGGAAACAGCGCATATGGACCCGTTCTTCGCGCAGTCGACGATGGTCATCATCTGCGACATTCTCGATCCGGTTTCGGGCGAATCCTACAACCGCGACCCGCGCGGCACGGCCAAGAAGGCTGAAGCCTACCTCAAGGCATCCGGCATCGGCGACACCGTCTTCGTTGGCCCGGAAGCAGAATTCTTCGTCTTCGACGACGTCAAGTACAAGGCCGACCCGTACAACACCGGCTTCAAGCTCGACTCCTCGGAACTGCCGTCGAACGACGACACCGATTATGAGACCGGCAACCTCGGCCACCGCCCGCGCGTCAAGGGCGGCTACTTCCCGGTTCCGCCGATCGACAGCTGCCAGGACATGCGCTCTGAAATGCTGACGGTCCTGTCCGAAATGGGCGTCACCGTCGAAAAGCATCACCACGAAGTGGCCGCCGCCCAGCACGAGCTCGGCGTCAAGTTCGACGCGCTGGTGCGCAACGCCGACAAGATGCAGATCTACAAGTACGTCGTGCACCAGGTCGCCAATGCCTATGGCAAGACGGCAACCTTCATGCCGAAGCCGATCTTCGGCGACAACGGCTCGGGCATGCACGTACACCTGTCGATCTGGAAGGACGGCAAGCCGACCTTCGCCGGCGATGAATATGCCGGCCTGTCGGAATCCTGCCTCTACTTCATCGGCGGCATCATCAAGCATGCCAAGTCGCTGAACGCCTTCACCAACCCGTCGACGAACTCCTACAAGCGTCTCGTCCCGGGCTATGAAGCACCGGTTCTGCTCGCCTATTCGGCACGCAACCGTTCGGCTTCGTGCCGCATTCCGTTCGGCACCAACCCGAAGGCCAAGCGCGTCGAAGTCCGCTTCCCGGACCCGACCGCCAACCCCTACCTCGCCTTCGCAGCCATGCTGATGGCCGGCCTCGACGGCATCAAGAACAAGCTGCACCCCGGCAAGGCCATGGACAAGGACCTTTATGACCTGCCGCCGAAGGAACTGAAGAAGATCCCGACCGTTTGCGGCTCGCTGCGCGAAGCGCTGGAAAGCCTCGACAAGGACCGCAAGTACCTGACGGCCGGCGGCGTCTTCGACGACGACCAGATCGATTCCTTCATCGAACTTAAGATGCAGGAAGTCATGCGCTTCGAAATGACCCCGCATCCGGTCGAGTACGACATGTACTACTCGGTCTAAAACCATTGGAACCGGCGGCATCGGCAACCGGTTCAAGCCGTGCTCAAGGGCCGGCGGCTCCTCAAACGGAGCCGCCGGCCTTTTCTTTGGCGCGCACGATTGCGAGCGCCCTGAACAAGGAGCGGCACGAAACCGTCGAATTGTGTGATATTATGTTGCCAACAACTTTTGCGCGTCCGCGGGACACGCGCGGCGAGATCGATCAATGGAGGGTGTAGGGAATTCCCTATTGATGTTTTGGGTTCGCCAACCCAGATAATCTCCTGAAAGGATGTGTTGCGTCATGAAACAGAGAAACGCCAAATTCGAGATCGGACAGGTGGTTCGCCATCGGGTTTTCCCGTTCCGCGGCGTCATTTTCGACGTCGACCCGGAATACGCCAACACCGAGGAGTGGTGGAACGCCATTCCGCAGGAGATCCGCCCGAGCAAGGATCAGCCCTTCTATCACCTGTTCGCCGAGAACGACGACAGCGAGTATGTCGCCTACGTCTCCGAGCAGAACCTGGAATTCGACGACAGCGACCGGCCGATGCGCCACGCGCAAGTCGATGCCCTGTTCGACAAGGATGGCGTCGGCCACTACAGGCCCAAGGCGACGTTCCGGCACTAAGGCAACTGCGCTCTCGAACAAATGAAAACGCCCGGACCGCGAGGTCCGGGCGTTTCTTTATGAGTTTGCGGAGGACCGCTTAGTTCTGCTTGGCAGCCTTCTGGGCTTCTTCAAGCTTCTTGCGCGCGTCCTCGGCCTTCTTCTGCATCTCTTCCTGCAGCAGGCGCTGACGCTCTTCGAGCTGCGACTGCTCGATCGGCTCGCCGTCGAACACACCGGTGAAGCCCGTCAGGGCCATCTTGATCGGGTTCGGAGCGCGCTGGAAGTTGACCGAGGTGAAGACGACCTCATTGCCCTTCTTCAGGCTGGCGATCAGCTGGTCGGAAAGCGGCGCTTCTGCAACGCACTTGTCGGGCATGCAGATGGCGTAGTCGAGCTTGACCGGCTTGCCGCCGTCGATCTGCATCTGAACGCCGGTCGGAATGAGGCGCGCGGACGGTACGGAAACCTGCATGATCTTGCGGTTGACCTTGCCGGAGACGGTGATGAGGCCGACAGCGGTCACGAGCTGGCCGTTGTTGGCGGTCAGCAGGTTCTGAACGATGCAGACATCGTTGTCTTCCTGCTTGGTGCAAACCTTGAACCAGCCCTGCGGCGGCTTGCCGCCAGCCTGCTGTGCAGACGCAACGCTCGGAACGCCCGCAGCAGCTACAGTGAGCGCCAGCGCTGCCATGCCCGAACGTTTTGCAATATTCGACTTGAAGATCATTGTGATTCCGTCTCCTGAAATCCGGTAACGGAACAGTTGTTCCGCAGGTGAGTATCGTCAGCCGCCGTTGTCCTGTTGGCCAAATAAGGCAAATGCATGACCCCGTTTCCGGAAACACCTGTTACATTGGCTCGCTTCGATTATCCAGTGTTTCCTGTCATTTTTTGACTTCATACTAGGCGGAATTTGGACCGCGGATCGGTTGGATTCATCCGTCGGCATTGGTAACGTTCGGGGAATCGGCCTGTTGATACCCCTCACGGGAGGTGACCTTGCGTGCAATTCTTTCCGGTCTGGCGCTGATCCTGACCGCCACTTCATTCGGCACTGCTGCGGCAGCCGCTCCCGTGCATGCGATTGCCATGCACGGAGAGCCGGCGCTGCCTGCCGATTTCAAGAACTTTCCCTACGTCAATCCGGACGTAAAAAAGGGTGGAAAGATCTCCTATGGCGTCGTCGGCAGCTTCGACAGCCTCAATCCCTTCATCCTGAAGAGCATGCGCACCACCGCGCGCGGCATGTGGGATCCGGAATACGGCAACCTCGTCTACGAATCGCTGATGCAGCGTTCGCGCGACGAGGCCTTCACCATGTATGGCCTGCTCGCCGAAACAGTGGAGTGGGATGACGACCGGACCTTCATCCAGTTCAATCTCAACCCGAAGGCCCGCTGGGCCGACGGGCAACCTGTTACCGCCGAGGACGTGATCTTCAGCTTCGAGCTGCTGCGTGACAAGGGGCGTGTCCCCTTCAGCAACCGCATGGCCAAGGTGGCGAAGCTCGAAAAGGTCGGGGAGCGCAGCGTGCGCTTTACCTTCACCGAGGATGCCGACCGCGAGCTGCCGCTCCTGCTCGGCCTGTCGCCGGTGCTGCCGAAACATGCCATCGACCTTGCGACCTTCGACCAGACCACGCTGAAGCCGCCGCTCGGCTCCGGCCCCTACCGCGTCGCAGAGGTGAAACCGGGCGAGCGCATCGTCTACAAGCGAAACCCGGACTATTGGGCCAAGGACCTGCCCTCGAAGGTCGGCCAGGACAATTACGACGAGATCTCCGTGGAGTATTTCCTCCAGGAGAACTCGCTGTTCGAAGCCTTCAAGAAGGGCGAGATCGACATCTATCCGGAAGGCAGCGCCACCAAGTGGGCGCGCGGCTACGATTTCCCGGCGGTTCGTTCCGGCGAGGTCGTCAAGGAAACCTTCACGCCGAAGACGCCGTCCGGCATGCTCGGCATCGTCTTCAATACCCGCAGGCCAATGTTCGACAACTTGAAGCTCCGCCAGGGCCTGGCGCTGGTCTTCGACTTCGAGTGGGTCAACAAGAACCTCTTCGACAGCGCCTATACGCGCACGCAGAGCTACTGGCAGAACTCGGCGCTGAGTTTTCTCGGCGCACCGGCCGACGACCGCGAACTCGGCCTGATCGGCGACGCCCGCGATCGAATCAACCCGGCGATCCTCGACGGCACCTATCGCCTGCCGGTGACCGACGCGTCCGGGCGCGATCGCAACGTGCTGCGTGTTGCTGTCTCGCTGATGCGCGAGGCCGGCTATCAGATCAAGGACGGCAAGATGGTCGACCCGCAGGGCAAACCGCTCGCGTTCGAGATCATGAGCCAGAATGCCGGCCAGGAAAAAATCGCCCTCGCCTACCAGCGATTTCTCGCACCTCTCGGCATCCAGGCGTCCGTGCGCACCGTCGACGATTCGCAGTACCAGCAGCGCAGCCAGTCTTTCGACTACGACGTGATCATCAAATCCTTCCCCTCGACGCTGTCACCCGGCATTGAGCAGGCCGGGCGCTGGACCTCACAGGCGCGCGACCGGCAGGGTAGCGACAACTTCGCCGGCGTCGCCGACAAGGACGTCGACCGGATGGTCAATAACATCCTGCAGGCCCGCACGAGCGAAGACTTCACGGCGGCGGTGCGTGCGCATGACCGGTTGCTCGTCAACAATTCCTATCTGGTGCCGCTCTATCACCTCGACGCACAGTGGGTGGCGCGACGCAAGCATATCGGCCGGCCCGATACCATGCCGCTTTACGGCTACCAGCTTCCGACCTGGTGGGATCAAAACGCACAATAGAGGGTTGGTTCCCTTTTGGTAACGCATTGAAAGCCGGATGAAACCGGCTTATCTCGCCTTCAACCGAACAAGGAAAGGCGCCCACACCATGCAAACCGTCAGCATCGATATTGTCTCGGACGTTGTTTGTCCCTGGTGTTATCTCGGCAAGGCGCGGCTCGACCAGGCGATTGCCAATCTTCCGGACGTGCTGGTCACGGTCAACTGGCGCCCCTACCAGCTCAATCCCGACCTGCCGCCCGAGGGGATCGATCACAAGCGGCATCTTGCCGAGAAGCTCGGCGGCCAGGCGGCCGTCGATCGCGCCCACGACACGCTGCGCGAACTCGGCAATGCCGACGGCATCGCCTTCGACTTCGAAGCGGTGAAGATCAGCCCGAACACGCTTGACGCTCATCGGCTTGTCCGCTGGGCCGCGACCAACGGCGAGCAGGCGCAGTCCGCCGTCGTCGGCTTGCTGTTCAAGGCCAATTTCGAAGAAGGCCGCAATGTCGGTGATCACGCGGTCCTGCTCGATATCGCCGAGCAAGCAGGCCTCGATCGCCCCGTCGTTGCGGCTCTGCTTGGCTCCGATGCCGACAAGGATGCGGTCAAGGAAGAGGTTGGCATGGCCCGCGAGATGGGCGTAACCGGCGTTCCCTGCTTCATCCTCGAAGGACAATATGCCGTGATGGGCGCGCAATCGGTCGATGTATTGACGAATGCGCTGCGCGAAATCGCCGAGATGAAGGCGAGCGGCAAGCCGAACTGATCTCGGCACGACCTGAAACAGACTTGCTCGACAGACCTTGACCGTACTGCCGCACCACGCGGCAGTACGGTTTTTTCTTACTTCGCCAGGCCGGCGAGCTGCGTCATCACCATTGCTGCACCGGACAGGCGCTTTTCCGGCGTCGCCAGTTCGCGCTGGAAGAAGATGCTCTGGTCGGGCCGGATCTTCGAAAGCGTGCCTTGCTTGGCGATGTAACCCACCAGTGCCGCAGGGTTCGGGAATTCCTTGTTGCGGAACTGCACGACGACGCCCTTCGGCCCGGCATCGAGCTTCTCGACATTCGCCGTGCGGCAGAGCGACTTGATGTAGACGATCTTCAAGAGATGCTGGACCTCGATCGGCAGCGGACCGAAGCGGTCGATCATCTCGGCGCCGAAGCCGTCGATCTCCTTCAAGTCCGTCAGTTCGCCGAGACGACGATAAAGGCCGAGCCTCAGATGCAGATCCGGAACGTAGTGTTCCGGGATCATGACGGGCGTTCCGACCGAAATCTGCGGCGACCAGCCGGTGTCGTGGATTTCTTCCTCACCCTTGAGTTCGGCGACCGCTTCCTCGAGCATCTGCTGGTAAAGCTCGAAGCCAACCTCCTTGATATGGCCCGACTGCTCTTCGCCGAGCAGGTTGCCAGCGCCGCGGATATCGAGGTCGTGACTTGCGAGCTGGAAACCGGCGCCGAGCGTGTCGAGCGACTGCAGCACCTTCAGCCGGCGTTCGGCCATGCCCGTCAGCGTCTTGTTGACCGGCAGCGTGAACAGCGCAAAGGCGCGCACCTTCGAGCGGCCGACGCGGCCGCGAAGCTGGTAGAGCTGGGCGAGACCGAACATGTCGGCGCGGTGCACGATCAGCGTGTTGGCCGTCGGTACGTCGAGACCGGATTCGACGATCGTCGTCGACAGCAGTACATCGTAACGGCCGTCATAGAAGGCGTTCATGATGTCTTCGAGCTCGGTTGCCGGCATCTGGCCGTGGGCGACGGCTACCTTCAGCTCCGGAACGTCCGATTTCAGGAAATCATGGATCTCCGACAAGTCGCTCAGACGCGGGCAGACATAGAAGCTCTGGCCGCCGCGGTAGTGCTCGCGCATCAGCGTTTCCCGGATCACCAGCGCATCGAAGGGCGAGATGAAGGTGCGCACCGCCATGCGGTCGACCGGCGGCGTCGTGATCAGCGACAGTTCACGCACCCCGGTCAGGGCAAGCTGCAGCGTGCGCGGGATCGGCGTCGCCGAAAGCGTCAACACGTGCACGTCGGACTTCAGCTCCTTCAGCCGCTCCTTGTGCTTGACGCCGAAGTGCTGCTCTTCGTCGATGATCAAGAGGCCGAGATTGGCAAAGTTGACCGACGTGCCGAGCAGCGCATGCGTACCGACGACGACATCGGTCTTGCCATCGGCCACTTCCTTCTTCGTCAGCGCCAGTTCCTTGGAACCGACGAGGCGCGACGCCTGCTGGATGCGGATCGGCAGCCCACGGAACCGTTCGGAAAAGGTCTTGAAGTGCTGGCGGGCAAGCAGCGTCGTCGGCACGACGACCGCGACCTGTACGCCGTTCATGGCAGCGATGAAGGCGGCACGAAGCGCCACTTCCGTCTTGCCGAAGCCGACGTCGCCGCAGACGAGGCGGTCCATCGGACGGCCGCTGCCGAGATCTTCCCGCACCGCCTCGATCGAGTTCAGCTGGTCTTCGGTCTCGTCATAGGGGAAGCGGGCGGCAAACTCATCATAGACGCCGTCCTGTGCGGCGAGCACCGGCGCCCGGCGCGTATGGCGTTCGGCGGCGATGCGAATGAGGCCGCCCGCCATATCGAGCAGCCGCTTCTTGAGCTTGGCCTTGCGCGCCTGCCAGGCGACGCCGCCGAGCTTGTCGAGGATCGCATCGGTGCCTTCTGAACCGTAGCGCGACAGAAGCTCGATGTTTTCGACCGGCAGGAAAAGCTTGGCATCGTCGGCATAGACGAGCTCGAGGCAATCATGCGGGGCGCCGACCGCCTCGATGGTGCGCAGGCCGACGAAACGGCCGATGCCGTGTTCGGCGTGCACGACATAGCTGCCCTCGTCGAGACCAGCCACCTCGGCGATGAAGTCGGCACCGCGCTTGCGCCGCTTCGAGCGGCGGACCATGCGGTCGCCCAGAATATCCTGTTCGCCGATGATGACGAGATCGCCCGTCTCGAAACCGGCTTCGATGCTGAGCACGGCCGAGGCCGCCTCGCCCGGCTTCAGCGACTTGATCTCGGCGAGTGCCTTGATGGGCTTGACGTTGCCGAGACCGTGTTCGGCGAGAACCTGGAGCAGGCGATCGAGCGATCCTTCGCTCCAGCCTGAAATCACCACCTTGGCGCCCTTCGAGCGCCGCTCGGCGATGTACTTGACCGCCTGATCGAAGACGTTGACGCGTTCGTCTTGGGCTTCGCCCTCACCCGCCGACTTCGCCCAACGCATGCCCTGGCGCGCATCGACCGAGATGACCTGGCGGGCCTCGCCCTCGTGCTCGTTGAAGGGCGACAGGCGAATGGCGTCGCGTGAACTCAGGCCGGCGTTGAAGCCCTGCGAGCTCAGATAGAGCAGCTCCGGCGGAACCGGCTTGTAGGGCGTACCCTGGGTGGCCTGCGCCTTGCCCGGAGACGCCGAGGCCAAACGGGCGTCGTAATAGTCGAGAATGAGCTTCGAGCGCTCAGCCGCAGCTTCGCGCGCCAGATGATCGGTGACGATACGGAAGCCGTCGAGATAGTCGAAGACTGTCTCCAGCCCGTCATAGAACAGCGGCAGCCAATGCTCCATGCCGGCATAGCGCCGGCCTTCGGAGACAGCCTGGTAAAGCGCGTCGTCGCGGGTCGTCGCGCCGAACAGCGACAGGTAGTGCTTGCGGAAGTGGCTAATCGTTTCGGGCGTCAGCGACACCTCGCTCATCGGATTGAGATCGAGGGAGCGGACCTGACCGGTCGTGCGCTGACTTGCAGGATCGAACGAGCGGATTGTTTCGAGCGTATCGCCGAAGAAATCAAGGCGCAGCGGCTCGCCGCTCCCCGGCACGAAGACATCGAGGATGCCGCCGCGCACTGCGTATTCGCCAACCTCACGCACGGTCGCGACACGCTCGAAGCCGTTGCGCTCCAGCCGCATCGCGATGTCGTCCATACGCACCTGATTGCCCGGACGGGCCGAAAACGCCAGGCTCTGGATCACGTCCTGCGGCGAGATCTTCTGGAGGGCGGCGTTGACCGTCACCAGCACGATCGCCGCATGCGGCTTCTTCTTGTGCGCAATCAAGGCGCTCAGCGCCGCCAGCCGCCGTGCCGACGTGTCGGCGCTCGGCGAGACGCGGTCATAGGGAAGGCAGTCCCAGCCGGGAAGCGTCAGCACCGGAATGTCGGGCGCGACGAATGAGAGGACCTGCTCAAGATCGGCGATCCGCTGGCCGTCCGATAGAATGTAGGCGACCGGCTGGCCGGCGCGGGCGAGCTCAGCAAGGATCAGCGCCTCGGCCCCGGAGGGCACCGGCCCGATCGTGATCTCTCGCTGTGCTTCGACAATCTTCTTCGGATCAAGGCCAGCCAGCATCATCGGTCTATTTCATCCCTTCGGGAAGCTTGTCGAAATCCGGACGATAGGCAGCGATGCGCTGAAACATCTGCGTCTGATAGCAAGCCGGCACCGGCTGTTCGCCGATGATCCACTTGACGAGATCGTTGTCTTCCTCGCCCATGATCGTCTCGAGTTCATCGAGTTGTGCTTCAGAAAGCGTCGAGAGCTCAGCCTCTGCAAATTGCCCGAGGATCAAATCCATCTCGCGAATGCCGCGATGCCAGGCGCGAAACAGGATCCGCCGTCGACGCGGATCGAGATCGGCGCTGGTGCGAGAGATGCCGGTCATGGGAAATTCCTTCCTGCCGCCCGCGATGACGCCTGCACGCTCGGACGAACGCGCGAGGCCTTTGGGGTACGGTTTGTCGTCAACGGCTCTATAAACTCTGAATAGCCGATTGTCAGCCTTGCCAAAGCCCGAATTATCATCGCAATTTCATCGCCATGCGCCCCGCCCTGCTAGATCCGCTCTTCTCCCCGCTCGACACGCTTCCAGGCATCGGCCCGAAGATCGGCGAACTCTATGCCCGTTTGCTCGGTCGCGAGACGATCGAAGACTGCCGCGTGGTCGATCTCGTTTTTCACGCGCCGCATTCGTTGATCGACCGGCGCCAACAGCCTGGCATCGCCCACGCGCCTCAAGGGGTTATCGTCACCATCACCGGTCGGGTCGATCGCCACCAGCCGCCCCCGCGCGGAAAGCCCAACCTGCCCTATCGCGTCTTCCTGCATGACGAGACCGGGGAGCTGGCGCTCACCTACTTCCGCGTCAAGGGCAACTGGTTGGAAAAATCGCTGCCGGTCGATGAGACAGTCATCGTCAGCGGCAAGGTCGACTGGTTCAACGGCCGCCCCTCCATGGTTCACCCTGACTATGCGGTCCGGGCAAGCGAGGCGGAAAACCTGCCGCTGGTCGAGCCGGTCTACGGGCTGACAGCGGGACTTTCACCAAGGATATTGCGCAAGTCGATCGAGGCCGCCGTCGCCCGCGTTCCGGACATGCCCGAATGGATGGACGACGCGCTGCTGACGCGACAAGGTTTCAGCACCGCAGCCGAAAGTTTCCGCGCGCTGCATGATCCCCGCGACGCGACCGACCTTGATCCGCAGGCACCTGCCCGCCGCCGCCTCGCCTATGACGAGTTTCTCGCCGGGCAATTGTCCCTGGCTCTCGTTCGCCAGCGCCTGCGCAAGGTCGCGGGAGTACCGGTTCACGCGACCGGTGTGCTTTCCCGTCCGGTCATCGACGCCCTTCCCTTTTCCTTGACAGCCAGTCAGTCGACGGCGATCGCCGACATCCTGAAGGACATGGCCGGCACCGAGCGTATGCTCCGGCTGCTGCAAGGCGATGTCGGCTCCGGCAAGACGATGGTGGCGCTGATGGCGATGCTCGCCGCCGTCGAATCCGGCGGTCAGGCGGTGCTGATGGCGCCGACCGAAATTCTCGCCCGCCAGCACCATGCGACGCTTGCAAGGATGGCCGCATCCGCGGGCATCGCCATCGACGTTTTGACCGGCCGCACCAAGGGCAAGGAGCGCGACGCCATTCTCGAGCGCATCGCGTCCGGAGAAACGCGCATGGTGATCGGCACGCATGCGCTTTTCCAGGACACGGTGAGCTACAAGGAGCTGACACTGGCGGTGGTGGACGAACAGCATCGCTTCGGCGTTCACCAGCGCCTGCGCCTGACCGCCAAGGGCATCTCGCCGCATATGCTGGTCATGACGGCAACGCCGATCCCGCGCACGCTGGTGCTTGCCGCCTTCGGCGACATGGACGTTTCGAAGCTCACGGAAAAGCCCGCCGGACGCAAGCCGATCCAGACGGTGACGATCCCGACGGAGCGCGTTGGCGACATCGTCGATCGGCTCGACGCTGCCCTTCGCGAAGGCAAGAAGGCCTATTGGATCTGCCCGCTCGTGGAAGAGTCCGAAGCCGTCGACGTCATGTCGGCCGAAGAACGATACGAAGGCCTCGCCAAGCGCTTCGGCAACAATGTCGGCCTGGTACACGGCCGTATGAACGGGGCGGAGAAGGACGCCGTCATGCTCGCCTTCAAGAACGGCGAGGTCCGCCTGCTGGTTGCGACAACAGTCGTGGAAGTCGGCGTCGACGTGCCCGACGCAACAATCATGGTGATCGAGCATGCGGAACGCTTCGGCCTTGCCCAGCTTCACCAGTTGCGCGGCCGCGTCGGCCGTGGCGACGAGGCATCGACGTGCATCCTGCTCTACAAGGGACCGCTCGGCGAAACCGGCCGCGCGCGGCTCTCGATCCTGCGCGACAGCGAGGACGGCTTCCTGATCGCCGAGGAAGACCTGAAGCTGCGCGGCGAAGGCGAGTTGCTCGGCACGCGCCAGTCAGGCACGCCCGGTTTTCGCATCGCCAGCCTGGAGGCCCACGGCGATCTGCTCGAAATCGCGCGGAAGGACGCCGCCTACGTGATCGAGCGCGATCCGGACCTCACTTCGGAGCGCGGCGAAGCGCTCCGTACGCTGCTCTATCTCTACCGCCGCGATGAGGCGATCCGCTTCCTGCGCGCCGGCTGACCGACCACCCTGCCAAACCGACGATCACGGCGGCCCGGCATCAAGATACGGGAATCTCAGTCTTCTGCTGACCGATTTTCAAAGGTGCATTGGCGAGCGGCTTCTGGTCGGGCGTCACGAGGCCCCCCGAGATCAGGAGCTTCGCCGCGTCCTCCGCGCTCATGTCAAGCGGGATGATCTTGTCGCGCGGGATGAACAGCAGGAACCCCGCCGTCGGGATCGGGGTCGGCGGCAGGAAGACCGCGACCATGTCCATGCCGCGTTCCTTGAATTTCGAGGCGATCTCGCCTTTCACATCCGTTGCGATGAACACCAGCGACCAGATGCCCGGGCTCGGATACTCGATCAGCCCGGCCTTCTTGAAGGAGGAGGACTGTTCCTGCAGCACCGTCTGGAATATCTGCTTGGTGGACTTGTAGATCGTGCGGACGAGAGGCGTCCGATTGAGGAGCGACTCGGCGAAATTCACGATCGACCGACCGACGAGGTTTGCGGTCATGAAACCGACGAAGGTGATCACGAAAATGGCGACGAGCAGACCGAAGCCGGGAATGGCCACGGGCGAATAGGTGTCCGGATTATAGAAGTTCGGCAGGTAGGGCTTCACCCAACCGTCGGCCCAGTCGATGAAGGTGCGCACGAGCCAGACGGTGATCGCGACCGGTGCGCAGATGATCAAACCCGTCAGGAAGTAGTTGCGCAGCCGGGTGCCGATATAGCCGCGTTTCGAATGTTCCGTCATGCTTCTTCCGTCTCAACCTCACTCGACGCCGAAGGCCGGATGATAGGCGACCGTACCGGCCGCCATCGCGCCGGAGAGAGCCAGCGCCATGAAATATTGCGGCGCACAACCGGGGAATACAAGAGCCGATTCGTTACGGAAACCGAACTTTTGATACAAGGCCGGATCACCGACGACAACGCAGCCGGCGGCCCCTTCCGCCCGCAGCCATTCGAGCCCCTCGAGGATCAGCTGCCGGCCGATGCCCTGGGCCTGAACGTCCGGCTTGACCGAGACCGGCCCAAGCCCGAACCAGCCGGGCTCTTCCGGCGTCAGAGTGACGGGCGAAAAGGCGATGTGCCCGACGACTTCCTCGTTCATCTCGGCGACCAGCGACACACTCAGCGCACCGGACTCACGCAGTCGCTCGATGATGAAGGGTTCGCTCTGGTCGCTGTGCGGATGCCCTTCGAAGGCGGCCGCGGTCACGGCATGTATCACCGCTTCGTCGCCGGGGCGCTCGTGCCGGACATAGATCATTCGACGGTCACCGATTTGGCGAGGTTGCGGGGCTGGTCGACGTCGGTGCCCATGAACACCGCCGTGTGATAGGCAAGGAGCTGGATCGGCAGCGAGAAGATCATCGGCGCGATGACCTCATCGACATCAGGCAACACGATCGTCGCCATGGTCTCGAGCTTCGAGGCGGCGGCGCCCTTCTCGTCGGTGATGAGAATGATCCGGCCGCCGCGGGCCGCGACTTCCTGCATGTTGGAAACGGTCTTCTCGTAGAAGCGGTCGTGCGGCGCGATGACGATAACCGGCATGTTCTCGTCAATCAGCGCGATCGGTCCATGCTTCAGTTCGCCGGCGGCATAACCTTCCGCATGGATATAGGAGATCTCCTTGAGCTTGAGCGCCCCCTCCATCGCCAGCGGGAAGCTGGTGCCGCGGCCGAGGTAGAGAACGTCGCGGCACTTCGACAGCTCGCGCGAAAGAAGCTCGATCTTCGGCTGAACGGCGTTCAGCACCTGCCCCATGATGCGCGGCATTTCCGCGAGATAGCGAACCAAGACCTGCTCTTCCTCAGCACTCACCGTGCCGCGGGCGCGACCGGCACCGATCGCGAGCGACGCCAGCACTGCGAGCTGGCAGGTGAAGGCCTTGGTCGAGGCGACACCGATTTCCGGGCCGGCAAGGATCGGAAAGACCGCATCGGATTCACGCGCGATGGTCGATTCACGCGTGTTGACCACGGCACCGATCTTCAGGCCAAGTTCCTTGCAATAGCGCAGCGACGCCAGCGTATCAGCGGTTTCGCCGGATTGAGAGATGAACAACGCGGCCGCCTCGGAAGGCAGCGGGATCTCGCGGTAGCGGAACTCGGACGCGACGTCGATTTCCACCGGCAGGCGCGCGTAACGCTCAAACCAGTACTTGCCGACGAGGCCTGCGAGATAGGCGGTGCCGCAGGCGGAAATCGCAAGGCTCGGAATCTTGGCGAAATCGATCGTGCCTGAGAGCGCCTTGATGCGGTTGCCGGCAAAATCGATGTAGTGGCTGAGCGCGTGCGCGATCACCTCCGGCTGCTCATAGATCTCCTTCTCCATGAAGTGCCGGTGGTTGCCCTTGTCGATCATGTAGGCGGCGGCCGTAGACAGCTGCTTCGGCCGGTCGACGACGTTACCGTCGAGGTCGAAGATATGCACGCCGTTCGCCCCGATCACCGCCCAGTCGCCATCGATCAGATAGGTGATCTCGTTGGTGAAGGGCGCAAGCGCGATCGCGTCGGAGCCGAGGAACATTTCGCCGCGGCCGTGACCGATCGCAAGCGGCGGGCCGTTACGCGCCGCCATGATCGTCGAAGGATCGTCCTGGAAGAGCACCGCCAGCGCATAGGCACCGGTGACGCGCTTCAGCATCGCGTGCATGGCTTCGCGCCGGCCGAGGCCTTCGCGACGGAACTTGGAGAGCAGATGGGCCACAACCTCGGTGTCGGTGTCGGTCTCGAACTTTGCGCCACTGGCGATCAGTTCGTCCTTCAGCTCGGCGAAGTTCTCAATGATGCCGTTGTGGACGACGGCGACCCCGTCGGTGAAATGCGGGTGGGCGTTGCGTTCGGTCGGCGCGCCATGGGTTGCCCAGCGCGTGTGGGCAATGCCGATCGTGCCGGCGAGCGGCTCTTCGCGCAGCCTGATCTCCAGATTGACGAGCTTGCCCTCGGCGCGCCGCCGCTCCAGCTTGCCGCCAATGACGGTGGCGACACCGGCGGAATCATAACCGCGGTATTCCAAGCGCTTCAGCGCATCGACCAGTCGTTCCGATACCGGCTGGTTGCCAACGATGCCTACAATACCGCACATAGTCGTCTCCGAATTCGTCCCCGCGCCGCGATCGGCGCCCCTGTTCAACGAGGGCGGAAATGCCGCCCGGCGCGCTGTCTTGGTAAAGCATTTGCAGGTCGAGGCAATCCGCCCCGATTTCACTTTCGATTTCAATGTTTAACGCCGCCGCATGTTCCCGCGAATCCTAGCGGAATCAAGCGACATGCAGCAAATCCGAGGCGAACCCGCGGACACGCGGGCACCACGGGCCTAACCGGCAGCCTTCGCCGCCTTCTTGGCTGCCTTCACCGCCTCGTACCGCTCGCGCAGCAGCCGTGCCCGGCCAGGCTTGATCTCCTGGCGTGCGCGGCCAAAGGCGACGGCGTCGGCCGGCACATCCTCGGTGATGACGCTGCCGGAGGCGACCAGGGCGCCGTTGCCGATCGTCACCGGCGCAACCAGAGACGAGTTCGAGCCGATAAAGGCATTTTCGCCGATCCGCGTCTCGTGCTTGTTCACACCATCGTAATTGCAGGTGATCGTGCCGGCGCCGATGTTGGTGCCTGCGCCGACGAACGCATCGCCGATATACGTCAGGTGATTGACCTTGGCGCCGGCGCCGATCTCAGCCTTCTTGACCTCGCAGAAATTGCCGACCTTGGAGTTTTCGCCGAGATCGGCACCCGGGCGCAGGCGTGCGTACGGACCGACCGTCGCGCCGGCGCGCACCGTCGCACCCTCGACATGCGAGAAGGCATGAATGATCGCGCCGCTCTCGACGCGCACGCCCGGGCCGAAGACGACATTCGGCTCGACCAGGACATCCTGCTCCAGCGCGGTATCCCAGGCGAGAAACACGGTTTCCGGCGCGATCATCGATACGCCCGACAGCATCAGCTCGTGGCGGCGGCGCTGCTGCCAAAGCCGCTCGATGAAGGCGAGCTCGGCGCGCGTGTTGCAGCCAGTCAGTTCTTCTTCGGGGGCCTCGACGGCAATCGCCTGCCCACCGATCTCGCGGACGATCTCCACGAGGTCGGTCAGGTAATACTCGCCCTTGACGTTGGCGTTACCGATGCGGCCGAGAAGATCGAGTGCCTTGCGACCGTCGATCGCCATCAGGCCGCCGTTGCAATAGGTGATGCGGCGCTCTTCTTCCGTTGCGTCCTTGTGCTCGCGAATGGCGAGCAGCGCGCCGTCCTTTACGATCAGGCGGCCGTAGCCCGACGGGTCTGCCGCCTCGAAGCCGATCACCACCACATCGTTGCCGGCCGCAAGTCCCTCGCGAGCGGCCCGAAGTGGTTCAGGCTGGATCAGCGGCGTGTCGCCGAAAACGACGAGAATGTCGTCGAACCCCTTTGCGATGGCGTCGCGGGCAGCAAGCACCGCATGGCCGGTGCCGAGCCGTTCCTTCTGCAGATAGGACGAAACCGACACGCCGCCGATGTCGGCGGCAGCCGAGACCGCGTCGGCGTCGCGGCCGACGACGAGAGCGATATCCGAGATGGAAGCGTTTGAGAGCGCCTCGACGACGTGGGCGATCATCGGCCGGCCCGCCACCGGATGCAGCACCTTCGACATGGACGATTTCATCCGCGTGCTTTCACCCGCAGCCAAAACGATGGCCAGGCACGTCCGTTCCATATATCTCTCCTTGGTCTCTTCCAGGCTCACGCCCACTGCACAATTCCTTAGATCGGAATCGGCTCAAGTACAAAATCGCCTTTCGATTCGGCGCGGTGCTAGCAGCAACATATTGCGAGAAGCATAATTCTCACAATCACGTCGCATTAACCGGCTTAAAACCGGATGATGGCATAAGAAGGCGCGGAGCCTGTGTCAGCAAAACCGTGCGGGTGCATCGCTCCTTCGGGGGATCAAGCCGCAATGCACAGCCGCACTGACATCGACACACCGGCAAAGTCTACCGGCGCGGTCATTCCTCTCGCGCGATCTCCGCTTCTGTTGCTTGCCCTTGTGCTCGGTGTGCTCGCGGTTCTGCTCAGCTTCACGATCCCGCAGCCGATCGGTCCGATGTTCTGGGACCACTATCTCTATCTCGATGCCGCCAATCGTATCCGCGACGGCCAGATCCCGTCGGTCGATTTCTTCACCCCCGTCGGCGCCCTCGGCTACTATCTCTTCGCCGCCCTGCAGGGCATCTTTCCGAACGGCCAGCCGCTGCTCCTGGCGAGCTGGTGCCTGCTTCTCGTCAGTGGGCCGCTGATCGCGCTGGTGGTCACCGATGTCCAGAAGCGTTCGACGGCAGTCGCCTATGCGATCCTGCTGCCGTTCCTGGTGTTTTCGGTGCTGCCGTTCAACACCGGCGACTTCTACCCCTATCCCGGGTCCGACGGTTTCGGCATCTACAACCGCCAGGTCTGCCAGCTTCTCTATGTACTCGCAGCCGCACTTGTCCACGTACGCGATCGTCGGCTGCTCGTCGCGACGGTCGCCGGCGCCATGGCGGCACTGTTCTTCGTCAAGATCACCGGCGCGGTTGCCGGCACGCTCATGTGCCTCATGGCCTTTGCTGCGGGGCGCCTGCCGTTCCGGTCGGCTATCATGGCGGGGCTCGTGGTCATCGCCATCCTTGCGAGCGTCGAACTCGCCCGCGGCGGCGTCTCTGCCTATCTTGCCGATATCCTGGCGCTGCTTTCCGTCAATGACGGCAGCTTGCTGCCGCGGCTGCTGCAGGCCGCCTCCCTCAATGCCGGTCTGCTGATCCCGGCGGGATTGCTGTGCCTGGTGCTCCTCGGCACGCAGCTTGCGCCCTTCGCCCAGTCGCTGCGCCAGCTTGGAAAAGGCCCGTCAATGGCGGCTCTCTGCCGAAGTTTCGACCAGCCGTTTTTCTGGCTTGCAGCCTTCGTTCTTGCCGGTATCGTCTTTGAGAGCCAGAACACCGGCAGTCAGGCGTTCATCTTCCTGCTGCCGCTGCTCTTCAAGCTCGCGATCGATGAGGTCGCAGCCGCCAAAACACGGCCTGTCGCAGTTGCCGTCGCTGTTCTCGCCCTCGCGGCAGCCCTGCCGCCGGCCACAGCCGTCGTGCAAAAAAGCACCCGCGCATGGATCGGGGCTGTCAACAACGTGCCGTTGGAAAGCCGCAACCTCAAAACCATGGGCGCCGTCAATGTACGGCCCATCCTGGCACTGCGCGCCGAGCGTCTGCGCATCCTCTACGCGACCGAGCGTCCCGCATTCGACGCCTTCGCCAAAACTGGCGAGTTGCCGTCGTTCCTGCTCTACAGCGACTTCGATTTTCAGACGGGATGGCTGATGAATGTCGACGAAGCGATCGACGCGTTGACGGCCTACGAGGCTTCGAGCGGCGTACGCTTCCGGACGATCTTCAACGTCGACTTCACCAATCCCTTTCCGTGGCTGATGGACCGCAGCGCCCCGCTGCATGTCGCGATCGGCGCAGATCCCTTCCGCGCCATTCCGCCGCCGGATGAAAATGTTCGCGCCGCCCTCGATGCGGTCGACGTCGCGCTGGTGCCGACCTGCCCGGTGACCAATGTCAACCAGACGCTGCTGTCGCTTTATCTGCCGAGCCTTGAAACGGCTCACAGCCGGATCACGCTGACAAGCTGCTACGACGCCTTTGTCCGAAACAGCCTGAAGCCCGCTGCCAACACCGGCGGCTGATCGACGCGACGCTAGGCGCCCGGCCGCAAGCGGCTCTCGCTCAACAGCCCATTTTCCTCAAGGATGGGATAGGCGACGGAAGCGATATGCGCGTTGACGCGCTTCAGATCCCGGAGCATGTCGAGATGCAGGGAGCTCGTCTGCAGGCTCTGGACCAGCCCGTCGCGCAGCCGCTCGATATGGCGCTCCGCCGAGCGTTTCTCCATGTGACGCACGTTGACCTTCACCTCGATGAGCTGCTTGGCGAGATCGGCATTGCGGGTGACGAAGATGGTCTGGGCGACTCGCAGATTGTCGATCGTCAGGTTGAAGAGGCTCTTGAGCTCCTGATAGCCCTCCTCCGAGAACTTCAGGCCGTTACTGACCTTCTTGGTGATCTGCTCGCACAGCCCCTTCTCGATGATGTCGCCCATATGCTCGAGATTGATGGCGTAGTCGATGATGACGATCGAGCGGCGGCCGTCTTCGGCGCTCAGGCCATCGCGGCCCAAGCGCGACAGGAAGATCTTGACCTCCTGCTGCAGCTGATCGACCTGTTTTTCGAACTTGCCGATATCGCGAATATCCGAGAGGTCATTGTTGTTGAAGGCGTTCGCGGCACGCATCAGCATCGCCTCGACCAGATCGCCGACGCGCAAGACCTCGCGGGTGGCTCCCGAAAGCGCCATGACCGGCGTATTCAGCGTCGTCTCATCGAGATAACGCGGGCCGGTCTCCTCGGCCTCTCCATCCGGAATGAACCGGGCCATCAGCTGCGACAGCAAACCGGCAAAGGGCCAGGCAAGAATGGCGACCGCGAGGTTGAAGGCCAGATGAATGTCGACCGGCAGGTTCTGGCGCGGCAGCGGCAGGCTCTGCAGAAACTCCACGCTCATGCCTGTCAGCGGAAGCGCGATCAGGCAGCCAATGGCGCGAACGACAAGGTTGCCTATGGTGACGCGGCGCGCCGACGGGGCGGAACCGAGCGTTGCCATGACAGGCGGAACGGCGCCACCGAGATTGGCGCCAAGCACGAGTGCCACCGTCAACCCGACGCTGAGGATGCCCGTCGTCGAGAGTGACAGCACCAGCATCACCACAGCCAGACTGGACGACGACGCAAAGGCAAGTCCCGCGGCAATGAGAAGCGCTACGGGCCAGGCGCTGTCGAGCATCGAGAGGAAGGCCCCAAGGGCCGGACTGTCACGCATCGGCTCCGTCGCCGCGCCCAAAAGATGTAACGACAGGAGCATGAGGCCGATGCCAACGAAAGCAGCACCCAGACCCTGGCGCGCGTTCGACCGGCTTGCGCGGTGCAAGACCACGCCGATGAGAATGACGAGCGGCGACAGCCATTCTATTCCGGTCGCCACGATCCAGGCCGTCATCGCCGTGCCGAGATTGGCGCCAAGCAGCACGATCTGCGCCATGCGCGAGCGGATGAGCCCCTTTTCCACGAAGGATGCGGTCATCAATGCGGTGGCCGTGGAACTTTGCAGCGCAAGCGTCGCGACAAGTCCGGTCACGAAGGAGCGGAGAGAGCCGTCGGTTCCCTGGGCAAGGCCGGCGCGCAGCCGAGCCCCGAAGGCACGGGTCACCCCGTCCTTGACGAGGGACAGGCCGAAGAGAAGCAGTGCCACTGCTCCAAACAGGTTTACCATCACGATTGTCGACTGCATGGAATCTTTCCCGCGGAAGCTCCAAAGAATCGCTCCGCCCCTGCAACAGAACCACAGAACCGCGGCATGTTCGAGCCAATGTGACAGATAATTTTCGGTTGCCGGCTAACGAATCCGACATCGAGTTGATCACCCGCGCCGGTCCGATCGACGGACGCCGCCCGCCTCATCCAGGCAGCTCGCGCAGCTGTCGCGGCAGCCATTGAAAACCAGACGGTTGCTCCGGGCGGTCGATCCCGTTGCATGGGCGCAATTTGCGGCAAACAACCCTTCATTTCCTGTTTCGTTTGTTTTAAGGAACGAATTCGTTTGGCCGATGGCCACCGCATTGCAACGAGGTTTCTGCCCCCATGCTCGAATTTCTGAGAAGCGCCGCCCAGACCTGGGTCGTCAAAGGCCTGCTAATCGTTCTCGTTCTGTCGTTCATGGTGTGGGGCGGCTCATCGTTGACGATGACGAACCAGTCGGATGCGGTGGTGGTCGTCGGTGACGTCAAGGTCAAGCCACCGGAATTCCGGCTCGCCTACGAGACGATGCTGGCACAGGCTTCCCGCCAGCTCGGCACGCGGCTGACGCCGCAGCAGGCGCGCGCCTTCGGCATCGAGCAGCGGGTCTACTCGCAGATCGTCGCCGGCGCGGCTCTCGACCAGCTCGCCAACGACATGAATCTCGGCCTGTCGCAGGATCGGCTCGCAAAACTGATCGCCGACGATCCGGCATTCCACAGCGTCAACGGCCAGTTCGACCGACTGACGTTCTCGAGCGTGCTGCGCAATGCGGGCCTGCGCGAACAGGATTACATCAACAGCCAGAGCCAGACGGCGATCCGCTCGCAGATCGTCGACGCGCTGTCTGATGGCTATGTCGCTCCGAAGGTTCTCACCGACGCGATCGGCGCCTACCGGCACGAGAAGCGCACGATCGATTACCTGCTGCTCTCGAACGCCAATATCGATCCGGTCAAGGTGCCGGGCGACGACGTGCTTTCTCCCTGGTACGACAGCCGCAAGGCAAACTACCGTGCGCCGGAATATCGCAAGGTCACCTATGTGAAGCTCGAGCCGACTGACGTTGCAGACCCGACCGTTGTCACCGACGACGAAATCCGCGCCGAATACGAACGCCGCAAGGAAAGCTTCCGCAGCGCTGCTGCGCGGACAATCGAACAGCTCTCCTTCACGTCGCGTGAAGCGGCTGACGCTGCGTCGGCAAAGCTTGCTGCCGGCACCAGCTTCGACGATCTCGTAAAGGCCGAAGGCAAGTCTTCTGCCGACGTACTTCTCGGCGAGTTCACGAGGGATCGCGTTCCCGACGCCAAGATCGGCGAAGCAGCATTCGCACTTCAGGCCGACGGCGTGACGCCGGTTGTCGACGGTGCCTTCGGGCCGGTCATCCTGCGCGTGACGAACATCCGCCCGGAAACCGTCCGCAGCCTCGACGAAGTGAAGGAAGAACTGCGCAAGGACATCGCCCTTTCCACAGCGGGCGAAGAAGTCATGCGCCTGCACGACAAGATCGAAGACGAGCGCGCTTCCGGCGCGCCGATCAAGGAAGTCGCCGACCAGCTCAAGCTGAAGCTCGTAACCGTCGATGCGGTGGACGCGACCGGCAAGGACAAGAACGGCGATGACGTCGCCGGCCTGCCGGAACAGGCAGCCCTTCTCCAGGAAGTCTTCAAGGCCGACGTCGGTGCTGAAACCCTGCCGGTGAACGTCGGCCGTGAAGGCTATGTCTGGTTCGACCTCGATGAAGTCATCCCGGCGCGCGATCGCACGCTGGACGAAGCCCGCGACGAAATCGGCGCCGACTGGATGGCTGAGCAGCAGCGCGCAGCACTTGCCACGAAGGCCGGCGAACTGAAGCAGCGCGTCGAGCAGGGCGCAAAGCTTGCCGACGTCGCGACAGAACTTGGCCTCGTCGTCGAAACCAAGGCCGGCCTGACGCGCGCGACCGCAGATGCTGCCCTTAGCCCGGCAGCCGTCGCTGCCGCCTTCTCCGGCGCGAACGGCCACGTCACCAACGCTCCCGGAATCGGCGGCGAAGGGCAGATCCTCCTGCAGGTCACCTCGGTTGACACCGCCGGCCCGGCAGACGTGCTGCAGGACGACAGCCGCCAGATCGAGGCCCTCGCCCGTGTCAGCGGCGAGGACATCCTGGACCAGATGGTCGCCACGCTGCAGGCCGCCTACGGCGTTTCGATCAACCAGACGCTCGCTGAAACCGCCATTGCGCAACGATAGGCCCAAGGAAACCATCGATGAGTGATCTGAAGCCATTCGTCGCCAAGGTCGCCGCCCGCGAGGCGCTGAACCGCGAAGACGCACGTGCCGCCTTCGAAATCATCATGTCGGGTGCCGCAACGCCGTCGCAGATCGGCGGCTTCCTGATGGCATTGCGGGTGCGCGGCGAAACCGTCGATGAAATCGTCGGCGCGGTGGGCGCGATGCGTGCCCGCATGCTGCCGGTCGATGCGCCAGCGGATGCGGTCGATATCGTTGGAACCGGTGGCGACGGCGCCGGCACCTACAACATCTCGACTCTTGCCTCGCTGATCGTCGCCGGCGCCGGCGTGCCTGTTGCCAAGCACGGCAACCGCGCGCTGAGCTCGAAGTCAGGCACGGCCGACGCGCTCTCCTGCCTCGGCGTCAAGCTCGACATCGGTCCGGACGCCATATCGAAATGCATCCGCGAGGCCGGTGTCGGCTTCATGTTCGCCCAGCAGCACCATTCCGCCATGCGCCATGTCGGCCCGACGCGGGTGGAGCTCGGAACGCGCACGATCTTCAACCTGCTCGGTCCGCTTTCCAACCCCGCAGGCGTCAAGCGCCAGCTCGTCGGCGTCTACGCGCCGCAATGGGTGCAGCCGCTGGCCGAAGTGCTGCGTGATCTCGGCTCGGACAATGTCTGGGTCGTTCACGGCGATGGCCTCGACGAGATCACGACGACCGGCACGACCGAGGTCGCAGCACTCAAGGACGGCAAGATTTCCACCTTCACCCTGACGCCCGCCGATTTCGGCCTTCAGACGGTGACGATCGATGCGCTCAAGGGCGGCGACGGCGCGTACAATGCGGTCGCGCTCCAGGCAGTGCTCGATGGTGCCGAGAACCCCTACCGGGACATTTCCCTTGCCAATGCGGCCGCATCGCTGATGATAGCCGGACGGGCAAAGGACCTCACCGAAGGCATGGCGCTTGGGCGCCAGTCGCTTTCAAGCGGCAGCGCCAAGACCGCGCTGCAGCGCCTGATCAGCGTATCGAACGCGGCCTGAGGAAGGATCAGCACATGACGGATATCCTGCGCAAGATCGAAGCCTACAAGCGCGACGAGATCGCCGCTGCCAAGTCGAACGTTTCGCTCGACGAACTCAAGGCGCGTATCGCTGATCTGGCCACCCCGCGCGGCTTTCATGCGGCGCTCGCCGCACGCAAGGCCGCCGGCACGTTCGGACTGATCGCCGAAATCAAGAAGGCAAGCCCGTCGAAGGGACTGATCCGCCCGGATTTCGATCCGCCGGCGCTCGCCAAGGCCTATGAAGCCGGTGGAGCGGCCTGTCTGTCGGTGCTGACGGACGCCCCGAGCTTTCAGGGTGCGCCTGCCTTTCTCGAAGCGGCGCGTGCGGCCTGCGCCCTGCCGGCGCTGCGCAAGGACTTCATGTTCGACACCTACCAGGTGTTCGAGGCGCGCGCCTGGGGCGCCGACTGCATCCTTCTCATCATGGCTTCGCTCAGCGACGACGACGCCCGCCGACTCGAAGACGCATCCCTCGAGCTTGGCATGGACGTGCTGATCGAGGTGCACGACGCCGAAGAGATGGAACGGGCACTGAAGCTCACCTCGCCGCTCGTCGGCATCAACAACCGCAACCTCAGGACCTTCGAGGTTGATCTCTCGGTTTCCGAGCAGCTTGCGGGAATGGTGCCTGCCGACCGTCTGCTCGTCGGCGAAAGCGGCATCTTCACGCATGCGGATTGCCAGCGGCTGGAAAAGAGCGGCATCACCACCTTCCTCGTCGGCGAGAGCCTGATGCGCAAGAGCGACGTCGAATCGGCAACGCGCACGCTCCTGACCGGCGCTACGACCACGCTGGCGGCCGAGTGATGAGCAAGCCGACGCTCACGCATATCGGTGGCAGCGGCGAAGCGAACATGGTGGATGTCGGCGACAAGGCCGAGACGATACGCATCGCTGTCGCCGAAGGCCATGTGCGCATGAAGGCCGAAACGCTGACACTCATTCTCGAAGGCGACGCCAAGAAGGGCGATGTCATCGGTACGGCGCGGCTTGCCGGCATCATGGCCGCCAAGCAGACGGCCAACCTCATTCCACTCTGCCACCCGTTGATGCTGACCAAGGTAACCGTCGATATCACGCCGGACCCGGCGCTTCCCGGCCTCCGGGTCGAGGCGCTTGCCAAGCTGACGGGACGCACCGGCGTCGAGATGGAGGCGCTGACGGCCGTGAGCGTCGCCTGCCTTACGATCTACGACATGGCGAAGGCGGCCGATCGCGAGATGGAAATCGGTGGCATCCAGCTGGTCAGCAAGTCCGGCGGGCGATCCGGCGACTATCGACGCGAAGGGAACTGAGGCCATGGCGTTGCTGTCCGTCGAAGACGCGCTCGAGCGGATCCTATATGGCGCCACGCCACCGCAATTGACAGAGCTCGTCGGTCTCCATGACGGGCCCGGCCGCGTGCTGTCTCAGGATATTCCGGCTCGCGTCACCCATCCGGCCTTCGACAATTCGGCGATGGATGGCTACGCTGTGCGCCACCGGGACATTGAGACCATCGGCGCCGAACTGACCGTGATCGGCCAGTCGGCTGCGGGCCATGGCTTCAAGGGCGAGATGAAAGCGGGCGAAGCCGTGCGCATCTTCACCGGTGCGCCGGTGCCATTGGGCGCCGATACGGTGATCATCCAGGAGGATACCGAGCGGTTGCCGGGCAACCGGATCCGCACCAAATTCGTGCCCGGCAAGGGGCGGCATATTCGAACAGCCGGCCAGGATTTTATCGCCGGCGAAGCGGCACTTTCGGCGGGCGACGTGCTCGACGCCGGACGCTTGACGCTCGCTGCGGGGATGAACCATGCGAGCCTGCCGGTCTTCAAGCGCCCGCGGATCGCAATCCTCGCCACGGGCGACGAGCTGGTGGCTCCGGGCAACAAGCCGGGCGACGATCAGATCATCGCCTCCAACAGCTTCGGCGTCGCGGCGATCGCGCGCGACAACGGCGCCGAGGTCATCGATCTCGGCATCGTCCGCGACGATCGGGACGCCATCAGTGCCGAGGTCAGACGGGCGCAGGGCGCCGATGTCGACGTGATCGTCACGCTCGGCGGCGCTTCGGTCGGTGACCATGACCTGGTGCAATCGACGCTCATTGCCTGCGGCATGACGCTCGACTTCTGGCGCATCGCCATGCGGCCGGGAAAGCCGCTCATGGTGGGCCAGCTCGGAACGGCCACGGTGCTGGGCCTGCCGGGCAATCCGGTCTCCAGCCTCGTCTGCGCCCTGCTCTTCCTCGAGCCGCTGACCCGTAAGCTCGCCCGCTTACCATCGCGCGACCGCATAACGACCGCGCGGCTTGCAGGCCAGCTTCCGGGCAACGACGTCAGGCAGGACTATGTGCGCGCGCGCCTTACGCGGGACAGCGACGGCACGTTGGTCGCCCATCCCTTCTCGCGGCAGGATTCGTCGATGATGAAGGTTTTCGCGCAGTCGGATTGCCTGATCGTGCGGCCGCCGCACGCGGCCGAAGCCCCCGCGGGCACAACCTGCCACATTCTCAGGCTTCGCTGAACGAACCAAGCGCGAGCCACCTTCGAGCGCAAAAGCAGGCCGGGCAGAACCCGACCTTTTTCCCGTTCATGGCGGGGCCTCTCGATAATCCGTAGTCGGGCGACCTCAGCGATGATCACGTGGCCTCGTCATAGAGCGCCACCAATTCGGCGCCGTGACACGGACCCTCAAGTTTTGTGACGAAGCACTTTGTGACGATGTAAGCGGCCGCATGCGCAGTCACCGCTCTTGCCGCATCAGGCCGGGGTGCGCACCTGGCCGCGCATGGATCAGTTGCCCGTCTCGTCCGAGCGGCTGACGAGGATCTTGTCGATGCGGCGTGCGTCCATGTCGACCACTTCGAAGCGGTAGCCATGGGCAATCGCGACATCGCCCTCCTCCGGCGTCTTGCGCAACTGCTGCACCAGGAAGCCGGCGATGGTCTCGAAGTTGCCGTCGGCGTCGATTCCCTCGATGCCGATCGTCAGGTGGATTTCGTCGATCGGCGTGCGGCCGTCGACAAGGTAGCTTCCGTCTTCGCGCTGGCGGATCAACGCATGCTCGATGTCGTCGTAGTTCGACGGCAGCACGCCGACGATCGCCTCGAGAATGTCGGCGATGGTGATAATGCCCTCAGTGCTTCCATATTCGTCGACGATCATCGCCATGTTGATGCTTGACGACTTGAAGGCTTCCAGTGCCTTTAGGCACGACGCCGTCTCCGGCAAGGTGTGGATTTCCTTGATGTATCTACGCACGTCGAACGGACCGGAGGTCGGCGCGTTCAGGATTTCCTTGGCGAGAACCGCGCCGAGAACGTCGCCGCTCGGGCCATCGACCACCGGATAGCGGGAATGGCCGAACTGATCGATCTTACGACCGACCGTTTCCAGGCTGTCATTGACGTCGATGAAGCTCACCTCGGTCCTGTGGGTCATGATCGACTTCACGTTGCGGTCGCCGAGGCGGATGATTCGCCGAAGCATCTCGTGCTCGGACTTTTCGATGGCGCCGCTTTCGACGCCTTCGGCCATGATCGCGTGGACTTCCTCTTCCGTCACATGATCAGGATCGTCAGGACGGATGCCGAGGAGACGCATGGCAAGCGACGCCGCGGTCTCGAAGAGATAGACGACCGGCGCGGTGATCCGCGACAAGAAGTGCATCGGGCGCGCGACGAACATCGCCAGCGCCTCGGAATTTTTCAGCGCCAGCTGCTTCGGAATGAGCTCGCCGATAACCACGGACAGGAAGGTGATGAGGGTAACGACGAGTACGAGGGCAACCGTGTTGCCGTAAGGATTGATCCAAGCGACCTCATCGAGCAGCGGTGCAAATTTCGCAGCGATTGTCGCGCCACCGTATGCGCCGGCTAAGGTGCCGACGAGCGTGATGCCGACCTGTACGGTGGAAAGAAACTTGCCGGGATCTTCAGCGAGCCTCAGCGCCACTTCGGCGCGGGCATTTCCCTGTTTTGCCATCTGGCGAAGCATTGGCTTGCTTGCCGAGACGATTGCCATTTCCGAGAGAGCAAAAAATGCATTGATCAAAAGCAGGACGAAAATGACAAAAAACTCGGACATGGTCTCCAGATCACCGTTGACGAAAGCCGCTCCACAAGGAGCGAGCCCTCACCAAATAAGGCCAGCGCGCGATCCGAGCAAGCACAAGCAATGAAATCGCTGCAATCTTCTGAACATTGGAAGGGCCGAGCGCTGTTTTGTTGAACAATCTCGACCGGTGGCAGCCTCAACTGCGACTTTGCAGCGCGCTGCGAACGCGCTCGCGCCCGATCTTGATCACGTTTTCCATGGCAAGACGTGCGCCGACCTCGTCGCGCCTGCCGATCTCCTCAACGATACGGATGTGGTTGCGGGCAACCTCGTCTATGCCGCCCTTTTCGGCGACCGGAGAGCTCAGCTTGAAGACACCGACCAGCGCCGCTTCGATCAGCCCGCCGACCGTGCGCATGAATGGGTTGCCGGAGGCCTCGGCGACAGCCAGGTGGAACTTCAGGTCGGCGCTTGCGAGGCTCTCGGCGCTATGCCCCTCCTCGCCCATCGCAACCGCGAGCCGCATCATGCGGCTGATTTCGGCCTCCGACGCGTTTCGCGCCGCAAGTGCTGCCGCATGCGGCTCGAAGGCCAGGCGCACTTCGCTGAGGTGATAGAGGAAGTCCTCGTCGACACCGCATTCGAAGTGCCAAGTCAGGATGTCGTTGTCGAACAGGTTCCAGTCGTTGCGCGGCGTCACGCGGGTGCCGATGCGGGCACGCGGCACGACCAGCCCCTTGGCGGCCAGCGTCTTCATGGCTTCGCGCAGAACAGTTCGGGATACCTTGAAGCGTGCCGCAAGTTCCGGATCACCCGGAAGAATGGAGCCGACCGGAAATTCGCCGGATATGATTGCCTTGCCTAGTTGATCGACAACATGTGCGTGGCTCGTGCGCTTGCGCGAGCCGGACACGACGGTTTCCAGCAAACTCCTGTTCAATCCATCTCCTCCAGGCACTCCCCTGCCTGATTTCATACGGCGCGACGCGCCACAAGGCCTTCGTGCGGAGCACGGGGGGCCCCCTAAACCTGCGCAAATGAATGTAGTTTGAACAGTCGATTCCGAAAAGCCCCAGGGTGGCCGCAAAACCGTAAACCGCGCACCGCCGAACGATGAAACAACCCTTACGCGTTTTCCAAACGACAAACCCCGCCGAAATGGCGGGGTTTGCATTCTGTTTCGTAGGCTCCTGCTTACTTCGGCAGCTGGTCGTCGACACCTTCGACGTAGAAGTTCATGCCAAGCAGCGTGCCGTCGTCAGACGTCGCCCCTGCAGCAAGCCACTCGCTGCCGTCCTGCTTTTTCAGCGGGCCGGTGAAGGGCTTCAGTTCGCCCGACTTGATCTTGGCTTCGGCGTCCTCAGCGAGCTTCTTCACGTCGTCAGGCATGTTGGTGTAGGGCGCCATCGTCAAGATGCCGTCCTTCAGGCCGTCCCAGCTCGACGTCGTTTCCCACTTGCCATCGAGGAAGGCCTGCGTGCGCTTGATGTAGTAGGCGCCCCAGGTATCGACGATCGCCGTCAGCTGCGTTTCCGGGCCGGCCTTGATCATGTCGGAGGCCTGGCCGAAGGCCTTGATGCCACGCTCGGCGGCAACCTGCATCGGTGCCGTCGTGTCGGTGTGCTGCGTCAGGATATCGACGCCCTGGTCGACCAATGCCTTGGCAGCATCGGCTTCCTTGCCGGGGTCGAACCAGGTGTTTGCCCAAACGACCTTGATCTTGAAGTCCGGGTTGACCGAGCGCGCGCCGATGATGAAGGAGTTGATGCCCATCACCACTTCCGGGATCGGGAAGGAGGCGATGTAGCCGGCGACGCCCTTTTGCGACATCTTGGCGGCGATCACGCCCTGGATGTAGCGGCCTTCATAGAAGCGGCTGTTGTAGGTCGCGACGTTCGGCGCGGTCTTGTAGCCGGTCGCATGCTCGAACTTCACGTCCGGGAACTTCTGCGCGATCTTGATCGTCGCGTCCATGAAGCCGAAGGACGTCGTGAAGATCAGGCCGCAGCCCGAGCGTGCGAGACGCTCGATCGCGCGCTCGGCATCCGGGCCCTCCGGCACGCTTTCGAGATACTGCGTCTCGATCTTGTCGCCGAGCGCCTTTTCCAGCTCCTGGCGGCCGATGTCGTGCGCCTGGGTCCAGCCGCCGTCGGTCTTGGCACCGACGTAGACGAAGCAGACCTTGGCCTTCTCCTGGGCGCTTGCACCGGTGGCAAAGCCGATCGCTGCCGCGGAGCTTGCGAGAACGAGCAGTAGTTTTTTCATTTTCTTGACCTCTGTCGGTTTGAGAAACGTCAGTATGAAATGCTTGCAATCATCGGTCCGGCACAAACGGTTTGCCGAGCGATGCCGGCGTATTGATCAGGGTCATGCGCCGGTTATGCGAAATGAGAATGAGGACGACGATCGTCGCGACATAGGGGAGCGACGAAAGGAGCTGCGAGGGAATGCCGAGGCCGAAGGCCTGCGCATGCAACTGGCTGATCGATACGGCACCGAAGAGATAGCCACCGGCCACCAGCCGCCAGGGGCGCCAGGACGAAAAGACCACCAGCGCCAGTGCGATCCAGCCGCGACCGGCCGACATGTTTTCCACCCATTGCGGCGTGTAGACGAGCGACAGCTGCGCGCCGGCAAGCCCGGCACAGGCGCCGCCGAACATCACGGCGAGATAGCGGGTGCGAATGACGTTGACGCCAAGCGCGTGCGCGGAGGCGTGGCTATCGCCGACGGCGCGAAGCTTGAGGCCAGCACGGCTCTTGAACAGGAACCAATGCACGCCCGCGACGATCGCGATCGAAAGATAGAAAATGATATCCTGCCGAAAGAGCAGCGGCCCGATATAGGGGATATCCGCGAGAAGCGGTATCGCGATCGGCTGCAGCTTGACGCCCTGCATGCCGAGGAAACTCTCGCCCATCATGCCGGAGACGCCGATGCCGAGCAGGGTCAAAGCCAGGCCCGTCGCCACCTGGTTTGCTACCAGGCTCAGCGTGAGGAAGGCAAAGAGCTGCGAGAACAGTGCGCCGCAGGCGATGCCGGCAAGCATGCCCAGATAGGGCGAACCGGTAATCTGGGTAATCGCGAAGGCGGAGACCGACCCCATGATCATCATGCCCTCGACGCCGAGGTTCAGCACGCCGGACCGTTCGGTCACCAGTTCGCCGATCGCGGCCAACACCAGGGGCGTTGCGGCAGTGATGACGCTCAGAAGGATCGCTTCGACGATACCCATCAGCGGCTCCCCTCGCTATTGGTCGCGGTCAACCGGTCGAAGACCAGCTTGATGCGATAGTGGATGAGCGTGTCACAGGAGAGCACGAAGAAGAGCAGGAGACCCTGGAAGACGCGCGTCACCTTCTCGGAAACGCCGATCGACAGCTGCGCCGCCTCACCGCCGAGATAGGTGAGCGCCAGCACCAGGCCGGCGGCGACGATGCCAAGCGGATTGAGGCGGCCGAGGAACGCAACGATGATGGCGGTGAAGCCGTAGCCGGGCGAGATGACCGGGCGCAGCTGCTGGATCGCGCCACTGACTTCGGAGATGCCGGCCAGACCGGCAAAAGCGCCCGAAAGCAGCATCGAAAACCAGATCATCTTGCGCGAGGAGAAACCGGCGAAGCGCCCTGCCCGCTCCGATTGGCCAAGCACGGAAATCTCGAAGCCCTTCAGCGTGTAACGCATCATGAACCAGACGAGGATCGCCGCTATGATGGCGAAGGCGAAGCCCCAGTGGGTGCGTCCCGAGGCAAGCATTTCCGGCAGGATCGCATCGACGGCGAAGGTGCGCGTCTCCGGAAAGTTCATGCCGCCTGGATTGCGCCAGGGTCCACGCACCAGCCAATCGAGGAAGAGCTGGGCGACATAGACCAGCATCAGGCTCGTCAGGATCTCGTTGGTGTTCATATGCGCCTTTAGGAAGGCGGGGATGGCGGCAAACAGCGCACCACCGAGCATGCCCATCAGCATCATTAGCGGCAGCACCAGCGGCGACTGCCAGTCATAACAGACCACCGGCAGGATCGAGCCGGCGATCGCGCCCATGATAAACTGGCCCTCGGCGCCGATGTTCCAGTTGTTGGAGCGGAAACAGACCGAAAGCCCGACGGCAATCAGGATCAGGGGCGCTGCCTTGATTGCCAGCTCGTGCAGCGACCAGACCTCGCTCAAGGGCTCGACGAAAAAGCTGTAGAGCGCCATGACCGGATTCTTGCCGAGAAGCGCAAACATGATGCCGCCGAAGACGATCGTCAGCAGGAAGGCGATGAACGGCGACAGGATCGAAAACAGCGTCGAGACCTTGGCGCGCTTTTCCAGTTCAATGCGCATGTGCGGCCTCCGTGCCTTCCGTCTTGCCGTACATGCCGCCCATCAGCAGGCCGATCTTTTCGCGTGAAAGCTCTTTTGCCGGATAGGGATCGGATAGCTTTCCGTCGCTGATGACGGCGATCTCCGTCGCCACTTCGAAGATTTCGTCGAGGTCCTGGCTGATGACGAGAACGGCAGAGCCGGCCTTGGCGAGGTCGACGAGCGCCTGGCGGATGCGGCTCGCAGCACCCGCATCGACGCCCCAAGTGGGCTGATTGACGACGAGCACGCTCGGCTGACGGTCGAGCTCACGCCCGACGATGAACTTCTGCAGGTTGCCGCCGGAAAGCGAGCCGGCCGGCGGATCCTCACCACTCTTGCGCACGTCCATCGCCTCGGAGATGCGCTTCGTGGCGCTCGTCACCGCATCGCGACGGATGATCTTGAGGAAACCGCCGCCGAGAAACGCCTTGGCGTCCGAGCGGCTGCGGGCAAGCACGAGATTGTCCGAAAGCGGCAACGCCGATACCGCGGCATGGCCGTGGCGCTCCTCGGGAACGAAGCCCGCGCCCATCAGGCGGCGCGCATTGATGTTGCGGTTGCCGACCGGCTTCTGGCGGATCTGCACCGCATTATCGTCGGCAACCGGGTACTCGCCCGAGAGCGCATCGAACAGTTCGCCCTGGCCGTTGCCGGCAACACCGGCAATCGCCAGCACCTCGCCGGCATGCACCTTGAGACAGATGTTCTTCAGCGAAACGGCAAAGGGCGTGCGCGCCGGCACGGTCAAGTGCCGCGCTTCCAGATGCACCTGGCCCTTGGCGCTGGTGCCTTCGGCCGTCACCGCCGCGACGTCACCGCCAACCATCATGCGCGCCAGCGACGACGGGGTTTCCGCCTTCGGGTCGCAGGCGCCCGTTACCTTGCCGTGACGCAACACCGTGGCGCGGTCGCAGATGCGCTGCACCTCTTCCAGTCGGTGGCTGATATAGAGAACCGAGCGCCCCTCCGCCTTCAACTTGTAGAGCGTTTCGAACAGGCGGTCGGCTTCCTGCGGCATCAACACCGAGGTCGGCTCGTCGAGGATGATGAGGCGCGGGTTCTGCAAGAGCGCGCGCACGATCTCGATGCGCTGGCGCTCGCCGACCGAGAGATCCGCCACATGCGCCTTGGGGTCGAGCGGAAGGCCGTACGCATGCGACAGGCGCGACGCCTCTTCCGCTACCCTCGCCAGCGAGATGTTCGCATCCATGGAAAGCGCGATGTTCTCGGCGACCGTCAGCGCCTCGAACAGCGAAAAATGCTGGAAAACCATGCCGATGCCGAGCCTGCGTGCAGCCGCGGGATTGGCGATGCGCACGCTCTGGCCCTGCCAGAGGATCTCGCCGGCCGTCGGCGCCAATACGCCGAACAGCATCTTCACCAAGGTCGATTTTCCGGCGCCGTTTTCGCCGAGAAGGGCGTGAATTTCGCCCGGTTCAATCTGCAGATTGATCCCATTGCAGGCCGCGAAGCTGCCAAACAATTTCGTCAGGTTGCTCACAGCCAATAGATGACCGTTCGCCGCTACTCCCTCAACAGGCACGCTGCCCTCTTTCCCCTCTGTTGATCCGCGTCCGCCTTAAGGCTTCGATCACGGAATCAGCAGTGTTGTTCCACTTGTTTTTCTTGTCTCGAGATCCGTATGCGCTCGCCCCGCATCGGCAAGCGGATAAGTCTGATTTATATTGATACGCACTTTGTTGCTTTGCACAATATCAAACAGGGAATTTGCACACGCTTCCAGCGCAGGCCGCGTGGCAACGTAACCAAAGAGTGTCGGACGCGTCGCAAACAGCGACCCCTTCTGCGCCAGGATGCCGATGCTAAAAGCCTCCACTGGACCGGACGAATTGCCGAAGCTGACCCAGAGGCCGCGCGGCTTGATGCAATCCAACGACGCCGGATAGGTGTCGCGCCCGACGGAATCGTAGACGACATCAACGCCCCGGCCGTCGGTCAATTCCTTGACCCGCGCGACGAAATTGTCGCTGCGGTAGTTGATCACGTGGTCGTAGCCATGCGCCAGCGCCAGATCCATCTTGTCCTGCGAGCCCGCTGTGCCAATAACGGTCGCGCCAAGCGCCTTCGCCCATTGGCCGGCAATCAGCCCGACGCCGCCGGCTGCGGCATGGAAGAGAATCGTCGTGCCCGGACCGACCTGATAGGTCTGGTTGAGCAAGTATTGTGCCGTCATGCCTTTCAGCATCATCGCAGCCGCAGTCTCGAGGCTGATGCCGTCGGGCACCTTCACCAACTGCGCAGCATCGACGTTGCGCTCGCTCGCATAGGCACCATCGGCCGAGGCATAGGCGACGCGATCACCGACGGAAAACAGGCTGACTCCGTCGCCAACCGCAGTGACGATGCCGGCACCTTCCTTGCCCGGCACGAAGGGCAAAGCCGACTTGTAGAGGCCGGTGCGGAAGTAGACGTCGATGAAATTGAGGCCGACGGCCACCTGCCGGATCTGTACCTCACCCGGCCCCGGCGGCGAGAGTGTCACGCCTTCGAGCTTCAGGACCTCCGGTCCTCCGAGTTCGCGTACCACAATCGCCTGTGCCATTGCCTGCTCCTATTTCCGGCCGAGACTTGGGAAAATCTGCAGCACGAAGCCAATCACGTAGAGATAGATGCCTGTGACGACGAAGCCGGTCACGACCCATGCCGGCGTCGCAAAATGCAGGAGCAGCGCATAGATGCCGAGCGCCGACCACAAGAGGAAGATGCCGAGGTTCAGCGGTCGCAAGCGCTGGACGCGAACCGGATGAAGGAAGTTGATCGGCAGGAAGGTCAAGACCACCGACACGAAAACGACGATCGACGCGGTCAGCTCGCTCGCCTGAATGACGAACAATGTGAAGACGACCATGTTCCAGACGACGGGGAAACCGGAGAAAAAGTATTCGTCCGTCTTCATGCCCATATCGGCATAGTAGATCGCGCTCGAAACCACGATCGCGCCGGCCGCCACGAAGGACCAGGGCTCGCCGATCATGCCGCTCTGGTAGAGCGCAAAGGCAGGCAACAGCACATAGGTCACATAGTCGATGACGTTGTCGAGCGTATCGCCCGACCAGTTGGGCAGCACTTCCTTGACGCGCACCTTGCGCGCGATCGGCCCGTCGATGCCGTCGACGAGCAGCGCCAGCCCCAGCCACCAGAACATGTCGACGAAGCGATGCTCGGCCGCAGCCACGACACCCAGGAAGGCGAGAAACGACCCCGAGGCGGTCAAGATATGCACGGAAAAGGCGCGAATCTCGGCGTAGGGAACTCGTCTATAGTTAAAGAACTTCATCTGCGGATGCCGCCCACCCCTGCTGTTTTCCCCGTGCGGGCCTTGACCCGCCTCGACCGCTGTGCGGCGCGTTGCCCGTAATATGCACCCTTTGCAACGCATCGCCACTAAAATTCAAGTATTACAGCCTCCCCTCGCCCCATTGTCCTGTGGACACCTGCAAATTGCTTCTGCGCTGATTCTACCCATTTATTTCGCATGCGCCGGCGACTAGAGGTATGATCGAGGCTGGGCCAAGACGCCTCACAGCTTGCGCGAAAGGGCTTTTGCATCATGGACCACTTCGACATCGCCATTATCGGTGCGGGCCTTGCCGGATCGCTTGCGGCCATCGCGCTTGCCGATGCGGGCTACCGCGTGGCCTTGATCGGACCGGAGCCGGCGGTTGCCGACGGACGCACCACCGCGCTGATGGACCAATCGATCGAGTATCTGAAGACGCTCAACCTTTGGGAAAAGGTCGAGCCGCTGACGGCTCCGCTTTCGACCATGCGTATCCTCGACGGCACCAACCGGTTGCTGCGGGCGCCACCGGTCAACTTCCGTGCCTCGGAAGTCGGGCTCGACGCCTTCGGCTACAATATCCCCAACGCGCCCTTCATCGATATTCTCTGCCACCGCGCCGAAGAGAGCCCGACGCTGACACGCATCACCACGTCGGCGATCGGCTTTGAACTTTCGGACGCTGTCGCAACGATCGAGCTTGCAAACGGCAGCCAATGCAGCGCCTATCTCCTCGTCGGCGCCGATGGTCGTCGGTCGCCGGTGCGCGAAGCGGCGAAGATCTCCGTCAGCACCTGGTCCTATCCGCAGACGGCGGTCGTCTTGAACTTTGCGCACGAGCTGCCGCACCAGAACATCTCGACCGAATTCCACACCGAAAGCGGTCCCTTCACGCAAGTGCCCCTGCCGGGCAACCGCTCCAGCCTGGTCTGGGTCCGCAAACCCGAGGATGCCGCACAAACGCTGACGCTGGATCTTGCGGCACTCTCCCGCGCCGTCGAAGACCGGATGCAATCAATCCTCGGCAAGGTAACCGTCGAGGGCACGCCGCAATCCTTCCCGCTCTCGGGCATGACCGCCCAGCGCTTCGGCAAGGGCCGCGTCGTGCTCCTCGGCGAAGCAGCGCACGCCTTCCCGCCGATCGGCGCTCAGGGGCTCAACCTTAGCCTCCGCGATGTGATGACGCTCGTCGATATCATCGGCGTATCCAGCGGCGAGCCGCTTGCCGGCGATATCGGTGACCGCTTCGACAGCCGCCGCCGGCCGGACATCATCAGCCGCACGGCAAGTGTGGATCTGCTCAACCGCTCGCTGCTCTCCGGCTTCCTGCCAGTGCAGGCGCTGCGCGCACTGGGGCTGCACGTACTTTCCGCCGTTGGGCCGCTCCGCAGCCTGCTGATGCGCGAAGGCGTGCACCCCGGCAGCGCGCTCAATGCCTTCAAGGAAGGCTTAAGGGAAAAGATCGGGCGGAAGAGCGCCTGAACGGATCAGGTAAAGCAGGCCGGTCACCGTTGCGACTGACAGTGTCGTAGTGATGAGGATCGTGGCCGAGGCTCGCTCCTGCCACACACCATATTGATGGCCGATAACGAAAACGTTCGTCGCCGTCGGAAGCGCTGCGAGCAGTACCGCCGTCTGCACCCAGACCGGATCATAGTTCCCCGTCAGGCTCATTGCCGTGAACATGACGAGCGGATGCAAGAGCAGTTTCGCCGGGACGATGTAGCCGATCTCGACGGGAATGCGCTTGATTGGGCGCAGCGCCAGCGTCACCCCCATGGCAAAGAGCGCGCAGGGCGCCGCACACTGGGCGAGATAATCGATCAGCCGCTGAACCGGAACTGGCGGCTGCACGGCGAAAAAGGCGGCGACCACACCGGCAAGTGTGGCCAGGATGAACGGGTGCAGAATGATCTTGCGCGCGACGCTGGCTGCAAGCGCCAGCGGCTTTTCCTGCCGGCCGCCTGATATCGCCATCATCGCCGGTGCGACCGCGAAATGCGCGGCGTTTTCGAAGCTGAAGATCAGCGCCACCGGTACGGCAGCGGCATCGCCCAACGCCAGGAGCGCAAGGCCAGGCCCCATGTAGCCGATATTGCCATAAGCAGCGCCAAAACCCTGGATCGTCGCCTCGGCAATGGAGTTGCGCCTGACATAGACCCCGATGAGGAAGATCAGCGAAAAGACGATGTAGGTCGCACCGACGGTGGTCAGGATGAAGTCGGCACGCGCCAGCTGTTCAATCGGCGTGCGCGAGACGAGCTTGAAGAACAGCGCCGGCAGCGCGAGGTAGATGATGAAGGTGTTCAGCCACCCCATCGCCTCGCCCGGATGGTGGACGAAGCGCGCCGTCAGATAACCGAGGAAGATCAGGCCGAAGAACGGCAGCACCAGGCCCGCGATTTCCGTCATCTTGTCCCTCGCATCCTTCACCTTCCCGCGCCGACGCCCGCACGCCTAGCGCACGAACCGGCCTGACGATTAGGCCGGTTAAGCCGAAAAGTGATTCTAAAATACGAGGGTATGCCCTAGCCGATTTTCATCAGGATCGGGAAGGTCGTCTGGAACCAGATGGCGACGGAACTGATGAAGCCGAAGAGAAAAGCCAGGCCCGCCAGCACCAGAAGGCCGCCCATCAGCTTCTCGACCAGACCGAGATGGCGACGGAAGCGGAAGAGGAAGCGCATGAAGGAGCCGGAAAACGCAGCCGCGATCCAGAACGGCACGGCAAGGCCCAGCGAATAGATCGCCAGCAACATTGCGCCGTCGGACACGGTGTCACGTGCGGCAGCAACGCCGAGGATCGTGCCGAGTACCGGGCCGATGCAGGGCGTCCAGCCGAAGGCAAAGGCAAGACCCATGATGTAGGCGCCCGAGAGCGTCGCCGGCTTGCCGCCGCCCTGGAATCGCGCTTCCCGCGCGAGCAGCCCGATCTTGAACACGCCAAGGAAATGCAGGCCCATGATGATGATGATCACGCCGCCGACGCGCGACAGCAGGTCCATATGCTGCCGAAGCAGCATGCCGATCGACGAGGCCCCCGCCCCGAGCGCCACGAAGACGGTGGCAAAACCGAGCGTGAACAACAGGGCTGCCGGCAAGACAGCGCGTCTCGTGCTGCCGATGGTCGCCGCATCACCGCTGCGGAACTGATCGACCGAGACGCCCGCCATATAGCAGAGATAGGGCGGTACGAGCGGCAGAACGCAGGGAGAAAGGAACGAAAGGGCGCCGGCAAGGACGGCGGTCCAGATGGAAATATCGGCGATCGACAACGGCAACAACTCCGGCACGCGGCATTTGGGCCATTCCTTAGCCGCAGGATCATGATGATACCAATCACCTTTTGGCGATCATTGCGCCATGCACCGTTTCTTCACAAAACCCGCAATTTTTCGGTTGACCGGGGGGAAACACGCGTGCATATGTCCGGCCACTTCCGCCGGGCTTCACCGCCGCGGCCAGGGAGCGCGTAGCTCAGCCGGTAGAGCAACTGACTTTTAATCAGTAGGTCCAGGGTTCGAATCCCTGCGCGCTCACCACGCAAACCCCATTGAAATCAATCGCTTGCTGGTGTCCTTGGACATCAAAATGCATCGCCATGCGAGCCCATTCTCTACACTTTTTGGAGCGAACCCCGCCGTATCTTCGCCTGTTGCATTCCGTGCTATCGACAATTCGACGCGTTGAGTAGATGCTGAGGCTCACGCTGAGGATGCAAGGCGGTGAACTGCCCAGTTTGGTATCGAGCAAAGGGGTGAAGGCATGAGAAAGCTTGTCATTGCGGTTTTGATGATTGGTACGCTTGCTTCCTGCACGCAGACCGAGAAAGGCACGGCGATCGGCGCCGGCACCGGTGCGATCATTGGTGGCGCGGTCAGCGACAGCTGGGGCGGCGCGGCAATCGGCGCGGTCGCCGGTGGCGTTATCGGCAACCTGATCGGACGCTCCCAGGAGCGCCAGGGCTATTGCATCTATCGCGACCGCTATGGCCGCCGCTACGAAGCCCGCTGCCGGTAACAGCAAGACCATTGGCCAAGGTGACAGGCGCATCCCCGGTCCAAACCTTCGTGGAGGCCGGCGAATGCGCCTGTGTGCCCGGCTGAAGCTGCGAGCAATATCGTCGAGGCCGAACATGGCAGGACGTCCTCAAGCAAGCGTGTTACACTTCAGACATGACTGACGAAGAACAGAACTACGAGTTTTCGGAATTATCCGGCCAATTCAGTGAGGATGGCGTCGTCGTGGAATTGCGGATCTACCGGGAGGCGGGCACGAATCGCGACTGGACCCTCGAGGTCATTGACGAGGAGGGCTTCTCTACGACATGGGAGGAGCCCTTCCCGACCGACAGGGAAGCTTTCGAGGAGTTTATCGCAACGGTCCAGCGCGACGGCATCCAAGCCTTTACCGACGAGCCGCCACAAACGGTTCATTAGGGCATAATGACCCCGCGACTGCGCCCGGCCGGATGCGGCCCGGCGACGCCGGGCGTGCGGAACGACGTCGCACTCCATGCATGATGGGGACGCATCAGCGGGTGCCGTCTGCGCGGTTGCCTCAAAACACGCGAACAATCCGGATCGGCTATGCCGTGAGCAATTCGCGGGCCCCTCACCCCGGCCTTCCCAATAGTCGCGTGCCTGACGGCGCTGCCTATGCTTCCGCTCCTCTGCGGGCCAGTCGCATCTTCAGCGGGCTCATTCCATACTCGCGGCTATAGGCGCGCGAAAATGCAGACAGGCTGTCGAAACCGCATCGAAGGGCAATCTCGCGGATCGGGCTAGCGGAGTCGCGCACCAGCCGATGGGCGAACTGAAGACGCAGGCGTAGGTAATAGGCGCCGGGACTCGTCGATAGTCCGCGCACAAACAGCAACTCCAGCTTGCGCTGCGAGATCGACAGCCGCTTCGTCAACGCGGCGATCGTCAAGGGACGCTCCAGCGTGCGTTCCATCAGGCGGATGGCCTCGGCGAGCTTCGGGTCGCGCGTCTCGATCCTCCCGAGCGAAACATAGGGCTGCACGTCGGCTGCACTATGCGTCTGGTCGTAGACGAAGATGCTGGCGACATCGAGCGCCAGTGCAGACCCTAGCCGCTGGGTGATCCAGTGCAGCATCATGTCGAAGGTCGGCGAAGCGCCGCCCGAGGTCCAGAACTTGCCGTCGATGACGAACCGGTCGCCAAGCACCGTCAACTCCGGAAAGGCCTGGCTGAAATCCTCAAGCTCCTCCCAATGCGCTGTCGCCTTGCGGCCATTGAGCAGACCGCTGCGGCCGAGCAACCAGCAGCCCGATTCGATGCCGGCGACGATATCGAAATGGCGCGAGCACTCCTGCAATGCACCGATGAATTTCTTGCCGGCGTGACGATCAAGGTTGAAGCCGCCGATCACCAGCAGCGCGTCGCCGGCAAGCGGCGGGCGAAGCGTGCCCTCGACCGCAATCGGCACGCCGCAGGTCAGGACCACCGGCTTGCCATCGGCCGAGAGCAGCCGCCAACGAAACACCTCGCGCCCCGAGATACGGTTTGCGGCGCGCATCGGGTCCAGCACGGAGGCAAGCGACATGATCGACGACTCCGGCAGGATAACGACGGAAACTTCGATCACAGATTGTAGACGTCCATCGGAAGGCATGCGGGAAATGTCAAATTTCAAGCGGGAAATGTCAATTCCAATGCTGCCTTTCGGGCATTATCAGACCGTATCGATCTCCCTACGCGCGGCGCTGCAGCCCCGCGCAGAGACGTTCCCCTTTCCGCCTTTTGCCGGAACGGGCCGGTCGGAAACCATCCGCCGGCCCGTTTTTTTATGTGATTTTGCGGAATCGTAAGCGCCACTGCCCCGGCGTCTAGCGCTTCGGCAAGCCGACGAAGGGACGCGTTGCTCGGGAGGAAACGGCGTTACACCTGCAGCTCAGGCTGTGCGCCTGCCGAACTTCGACGCTCGCCGGATCCGCGTTTCAACCGCTTGCGCTAACAAAACATATAAGCCATTAAGCATGTCCGCAACTGAGGGAGACTATGATGCTGGGCGCGATGAAGAACTTCGTAAAAGCGACAAAGCTCATCGGCCGCATTCCAAAGATCGAGCAGAAACTCGACCTGCTTCTTTGGGAAACTCCGGATATCCCGCGCGACTTCTTCCCGAAGTTCGTCGAAAGCGCGAGGCAGATGGGCTGGTTGGAGAGTGCAAAACAGCACAAGCCGATGACCGCCGACGGAGAACCATGCCCCTGGTACACCTACCCGATGTTGCATTTTCTCGGCACCCGGCAACTGACTGACTTACGCGTTTTCGAGTATGGCAGCGGCAACTCCACGCTTTGGTGGAGCCGCAAGGCGAAGTCGGTGGTCAGCGTCGAACATGACCGCGACTGGTTCGAGCTGATCTCCAAGCAATCGCCGGCCAATGTAACTTACAACTATCGCGAATTGGTAGAGGGGGGCGACTACTCCACCGAGGTGACGCGCCACCAGGACACCGCGTTCGACGTTGTTGTCATAGACGGCCGCGATCGCGTGAATTGTGCCAAGGCGACGATGAACCTGAAGCAGAGGCCGTCCGCAATCATCTGGGACAACAGCGAACGCGAGAGGTACCAGGAGGGATACGACCTGCTGATCAACAACGGCTATCGCCGCCTCGACTTCGACGGCTTCGGACCGGTGAACGGCCGGCCATGGCGGACGTCCGTGTTCTACATGCCGGACAACTGCCTCAAAATCTAAGCCAGTACGACATCAACTTGGCCAGGCGTTTCGTCTGGAGAAAATTGCAATTGCCGAGGGGACTATGACCAAGGGAAAGCTGTTCAATCGGGTGCTTCGCTCAGCCGCCTCGATGCTAACGCGACAAGGTTTCCATGTTTCCGAGGAGCGTTACTCTGCTGCATACCTGAAGCGCTACGGGTTCGATATCAATACATTCATCGACGTCGGCGTTTATCAAGGCAGCCCGGTGTTCTACGAACTGTTCAAGGACAAAAAGTTCGTCCTGGTCGATCCGCAGCCAGATACGATGGAGAAGGCCGCAGACAGCGTAAAGGGCCTGAATTTTGACTACATTCAATCGGGCGCAGGCTCTGCCAAGGGCGTAGCAACCCTTTCCCTGGAAGGCCCCTCCTCAAGCCTGATGAAACGCAGGGACTGGAAGCGGCAGCCGGAAAAGACGGTCGAGATACAGATTTCACCCCTCGACGAACTTCTGGAAAACAAGGGCTACAAAGGCCCATTCGGATTGAAGGTGGACACCGAAGGCTTTGACCTTGATGTTCTGAAGGGAGCCGAGAAAACGCTTCGGGAGACGCAGTTCGTCTTCACAGAGGCAAGCCTTCGTCGCCGGTTTGAAGGTAGCTATCGGTTTTCGGAACTTGTCGCATACATGGCAGAGCAAGGCTTCGAAGTCGCCGATGTCATCCCCCACCGATCGCACAATCGCCTTGTCGACGTGCTCTTCGTGCGCTCAGACAGTTCATATCTGGAACCGAATGCCGTTCCTGTCCGCATGGTCGGTTCGTCGGGCAAAACAAACAATCAGAGTTAGCCTTCATCCGGAAACATGCCGGCGATGACGGGACTGCCGCTGAACCAGCACAGATCGCAATAGGAACAGGCATCGATGCGCGTAACACTTGCGATATGTTGCTACAACGCCGAAGAGACGATCGAGCGGACGCTCTTATCCGCCAGGCAACTGGACTGGGATGACCTGGAGATCCTGGTCTGTGACGACCTCTCCACCGATCGCTCCGCTGCCATCGTGCAGACCGTCAGCCAGCAGGATTCGCGGGTAAGACTGGTTAGCCATAGTAACAACAAGGGCAACGCTGGCGCGCGCAATACGCTCGCACGCGAAGCAACCGGCGAAATCCTAGCGTTCCTCGATTCGGACGACGAAAATGCACCAGAGCGTTTGAAGGTCCAGATCGCAAAGCTGCTTGCGGCGGAAGAACGGCATGCGGCTCCTATCTCGGTCTATTGCAGGAGGCGCGTGATCTCCGACGGCAAGACGAGGAGCCTCAGCGCCATGGGCACCGCGCAGCCAGTGGGTGGCGACGCGGTCGCGCTCCATCTCCTCTGCGACGATCCCCTCCCCGGCGACGGAAGGGTCGGCACCTGCACCATGCTCACCCGCGTGTCGACCTTGCGCAAGTTCGCCTTCGACGAGGATTTCCGCAGGGCCGTCGATCGCGAATGGGCTATTCGCTTTGCCTTGGAAGGCGGACTGATCGTTGGTTGCGAAGAAAGCCTGGTCACGCAACATCTCAGTCTCACAGACGCAAAGCGGGCTCGACAGAACGATGCACGACGTCAAGTGGTGCAGAAATTCCGGTCCTACCTGCAAGGAAAGCGCTCGTATCTCTACGCACTGACGATCCATCGTCCGGGCCGCATGTTCACCAAGGGCCACAGGCTCTTGTTCAAGCCTGTTACCGCGCTTCTTTCCTGCTTCCGGAAACGAGCGTAGCTTTCCTCGAGTGGTGCGGCGCGAATCGCCGGACTTATCCGCCGAGTGGTGGCGTACTAGAGATCTGCCGCTCATGGCGGACGAACAGATCTACCGGGAGACAATGGGCCAGCGACGGCGCCGTTTCGCGGATGGAGAGATCACCTGGCCGACGAATTCTGCTGTCGGCAAAGGGAAGCTGTAATCGAGCTTCTTTCAAGCCCCCAAAACAGCTGCTAAGTTCTTGAAATTATTGGCGACCCCTGCAGGATTCGAACCTGCGACAACCTGCTTAGAAGGCAGGTGCTCTATCCAACTGAGCTAAGGGGCCGTCCCGGGCTGTGCCCGTCGAATGCGGCTGAAGGACCTTAGTGGGTCCAGGGCTGCATCCGGTTGAAACGGAAGTTGTCCGGATAGGACACGCTCTTGCGGGTCGCTTCCTTCGGCGCGATGACGCGGTATTCGATGCCGTTTCGCTCGGCGTATGCGATCGCCTGCTCGGCGTTTTCGAAGGTCAGCCGCAGCTGCTGCTTCATGTCGCCCGAGCTGGTGTAGCCCATGATCGGGTCGATGGTGCGCGGCTTTTCCTGATCGAACTCCAGCACCCACAGATTCGTCTTGGCCTTGCCAGACTGCATGGCGGTCTTTGCTGGACGATAGATCTTTGCGGACATGGTTTCGAACGGCTCCATACTTTCGCTGGCAACATTCACGGGCGCCAGCATTCCGTCTTCCCATAACGCAGAATGATTTAAAACGGAATGACTTTTGGCCGGATAAATTTGGCTTTCAGTAGGAGATGAGCGAACTTGTGGGTTTGTCCCAGTCTAAGATGAGGCATTGGGAAATTTTGCTGTTGCAGCCCTGCTGCGAAGCGTGTATCTCCGGCGCCGTTGGCACGGAGTGTAGCGCAGTCTGGTAGCGCATCTGGTTTGGGACCAGAGGGTCGGGAGTTCGAATCTCTCCACTCCGACCATTCATTGAGGCGGAAGCGTCATTCTCCTTTTTTTCAATCTGTTCGTGATCGCAGATCTGCAGGCTAACATCGCCGTAGATCACTCGATTGCGTTGGCAAACGATCGAATCGTCCCGAGTTGGGACAAGAATGCCTATTTGTCATACGAATTTAGGAATCGCTAAATCCATTGTGGATAGAGCGAACCGGCGCGCTTTCGTGCCCTGCGCGCCCCCAAGCCCGCCCGAGCGATCCAATGACTGCCCAACTCGACCTTGCCACCGTTCTGTTGCTTCACAAGTCGTCTTTCCTGATCGGCGCCTTCTGCTTCCTCTATGCGCGCTGGCAATCGCCGCGGGACGAAGGGCTTGGTATCCTGGCGAGCGGCTTCCTCTTCCTGGCGCTCGCCTCGACGCTCGCGGGCTATGGCGAGCAAAAGCTGTTGCCGCCCACTCTGTGGAGGCTTTCCAGCTTCACGCTCGGGATCGGCGGATATGCCCTGTTCTGGATCGGCGTGCGCCGCCTCAGCGGCGGCCGGCGCCGTCTGGCGGACTGGCTGGCGCTACTTGTGCCGCTTGCCGGCGCGCTCATCGGTCTCGCCACGGATTTCCATGTCGTCAACGTCGTCAGGGCCAGCGTCTTCAACGCCGCCGCCTTTCTTTTCCTCGCGGCTTCGGCTGTCGCCGTCATCGCCGATCGCTCGAACGAGTCGCTGCCGGCACGCGCCATGCTGGCGGCCGCCATGGCCGTCGGGGCCGGCCTTTGCCTTGCGGTGGTCATTGGCCTCCTCAAGCCCGGCATCGTGCCGATCACCACGACCTACCCCTTCTTTCTCTCGATCATCTGCCATTTCGCCATCGCACTCTTCGCCCTCGTGCTCGTCAAGGAGCGGGCGGAAGCGGAGCTGCGCCGGTCTGCCGATACCGATGCGCTGACCGGCGTCGGCAACCGGCGCTGGTTTCTGGCGCAACTGCCTCAGGCGAGCTGGCAGGGCGATTGCCTCCTCGTCATGGACCTGGACCATTTCAAGCGTATCAACGACCGCTACGGTCATCATACGGGTGATCAGGTGCTCGTCGCCTTCGCCGATCTGGTCAGGAAGAACCTGCGCAGGGGCGACAGCTTCGCGCGTCTCGGAGGCGAGGAATTCGGGCTCTATCTCCCGCGGACAAGCGAGACACAGGCGTTTGCAATCGCCGAAAGGCTACGCCGCGCCGTGGAAGAACTGCGGGTCGTGAGCAACGGGCAAAGCGTAGCAGTCAGCATCAGCATCGGGGTTGCCACCGCCAGCGGCACGGAGCGTTCCTGGGAGGAATTGTTCAATAGGGCAGATGCGGCGCTCTACGCGGCCAAACGAGGCGGGCGTAACCGTGTCGCGTCCGATGCGGAGCTTGCGGATTCGAAGCCGCTTGCGGTGAGCCTTCACCGCGCCGGCTAATCAGGCGATGCTTCGCCGCAGACCACCTTCAAAAAAGAGAAGCGGATCCAAGCATTTCCGATCCGCTTCAGATTGGAGGTGTAAGGCGTATTTTACCGCAATGCGCCGAATTCGCTTGTGGCCAAATTTCGCCTAGCGCGCCATCGCACGCCACCTTGACGCGAGCCTGTGGCAGCGTTGCACTTTTCGCCATCCGCGCAAGCGTGTAGGACGTTCAGGCAGCCACTATTGCGCTGGCTCTCCTGGAGTTTCGCTTTGCCTTTGTAAAATCCGGTCTCGCTAGTTTCACCCCGTACGCCCGATAGCACTCCAGCTGTCGGATAGAATTCTCATGCGTTCGTTGAGGTGGCGGTTCGAGACCGGAATGGCATTGCCGATCTCAAGCCCGACGTAACTTCGTCAGGCGGAACCATCACGTCCAACAGCTGCCAGACCGCGTCCCCGGAACGGGTACTCAAACCGTCGTCTCGATGGACTTCCAATTGGAAGAACCAGACGAGATGTCTCATACATTGACGGTCCAGTGGACCATCGAACCCCAATCCGCCCCCCGCCCCTGGCTTGCCTGCAACCGCTGCGGCGGCCACCGCCCCTTCGTATGCAGCGGCAAGACACGGTTGAACGCCAACGGGCGGCGGCTCGACGCCTGGCTGATCTATCGCTGCGCCGTCTGCGAAGACACCTGGAACCGTCCGATCTTCGAGCGGCGGAATGTCGCCAGCGTCGCCCCGGATGTGCTCGCAGCGCTTCAAAGCAACGATCCCGTCTGGGTCCGACAGGCGGCGTTCGACATCGAAGGTCTTCGCCAATGCACGGACCGGATCGAGGATTTGGCCGATTCTAACGTGGAACGGCACGTATTGGGTGGGAGTGCGGGTTGCGCACGGCTTGAGATTGTCCTTGTCGTGCGCCAGGCAAGCAGCCTGCGCGTCGACCGCCTGCTATCGGCGGAACTCGCGCTTTCACGCGCCAGACTGAGCAAGCTCGAAACCAAAGGGCGACTCACGCTTCTGCCCGAGTCGCGGAAGGCCCTGCAACGCCCGATCAGAGACGGCAGCCGCATCGTCCTCGATCTTACGGCGGAAGATGACCGGGCCGAGATTGCCCGGCGTGCCCGCGGCGGCCCGTAGTTGAAAGGATACCGCGGAGCGTCCGGCAGCATGCCGGCGCGCTCCGCGATGCCAATGGTTGCTGGTCAGAACTTTACGCCGACACCAACGGTGAACTGGTGCTGGTCGAGATCGACATTGACGCCGCCGAAGTCCTTGTCGCCGTAGTCGTTGTAGCGGTACTCGGCGCGGCCGAAGACGCTGTCGGTGAACGAATAGTCGACACCGGCACCGATCGTCCAACCGTTGAAGGTTTCCTTTTCCTTCGATGCGCCGGGCACATCGACGAAGCCGCGGGTCACCGCCCAGCCGCCGGCGCCATAGAGCAGCGCCTTGTCATTCAGCAGGTAGCCGACCCGGCCGCGTATTGCGCCGGAAACGTCGGTACCAACTTCGGTCGAGGTTCCGCCGACGTCGAACGTCTTGTCGTTCCAATTGTAGTTGACGTCACCCTCGATGCCGTAAACCCAGTCGCCCTGCTGAAAGTTGAAACCGGCAAAGGCGCCGAGCAATCCGCCATTGAAGTCTTCTGAAGCGCTGCCGCCAGGCGCACTGAAATCGCCATTGAGCCACCCGCCGCCGCCCTGGAGGCCGACATAACCGCCGGTCCAGACGAATCCCGGCGATGGTTGCGCGACCGGTGCCGGCGGCTGGCTCAGATCGGCTGCCAAGTCCGCTGCCATCGCTGTTTGCGCAACGGCGCAGGCCGCTACCATTGCAACAAGCACACTCCGGATCATCACGGCTGCCTCCTGTTGTCGCCAGAAGAATATTAGCAACTCGTTAACGCGCAGTCTGCCCGAAAGGCTCCATGATCTCAACCATGAAACCCGTGGGGTTCAGACACATAATTTAGGAAATGATCGGGCAAGGACAAGGCGGACCGCGAAGTGGCCCCGGCGTCTACGGCTTCGAAGACGGCATGCGGGCACCTTCCAGCCGGTCTCCGGGCCGGATATTCAGCCGCTTGACCGCGCCGGCATTGAGCTCAAGCACGAAAGCCACCGGTTCTTTCGAATCAATGATCGCTTCCGAAAAAGGCACGGCGCCTTCATGGATCGTGCGCACAACGCCCTTGTTGTCGATGAACAGCATATCGAGCGACAAATGGGTGTTCTTCATCCACATCATCACGCGGCGTGTCTCGCCAAAATCGAACAGCATGCCGTGATCCGGCGCCATGGAGGTACGAAACATCAGGCCCTGCTCACGCTGGGCCGGATCGAGGGCCAGTTCGACCGTCAGTTCGTGCACAGCCTTGTCCGCGGTGACCAGGCGCATCTTGTCCGTTGTGAACTGAACGTCGGCGAAAGACGATACCGTCAGGGCAAGCAACAAAAAAAGCGCCAGGAAGGCGCTTTTTCCGACAAGGTTTCGAGCCGCGACCATCAGTGCGCCCGGCTCGTCGGCGACGGTCCATCCGGATGTATCTCAGCGGCCATCAGGCCCTTTTCGCCATCGCCGAACCGGACGAGCACCACCTGGCCTGGCCGCAGTTCCGTCAGGCCGAAACGCCTGAGCGTTTCCATATGGACGAAGATATCTTCGGTTCCCTCGCCGCGGGTCAGGAAGCCGAAGCCCTTGGTGCGGTTAAACCACTTGACGAGAACGCGCTCAAGGCCGCTGGTCGGCGTTACCTGCACGTGGGTTCGGACCGGCGGCAGCTGCGACGGATGCACCGCCGTGGATTGGTCCATCGATAGGATACGGAACGCCTGGTAACCGCGGTCCCGCTTCTGGATGAGAGCAACGACCCGCGCACCCTCAAGAACCGTCTGGTAGCCGTCGCGGCGCAGGCAGGTCACGTGCACCAGCACATCCTGCATGCCGTTGTCGGGAACGATGAAGCCGAAGCCCTTGGCGACGTCGAACCACTTGATCACGCCGGTGATTTCGATGAGGTCGAGAGCGTCGCTGCCAAAGTCGTCACCATGCATGACGTCTTTTGAAGATGTCCTATCCGCCATTCTCTCCCAGCCCCTCGTTTACGCGCGACTACCGATACGGTTAACTGATTCTTATTGACCAGAATAACATCGTCCCGCCGCGGATACGCAAGACCCTCGGCATATTTTGGCCGAGAACTAATATGGGGACGCAGCCTTGCCTCTGGCTTGCTGACGGACCAGTATACGCCATCTTCTGCAAAACAGGGACATTGCAATGCGCTATCTGCACACGATGGTTCGCGTCAAGAATCTGGACGAGGCCTTGAACTTCTACGGCAAGATTTTCGGCCTGACGGAGATCCGCCGCTACGAAAATGAAAAGGGCCGGTTCACGCTGGTGTTTCTGGCCGCTCCCGGCGACATCGATCGCGCCCGCGGCGAACTCTCTCCCTGCCTCGAGCTCACCTACAACTGGGATACGGAAGATTATACGGGCGGGCGCAACTTCGGGCACCTCGCCTACGAAGTCGACGACATCTACGGTTTCTGCCAGCACCTGATGGAGAACGGCGTGACCATCAACCGGCCGCCGCGCGACGGCCACATGGCGTTCGTGCGCTCTCCCGACGGCATTTCGATCGAGATCCTGCAGAAAGGCGAAAACCGGCCGCCGCAGGAACCTTGGGCGTCGATGGCCAATACGGGCGTCTGGTAAGCTCCGCACAATTCTCGCCAACGAAGATGGCCCCGTGCTGTCGGTGAAATCCGGCGGGCATGGCCGAGCCGTCGATCAGCAGCAGCTATGAATGATCCAGGGCCCGGTCTATCCGGGCCTTTGCATGTTGGAAACATGCGGGCTCAAGGTTAGCGCCGGTTTACAAATCGCGTATCGTTGAGTACTTTTTCGCGCGAAACGTTGATGCCGGGTCCTATCCGCGATGTCTCGTGGCGGCGACCCCCTTTTGTACTTGGCCTGATCTTTTCCCGTGACGCTCATTCCGATCGCCGCGAGAAGCATGAGTTTGTTTGTTCTGAGCGATGTTTCGGAACTGAGACTTAATGCATGACAAGGCGAGGCTTCGTCGGTCATGCACGGAGAGCGGGGATAGGACGTTGCAACATCCGGACACGAAGGGCGCGGTGCTCGTCACCATAGCGCGGGCGGCAGCGTTATCCGTATCGCTGCTGGCCTTGAGCGGCTGCATGTCGGCGGTCGGGGAAAACGATGCCGCGACCGCGCTGAAGGCCGAGGGGCAGGCAGCCCCTGTGCAAACCGCCGAATCGGAGGCCACAGTCCAGGATGGACAGGTGGTCGCGCTCGGCAGCAATCCGCAGGCGCAACAGGCAGCCGGCAATGCCACAGTTCCCCACGATGGCGGACAGCCGCAATCGCTGACGATGCAGGGCACCGGCCTGCGCGCCGCCTCCTCAAGCATCTATGGCCAGGCACCTGCCGCACAGGCAACGACGACCGTCCAGCCGCAGACGACGGGAACTGTTCCGCTCCCCGCCGGCCAGCCCGGCATGAACGCAACCAACAACAGTCTTTTCAGCGGCACCCAGCGACAGCCGCTGCCGGTAATAGCGCCGCAACAGGGGGCCGCCAACACGGCCAACGACGTCGTGACGGACGCCGCTGTCGCCGCCTATGCTCCCTCTCCCGCGCAGGACGCCACCCTTCCTGTTGCCGTTCCGGTGCCGCTGAGCGCCGAGGCTGCCGCCAGCGGCCAGACCTCTTCGACGCCACAGGCGGTGGCCAATGCCGACGCCACACCAGCAGCGACCGAGGTCGCCGCCGCGCAGCAGGCAGCACCAGAAGCCACGCCAGCAGACGATAACAAGGACACGTCCAAAACCTGGACGCTCGCGGCCCTTTTTGCCGGCAAGCGCAAGGAGAAGCCGCAGCAGGCGGCACTTCGCTCGGCTCCGCCGGCGGAAAAGAAGACGATTACCACCAGCAATGCGAGCCAGCCGCAAACGGCCTCCCTCGCCTACACGCTTCCGGGCGTCAAACTGAACTCGCTCTACAACTACGAGCACGAAGAGCACCTCGGCGATGACGACGACGGCGCACCGGTTCAGGTCGCCTCGCTCTCGGGGCTCGCTCGACTGGCGCCGAGCGGGCTCATTCTGCAGACCGAGAAAGTCGATGCCGGCTGTTTCAAGCCCGAGCTCATGCAGATGCTGAAGAAGGTGGAAACGCATTACGGCAAGCAGGTCATGGTGACCTCGGGCCTCAGGCCGATCAAGGTCAACCGCGCCAAGCAATCGCTGCATACACGCTGCGAGGCGGCTGACATTCAGGTTCAGGGCGTCAGCAAGTGGGATCTCGCCGAATTCCTGCGTAGCGTCCCCGGCCGCGGCGGCGTCGGCACCTATTGCCACACGGAGTCGGTCCATATCGATATCGGCGCACAGCGGGACTGGAACTGGCGCTGCCGGCGCGCCAAGGGCTGAAGGCAAGCATTTGTTTCCATGGAGGATTCGACGAGAAGCCTCCTTTGCTTCCGGCCTGTGGAATTTTTACAGAAATATGAAGATTGCCGCTTGCGGTTCTGAAATCCTCTGGCTATAAGGCGCCCACACAGCGAGTGCGCCCTTCGTCTATCGGTTAGGACACCAGATTTTCATTCTGGGAAGAGGGGTTCGACTCCCCTAGGGCGTGCCACTGTGTTGANGCCCACACAGCGAGTGCGCCCTTCGTCTATCGGTTAGGACACCAGATTTTCATTCTGGGAAGAGGGGTTCGACTCCCCTAGGGCGTGCCACTGTGTTGATCTCCTTCTCCCGAAAAATCGACGTTTTAAGCATCTGAAGCAGCAACTCCGCTGCACCGTACGCATCTCCGATTCCAGCTCTTTGACCGCCGAATTTTTCTCACCGATTTTAACAGGGAAAGCACAAAAAAACTGAGATTGGCGCTTGCGGTATCCAGAGTCGCTGGCTATAAGGCGCCCACACAGCGAGTGCGCCCTTCGTCTATCGGTTAGGACACCAGATTTTCATTCTGGGAAGAGGGGTTCGACTCCCCACACAGCGAGTGCGCCCTTCGTCTATCGGTTAGGACACCAGATTTTCATTCTGGGAAGAGGGGTTCGACTCCCCTAGGGCGTGCCACTGTGTTGATCTTCTCCCCAAATGAAAATCGATTTTCTGTTGTTGGAACAGCGATTTACCGCGCGTTTCGACACCTAAATTTCCGCCTCGTGCCGCCATGAATCTTTCTTGGTATTTTGAACAGGAAAATCACAACATTCCTGAGATTGGCGCTTGCTCTATTCAGAGTCGCTGGCTATAAGGCGCCCACACAGCGAGTGCGCCCTTCGTCTATCGGTTAGGACACCAGATTTTCATTCTGGGAAGAGGGGTTCGACTCCCCTAGGGCGTGCCACTGTGTTGACCNCCAGAGTCGCTGGCTATAAGGCGCCCACACAGCGAGTGCGCCCTTCGTCTATCGGTTAGGACACCAGATTTTCATTCTGGGAAGAGGGGTTCGACTCCCCTAGGGCGTGCCACTGTGTTGAACCTCCCCTACATCGAAAGCCTTGTTCCATCGGCTGACGGATCGCCTTCGATTCTTCTCGTCGTTTTCGTCGAACAGGACTAGGATAGCGCGTTGCGCAGCAACCGCTTGCGCTCAATCGAATAGAGATGCGCCCATCGTCTAGCGGTCAGGACGCCGCCCTCTCACGGCGGCAACACGGGTTCGATTCCCGTTGGGCGTGCCAAGGCCGGTTCGGCAAATTCCCGATTGCTATTGCTGGCGAATGCGGGTGCCCACACTGATGCACGTCTCACGTAATTCCCAAGCGCATACTGGTGTTTCGCAGATATCCTTTGGAAGAGACAGCGACGTGAGCGGCAACAGGATCGTGGCCGGTTTCCGCACACCAGGGGTATGTGCGTAGCTTTCCAAAGCAGGGACTCCTGCAACGGCGCGGTCGCAGGGGCCGTTCTGTTGCATCGGTGGCGACTCGCGTTCTCGACCACGCGCGGCAGCCTTCACCGCCTGATTTCTGATGCGGCTACAGATGTCAAAACCCGGACTCGACGAAATATTGCAGTTCTGCTTTGAGTTTACAGCTCAACAGAATGAGGCGCACTCGGGTGTCGGAAAATCAGTTTGACGTCGTATTGGAGAGACTGACGGATCAAGCAGTCGGCCGGCTTCTCAAGTCCGATACCTTCGATGCGTCGGCATTTGACGCTCTGGAAGACCATATCTGGCAAAAGGCAGAAGGACTGCAGAGCGAATACGCAATCTCTAAACAGATTCTGCTCAGCCTTCGATCTGCTGGCGACGCCATCCGAAGCCGTGCGAAATATCTTCCTGCTCTTCAGGAGCAACTTCAACGCGCCGACGATTTCGACCTGATTCTTGATCGTTTGATCGCTGGGGAAACACGCTCCGATCGCAAGTCGGGCGTTCCTCGAATCAGTTGAACGGGAATCTAGTTTTGTTTCGCGTCATTGCTGCGGGGCTCGCCGCAATCACAATTTCGTCCTATCCCGGATCGCCTGCGGCCGCTCGTTCCAACGTGATTTCTGGCGAGCAGACGCTGACGCCTGCAGACTTGGTACCGAGTCCGGTGTTCAAGCTGGGGATGCCAATTGAAGAGTTAGAAACGTTGCTCGCGCGGGATTTCAAAGACTGGGAACGCTCCGAAACGACGCGAAGCCTGAACAATCGCAAAGACCCGAAGCTCCCAGCTTATGCCAAAGCACGCTATCTGCAGCGCATACACATTACCCGACTGGACCAGCAGCAGGGTTTCCGTCGTACCTACTCGCTCACACTGAATTCACCACTCAGCGGCAGTCGCCTCTACTCCGTGGTTTACAATGTTGAAGCCTTGCGACCGTTCAATGATCTCGGATCTTTGAGCGCTGTGGTTTAGTACCTAAGTGCCATGTGGGGCAGCGCCCATCGCGGCTCGCACAAGGGAGAGTTCGCACCCCTCAGCTATCTATTTGATCGACAAGGAGAACTTGTTCGCGACGGCGGTGCAAGTTGCGCCCCCCTTTATCCTGCCCTTGTCAGGCTGGACGAAAAGACGCCCGACGAGGTCGAAAGAGTTATCGCGATGATCGACGCAACGAACTGTGGCGGCAACAAGAGCGTGCATTTTCGCCTGCAAGCCGATGGCGACACCGTCGTCGAAACGACGTTGTTCAACACCATCCTCGCTGTGAATCCTCGAGATGTTTTGAAGCGTGTGCGGTACGGTCAGCCATAACACGGCCCAGCGAAATATCTGTCAGCACACTTCGCGACGGGTGCTACAGCGCCTTTGCCGCGTCCGTGACGCGCAGCTGTACCCGTCGCTGGCCCTGCCACAGATCGGCGGACACCGATCCCGCGACGTGGATGGATGTTCCGCGGCTCGACAGCAGGAAGTCGCCGAGCGGTGTCTCGGTCGCCCGGAAAGCAATACCGTCAAGGCGGCTGCCGTCCTGCCCCTCCAGCGTCACCTTGATGTGGTTGGCGCCGACCTGCCTGCTATCGCGCAGGCGATGCTGCGGGAAGGCGAAGACCGGTTGCGGGTGGGCCGAGCCGTAGGGGCCGGCCTGCTCCAGGAGATCGATGAGTTCCAGGGTCGCGCCAGAGGCTGCAAGCGCGCCGTCGACCTTGAGCGTCTGGATGGCGACGAGTTCGCGCACCGCCGCTTCCGCGCGTCCCTCGAAAAACTGCCTGAGCTTGCCGAGTTTCGCGCGCTCGACGGTGAGACCGGCAGCCATGGCATGGCCGCCACCCTTTACCAGCAGGCCACCATCGACGGCGGCCCGAACCATCTTGCCCATGTCGAAGCCGTTGATCGAGCGGCCGGAGCCGGTGCCGCGGCCGTTCGGATCGAAAGCGATGGCAAAAGTCGGTCGGCGGAATTTTTCCTTGATGCGGGCGGCGAGCAGTCCGACGATGCCCGGGTGCCAGTTTTCGCGCGCGGTAACGATCACCGAAGCGCCCTCGCCCGTGCCGTATTCGGCCAGAACCTCAGCCTCCGCCTCGGCCAGCATGATGGCTTCCATCGCCTGCCGCTCGCGATTGAGCTCATCGAGCTGCGCGGCGATCTTCTCTGCCTCGGCCGCATCCTCCATCGCCAGCAGGCGGCTGCCGAGCGCAGCATCGCCAATGCGTCCGCCGGCATTGATTCTCGGGCCGACGAGAAAGCCCAGGTGATAGGGCGTGACCGGGCCGCCGATCGCAGCTTTCCGCAGCAGTGCCGAAAGCCCGACATTGCCCATGTGACGCGCCGCGATCAGTCCCTTGACGACATAGGCGCGGTTGAGCCCTTTGAGCGGCACCACGTCACAGACCGTCGCCAGAGCCACCAGATCGAGCTGGGACAGCAGGTCGAACGAAGAAACGCGGCTGTCGCCGGCGTTGCGCAAAACGCGCAAGGTATTGACGAGAACCAGATAAACGACACCGGCAGCACAAAGATGCCCCTGCCCCGAAAGATCGTCCTCCCGATTGGGATTGACGAGCGCATGGCAGGGCGGCAGCGCCGAGCCGACCTGATGGTGGTCGATGACGACGACATCGACGCCGCGTTTATCGGCAACGGCGAGCGCCTCATGGCTGGTCGAGCCGCAGTCGACGGTGACGATGAGATCGGCGCCCTTGTCGATCAGCTGCTCGATTGCCGTCGGGTTCGGGCCATACCCCTCGAAGATCCGATCGGGAATGTAGATTTCCGCGTCGACGCCGAAATGGCGCAGGAAACGCGCCATCAAAGCCGAAGACGCGGCACCGTCGACGTCATAGTCACCGAAGATCACCGTCTTTTCACGGCGCTTGATGGCGGCCGCCAGACGCTCTGCAGCCTTGCGGCAATCGGTAAGCGTGTCCGGGTCCGGCATAAGCGAGCGAAGCGTCGGATCAAGGAAGCTTGCGGCATCGTCGAGTACGACGCCGCGGCCGGCAAGGACGCGACCGAGCAGATCGGAGTAGCCGTGAACCTGGCTAATGGCGAGCGCGCGGTTCTGGCCCGCCTGGTCGAGGCGCGACACCCATCGCTGGCCGCTGACCGACTGCTCGACATTCAGAAAGGCCCGCTGTACCGGATCCACCAATTCTTCCATGCTCGTCCATCCGCTTGGCGCTTCATTCCTCTTAGCGCATAACCCTGGAAATCGTGACCGTTTTTGGAACGGCATACACAGAGATCCACGTTTCGTAGGGGGTTGGGCCGCCGCAGGCGCCCAATTCCCAAAAAAGAAGCCTCGCCGGCTTGCTTGCGCGGCGAGGCTTCTAATTTGTTGGCGACAAACGGCACTGCGCACCGTCATGCCGAACGGCCCGAGGTCCTTCGCCGTCAGTTTGCCTTCGGGCGTTCGATGCGAATGACCTGCGGCTCGCCGACGAGGTAGCCCTCGCCCTTGATCGCCTTGATCGCATCGCGAACGGAGTGCTCCGATGTCGCGTGCGTGACCAAGATGATCGTCTGCGGCTCGCCCGTGTCCATCAGATGCTTCGAATGCTGCATGATCGATTCCAGCGAGATGCCGTTGTCGGCCATGCGGGTCGCGATGCTGGCGAAGACGCCGGTGCGGTCAACGACCTTCAGGCGGATGAAGTAGCCGCCCTCGTGGCTCTGGATCTGCGCGCGCTTATAGGGCAGCAGCGCATTGGTCGGACGGCCGAAGGCCGGAACGTGCTGGGCGCCCGGGCGGCTCTTGGCAATGTCAGCGATATCGCCGAGCACGGCCGACGCCGTCGCGTTGCCGCCGGCACCCGGGCCGACCATCAGGAGCTCGCCGAGAATGTCGGATTCGATCGCAACGGCATTGGTCACGCCATCGACCTGGGCGATGACGGAATCGTAAGGCACCATCGTCGGGTGGACGCGCTGCTCGATGCCGCTTTCGGTGCGCTGGGCGACACCGAGGAGCTTGATGCGGTAACCGAGATCGGCGGCTGCATGAATGTCGTCGATCGAGATATTGGTGATGCCTTCGAGGTAGATGTCGTCGGCAGCGATCGCCGTACCGAATGCAAGGCTCGTCAGGATCGACAGCTTGTGCGCCGTGTCGTTGCCCTCAATGTCGAAGGCCGGATCGGCTTCGGCATAGCCGAGGCGCTGCGCCTCCTTGAGGCAGGCTTCGAAGGAAAGCTGTTCCTTCTCCATCTTCGTCAGGATGTAGTTGCAGGTGCCGTTCATGATCCCATAGACGCGCGAGATCGTATTGCCGGTCATGGATTCGCGCAGCGCCTTGATGACGGGGATACCGCCGGCAACAGCCGCTTCGTAGTTGAGCAGCGCGCCCTTCTCCTCGGCGATCTTTGCAAGTTCGATGCCATGGGCAGCCAGCAGCGCCTTGTTGGCGGTCACCACATGAATGCCGCGCTGCAGCGCCGCCTTGACGGCCGAATAGGCGGGATCGCCGGCACCGCCCATCAGTTCGACGAAAACGTCGATATCGGCGTCACGCGCAAGCGAAATGGCATCGTCGAACCAGGCGGTCTTCGAAAGATCGACGCCGCGGTCCCTGTTGCGGTCGCGCGCCGTTACGGCCGTGGTCTCGATTGCCCGTCCGCACGTTGTCGCAAGCATCTCGTGACGATCCTGGAGGATTCGCACGAGCGAGGCACCGACGGTACCCAAGCCCGCAATGCCGATTTTGAGGGCATCTGCCATAGCCATTTCCTAACATGTAGAGGGCGCGCCGCGAGAACAGCGGGGCCAGTGTGGAAGGAGGCGCGCGTCAAGCACGCCTCCCGACTTCTTACCTATGAGCGTTGAGCGAGATGACGTTGTGCATCGTCTCGTCGGCGGTCGACAGGAATTTCTTGATGTTGCGCGCCGCCTGGCGGATGCGGTGCTCGTTCTCGACGAGAGCGAGGCGCACATAGTCGTCGCCCTGTTCGCCGAAGCCGATGCCCGGAGCGACCGCGACATCCGCCTTCTCGACGAGGAGCTTGGAGAATTCGAGCGAGCCCAGATGACGGAACTTCTCCGGGATCTTTGCCCAGGCAAACATCGTCGCTGCCGGCGGCGGCACTTCGAAGCCGGCCTTGCCGAAGCTGTCGACCATGACGTCGCGGCGGCGCTTGTAGATATTGCGCACTTCGGCGATGTCGCTGCCGTCGCCGTTCAGCGCCTGGGTGGCGGCCACCTGGATCGGCGTGAAGGCGCCATAGTCGAGGTAGGATTTCACGCGTGTCAGGGCTGCGATCAGCCGCTCGTTGCCGACGGCAAAGCCCATGCGCCAGCCCGGCATTGAGAAGGTCTTCGACATCGAGGTGAACTCGACCGTGCAGTCGATCGCGCCCGGAACTTCCAGCACCGACGGCGGCGGCGCGTCGTTGAAGTAGATCTCCGAATAGGCAAGGTCCGAAAGCACGATGATGTCGTGCTTTTTCGCAAACGCGATCACGTCCTTATAGAAGTCGAGCGTCGCAACCTGCGCCGTCGGGTTCGACGGATAGTTGAGGATCAGCGCCAGTGGCTTGGGGATTGAATGGCGAACGGCGCGTTCCAGCGGTCCGAAGAAGGTTTCGTCCGGCTCGACCGAGATCGAGCGGATGACGCCGCCGGCCATCAGGAAGCCGAAGGCGTGGATCGGATAGGTGGGGTTCGGGCACAGAATGACGTCGCCAGGTGCGGTGATCGCCTGCGCCATGTTGGCGAAGCCTTCCTTGGAGCCAAGGGTAGCGACGACCTGGGTATCCGGGTTGAGCTTGACGCCGAAGCGGCGGGCGTAATAGGCGGCCTGGGCACGACGCAGCCCGGGAATGCCCTTCGACGACGAATAACGATGCGTGCGCGGGTCCTGAACGGCCTCGCAGAGCTTGTCGACAATCGACTGTGGTGTGGGTAGATCCGGATTGCCCATGCCGAGGTCGATGATGTCAGCACCGGCCGCTCGCGCGCTTGCTTTCAAACGGTTGACCTGTTCGAAAACATAGGGCGGCAAACGCCGGACTTTGTGAAACTCTTCCATCTCCAAACCTCGTTTGGCGCACGCTCCCGCCAGCGGCTCAAGCCTTTGCGAAACCGTGCGCTGTGGTGAACGGCCGTCCATGCGGCCATTGAACGCTTTGCGTCCAAATCACCGGAAAGGCAAGCGCTAATTCTGGATCTCTTTCAGCGCGTCGGCGCCGTGCTGTTCGGCCAGCGCGCGCATTTCTTTCAGGCGACGCTGATACTCGGCTTCGGAGATCGCGCCGGACTTGCGTGCAGCGCCGAGAGAGCTCAGGCGCGCCTGCATGCTTGCAGCTTCATCGTTGGTCATCTGCGACGTTGCGGCCGGCTTCTGGCCGTAAACCGACGGATAGTTCTCGAAGTTGGTCCCCTGGCTGTTGCAGCCTGCAAGCGTGCCTAGCAGAACGATCCCGGCAACCCAGGTGATGGAACGCTGTTTTCCGACGGCAAGCATACTGGAGACGACCTCTATTTTGATGGCGCGACGATGCGCTAGCCCTTGTAATCATTTTCGGGCAGAATGTAAAAATACAAAACAAACAAGATGCTGTGGAGGACGCCGGGTGACAGCAGAGAGGAATGCGGAAGGCAAGGACGGCTACGCAGGCTTCGATCCCAAATCCGTCGAACCTTATATCGTCAAGGATCCGGAAAGCCTCGCAGTCAACCTCGCCCGCGCCATGGAACAGCTTGGCAAAGCGGCTTCCGCCTGGCTGGCGCCGCGGGAATCGGGCCAGAAGTCCGATACCTTCGCCGAACCCGTCACCGACATGGTTAAGACGCTGTCCAAGGTCTCGGAGTACTGGCTTTCCGATCCGCGCCGCACGCTCGAAGCGCAGACTCACCTGATGGGCAGCTTCTTCGAGATCTGGTCGCGCACGCTGCACCGGATGTCCGGCGAAGAGACGGCGGAGCCGGCCGCCCTCCAGCGCAACGACAAGAGATTTACCGACGAGGACTGGGTGAAGAACCCGTTCTTCGACTTCATTCGCCAGGCCTATTTCGTAACGTCGGACTGGGCCGAGCGCATGGTCGAGGACGCCGAGGGGCTCGACGACCACACGAAACACAAGGCTGCTTTCTACGTTCGCCAGGTTTCCAGCGCGCTGTCTCCGACCAACTTCGTCACCACCAATCCGCAGCTCTACCGCGAGACGGTTGCCTCAAGCGGCGCCAATCTGGTCAAGGGCATGCAGATGTTTGCCGAGGACATCGCCGCCGGTCGCGGCGACCTCAAGCTCCGGCAGACGGACACCAGCAAGTTTGCGATCGGCGAGAATATCGCGATGACGCCGGGCAAGGTCATCGCCCAGAGCGACGTCTGCCAGGTGCTGCAATATGAGGCGACGACGGAAACCGTGCTGAAGCGGCCGTTGCTGATCTGCCCGCCCTGGATCAACAAATTCTACGTGCTCGATCTCAACCCGCAGAAATCCTTCATCAAATGGGCGGTCGATCAGGGACACACGGTCTTCGTCATCTCCTGGGTGAACCCGGACGAACGGCACGCGACCAAGGACTGGGAAGCCTATGCCCGCGAAGGCATCGGCTTTGCGCTCGATATCGTCGAGCAGGCCACCGGTGAGCGGGAAGTCAACGCCATCGGCTATTGCGTCGGCGGCACCCTGCTTGCCGCGACGCTCGCATTGCATGCGGCCGAGGGCGACGATCGCATCCGCTCGGCGACACTGTTCACGACGCAGGTCGATTTCACTCACGCTGGCGACCTCAAGGTCTTCGTCGACGAGGACCAGATAAGCCAGATCGAACAGAACATGAGCGTGACCGGCTATCTCGACGGCTCGAAGATGGCGACCGCCTTCAACATGCTGCGCGCCTCGGAGCTGATCTGGCCCTACTTCGTCAACAACTACCTCAAGGGCCAGGAACCCCTGCCCTTCGACCTGCTCTACTGGAACTCCGATTCGACGCGGATGCCGGCCGCCAACCATTCCTTCTATCTGCGCAACTGCTACCTCGATAACAAGCTTTCGAAGGGCGAGATGGTTCTTGCCGGCAAGCAGGTATCGCTCGGCGACGTGAAGATCCCGATCTACAATCTCGCGACCAAGGAAGACCACATCGCCCCGCCGCGCTCTGTATTTCTCGGCAGCGCTTCGTTCGGCGGCAAGGTCACCTATGTTCTCTCGGGTTCGGGCCACATTGCTGGCGTCGTCAATCCGCCGGACAAGGGCAAGTATCAGTTCTGGACCGGAGGCGCCCCCACGGGTGACTTCGACGATTGGTTCAAGGCCGCCAAGGAAACACCGGGATCCTGGTGGCCGCATTGGCACCAATGGATCGAGAAACTCGACAAGCGACGCGTTGCGCCCCGCAAGCCGGGCGGTCCGCTGAACTCGCTCGAGGAAGCGCCGGGCTCCTACGTACGCGCCCGCGCCTGAATCATTCGCAGGACCTGCCTTGATCTTCGATCCTCCGCTGACGACCGCAACCCTTGTGCAGCGCTACAAGCGCTTTCTCTTCGACGCCCTGTTGCCTGATGGCACGGCCATGACCGGATCCTGCCCCAACACGGGATCGATGCGCGGGCTGACGACACCCGGTTCACGCATCTGGATGTCAGAACACGACAGCCCGACGCGGAAGTACCGCCAGATGCTGGAAATCGTCGAAGCCGACGGAACGATGGTCGGCATCAATACCGGCCTGCCCAACCGGCTTGCGGAAGAAGCCATCCGGCTGGGGCTCGTTTCCGACCTGCATACCTATGAGCATAGTGCACGCGAGCAGAAATACGGACGCAACTCGCGCATCGACATTCTCCTCAGCGATCCCGAGCGCGGCCGTGCCTATGTCGAGGTCAAGAACGTGCATTTCAGCCGCTCGCCCGGTCTTTCCGAATTTCCTGACAGTCCGACCACGCGGGGGGCGAAACATCTCGACGAACTCGGTGATATGGTTGAGGCCGGTCACCGCGCGGTGATGATCTATCTCGTGCAGCGCGACGATTGTGACCGGTTGAGGATCTGCCGCGAGTTCGATCCCGCCTATGCGCGCGCATTCGACCGCGCGATGTCACGTGGGGTTGAGGCCTATGCGGTCAAATGTCAGGTTTCGCCAACGCAAATCCGCCCAACTGGATTGATGACAGTGGACGAAGCGGCCCTCGCTGCTCTATGAAATCCGACTGGAACAACTGAAAGCTTTGGAATGGTGACTTACATCGAGGCAGGGTCTGCGCCCTACAAGAACACCGGCGTAATCCGGCTCTATGGACCGGAAGGTTTCGAGGGCATGCGAAAGGCCTGCCAGGTGACTGCGCGTTGTCTGGACGAGCTCGTCTCGCGGGTACAGCCGGGCGTCACCACCGACGAGATCGACCGGTTCGTCTTCGAGTTCGGCATGGACAATGGCGCGCTGCCGGCGACGCTCAACTATCGCGGCTACACGAAATCGTCCTGCACCTCGATCAACCACGTCGTCTGCCACGGCATCCCGAACGACAAGCCGCTGCGCGAGGGCGATATCGTCAACATCGACGTCACCTACGTCGTCGATGGCTGGCATGGCGATTCGAGCCGGATGTATCCGGTCGGCGAGATCAAGCGCGCGGCCGAGCGACTGCTCGACGTCACCCACGAGAGCCTGATGCGCGGCATAGCCGCCGTGCGCCCCGGCGCCCGCACCGGCGCCATCGGTGAAGCGATCCAGGTCTATGCCGAAGCGGAGCGCTGCTCCGTCGTGCGCGATTTCTGCGGCCACGGCGTCGGCAAGCTCTTCCACGACGCGCCGAACATCCTGCACTACGGCCGCGCCAATGAAGGGCCGGAACTGCGCGAGGGCATGATCTTCACCATCGAGCCGATGATCAATCTCGGCCGCCCGCATGTGAAGGTGCTCTCGGACGGCTGGACCGCCGTGACCCGCGACCGGTCGCTGTCGGCGCAATACGAGCACACGGTCGGCGTCACCGCCGATGGCTGCGAGATCTTCACGCTTTCGCCCGCCGGGCTGTTCAAGCCCGGCGTCAGCACGCTCGGCGCCGCATGACGAAACGCTCGATCTCCCCTGACGGCGATTTTGTGCCATCGGCGGACGAGAGGACGTTTTTTCCGCAATTGCAGTTAGATAACTCGCCGGCCGCCAAGAAGGCGCCGGCACTCGAGGCGCACTATCACGGTCATCGCGATCGCCTCAGGGCGCGCTACCGCGAAAGCGGCGATGCCGCACTCGCCGACTACGAAATCCTGGAAATGTTGCTGTTTCGGCTGATCCCACGCAAGGATACCAAGCCGATCGCCAAGGCTCTGCTCGCGCGCTTCGGCACGCTCGCCGGTGTCTTCGGCGCCCCGATCGCGCTGTTGCAGGAGGTGAGCGGTATCGGCGAGGCCGTCGCCCTCGACCTCAAGCTGATCTCCACAATTGGTCACCGCACGCTGAAGAGCGAACTTCGCCAGAAGCAGCTTCTCTCGTCCTGGAGCGCCGTCATCGACTATTGCCACGCGGCGATGGCCTACGAGACGAAGGAACAGTTCCGCATCCTGTTCCTCGACAAGCGCAACACGCTGATTGCCGACGAGGTGCAGCAGAAAGGTACGATCGACCACACGCCGGTCTACCCGCGTGAAGTGGTCAAGCGCGCGCTGGAACTCTCGGCCACCGCGATCATCCTGGTCCACAACCATCCATCCGGCGATCCGACCCCGTCGCGCGCCGATATCGACATGACGAAGCTGATCGTCGAAACGGCGAAACCGCTGGGGATCGCCGTGCACGACCACATCATCATCGGCAAGGACGGCCACGTGAGCCTGAAAGGGCTGCGGCTGTTCTGAGCGCGCTGGCACCCAGCCGTTTCGCGCGGCGGAGGTAGCAGCCCGGTGGTGACGCCGCCCTGCCGCAAACAGTGGCGAAGGCGTTTACCCCAAAAAGCCGGCTTCGACAGACTCCGTCCCCGCCGAGCGTGAAGCCTCGACGACCATATGCACGAACTGCAGTTTCGCCACTGACGGTTTCGACATTACGAAGGGGTAGAAGTCCGGCTGGCCCATGCTGCGCGCCAACTCGTTAAGCACCATCGTCATTTCGATCCAGGAGTTCAACAGCGACAGAAACCCGTCGGCGCCGGTGTCGTCGGGCGCATACAAGGCGTCGCGCTCGAATGGCTCGACAATCGCTTCAAGATCCTCTGCATCGAGCCCAAAGCCGAGTGCCGTGCCCAGGCTATCGATCATATGCAGGTAATGCGCCCAAGTTTCGGCCCAGTCTTCCCAGGGATGTGTGGAAGCATAGGAACTGATGTACCGATCGGCCCAGTCTGGGGGTGCGCCATTGTCATAGTTCGCCTTCAATGCCGCCGCGTAATCGGCCCGCTCATCGCCGAACAGCGTGCGAAACGGCTCCAGCCAGGGTCCGTTGAAAACGAGCCGGTTCCAGTAGTAGTGACCGACCTCATGTCGAAGATGGCCCAGCAGCGTCCGATAGGGCTCGTAGAATTCGAGCCGCATCTTCTCACGCTGGACCGAATCCGCCTCCTCGATGTTGACCGTAATCAAACCGTCGGCATGCCCGGTCAGCACGCGCGGCCCGTTCGGTGGCGAACGCAGGAAATCGAACATCAGACCGTGTTTCTCGTCCTCGTCGACCTTGGACTTCACGGGCAAGCCGAGTGCCAGCAACTGCGACACGAGCCGTCGCTTCGCCACCTCAAGCAGACCCCAGTAGCTGGCATTGTCCTCGCGATCGAGATTCGGAATTGTCCGGTTCAGCCGGCAGGCGATGCAAAGTTCCCCCGGCTCGCTGGCCATCAGCATCCAGTTGCACTGCGCCGGCGTGTCACGGTTGCCGCAATACTTCAGCAACGGCCGTTCCTCGCCTGCGGCCCAGATACCTGGCTGTGGGCCGGGGTCGAGCGGCAGCAGCGCATCTTCACCTGGCAGATATCCGAGTGGCGCCTGGCAGCTGTTACAAAACATGTTGCCGAAAAACACGTGACTGCCACAGCGACACACAAAGGTGCGCGAGTACCGCTTGGGTACGTCGCGGTGTTTCCAGTTCGTACCGATCAGGTCGCCGAGCGTTTGCAGAAGGGTTGCCACCACATCCTCCGAGTTCGGGAATTGGTAAGGTCTGCCGGTCAGTGCTCCGGCCTAAAGCCATTTCGCGCGGCGGAAGAACCGGTAGAGCGTGCCGCAAAGACCGATGATCACTGCCAGGACGACGAAGTAGCCGTAGCGGAACTTCAGTTCCGGCATGTCGTCGAAGTTCATGCCGTAAATGCCGGCGATCGCCGTTGGCACCGCGAGGATCGCGGCCCAGGACGCGAGCTTGCGCGAGATTTCCGTCTGCTCGGATTGACCGACCATCAGGCTCGCCTCGAAGGTGAAGGCAAGAACCTCACGCAAAGCGTCGATATCCTCCTGAACGCGGCGCACGTGGTCCGTAACGTCGCGGAAGAGCGGCTGCAGTGCTGCATCCATGCCCGGTAGATCGATGTGCTCATGCCGTCGGCAGACGTCGACCAGCGGCACGACCGCGTTTCGCAGGCGCAAGAGATTGCGCCGCAGCAGATAGAGGCGTTCGATGTCGCCCTTGACCAGCCGCTCGCGCAGCAGCCGGTCTTCCAGTTCCTCGACCTCTTCGTGGATCGCCTCGATCACCGGCATGTAGTTGTCGACGATGAAATCGAGGATCGAATAGAGGATGTAGTTTTCGCCGTGGGCCAAGGCTGCAGGAGATGCTTCGCAGCGTTGGCGCACGGCCATGTAGGAGGTCGACGCGCCGTGCCGGACCGAGATGACGTAACCGCGCCCAACGAACAGATGCGTCTCGCCGAAGGCGATCTCGTCGCCAACCATATGCGCGGTGCGGGCGACGACGAAGATCGAGTCGCCATAGATCTCCAGTTTCGGCCGCTGGTGCGCCTTGCAGGCGTCCTCGATCGCCAGGTCATGCAGATCGAATTCCTGCTGGATCTGCCGCAAGAGTTCGGCATCGGGCTCATGCAGGCCGATCCAGATCACTGTGCCCGGGCGATCGCGCCACTTGCCTGCGTCTTCGATGCGGATATCGCGGACGCGCACGCCGTTCTCGTAGACCGCGGCCGCTACGACGCCCGGCTGCGGCTGCGAATGCGGCATGACGCCCTCAGCGCCAGACTGTGGCAAAGCCCTGTTCGTCAGCTCCAATCCCATCGTCAGCCTCCCAGGCAAATACGACACCGACGGGCTCCGCATGTCGTAACGAAGCCAAGCATACGCGCGCTCCCTTATATATTCTCATCCGACTGTTTCGGCTATGAAAACCACTTCATCAAACCGTGCCATTGACGGTATAGAGGCTTGCGAGCGAGAGTTTTCGCAACGCACAACGATTCCACCTTCTAACGGAAACGCCTATGAACCAGTTCGATCTCATCGTTGTCGGAAGCGGACCTGCCGGCCGCCGCGGCGCCATCCAGGCAGCCAAGCTCGGCAAGAAGGTCCTCGTCATCGAACAGGGAAAACGCGTTGGCGGCGTTTCGGTTCACACCGGTACGATTCCCTCCAAGACGCTGCGCGAAACGGCGCTCAATCTTTCGGGCTGGCGCGAGCGCGGCTTTTACGGGCGCTCCTATCGCGTCAAGCAGGAGATCAGCGCCGATGACCTCCGGCAGCGGCTGATCATCACCCTCAATCATGAAGTCGAGGTTCTCGAACATCAGTTCGCGCGCAACCGCGTGCAGCAGATGCGCGGGAAAGCCAGCTTCGTCAATCCGACCACGCTCGAAGTCGTCAAGGACGACGGCGAGACCATGCTCGTGTCCGGCACCAGCATCATGCTTGCCGTCGGTACCAAGCCCTTCCGCCCGGATTACATGCCGTTCGACGGCAAGACTGTGCTCGACAGCGATGAACTGCTCGATATCGAGACCCTGCCGCGCTCCATGGTGGTGATCGGCGCCGGCGTCGTCGGCATCGAATACGCGACGATCTTCAGCGCGCTCGACACCCAGGTGACGGTGATCGATCCGAAGACGACGATGCTCGATTTCATCGACAAGGAAATCGTCGAAGACTTCATCTACCAGTTGCGCGACCGCAACATGAAACTGCACCTCGGGCAGAAGGCCGACACGGTGGAGCGGCTCGACGATGGTAAGGTGCTGCTGACGCTCGACAACGGCCGCAAGATCACAACCGACATGGTGCTCTTTGCCGCGGGCCGCATGGGCGCCACCTATACGCTGAACCTGCCCGCAGCCGGGCTCGAAGCCGACAACCGAGGGCGCCTCAAGGTCAATCCCGAGACGTTCCAGACCTCCGTGCCCAACATCTATGCCGCCGGCGACGTCGTCGGCTTCCCGAGCCTCGCCTCAACCTCGATGGAACAGGGGCGCATCGCCGCCCGGGTCGCCATCGGCGCGATCGCGATGGAGCCGCAGAAATACTTCCCCTACGGCATCTACGCCGTGCCTGAGATCTCCACCTGCGGTCTCTCGGAAGAAGAGGTCAAGGAACGCGGCATCCCCTACGAATGCGGCATCGCCCGCTTCCGCGAGACCTCGCGCGGCCACATCATGGGGCTCGATTCCGGCCTGTTGAAGATGATCTTCTCGCTGAAGACCCGCCGCCTGCTCGGCGTGCATATCATCGGCGAAGGCGCGACAGAACTAGTGCATATCGGCCAGGCCGTGCTGAACCTCAAGGGCACGGTCGAGTACTTCGTCGAAAACACCTTCAACTACCCGACGCTGGCCGAGGCCTACAAGATCGCCGGCCTCGACGCCTGGAACCGTATGGGCGAGATCAAGCAGGAAGCGCCGAAAGCGTAAGCATCCAGCGACAGAGCTGACCGCCGTCAACGCTGACGGCGGCGGCCACGTGCCTGGAGGGCAACGATTTTGGTTCCGCGTTGCCGAACCGATCTCTCCGGGTTTGCCATCCCGCAGACCGCATCCGAAGTGCGCAGGACGCCGGCGAATCGGCTAGCTTCACCTCTCCCGATCAAGAGAGCCGAACACCATGCGCATCCTTTCGCTCAATGCCTGGGGCGGCAAGCTCCATTCGCCCTTGATGAAATATCTCGCCGATGTCGACGCCGATGTCCTGTGCCTGCAGGAGGTCGCACGATCACCGACGACCGAGGCCGAATGGCTGAGCTATCGCGATGCGGATGTGGAACTGCCGCAACGCGCCAACCTCTTCGACGAGATCGCCGCAGTACTACCGGGACATGATGGATTCTTCTGCCCGACCGCGCGAGGGACGCTCTTTTCTGGAGACACGCCCGTGGCATCGGAATTCGGTCTGGCAACATTCGTTCGGCGGGGCTATTCCGTCATCGGCCAGGCCCTCGGTTTTGTGCATGGCAGTTTTTCGCCCGACAGCTGGGGGCCGCATCCGCGTGCGCGCAACGCCCATTGCATTCGCCTGTTCGATCACGACGCCGGCACTCCCATCACCATCGCGCAGATGCACGGCCTGCGGGAGGTCGGCGGCAAGAACGACAGTCCAGCACGCCGCGCGCAGGCGGAGGCGCTGGTAGGTCTCGTCCACCAGGTCTGGCCCGGAGACGAGCGGCTGGTCGTGTGCGGTGATTTCAATGTGCTCCCCGACAGCCAAACGTTTCAGACGCTCGGCCAGTTGGGGCTCGTCGACCTCGTCGTTTCCCGCGGCCACACGGACACGCGCACGTCGCACTATCTAAAGAGCGGCCGCTTTGCCGATTACATGCTGGCAAACGGTGCAGTCAGCGTCGCTCGCTTCGATGTCGTCGCAGAGCCCGAAGTCTCCGACCATCGCGCCCTCCTCCTCGACGCTTAGCGCGCCGCGGGTTTCACTGAGCCACGAAGTCCGCTCTGGCTGAATCAAGCAGCATGCTCTCGGCCAGCGCTGGACGAAGAGCTCGCCTCCCGCAACGAAAAAGGCCCTGCCGCAAGCGGCAGGGCCTTTCGATTCCTAAGGCTTCGATCCGATTACTCGGCGCTGTCGTCAGCGGCCTTCTTCTTGGCCGGAGCCTTCTTCTTCGGAGCAGCGGCTTCTTCGCCTTCCGTGGCTTCAGCCTTGGCGGCGGCCTTCTTCTTGGCCGGAGCCTTCTTGGCAGCCTTGCCTTCAGTCTCTTCGTCGTCAGCCGTCAGCTCTTCCTTGGAAACCGTCTTGTCGGTTACCGAGATTTCGCCGAGCAGGTGGTCGACGACCTTTTCTTCGAACAGCGGAGCGCGCAGCGAAGCAGCAGCGCCGGGGGTGTTCTTGAAGTAGTCGAGGATCTGCTTCTCCTGGCCCGGGAACTGGCGGAGCTGTTCGAACAGCGAACGCTGCAGTTCGTCGTCGCTGACCTGAACGCCGGCCTTTTCACCGATTTCCGAGAGAACGAGGCCGAGGCGAACGCGACGCTCAGCGAGCTTGCGGTATTCAGCGCGGGCTTCTTCTTCGGTGGTTTCTTCGTCAGCGAAGGTCTTGCCGGCCTGCTGCAGGTCGGTGTTGATCTGGCGCCAGATGTTTTCGAATTCGGCCTCGACGAGGCGCTCCGGCGTTTCGAACTGGTAGAGTTCGTCGAGCTGGTCGAGGATCTGACGCTTGACCTTCTGACGGGTCAGGTTGCCGTACTGGCTTTCGATCTGGCCGCGGACGATTTCCTTCAGCTTGTCAGCCGATTCGAGGCCGAGCTTGGTGGCCAGTTCGTCGTTGATTTCGATGTCCTGGGCGCCAGCCACGTCCTTGACGGTGATGTCGAAGGTGGCTTCCTTGCCAGCAAGGTTTGCAGCCGGGTATTCAGCCGGGAAAGTCACGGTGATGACCTTCTCGTCGCCAGCCTTCAGGCCAACGAGCTGCTCTTCGAAGCCCGGGATGAAACGGTTGGAACCGAGAACCAGCTCAGCGTCCTCGTCCTTGCCGCCGTCGAAGGCGACGCCGTCGACCTTGCCGAGGTAATCGATGGTGACGCGGTCGCCGTTGGCGGCCTTGCCCTTCTTCGATTCGTAGCTGCGGGCGCTTTCGGCGATCTTCAGGATCTGCTCGTTGACTTCGTCTTCAGCGATCTCGACGACTTCGCGGGTCACCTTGATGCCGCTGACGTCCTTGAGTTCGATCGCCGGGATGATTTCGTAGGCAACGGTGAACTCGAGGTCGGCCTGAGCGTTGAGGATCTTGTCGGCTTCGGCCTCGTCCTCGGTCATCGCGATTTCCGGCTGGGTGGCCGACTTTTCGCCACGGCCCGACAGGATCTCGGTCGGCTTGTCGCGAACGATCTCGTTGACCAGGTCAGCCATGATCGACTTGCCGTAGACCTTCTTCAGATGCGCAACCGGCACCTTGCCGGGACGGAAGCCGTTGATCTTCACACGGTCCTTCACTTCGGCCAGACGCTCGTTCATCCGAGCTTCCATGTCCTTGGCCGGGATAACGACCTTGAGTTCGCGCTTCAGCCCTTGAGCGAGCGTTTCGATAACCTGCATGTTCAAACCTTCATTTCACGTTGACTGTGCTCTTCCCCTTCGAAAGGTCTGGCGAGCACGTGAGCCGATCCATTTGCCGGGAGTGGCTTTACGCAGTTCTGCAACCGTTTTGCAAGCAAAATGGCACTCCAGCCCCCCTCATCCTCGCAGAATCCGGACTTTGGGCGCGATCGCTGATCTGGTGCGGGTAGAGAGACTTGAACTCCCACGCCTTACGGCACCAGAACCTAAATCTGGCGTGTCTACCAATTTCACCATACCCGCGTTCAGACAATCGCACCGCCTGACCGTATTCCCGCAAGACCAACCAGCGGAATACCGCGGATAGAATGGGCATGCTGAAAGTTCAGGGCTTTCCCGAGCGCGGCGTCTCTATATCACTCGTTTTCGCGGGATCAAAGGGAAAATGCGGGAATTCCACGACCAAGCCGGTTGGCACGGCGTGCCTCAATAGAGAGGCTCCTCGTAGACCGGGCTGCCATTGACTGCGATCTCGCGGATCTGGGCCTTTCCCTTGGCGTCCACGCGGATATTGACGGAGAGCGCCTCGGCGTTGCGCGCCTCCTCCAGCGTCCGCCCCTCGCCTTCCGGCACATAGAAACGCTCGATCCCGTATTCTACATTGACGGACGAGAGCGCAGACGAGGGATAGTAGGTAAATGGCAGAGAGCGAAGGACGACGCTGTCGCCGGCAGGGCTAAGCGGCGCGAAGGACGCTTCGGTCGCCGCCCAAAAGCCGTCGAGCTGCCTTTCCAGCCGAACGTAGACCTTAGCCTCTTCCGACTGCTTCGGTGTATCGCCCTTGAACAATTCCGGCTGGAGCCTTGAAATGTCGTAGCTCAAGATCACGTAGTCGCCCCGAAGCAGATCGCGGGGATCGACAGGCACGGTCTTCAACAGCACGTCACGGCCGCTTCTGAGGATCGAGGCCCTGCTCTCGATCATATAGCCAAGTGCCGCCGTCTGTACGCCCGCAACCAGCAGGGCCGCCAGCAATGGGTTCAACCAACGGGTCTTTGCGGTGGTCATCGTGGCGCCTCCGTCCCGCGCGCATTCGCCAAGTGCCCCTCGATGCGGATGACGAGCCAGGCGATGCCGGCAACCACCAATCCGGAGATCAGGAAGAAACCGGAGGTGCCGAGCATGGAGCCGAGGGTTTCGAAGGCGAGATAGAGAAGCTCACCGGCAAAGGCGACGTAGCCGAGATAGCGCACGGCGCCGTTCTGCGCCCCGGCAAGCGCGATCCCAAGGAGGGCCACCAGCAGCGTGCCCGCCCCGGTCGCGACCTCCGTTGTCACTCCGACGGCTTCGAATTGAAGAGCGGTAAAACCGAGCAAGGCGAGCGCGAAGGAATAGAAAGCGGGTGCCGAACCGGCATCGACCGCCAGGGCGCGAAGCGGAGAGCCTGGCAGCGTCGCCGCCAGAAAGGCCACGAGGCCGAACGCCGCAAGGCCACCTGCAAAGGCAAGCGACGCGTTGTCGAGGTAAAGCCAGGCCAGCCACGACAGGACCAGCAGATAGGCGAGATGACGGGCCCGGTCGGCGGCCGTGAAGCGCACCAGCAGAACGACGATCACCGCGAGCGCCGGAACGGACCACACGCGCCAGTCCGGCGTGGCGCCGAACCCATTGTCCTGCAGCACCGTTCCGAAATAGAACCAGGCAAGCCCACCCGCAACTGCGGTCATTGCTGCTGAGCGAAATGCCAGGGCAGTGAGGACGGCGCCGGCAAACCACAGCAACGCGGCATCGGCCGCGTCACCCGACAGGTGATACATCTGCCCGATCAGCGCGATGCCGCCCCCAAAGGCGGCCACCCCCAGAACGAGGGCCGCTGCGGCAAGCGTCGTGCGGCCGGTCTGGGTCAGCCAGGCAGCGGCGAAATGAAAGCCCCAGACCAGAGCGACGATGCCGGCCACCCGCGCAAGGCGTGGCAGCGCCTCCCAGTTGGCGGCGACAAGCAGCAGGATTGAGGCGGACAACAGGAGTGCGGCGAGAATGAGCAGGACGCGCCCTGCCCGGAACGTGGACTCGCGACCGTCATATTCGGCCAGCATTGCGCGTGCTGCATTCTCCTGCAGCAGCCCCTTATCCATCCAGTGCTTGAAGTCTCGTTCGAGACGCGCGCGGTACATCCTGCCCCCAGCCTAGAATCCGATGCTTGAAATGGTCCGGTTCAGCTCCCAACTAATCACGTATCGGCGCGGAAACACAATCGCTCACTCGCGACTGCGCACCAAACCGATGAGGACGAACGAACGGCTTGCGCAATGCGCATATCTTCCATGCAGATATTGCACTGCACAAATCGATTTAAAGGTCCTATATTCAAAACATCAAAGGCGAACGAAGGCATGAAGCCAGACGGTCGCCAGCGGAAATGGCCAGCCGCCTCAGTTTGCTGAGAAAGGCCCGGGTAAAACCGACGGAATTCGGACGAGCGCACTCCTCCTCCCAGCGCTCTTCCGATCAGATTGGCAACACTCCTCCTCCCAGTTGCCAATCACCCCTAATGACGCTCGCTGGACCTCCTCCCCCAGCGGGCGTTATTCTTTTCAGCCTCCTCTCCACAAAGAAGCCTGCGTCTGCGCACCTGCACAATATTCGTGCATAAATTCGCTGCGCTCGCCCCGCGCCATGCACTGGATGCATAGGTGCCATTCTGGAACAGCGCTACCCTTCCACCCGCCTGCGTACTATCTTCAACTCATCGATCGGGGCGGCGCACTCCTCCTCCCAGCGCCCCTCGATTTGGATCGGCGACACTCCTCCTCCCGGTTGCCGATCGGAACAAAGCGACGCTCGCTGGATCTCCTCCCCCAGCGGGCGTTGTTTGTTTTTGGCCCTCACATTTCGGGCAGCTTTCCAGCCACGACAACTCGATTGCGCCGCGCGTTTTAGGCGCCAGCCGCGAACACGCCATCGCGTAGAGGCTTGCACGGCCTGCATGGGTGCGATGCAGCATTGTCTCTGTAACTTCTGCTCAAAAAGATTATATTTCAGAGCATCAGATGACGGCCAGCAAGAGAGATGAGCGCTGGCACACGACCCTAGAAAGGATAGGATCATGAACCTCGCACGTTCTTTCAACAATTGGCGCAAGTATCGTCAGACCTGCAACGAACTCGGCCGTATGACCGACCGCGAACTGTCTGACCTCGGCATCGGCCGTGGCGACATCCCGTACGTTGCTCGCCAGGCGATCAAGTAATTCAGGCAGCGCGTCAAGCGCAACCGACCTCCAAGTAAGACGCCCTCCGGTTCATTCCGGGGGGCGTTTTCTTTTGTCGCAGCGAGTACGATCCAGGTGACGCCTTCGCACTTGCGAGAGGCACCGGATGCTTCGCCATCTGCGACTGCCCATGCGGCCGAACCGCGTCCATCGACAGACGCTGCGTCCTTGCTCAGCATCGGCTCGTAAGTCCCTTTGAAAACAATCGCTTATCAACGGGCAATTAAGATTTTAATCAATCATTAATCGATGCCGCCTTTTGAAGCGGTGCCCATCTATGCGGCGATGCACTGCACAAATGCATAGCAGCTGCATTTTCTTTGCACTCCACCTTCTAATTAGACAAGCGTATAAGAACCTCAACGACGCAGACAGATGGCTGTCGCGACAACCTGATTTTGAGGAAATGACCATGAACCCGATTCGTATCGCAAAAAGCTGGATCAACTACCGCCGCACCGTCAGCGAGCTCGGCAACCTGTCGAACCACGCTCTCAATGACATCGGCATCACCCGTTACGACATCCGCAACATTGCGGCCCGTTCCTTCCGTTAATCGGAACGAACGACCAGGACTTCCAAGACGGCGCCTTCAGGGCGCCGTTTTCGTTTATAGGCGTTGGAACGAAAGGCCGAGCCGTGATAGGAAGCCGGCCATGAGCAAAGACACTTCTTCCCACTCCCCCATCCACGTCATCGGCGGCGGCCTTGCCGGATCGGAAGCCGCCTGGCAGATCGCCGAAGCCGGCGTACCGGTCATCCTGCATGAGATGCGCGGCGTGCGCGGCACTGACGCGCACAAGACCGACGGCCTTGCCGAACTCGTCTGTTCCAATTCCTTCCGCTCGGATGACGCGACCAGCAACGCGGTTGGCGTGCTGCATGCGGAAATGCGCCTTGCCGGCTCGCTGATCATGAAATCCGCCGACGCCAACCAGGTGCCTGCGGGCGGTGCGCTTGCGGTCGACCGTGACGGCTTCTCCGACGCGGTCAGCGCGGCGATCGCCGCTCATCCGCTGATCACGGTGGTGCGCGAAGAAGTCACCGGTCTGCCGCCGAAAGATTGGGATCTCGCCGTCATCGCGACCGGCCCGCTGACCGCACCCGGTCTTGCCGAAGCGATCCGCGCGGAAACGGGCGCCGATGCGCTCGCCTTCTTCGACGCCATCGCGCCGATCGTCTATACCGAGACGATCGACATGGACATCTGCTGGTTTCAGTCGCGCTACGACAAGGTCGGCCCCGGCGGAACCGGTAAGGACTATATCAACTGCCCGATGACCGAGGAGCAGTACAATGCCTTCGTCGATGCGTTGATCGCCGGCGACAAGACCGGCTTCAAGGAATGGGAAGGCACGCCCTATTTCGACGGCTGCCTGCCGATCGAGGTGATGGCGGAACGCGGCCGCGAGACGCTGCGCCACGGGCCTATGAAGCCGATGGGCCTCACCAATGCCCATAACCCCACCGTCAAGCCCTATGCCGTCGTACAGCTGCGCCAGGACAATGCGCTCGGCACGCTCTACAACATGGTCGGCTTCCAGACGAAGCTGAAGTATGGCGCTCAGGCCGAAGTCTTCCGCATGATTCCCGGCCTCGAGAATGCCGAATTCGCCCGTCTCGGCGGCCTGCACCGCAACACCTACATCAACTCGCCGACACTGCTCGACGGAACGCTGACGCTGAAGTCGCGGCCGGGCCTGCGCTTTGCCGGACAGATCACCGGCTGCGAAGGTTATGTCGAAAGCGCCAGCATTGGCCTGCTCGCTGGCCGCTTCGCCGCTGCCGAACGCAAGGGCGAGACTTTGGCGACCCCGCCGGCGACCACCGCCTTCGGCGCATTGCTCAACCACATCACCGGCGGCCACATCGTTTCCGACGATGAACCGGGCAAGCGCTCTTTCCAGCCGATGAACGTCAATTTCGGCCTGTTCCCGCCGCTCGATCCGGGCGCGATCACCAAGCCGGAAGGCGTCAAGCGCTTCCGTGGTAAGGAAAAGGCAGTCGCCAAGAAGCAGGCGACGGCGTCGCGCGCGCTCGCTGATTGCGCCGCCTGGCTCGGCAAGTCCGCCTGACAGGCGGACGCGCATTTGTTCCACGACAAAAGGCCCGCCTGCAGTGATGCAAGCGGGCCTTTTCTTATGGAAGAACGCGGTGAGAGCTACTCGGTCGCCTGTGCCGTATGCGGCGGCTCGGCGGCGGGCTGCTCGAACTCCGATTTCGGACTGAAGCTGCCGAGCAGCCAGAGCGAAACCTCGGCCGCCTCGCCGGCGCTCTGAAACTCGAAGTCGTTGTCGAGATAAGCAAAATCGGGGAAATGCACGATGAGGCCGCGGCCGGTCTCGGAGCTATTGACCCGAACCTTTCCGGGCTGGATCACGTGGCAGACATAGTGGGTGCCGTGCGACTGGATGAAGCCCGCCTTGCCGTCATGCAGCCGCAGGAAGATCGCCGTGCGGTCCGCCGTCGAGTGCAGCGCCCGGATCGCCTCGTCCGGAAAGGCACGCCCGAACTCCACCATCGCAGAGCCGGCATCGGGATTGTCCCAGTCCCGCTCGGCGCGGGCGTTCATCCACATGTAGAATGCGCCGACCAAGACGATGACGGCGATGAGCAATAACCAAAGCATCCGCGGGCGCTCCCCTTCGCTCGGCATGACGCCGATAAAGCGCTTCTATACGCTGCGAGGCTTGCGCCAATTTGTCGTCACGGCGTGTGCGTCCGCGCCAAAGCCCCGAGCAGACCGAACCTCTGACGTATCAGAAGCGGCGGCGCCGTGCCGCACGCCACATCCACCATTGCCGTTGCCATTGGGCCGGGCGGATGGGCTTCTGCAGAAGCCCGGCGCCCGCAGCCTCCGCGCGGTTGAGGATAGGCTCGACAAGCGCAAGCGGTATGAAGGCGGGGAAATTCGACGGCGCGATCGCTGCCATCTGCGCACGCGCCCTGGCGAGATGATCTCGCCCGAAGCCCGCGAAGGCCCGGATCGCCTGGCTGATCGCGGCGCTGTCTTGGCCGGCGATCAGCGTTTCGCGATCGAGACCGGTGGCGCGCAGCAGTTCGGCCGGCAGGTAGACCTGGCCACGGCGCAAATGCAGCGGCAACAGCATGAGGAGGCCCGCGACCGTCTGCGCGACACCGCCGTGACCGGCGACTTCGGCCGATTTCGCGGCATTCTCTGGATCAAGGACCAGGGATGAGAGCTGGATCAGCGCCGAGGCGGTCTCGCCGGCATAGCCCTCGAGCGCCGAACGGTCTTCCATCGGATCGTCGTAGAGATCGAAGATCCGGGCATCGATCATGTTCTCGAACACGGAGACCGGCAGCCGATGCGCGCGAATGCAGCCAAGGAGCGCTTCAGCGAGCGGATGCCCTTCTCCGGTCGACGCGTCGTTGCCGATGAGGTCCCGCCACCATTGCATGCGGATCTCACCGGGGATCGGCTCGTGCACGAGATCGCGGATGCGGGCGATCTCCGCACTGAAGGCATAGAGTGCGGCAAGCGCGGGCTGCTTGTCGGCAGGCGCAAGCAGGCAGGCGAGATAGCGGTCGCGGTCCGTGTCCCGCAGGTCAGCCAGAATCTGGGCAGAATTGTCGTGCACGTCGTCTTCCCCAAGCCCGATCAGACCGCGATCAGTGCGACGGCGACTGCGCGCGATTCGGCCAGCATCACATTGTAGGTGCGGACAGCGGCCCCGGTGCTCATGGGATCCGACGATATGTTGGCGGCGCGTAAAGCTGTCTTCACATCGGCCGGCAGCGGGCGAATGTCCTTGCCGGTGCCGACCAGCAGCACCTCAATGTCCTTCGCCTCATCAACGACCTTGTAGAACTTCTCGACCGTCAGCGCATCGCCCTCCGCGACGTCCCATGCATAGACGCCCGAGGGCAGCATCAGGATCGAGCCACGATGCGACATGTCTGCGAAGCGAAAGCCACCATTGCCGTAGGCATCGATGGGCGCACGTCCCGGAAAATGGGCTTCGCGAATTTCAATTCCCTTTGGCATTTCAAACAGCACCCTTTGCCGCGCCCGCCGCACCCGTATCCGCGCCGGAGGCGTTCTCGTCCCCCGGAATGTGGTCGGTGCGCTTTCTGAAGAGGATGAGGATCGGCCCGGCGATGTAAATGGACGAGATCGTTCCGACGATAACGCCAAACAGCATTGTAACACTGAAGGCGCGGATAAGGCCGCCACCGAAGAGATAAAGCGCTGTCAGTGCCAGAACGGTCGTCAGCGCTGTCAGGATGGTGCGCGACAGTGTCTGGTTGATCGACGTATCGATCAGCACCGACAACGGCATGCGCTTGTAGCGTGCAAGGTTTTCGCGGATGCGATCGTAGATGACGACCGTGTCGTTCAGCGAGTAGCCGACGATCGTCAGAACCGCGGCAATGCTGCCGAGATTGAACTCGATGCCGGTCAGCACGAGGAAACCGATCGTCAGCAGGACGTCGTGCGTCGTGGCAATGATCGCGCCGACGGCGAAGCGCCACTCGAAGCGCAGCCACACATAGAGCAGGATAGCCAGGAACGAAACAGCAAGCCCGATAGTGCCGGCGCGTGTGAGTTCGCCGGATACGACGGGGCCGACCACCTCGACGCGGCGGAAATCATACTCGTCCGAAAGTTCCGACCGGATGACGCCGGCGGCCGTCTGCTCGGCGTTGTCTCCCGCCTCCTGCGACGGTACCCGCACCAGAACGTCCTCGCCCGAGCCGAGCTGCTGCACCTGGACCTCGCCGAAATTCAGCTCGTCGAGGCGCGCCCGAAGATCGGCGACATCGACCGGTCCGCCTTTGGAATGCAGCTCGATGATCGAGCCGCCCTTGAAGTCGACGCCGAGATTGAGCCCGATGCCGGCAAGCAGCAGGACGGAGGCGAGCGACAGCGCCGCCATCAGGATGAAGACCGGGTTGCGGATCCGCATGAAGCGGATATCCAGGTCGCTGAAGCGGCCGGTCCGAATACCCTTCGGCAAGCGTTCCGACTTCCATTGGCGCAGCCAGCGCTTCACGATCAGGCGGGTGACCGTGTAAGCGGTGAAGAGCGTCGTCACGCTACCGATCGCAAGCGTAACGGCAAAGCCGCGCACCGATCCGGAGCCAAGATAAAAGAGGATGGCGCTCGCAATCAGCATCGTCAGGTTGGCATCGAAGATGCTGCTGAAGACACGCGAAAAGGCGTTGTTGATGGTGCGCCGCAGCGGCTCGGCGCCGCGAACCTCTTCACGCAGGCGCTCGTAGATCAGCACGTTCGAATCCACGGCCACGCCGATCGTCAGAATGATGCCGGCAATGCCCGGAAGGGTCAGCGTCGCGCCCGAAAGGGAAAGCGCCGCGATAATCAGGACAATGTTCAGGGCGAGCGCAATGACCGCAAAGACGCCGAAGACGCCGTAGAAAAAGATCATCGATGCGGCGACTGCGACAGCCGCAACCAGACCCGCCTTCAGGCCGTCTGCGATGGCGTCGCCACCGACGCCGGGGCCGACCGTTCGCTCTTCGACGAAGGTCAGGGGCGTCGCGAGCGGCCCTGTGCGCACGAGAGCGGCAAGGTCGGTCGCACCTTCGGTCGGCAGGTCTGCGGAGATGCGCAAGGTGTCGCTGTTGACAGCCTCCGACAGCTTGAGCGTCGCGATGACCTGTCCATCGAGAACGATCGCTGCATCCTTTGGCGGCTGCTGCGCCGCAAGGGCGGCAACACGCTGCTGCGAAGCGGTATCGATCTTGATGGCGACCGACGCGCTTTCGCCGGAAGCATCAGGTTCCGGCTGGGCTGCAACAAAATTCGCCGCTGCAAGCAGCGGTGCCTTTTCGACGAGATAGGGCACTGGCGGGTCGTCGAAGGAATATAGGACTTCCGTGCCGGACGGAGGCTGGCCCTCCACGGCGCGTTGCACGGGCACGGAGGTATCCAGCATCCGCAGGGCCAGGTTGGCCCTTTGGCTGAGCAGATCCTTCAACCGCTGCGGATCGCCGAGGCCAGGCACCTGCACGATCAGCCGGTCATCGCCACGGCGCTGGATCAGCGGCTCGATGGCGCCAACTTCGGCGACGCGGCGGCGCACGACGTCGATGGACTGCGCCACGGCCAGCGAGAGCCGGTAGTCGATGCCTTCGTCCGTGAGGCGCAGGCGAACCAGTTCATCCGGTTCTGCACTGTCGAACACGACCTCGGAAATCGGCTCGGAGCCGAACCCCCCGATATCGACGGGCGCCGTCAGCGGCCTCAGCCGCTCGCGAGCGGCAGAGAGTTGCGACCGGTCGCGAACGCGGAAGGCGATCGACTGGCCTTCGCCGGAAAGGCCGATATAGGCGATGTCGGCATCGCGCAGCGATTTGCCGACCTCGTTGGCGATCGTCTCGAGCCGTTCAGCGACGATGTCGCTGCGCGCCGCCCGCAGCATGAAATGGGAGCCACCCTGGAGATCGAGCCCGAGCGCCACCTGGCGATGGGGCAGCCAAGACGGAAGTTCGGCTGCCTCTTCCCGGCTTAGAACGTTCGGCAGCGCAAAGGCGATGCCGGCAAGTGCCACCAACCAGACGAGGATACGTTTCAACGGCGGTAATCTGCGCATGCCTCAAACGCTCCAGTTGCTCGGCTGGTGGTGGCTGTTCCTGCCTTATTCCTTGACAGGCTCGCCCTTGACGCGAACTTCCGACACGCCGCTGCGGACGACGCGGATCTTCACGCCATCGGCGATTTCGACTTCGAGTTCGCTGTCGTCAACGACCTTGGTGACCTTGCCGACGATGCCGCCACCGGTCACGACCTGGTCACCGCGACGGATGTTCTTCAGGAGTTCCTCGCGGCGCTTCATCTGAGCGCGCTGCGGACGGATGATCAGGAAATACATAACGACGAAAATCAGCAGGAACGGCAGGATGGACATGAGAATGTCCGCGCCGCCGGCGGAAGGGGCGCCGGCAGTCTGCGCAAAAGCTTCGGTAATGAACATCGATCACTCCTTGAGTTCAAATATCGGCGGTTCCTCCGCGCCAAATCGGCCGGAATATAGGGACGCCCCGCCGCTCTGCAAAGCCGCGGGCACCCGTACCCGTTCCTGTGCCTCTGACACAATTTACACAAGAGGAGAACCCCTCGCGCGGGCCTCGGTGACCTTTTCCAGCGTAAACCTGCGTGCTACCGGGTTTCTGGTGGGACCTGGCCGCGACGCGGTTACGGTAAACACCAGGGCCACGCCGCCTCGAATCATGACGGCACGGCCAAACACCTGATTCAGCGAGTGGAGAGAGACATATGCCGGAAGCCAAGATCGACGTTCTCATCAGGGAAATGCAGAAGCTTTCCGCGGCGATCGAGCGCATGGCCGGACCCGCCGCTGCAGCCAACGACTGGACCGCTGCCGAGTGCTTCGTCTGGGCCCCGGCGACACACCATCTGCAGCCGGTCGCCAAGCCGAACCGCATCGAACTGTCCCTGATCACCGGGGTCGACCATGTCCGTGACATCCTGCTCGACAACACGCTGCGTTTTGCCGAGGGCTACACGGCCAATAACGTGCTTCTCTGGGGCGCACGCGGCATGGGCAAATCCTCGCTGGTAAAATCGGTTCATGCGCAGGTTGCGCGCGACACCGGTGTTGCGGTCAAGCTGGTCGAGGTGCATCGCGAAGATATTGCCACACTTCCGGCGCTGATGGACATTCTGAAGTCGGCACCGGTCCCGGTTATCGTCTTCTGCGATGACCTGTCCTTCGATCACGACGATACGTCCTACAAGTCGCTGAAGGCCGTGCTCGACGGCGGCGTCGAGGGACGTCCTTCCAACGTGCTCCTTTACGCCACCTCGAACCGGCGCCACCTGCTGCCGCGGCATATGATGGAGAACGAGCAGTCGACCGCGATCAACCCGTCGGAAGCGGTCGAGGAGAAGGTTTCGCTGTCCGACCGTTTCGGCCTGTGGCTCGGCTTCCACAAGTGCAGCCAGGACGACTATCTGGCGATGATCGACGGCTATGCCGCGCACTATGGCTTCAAGCTCGATCGCGACACCTTGCACGCCGAAGCGCTGGAATGGGCAACGACCCGTGGCGCAAGGTCCGGCCGCGTCGCCTGGCAGTTCATCCAGGATCTCGCCGGCCGCCTGCGCCACAGGCTCGACGGGTAACCGGGCGCGTCGCGAACCGCACGCCTTACCGACATCCTGAAATAGAAAGCACCGCCTGCCCGAGAGGGCAAGCGGTGCAAACACCGGATCCGGATCGGCTTTGCGACCGATCGAGACTATTCGAGGAAGGTCGCCGGGTTTACCGCGGTGGCGTTCTTGCGCACCTCGAAGTGAACCTGCGGCTGGCTTGCCCGGCCGGTCATGCCCGAAGCAGCGAGCGTCTGGCCGCGCTGAACCTTCTGGCCGCGCTGAACCTTGAGTTCGGAAGCGTTACCATAAACCGTGACCGTGCCGTCGTCGTGGCGCACCAGGACGGCGTTGCCGAGTTCCTTCAGGCTGCTGCCCGAATAAATAACGACACCGTTTTCAGCCGCCTTGATCGGCGTGCCCTCGGGCACCGAGATGTTGATACCGTCGTTGCGGTTGCCGTCGACATTGGCGCCGTAGCCGGCGACGACTGCGCCGCGCACAGGCCAGCGGTACTTGCTGATGCCGGTCGACTTCGGAGAATCGTCGTCGATATCCGTCGTCTTGCTGGCGACTTCGCTGACGCTCTGCTTAGCAACCGGCGCCTGGTATTCAGCCGGCTTGTTCTTGTCGAGCGAGGCAACCTGCGGCTGCTCGGCCTTCTTGGGAACCGAGGCCGTCTTGAGCTGATCCGGAGCGGCACCATTTGCGCCCGGCAGCTGCAGCGTCTGGCCGACGCGGATCGATTCGGCCGTCAGGCCGTTTGCCTGCTTGAGGGCGGCAACGGATACGCCCGTCGTCTTGGCGATTCGGTTGAGCGAGTCGCCCGGCTTGACGGTGTAGGATCCACCGCCGGCGCCCTCGCCGTTCGTTGCCGGCTTGCCTGCAACGACGTCAGACTTGCCTTCACCCTTTTCGCGGGACTGGGCCGAACCCGGCAGGATCGCAACGTCGCGCTGGTTGACCGGCAGCGGCGACGGCTGGCGGCTGTTGCCATCGAGATCGGCGATCGAGTTCGTGGCTGCCGCCTTGGCAGCGCTACCTGCGACGCCGAAGGTCGGGATGACGAGACGCTGACCGGTCTCGACCTGCGCCGCGGACTGCAGACCGTTGGCCTTCAGGATTTCCTTTTCCGGGACACCAAAACGCTTGGAGAGAACGGCGACATTGTCACCCGGGCGAACCATGATCGTCGGAGCGTTCTGCGTCGTCCAGCCGCTCTTGCTTGCGGTTTCCTTGACCGTTGCGGGAAGCGTCTGCTGCGTGGCGAGTGCGGCCTGCTGGCGTGCTGCCGGGAACGGCTGGGCTTCAGCGCGCTGGTTTCCAGCAGCGCTCGGGTCAGCCAGAGTGGTGCGCTGAACGGAGATCGGGGTCGAGGCGACGCGGGCGTTGGATACGGGCGTGGAGGCCGTGTTTACCGGATCGTAGGCACCCTGCCCAGCTGCCGCCGGATAGGGCTGACCGAGGACTGAACCACGGTTATCAACCGGCGCTGCCGCCATCTGACCGACGGACACATCGCCGCGCGGGACCGGCGTTGCGTCTCGGGGGATGGAATTTGTGGTGATGTTGTCGGACCGGGAGAACAGGCCGTCAAACCGGCTTGCATCCGAACTGCAGCCTGTTGCGACGCCTGCCAGCAGGACCGCCACGCAAAGGCGGATCGTCGACTTTCCAACCCCGGGAGATACAAACTTACGCATGACGCTTACCCACTCCGAACGCAACTCGATGTGGATTGATTAAAGCGTATTAGAGTTACCGCGTGGTTAAGGCAGACCCCACCAAAGGACTAATTTGACCAAATGCTAACCATAGGTCGACCGTCGCCCGTCAAGGGCATGCTAGAGGCAGCGTCACAGCTGCCGCCCGAGCACGAGGAGCCTAGCGCTAGATCAGTTCGGAATAGAGGCGCTCGATCTCGGACACGGATCGCCGCTCCGTCTGGTCCTCTTCGTAGCTGATGCTCGTCAGGTCCCAGGCAAAAATCTGGCGACCGGCCGGCTGCGCCAGGGTTTCGGACTGCGCCGTCTTGTCTTCGTCGAGCAGGACGCTCACCAAAGTCTGGAACGCCGCGTCTCCGTCCGCACCGCTTGCTTCTTCATATTCGAGCGACCGCAGACCGGCCACCGCCGCCTCGCGTGTCCCGAAATAGCGCAAACTGTTCTGGTCCTCCGGACGAAGGCCGTCGTAGTAGTCGATGAAGTTCTTGTAATAGGCTTGGTGATCGCCGGAATCGAGAAACTTGCCGAAGGCCTGGTACTCGCGCGAGGCCAGTTGCGGCGACAGGCGGTTGTTCCATTCCTCGCGGGTGAGCGCCGGCTGGCCGTCGGATCCCTTCTTCGTCTGGCCTAGATAAAGCAGGGCATCGGCCGAAAGCGAGATGCGTGGCGTCGGATCAAAGAAGGTCGCGGCAAGCGCCTGCGCCGCCTGCTCATCCTTGCCCGCGGAATTCGTCTGGCCGGCATTGCGCCCGGCAAGATTGTTCAGCCCGTCGCCGGATGCTGCCGCCGTCAACCTGTTCGCGATCTGCATGTGCCGTCTCCGTACCTCGCGACCGGTGTCCGCCGACGTCGCAAGGCAAGCGACGACTCGCACGCGGAACCCTGTCCGTGCACGGCAGGCGTATGGCCCGAAGCTTGCGCGAGGCTGGAGGAAGTTAAGGGATCGTTAACAATCGACGCAGGCGCGACCGGCGCTGCTCACCCGCGCGAACGGGAATTCAAACCCGCGCGGACGAGAATTCAACGTTTAGAGAAACGACGCCAACTGCTGCACGATCGGAAGGTAAGGCGCGTCGAACAGATCCTCGCGATCGAAGCGGCTGCCCGTGCGGCTGACGCGCACGACCCGGCAATGGGTCTCGCTCATCATGATCGGAACCAGCAGGGTGCCGCCCGAAACGAGGTGATCCGAAAACATGCGCGGCAGACTGTTGAAGGCGGCGGTGATCAGGATCCGGTCGAAGGTGCCCTCACCCGGCACGCCGGCACTGCCGTCGGCATGCCGGACGATGACATTGCGAACACCTGTTTTTTCGAGGTTCTTCTGGGCCATGCCGACGAGCGTCTGATAGCGGTCGATCGTCAGCACCCGCTCGGCAACGCGTCCCATGACCGCGGCGGTGAAGCCGCTGCCGGTGCCGACTTCGAGAACACGCTGGCCGGATTTCAGATTGAGACTGTGCAGCAGACGGACCGCAAAGTCGTATCCCTCCATGAACGAACCGCAATCGAGCGGGATCGTCCGCTGCGAATGGGCTTCGGCCTGGTACTGCGGCGGCGCGAAATGGCTTCGCGGCGTCTGCTCAACCGCCTTCAACAGATCATGGTTGGTGATGCCTTCGGCGCGCAGACGCAGCACCATCTTGGCAAAGCCTTCCTGTTCGGTCACCCGCGCACTCAAGCAACGGCTCCCTCGTTGAGCGCCCGCGCCAGGCGATCCTGGACACTGTAGTCGGTAAGGTCGAGTTTGAGCGGCGTGACCGAGATCATGTTTTCACGCAGGGCGTGAATGTCGGTTCCGGCGCGGAAATCGCCGAAGCGTTCGCCGAAACGCAGCCAGAAATAGGGAAAGCCGCGGCCATCGGTTCGCTCGTCGATCGACAGGCCGAAGTCGAGCTTGCCTTGCGACGTCACCTCCGTACCGGCAATAGCGTCCGCCGAGCAATTGGGGAAGTTGACGTTGAGCAGCGTGCCGTCAGGCAGATCCACCTTCATCAGCTTGCGGACCAAGGCCGGCGCGTGCGTTTCGACGACATCCCACGGAACGGTCTTTCCGACGGCGTGATTGTAGGCCTGGCTCAGCGCGATCGAGCGGATGCCCTGCAACGTTCCTTCGATGGCGCCGGCGACGGTACCGGAATAGGTCACGTCGTCGGCCATGTTGGCGCCGATGTTGACGCCGGACAGCACGAGATCGGGCTTGCGATCGAGCACCTTGCGGACGGCCATGATGACGCAATCGGTCGGCGTGCCGCGAAGTGCGAAGCGCTTTTCCGCGATCTGTCGCAGCCGCAATGGCTCCGACAGGGTCAGCGAATGGGCAAGGCCGCTCTGGTCCGCTTCGGGCGCAACGACCCACACATCGTCCGAAATCGTCCGGGCGACGCGTTCAAGTACCGACAGGCCCTCGGCGTGAATGCCGTCATCGTTTGTCAGCAGGATCCGCATGATGCCGCACTCCCCTCGACGTTCGCTCAGGCTACCTTTTCGATGCGCGTCTGGCCGCCCATGTAGGGGACCAGCACGTCCGGCACCGATATCGAACCATCGTCATTCAGATAGTTCTCGATGACGGCGATGAGCGCGCGGCCGACGGCAACGCCCGAACCGTTCAGCGTGTGAACGAAGCGGGTTCCCTTGTCTTCTTTGGTGCGGTAGCGGGCGTTCATGCGGCGCGCCTGGAAATCGCCGCAGACCGAGCAGGACGAAATCTCGCGGAACGTATCCTGACCCGGCAGCCAGACCTCGAGGTCGTAGGTCTTGCGGGCGCCAAAGCCCATGTCGCCGGTGCAAAGGGTCATGACGCGGTAGTGCAGGCCGAGGCGCTTCAGCACCTCCTCTGCGCAGGCGGTCATGCGCTCGTGTTCGGCAACGGACGTTTCGGCATCGGTGATCGAGACCAGTTCCACCTTGTTGAACTGGTGCTGGCGCAGCATGCCGCGGGTATCGCGACCGGCCGAACCTGCTTCCGAGCGGAAGGATGGCGTCAGCGCGGTGAAACGCAGCGGCAGCTTTTCGCCTTCCAGGATCTGCTCCCGGACGATGTTGGTCAGCGGCACTTCCGCCGTCGGAATCAGCCAACGGCCATCCGTGGTGCGGAAGAGGTCTTCGGCAAATTTCGGCAGCTGGCCGGTGCCATACATCGCATCGTCGCGCACCAGAAGCGGCGGTTGCACTTCGGTGTAACCATGTTCCTGGGTGTGCAGGTCGAGCATGAACTGGCCGAGCGCGCGCTCGAGCCGCGCCAATTGGCCCTTCAGGATCGTGAAGCGCGAACCGGAAATGCGGGCCGCACCCTCGAAATCCATCAGCCCGAGCGCTTCGCCGATTTCAAAGTGCTCGCGCGGCTGGTGGTTCCAGGTGGGCTTCTTGCCAACCACGCTCTTGACGACGTTGCCGGTCTCGTCGGCACCGACGGGTACATCGTCCAGCGGGATGTTCGGAATGCGCGAGAGGGCGTCGTTGAGCTCGGCCTCGATTCTGCGGCTGTCCTCTTCGAGCGCCGGCATGGCGTTCTTCAGGTCGGCAACCTCGGCCTTCAGCTTGTCGGCGAGCTCGGCATTCTTCTGCGCCATGGCCGCGCCGATATCCTTCGAGGCCGCATTGCGGCGCGACTGCATGTCCTGCAGCGCCTGAAGGTTCGTACGGCGGCGTTCGTCGAGCGCGATCAGAGATGCCGACAAAGGCTCCGCGCCCCGCTTCGCCAGGGCGGCGTCCAGCATCTCGGCATTCTCACGGATCCATTTGATATCAAGCATTTTCGTTCCACGCGTTGGTCAGATCACGGCGCGAAATCTCGAATGCTCAGCCCTTGGCGGGGCCGACCTCTCCGGAAGATCCTTCCTGCGACTCGGCAGCCTCGCTCTTGAGCGCGTCCGCTGCCCGCTGCCTTTCGACGAGTCGCGCCGTATAGATCGAAATTTCGTAGAGAAGGATGGCTGGCAGCGCAAGGCCGATCTGGGAAATCGGGTCCGGCGGCGTGAGCACGGCCGCGACAACGAAGGCGATTACGATCGCGTATTTGCGCTTCTCGGCAAGACCCTGCGAGCTCACGAAGCCGACGCGGGCAAGAAGCGTGGTGATGACCGGGAGCTGGAAGACAAGGCCGAAGGCGAAGACCAGCGACATGATCAGGCTGAGATACTCCGAGACCTTCGGCAGGAGCTGAATGGCCACCTGCCCTTCGCCACCGCCCTGCTCCATGGCCAGGAAGAACCACATCACCATCGGGGTGAAGAAGAAATAGACAAGCGCGCCGCCGAGCAGAAACAGGAGCGGTGACGCGACCAGGAACGGTAGAAACGCCGCGCGCTCGTTCTTATAGAGCCCCGGTGCAACGAACTTGTAGATCTGTGCCGCGATTACAGGAAAGGCGATGACCAGCGCACCGAACATTGCCACCTTAATCTGGGTGAAGAAGAACTCCTGCGGCGCCGTGTAGATGAGCTCGACATTGCGATGGTTGAGGCCCGCCCAGCTCACGGCCCATTTGAACGGCAGCACCAGAAGGTTGAACAGGCCCTTGGCGAAGTAGAAGCAGACGAGGAACGCAGCGAAGAACGCGCCGATGGCCCACATCAGGCGCCTGCGCAATTCGATCAGATGCTCGATCAGCGGCTGCGGCCGGTCCTCGATATCGCCGCTCATGCTTCACCTTTCTTGCGCGCGCTGGTGCGCGGCTTTGACGTCTTGGCAGCAGGCTCCGCCACCGTCGGCGTCACTTTTTTCTTTTCAGTGGCCGGCTTCGCGGTCGCCTTGGCAGCAGACTTTGCCGTGGCCGACTTGGATGCAGCTGTTGCCGTCTTGAGCGCTGCCGTTGTCGACTTGGGCGCGGCCTTCTTTACAGCCGGCGTCGCATCGGCCTTCGTCCTGGTCGCACGCTTCGGCTTTTCTGCCGGTACGGATGCGACCTCTGCGCGCTCGATCTGGCGATTGGCCGAACCGATTGCCGCAGCGGCAACCGCATCTGCGGGCTTGGCTTCGACCGCGGCCGGCGCAACCGCCGGTTCGACGGCGGAAACCGTGTCGACGGTGTTCGGTGTCGCAGGCTGGTCGGGTGTAGCCGCCTTCTGCAGGTCCGCCTTGATATCGTTGCCCATCTGGCGCAGCGGATTGATTGCATCGCGCAACGCATTAGCCGGATTGAGACTTTGCGCGTCGCTGATGGTCTTTCGAACCTCGTCAAGGTCCGCTTCGCGCAGCGCTTCATCGAACTGCTGACGGAATTCCGATGCCATGCCGCGCATCTTCGAGGTCATGCGGCCGAAAGCCCGCAACATTGGCGGAAGGTCTTTCGGCCCGACAACCACGATCAGAACGATTGCGATGACGACGAGCTCGGTCCAGCCGATATCAAGCATGCGATATGTCCTGCAAACCCTTGATGCCGCCAGCCCGGTATGGACACCGGACAGGCTTCACCGACACCAGACTGTTAGCGAACTTCGTCAGACTTGTGGTCAACGGTCTTGCTGTCGAGCGTCTTGTCGGTAGCAGCCGCCTCATCGTCGGACATGCCCTTCTTGAAACTCTTGATGCCCTTAGCAACGTCACCCATCAGTTCGGGGATCTTACCGCGACCGAACAAGAGCAGCACCACGACCAGAACGATCAGCCAGTGCCAAATGCTTAACGAACCCATGCTCTTACTCCTCTGAGCCTTCCCCGATTTAGGCTCTATCACATGTCAATTTTCAGGCGTGCCTCAAGCACGCGTCTCGTTGTGACAGAACCTAAGATGCCGAACTGCTTTTTTCAAACAGTAATATATCCCGCTCGTTAACTGAAAGCATTACATCACGCAATCCATGCGGCAATCGGTCCGCCCTGATGCGCGCCCGAACCACCTCCTCACAACGCGGCACGGCGAGCTCCAGAAGCTCGACCACGCCGATGAAGCGACGGGAGAGAATGCGGGCGGGAATGTCGCCATCCTCTTCGCCGACGCGCACTCCAGACAACCTGACGGCCACCGAGAGGCGCTTGCCTTCCGGATGGGGGCCGGCTGCAACGCTTCCGACCGGCGTTTCGACGCGGCCGCCACGAACCTGCGCATCGAAGACGTTGATCTCCGAGAAGAAGCCGGCGGCAAAAAGGTCCCTCGGCTCGCGGTAGAGTTCGTCGGCCGTTCCGACCTGAACGAGGCGCCCGTCCTTCAGGAGCGCGATGCGATCCGCCATGCGCATCGCCTCTTCGGCGTCATGCGTGACGACGATAGCCGTTGCCCGCGTTTCCCTGAGGATCGCCAGCGTATCGGCACGGATCGAATCCTTCAGGCGCGAGTCGAGGCCGGAAAATGGTTCGTCCATGAGCAGCACCGCCGGGCGCGGCGCGAGCGCGCGGGCAAGCGCTACGCGCTGCTGCTCGCCGCCGGAAAGCACGTGCGGATACAGATCGGCATAGTGCGACAGGCCGACACGCTCGAGCGCCGCATCCGCCTGGATCAGACCTTCCTTCTTGGGGATCGCCGTCAGACCGAAACGGACGTTGTCGCGGATCGTCATGTGCGGGAAAAGCGCAAAGTCCTGAAACATCAGCCCGACGCCACGCTTTTCCGGCGGCAGGAAGACAGAGGGGCCGGAGATTTCCTGGCCATTGAGCATCAGACGCCCAGCGCTCTGCCTCTCGATACCCGCGGCGATACGCAGCAGGGTCGTCTTGCCGGATCCCGAAGGCCCGAGCAGGCAAAGGACCTCCCCGGCCTTTGCCGCGAGGCTGACGCCCTTGATCGTTTCCTTGGCGTGATAGCTGTGGTGAATATCTTCGAAGGTCAGGCTCGCCGCGAAGGAGACGCCCGCTGTCCGTCGCGTGGTCATGACGGGAGCGTCCTGCGGATCTGAAACCATGCTCTTGCATTCCTTGACACCAATGGCGCAGGGTCAGCGGGCCCCGACGCCATGGAAAGCCGATATCTATAATCAGGTTTTTCTAATCGGCTTCTTCGCCCTTCGGTGTCAAGAGCCCCAGTTCCTCCAGGTCGAGCTGGGTGATCGGATCCTCGTTCTCGGCCAGTTCGTCGTCGCCGGTCGGAACGGGGATGTTGAGGTTCGAAGGCACGCGGCCGGAGAGCAGCCCGGCGCCCTTCAATTCCTCGATGCCCGGCAGGTCGCGCAGTTCCTCAAGCCCGAAGTGATCGAGGAAGTCGCGCGTCGTACCGAAGGTCACCGGACGCCCCGGTGTGCGCCGGCGCCCGCGGAACCGGACCCAGCCCGCCTCCATCAACACGTCGAGCGTACCCTTCGAGGTCTGCACGCCGCGGATATCCTCGATCTCGGCGCGCGTAACCGGCTGATGGTAGGCGATAATCGACAGAACCTCGAGGGCTGCCCTTGAAAGCTTGCGGACCTCCTGTTCGTCGGTCTGAACGACGAAAGAGAGATCGGCGGCCGTGCGGAAGGCCCAATGGTCGGCCACCTGAACGAGGTTGACGCCGCGCGTCGCGTAAACGGCTTTAAGCCGCAGCATGATCGTGCGGACATCGGCGCCACGCGGCAACCGGCTATCGATATAGGCCTCGGACACCGGCTGCGCCGAAGCGAACACCAGGGCTTCGGCGATCCGCTCGGCTTCCTGCTCCAGCCGGGGGTCGAGGGATGCCGTTTCGATCTCGTCCTCCTCGTCGGGAACGCCAGGCAGGTACTTCTGGGCTTCAGCCACGGGCTGCCTCCATCTCGGCGAGAGTCTCCGCATCGATCGGATTTGGTCCGCGCCGGAGATAGATCGGCGCGAAGGCCTCCTCTTGGCGGATCTCCAGGCGGCCCTCACGAACCATTTCGAGCGACGCGGCAAAGGAGCTGGCGATTGCCGTCGCTCTCTCCTTCGGCGTCGTCATGTAGCGCACGAGAAAATGATCGAGCGCAGTCCAGTCGTCGAGACCACCGATCATGCGGGCCAGGATCAGCCGCGCATCGGACAGCGACCAGACGTGGCGCTTCTCGATTGTCACCTGGGTGATCGCCTGTCGTTGGCGCAGGCCCGCATAAGCGCTCAGCAGATCGTAGAGCGAAGCGTCGAAACCGGATTTCCTCTCGGTGACGATATGCTCCGGTGCGCCTCGGACGAAAACGTCCCGGCCGAGCCGGTTTCGGTTGATGAGCCGCGTCGCCGCCTCGCGCATCGCTTCCAGCCGCTTGAGCCGGAAGGCCAGCGCCGAGGCCATCTCCTCGCCGGTAGGACCGTCATCCTTCGCCTGCTGCGGGATCAGCAGCCGCGACTTCAGATAGGCGAGCCACGCCGCCATGACGAGGTAATCGGCCGCAAGCTCGATGCGGATGCTGCGCGCGCGTTCGATAAAGGCGATGTACTGTTCGGCGAGCGCCAGGACGGAAATGCGCGAAAGGTCGACGCGTTGGCTTCGGGCGAGATGCAGCAGCAGGTCGAGCGGACCTTCGAAGCCGGCGATGTCGACCACCAGCGCTTCCTCATGCAGTCCGCGCTCGGCAGTCTCATCCTGCCACAAGGGCTCCAACGGCGCCTTCGACGCAGGCTTGCCTTGTCTTTCGCCCGCATTGCTCACTGGCAGCCCGATCCTTTCCTTCAGTCCCTGTTTGCCGTCAGCCTCTGTTTGCCTCAGACGGTTGCAAACAGGGCATTGAACTCCGCCCGCAGATCGACTTCGCTCGCACCGTCAGGCGCCCGGAACGCGGCTTCGGCGGCCCGCGCCCGGCGCAAGCTTTCGCCGGCCAGAACCGGCACGACATCCGCGACGGCCTTCATTTCCTCCATTATGCCATGACAATGCAAGACGAGATCAAGTCCCGCAGCAATGATGTTGCGCGCGCGGGTCGTCATGTCGCCGGCAAGCGCGTTCATTGACACGTCATCCGACATCAGCAGGCCGTCGAAACCGATATGGCCGCGAATGATCTCGCGCACGACCTTCGCAGAGGTGGTCGCCGGATTGTCCGGGTCGATCGTGGTGAACACCATGTGCGCCGACATCGCCATCACCTCGTCCTTCATCGCAACGAAGGGCAGGAAGTCGCTCGCGGCAAGCTCATCGAATGTGGCGCTGACGACAGGCAGGTTGTGGTGCGAGTCGACGAAGGTGCGTCCGTGGCCCGGCATATGCTTCATTACAGGCAGCATGCCGCCGGCCTTCAGCCCCTCGCCCATCGCACGGCCGATAGCCGTGACGGTCTCGGGATCGTGCCCATAGGCGCGATTGCCAATGACGTCGTGGCTGCCGGGCACGGGCACGTCGAGCACAGGCAGGCAATCGACGGTGATGCCGAAGCGCATCAGGTCAAAGGCGTGCAGGCGTCCCATCAGCCAGGCGGCGCGCAGACCGAGCTTCGCGTCGCGGCGGTAGATTTCGCCGATCGCCGCGCCATTCGGATACTGCTGAACGAGCGGTGGGCGGATGCGCTGAACGCGTCCGCCTTCCTGGTCGATGAGCACGGGCGCATTGGGATTGCCGATGCTGTCGCGAAGGGCTGCCACCAGATCCGAGATCTGCTGCTCCTCGCCAATGTTGCGACCGAAGAGGATGAAGCCCCAGGGGCGTTCTCCTGCAAAGAAATCGCGCTCGTCGCTCGTGAGGGAAAGGCCCTTGCAGCCGGAGATAAATGCTTTTGATTCGCTCATCCCAAAAGCATAGAGCGCGGGCTGCCCGGCGCGAAGCCACAAAGACAGCGCCCCCCCACTCATGCACAAGGTCATGGGGCAATCGGAAGCCCGAAAACGCGAAGGGCGCGGCCTTCTCGGCCGCGCCCTTCGTCAATTCGATCATTATGCCCGTTTACTTGGTAACCAGGCAGCTTCCGCCGGCGCCCTTGTACTTGGAGCAAAGGGCATTGGCCTCGTCCTTCGAACCGGCCGGGATGCGGACGCGGTAGTAGGTACCCTTGCCGGCGATCTCCGCCTTGCGGATGTCGACGCCGCGGCCGCCGATGACGCTTCCGAACTTGCTCGAAAGGCTGTTGTAGGACTTCTGCGCCTCGGCTTCCGACGGCAGAGATGCGACCTGGATGAAGTAGCCACCGGCCGGAACCGATGCCGTGGCAACCTGCTGCGCAGGCTGCGTCTCAGCCGGGAGAGCGGCCTGCTCTTCCGCCGGACGGGCGATTTCGGCAGGCTGTGCGGCCGGACGGGTCTGCGGCGTCGGCGCCTTGTCGCCACCGGCAGAAGCCGTCGTCGTGACGCTGCGCACCGGAACCTGTTCGATGTTGGCGTTACCCGTTGCGGCAAGCGCAACCTGGTCGGTGTTGGCTGCAGCCTGGCCTGCAGCAGCAACTTCATTCGAAGGCGTTGCGGGCAGCGGCTGGGTCGTGCCAGCGACATCGGTCGCCGGTGCTGCAACCGGCTCTTCGCGAGCAACCAGCGTTCCATCCGGCTTGACGATCATCGTGCGCACCTTCCTCGGTGCGACGGCCGGCGTCTTGTCTTCTTCCTGGGCAGCGGTCTCGCCGTTGGCACCATCCGGCAGCAGGCGATCGCCGTCCTCTTCGTTGGGCAATGCCGTCTGCAGAGTTTCGGCCTCGTTGCTGCCTTCGAGCGGCAGGGTCTCCGGCGTCAGCGTCCTCTGGACGACATCCATCGGCTCCTCGGTCGAAGACACCAGGGCTTCCTGCTGCGGGGCACCAGCCTGAGCACCGGCAACGCGGTCATAAACCGCCTTGTCCTGGTTCGGCACGGTCTTGCCGCCCTTTTCCTCGGGCACGACCTTGACCGGGGCCTTGTCGGCCAGAATGATCTTCGGGCCTTCGGCCGAGCTGACCGCGCCGCTACCGCCCATCCAGGCGTAGACGGCAGCGCCACCAAGGATGATGACGCCGGCAACGCTTGCTGCCAGCAACATCGTGCGCTGCGAGCGACGGCCGGTGCCATATTCGCGGTATTCGCCGGCATCCTGCTGGCTCTGCGCCGCTGAAAGCCGTTCGGCATCGCGGGCAACCGCCGGACGCTCGACGATCGAGCGGCGGAAGTCTTCTTCCATCGCCTTTTCAAACTCGTCGAAATCGTCAAGCGAACCCTGACCGAAGGCCGGAGCAGCGGCAGCGGCCGGTGCCGGACGGGCCGGCTCCACTTTTTCGACGGCCGCCGGACGGCTTTCCTTGACCGGAGCCGGCGTTCCGAAGAGCTGGGCCATTTCCGCGTCGATGTCGAGATCGTAGTCGGCCGGATAAGCGACCGGCTTCTCGGTCTCTATAACCGGCAGCTGCGGCACGTCCATATCCGCGATCGGGGCGACGCCGTTCTCGGCTTCGGCAATCATCGACGGATCGAAGGGCAGCGTGCTCTCGGGCTGTGCTTCCTGGCGCTCGACCGGCGCGGGAGCGACGTAAGGCTCGACGAACCGCTCCGGCTCGCGCTGCGGAACGGCCGCCTGCGCGACCGGCTGCACCGGTGCTTGCGGTACGACGGCAGCAACGACCGGCTCATCTACGGTGACGTCTGCGAAGTCGAGCTTCAGCGCCTCGTCGGAGAGCTCAATTTCGAAGTTCTCGATGTCGAAGCTCGGCTCGTGCTCCGGCTGCGCAATTGGCTTGGCCACCTCGACCAAGGGTTCCGCGACCTGAACGGGGGCAGCAGCCACTGCAGCAACCGGCGCTGCGACAGCGGCCACCGGTGCTGCGACAGACGATACCAACGGGCCGGCAAAGGCACGCTGCTGGCTGGCGCCCGAGGCGGACGCAACCGGCGTCGCACGGCTGAAGGTGGGCGTAAAGGGATAAGGGCTCTTCTTTATCGGAGCGGCAGTGGCAAGCGCTGGCGTGACCACCGGCGCCACGACGGGCTGTGTTTCCACATGCAGAGCCGGATGCGACTGGACCGCAGCGGCAACCATCGCTGAGACCGGCGGAACCGGGAACCGTTCTATGTCCGCCAGAAGATCGTCGCGGCCAGCATCCTGCTCGACGACTGCCTGAGCTGCGCCCACGTCTTCCTGATAGGAAGGCTCAATTTCACGCTCTTCGGCCGCGACATCGAAGCGCGGCTGTTCATAGGCCGAAAATGCATCCGCAACCGGAGCTGGCTCGGCCCAGACCGGAGCGGCTTCGACGGCCGGCGCCTGCCATGCATCGACGAACTGATCACGCGGATCGATATCCTGCGGTTCGACGTGCGCCGCAACCTCGGCAACGTCGTCCGACAACAGATCGGCTTCGCCAAGCGACAACTCGAGTTCGCGCTCAAGATCGAACGCCGGCTCGTCGACGACGGCCTCGGCGTTGTCGTCTTCGGCAACCTGCGGCGCCACGGAGAAGGCGTGAACCTCGGCATAGTCCTCGTCAGCGACGGGGGCTGGCGCCGCTTCGACGCGTTCGGGCTGGACGAACACCGGCTCTTCAAGCTCGGCGACGGGCTCCGCCACCGGCTCTTCGTGAACGACGACGTGTTCGGCTACCGGCTCGAACCGGGGCTCTTCGATCGGAGCCGGCTGGATTGGAGCCGGCTGCGGCGCGGACCGCGGCGCGTCGTAGCTGTCGAACGCGCGAAGCAGTTCGTCTTCGAGATCGAAGGCGGGGTCTTGACGCACCGCCTCCTGGTGTCGCTGCAGTTCCTGCAACTGCTGGACGGCCGGCCGGGCATCGTAACCGACGATCCGGGCGAGTTCGGCCAACGGATCATCGTCTGCCAATACATCGAATTCAGCCGGCCCGCTTCGTGCGAATTGTTTGTCTGCCATGCTCTCCACTCACAATTGCCTGTATCGCTGTGCCAGTGCATTGTGGGAAAATGGTGACAATACTTATCGCATTTCCTCCGGTGCGGAGGTGCCTGTAATAGACAGGCCGGATTTCAATACCGAAGCGACAGCATGCACCAGCCCGAGTCTGGCAGTACTTAATTCTCTATTTTTATCGTTAACAAAACGTAATTCCGGATTCTCTTTACCTTTGTTCCAATGTGCGTGGAAGGCGGCGGCAAGATCATACAGGTAAAACGCGATGCGATGCGGCTCCTGAGCCAGTGCCGCAGCCTCGATGACTCGCGGATATTCTGCGAGCTTGGCGACGAGCTGGAGCTCCGTCGGATCCGTGATCTGGCCCAGAACGGCACTGGCGAGATCGACCGATTCGAGGTTCAGATCCGGGAATGCGTCCGCGGCCTGGCGGAAGACCGAGCGGCAGCGCGCATGCGCATACTGCACATAGAAGACCGGGTTATCCTTCGACTGTTCTGTTACTTTAGCAAAGTCGAAGTCGAGCGGTTCCGAGTTCTTCCGGTAGATCATCATGAAGCGCACCGGATCGCGGCCGACTTCATCGACGACATCGCGCAGCGTGACGAAGTCGCCGGAGCGCTTCGACATCTTCACCGGCTCGCCGTCGCGGAAGAGCTTGACCAGCTGGCACAACAGAACCGTAAGCTTCGACGAACCGCCGGAGACCGCGCGCGCCAGCGCTTCCAGGCGCTTGACGTAGCCGCCATGGTCGGCACCGAGCACATAGATCATCTCGTCGAAGCCGCGGTCGAACTTGTCCTTGAAGTAGGCAACGTCGGCGGCGAAGTAGGTATAGCTGCCGTCCGACTTGATCAGCGGCCGGTCGATATCGTCGCCGACCTCGGTCGAACGGAACAGCGTCTGCTCGCGGTCTTCCCAATCTTCCGGCAGCTGGCCCTTCGGCGGCGGCAGGGTGCCCTTGTAGACGTGGCCCTTGAAGGTCAGGTCGTTGATCGCCGTGCGGATGGCGGCAGCACCGTTCGCGTGCAGCGTGCGCTCGGAGAAGAAGACGTCGTGATTGACGTTCAGCGCCGCGAGATCCTCGCGGATCATCGCCATCATCGCGTCGATCGTCCGGTCCTTGACGAGCGGCATCCACTTGTCTTCAGGCATCAGCCTGAGGCTCGTGCCGAATTCGTCGGCGAGCGCCTCGCCGACCGGCACGAGATAGTCGCCCGGATAAAGGCCCGGCGGGATCTCGCCGATCTCTTCGCCCAGCGCCTGGCGATAACGCAGGAATGCGGACCGCGCGAGAACGTCGATCTGCGACCCCGCATCGTTGATGTAGTATTCCTTCGTGACCTCATAGCCGGAGAAGGCCAAAAGGTTGGCCAGCGCGTCGCCGACAACGGCTCCGCGGCAATGGCCGACATGCATCGGGCCGGTCGGGTTGGCCGATACGTATTCGACGTTGACCTTGCGGCCACCACCGACAGCGCTACGGCCGTAGTCGACGCCCGCACGCGCCATGCCCGACAGCAGCTTCTGCCAGTAGGAAACAGAAAGGCGGACGTTGATGAAGCCCGGACCGGCGACGGAGACGTCGGTGACTTCCGGATCCTGCTTGAGCTTCTCGACGATGAGTTCGGCAAGCGCGCGAGGATTCATGCCGAGCGGCTTTGCCAGCACCATCGCAGCATTGGTCGCAACATCACCATGGCTCGGATCACGTGGCGGCTCGACATTGACACGGCCGAAGTCAAGCTCGGATCGCTTTTCTCGAACGCTTTCAAGCGTTTCGAGAATGTCCTTAATTCTTGATTCGAAGTCCGTGAAGAGATTCATCTGATCCGTCCGCTTTTCCCGGCCACAAGTGACCGGCGCAAAACTCAAAAAGGAGGCTCGGTTCGGCCGAACCGCAAGCCTCCGGGCGGGGGGTCCCTAGCGCAAATCGGGCGTATGGTCAAACAAGCGCTTGTGCACGCTGATCGCAAAAGTGTCGGTCATGCCGGCGAGGTAGTCGCCGACGTGCCGCGCCCGCGCCGGCTCCGCCATGCCGGCAATCTGGTCGATCCAATAGTGCTCACGCATCAGCTGCGGGTCGTCCATGAAGGCATGATAGAGATCGCAGACGATCGAGGCTGCATTTTCGCGCACGCGCATGACTTCCGGGTGCCGGTAGATCCGGGTCATCAGCAAGCGCTTGATCTGCTTGTCCGTCTCGCCCATCTCCTCAGAGAAGGTTGCCATCACGGTGCCGGCCTGGCGCACATCGGCAGCACTTTGCGGCCTTATCTCGCCGATCCGTTGCTGCGCGACGCCGATGACGTCCTCGACCATCGCGGTAATCTGACGCCGCATGATCTCATGCGTGAAGCGGCTGCTTTCAAGACCGGGATAGCGGTCATGGACCTCGCGCATCAGGCGCGCGAGAAACGGCACGTCTTCGAGCATTTCGAAGGTGAGATAGCCAGCCCGCAGACCGTCATCGATATCATGGGTGTTGTAGGCGATATCATCAGCAATGGCCGCGACCTGCGCTTCGAGGCTCGCAAAACTCGCCAGTTCCAGATCATGCAGCGCGCAATAGTCGAGGATCGGCTGCGGCACGGGCCCTCGCGTGCCCTCACCGTCCGCGGTCAGCAACGGCCCGTTGTGCTTGACCAGACCTTCCAGGCTCTCCCAGGTCAGGTTCAACCCGTCGAACTCGGCGTAGCGCCGCTCGAGCTTGGTGACGATGCGCAGCGACTGGGCATTGTGATCGAAGCCGCCATAGGGCTTCAGCATCTCGTGAAGGGCATCCTCGCCCGTATGGCCAAAGGGCGTGTGGCCGAAATCATGCACGAGAGCGACGCCTTCGGCCAGATCTTCGTCGAGCTTGAGCGCGCGCGCCAGAGCCCGGGCAATCTGCGCCACCTCGATCGTGTGCGTCAGACGGGTGCGGTAGTGATCGCCGTCAGCGGCAATGAAGACCTGCGTCTTGTGCTTCAGGCGGCGAAACGCAGTGGTGTGCACGATGCGGTCGCGGTCGCGCTGAAAATCGGAGCGCGTCGCGCTCGTCGCTTCGGGAAAGAGCCTGCCGCGCGTCATCCAGGGATTCGACGCGAACGGCGCATGTTCACCATAACCGAAGCCGAGCGCATTTTTGTCGAATGTCATCTTCCACCTAATTCGTCGTCCCATTGACGGGACATTCAAGCCTTCATACCTATAGTGAAAGCTACGGAAACGCGTGATGCAAGATCGACCGATTCCGCAAGCGGAAGCAACGGCTTGGCCGCGGGTCTTGAAAGAGGCCCCGAAACCGACCAGATCGCATGCTTTAACACAGGGCAATTCTCTCCGGTTCTTGACCCCGGCAGGAGGCAGATATGACGCATGAAACCGTGACCCTCTCGGACGCTGCAGCGAAGCGGATCGCCACGATCCTGCGTTCAGACAGCCACAACAACGCCATGCGAGTGTCCGTCGAGGGCGGCGGCTGCTCGGGCTTTTCCTACAAGTTCGACCTGGTCGACAGCAGCAATGACGACGACCTGGTGCTGGAAAAGAACGAAGCCAAGGTCCTGATCGACAGCCTGTCGCTCGTCTATATGGGCGGCTCGGAAATCGACTTCGTCGACAACCTGCTCGGCCAGTCGTTTCAGATCAAGAATCCGAACGCGGTTGCAAGCTGCGGATGCGGAACGAGTTTTTCCATCTGACGCCAGCGCCCCACGTCTCTCTTAGCCGGCTCCGTTTCAACAACGAACGGAGCCGTTTGCGTCAGAGATAGGGCGATCCGAGCCAGAGAATGCGGTTCGCCAATCGATCCGCGAAAGACTTTTTGCGCAGCCTTTCGAGCGTAACGGGCTCGGCTGAGGCGAGAATGTCGGAGATCGTGCCATTGATCGCCTCGGCGAAACCACGGTCGAGAACCTCCAAGTCGAATTCGAAGTTGAGGCGCAGGGAGCGTGGGTCGAGATTGGTAGACCCGACATAGGCCCAACGCTCGTCCACGGTCAAAAGCTTGGAGTGGTTGAAGGCGCCCTTCGCCCGCCAGACACGACAATGGCCCTTCAGCACCTGATCGAACTGCGCAGTCATCGCCCTGTCGACCAGCAGCAGATTGTTGACTGCGGGAACGATGATATCCACCTCGACGCCGCGGCGCGCGGCGGTGACGAGCGCGCTGATCAGTTCGCGGTCCGGCAGGAAATAGGGTGACATCACGCGGATATTCTTCTGCGCGACCGAAAACGCCCCCATGAGCATCTTGTGATTGGTCTCATTGGTGGCGTCAGGTCCGGATGGCACGGCGCGCATCAGTACCGACGGCCCATCCGCCGGCAGCGGTGCCTCTTCGATCGCCCATGCGGGGCCCGCCAGAACCTCGCCACTTGAGAATTGCCAATCTTCGGACGAGACCTGGAAGATATCGGCGACCACCGGTCCGGCCATGCGGAAATGCGTATCCTGTGCCGGCGCCTGACCGGCGATCTCGCTGGTGAAGCCCACCCGGATGTTCATGCCGCCGGCAAAGGCAACCTGACCGTCGACCACGAGGATCTTGCGGTGCGTGCGCAGGTTGGCATAGGGCAGCCGTAGCCCCATGATGATGTTGCCGTTGAAAACCGCCGTCGGAACGCCCGCCGCCTCAAGATGACCGACAATGCTCGGCACCGAGTAGCGCGCGCCTACGGCGTCAATCAGCACCCGCACCTCGACACCCCGCGCCACCGCCGCGATCAGGGCGTCTGCAAAGCGCAGGCCGATGACGTCGCGATCGAAGATATAGCTTTCGAGCAGGATCGAGCGCCGGGCGCCGGCGATCGCTTCCAGCATCGCGGCATAGACGGCATCGCCGCCGGCGAGCACCGAAATACGGTTGCCCGTGCACATACGATGGCGTGAAACGCGGTCGCCGAGGATCTTCATCGCCGCAAATCGTTCTCCGAACTGCACCGATATGTCGGCATCCGAAACGTCGAAGCGGCCGAACTGATCCGGCCCCTGCCCGCGCAACAGAGCGCGTTGCGAGCCGATCGAGGAGCGCCGGATACGGTTGATTCCGGCAACGGCATAGATCAGCGCGCCGACGATCGGCGAAAGCAGGACGACACCGACCCAGCCCGCCGCGGCGCGCACGTCGTCCTTCGTCATCGCGGCATGAATGGCGGCAGGAATGCCCAGCGCGAAGGACAAAAGCGCCAGGATATGCGGCCAATAATTCTGCACGAGATCGATCATGGGCGGGACTATAGCCCGCCAACGGGCGGAATCAATTCGACGCCTGCAGCGTATACCGTATCGACCGCTGCCCCCTCATGGGAAGCGTCGGTGCTGCTCGCGCGCGCTGTTGAAAACCCGCAGGTAACGGATTTGTCAAAAGAATCCGGAGCGGCTAGAAATGACCCCGCCAAGGACTTAACCGACATGGAAGGGCGTTTCGAGCCATGAAGATTGCCACCTGGAACATCAATGGCGTCAAGGCGCGAATCGACAGCCTGCTGGCCTGGCTGAAGGAAAGCGGACCGGATATCGTCTGCCTGCAGGAGATCAAATCGGTCGACGACGGCTTTCCGCGCCTCGAGATCGAGGCGCTTGGCTATCATGTCGAAACACACGGCCAGAAGGGCTTCAATGGCGTCGCGCTGCTTTCCAAGCTGCGGCCGGACGAGGTCAATCGCGGCCTGCCTGGTGACGATACGGACGAACAGTCACGTTTCATCGAAGGTGTCTTCTCGGTCGAAGGCGGCGTGATCCGCGTCTGCTCGCTCTACCTTCCGAACGGAAACCCCGTCGACAGCGAGAAATATCCCTACAAACTCGCCTGGATGCGCCGGCTGGAGGCCTATGCGAAGCAGCGCCTGTTGCTCGAAGAACCCTTCATCCTTGCCGGCGACTACAACGTCATCCCCGAGGAACACGACTGCTGGGATATCAAGGTCTGGCAGAACGATGCCCTCTTCCTGCCGGAAACGCGCGCCGCATTTCGCCGGCTGCGCAACCTCGGCTTCACCGACGCTGTGCGCGCGACGTCGGACACTGTGCCGCTCTATACGTTCTGGGATTATCAGGCCGGCTGCTGGCCGAAAAATTTCGGCATCCGCATCGACCATTTGATGCTGTCGCCGGAGGCGACCGATCGGCTGGTGTCGACATCCATCGACAAGCATGTCCGCGCCTGGGAGAAGCCTTCGGACCACGTGCCCGTCATCGGGACGTTTGCGTTCGCGCCCGCTTAAGGCGCGTTTTTCCAGTGTGGAGAATGGTCCCTGGGCCGGCGGCGGTTCGGGGACCGCTCGACGATGACAATCAGTCGTCGTCGCCCTGCATGTGCAGGTTCTGCGACAGTGCGATTGCCGTGCGTCGATCGTCCTCGCTGGCAAGCGAGAAGGCCTGCTCCTGCATCGACTGCATCCAGGGCCGATCCTTCGGCGAACACTGGTCGAGTGCCGCAGTCATGAACGCGAGACCACGAACGGTCTGGCCTTCCTGGAAAATCACATTGCCAAAGACGCCCATGGCGCCGGCGTGACCGCTCTTGCGCGCACGATTGAGCCATTTCTTGGCCTGCTGAACGTTCACGCTACCGCCCTCGCCCGACAAGAGCATGCGCGCGAGCTGGAACTGCGCCTCGGCGACGCCGAAGGTCGATGCCGCCTGGAAATAAAGCTGGCGCGCCTGGGACATGTCGGACTTGATCGGGCTGTCGGGAATGCCGCGGCGATAGTAGCCGGCAAGGGAGATCAACGCGTTGACGAAGTAACCGGTGTCTTCCGACCCCGGCTCCACGCCCTCCTGGGCGATTTCGCTATAGATCTTGAAGGCTTCGAGGTCGTTCTCGGCGACGCCGTCGCCATAGGCGTACATGTTGGCGAGGGCCCAGCGGGATCCGGTGTGGCCCTTCTCGGCCGCGTATTTGTAAGCTTCTACGGCCTCGTCCTTGCGGCCATTCTTGTAGGCGGAAAACCCGAACTTGAAGAGCGCGAACGGACCTGATTCCTTGGTGACGCCCGCACCGGGATCAAAAGCGTAGGCCGGCATGGCGAAGGTCCCACAGACCGCCAGCGACACGCCGAGTATCGCAACCTTTAGTGACTTTAGTTCACCCGCAAGCATCACAGTCTAATTCTTCCGTTCCAGCCGGCCACGCCGAACCCATCACCGCTGCAAACACACAAGCCCGGACGACCCGCCGCCGGGAACTGCACCAACTCCGCCGACAAAGCCGGCGCAACCTTTCCACAATGAAACTTCGACATAGTCCCCGAAGCAGTCATTTTAATGGACCACTTGCACTGGCGTGCCGGAGGCCACATTTCTCATGACGGTCATCGATCCAAGTTTCATTTCACCCCAAACGCTGCAGGTATCGCACTCACATTGCAGGCTTGTCCCTATATCGCTGCTCCCTGTTTGTGGCGGGAAATGGACATAGCCGGAACGAGTCTGATCCTAGCAAACTCTAGCATTAAAAGTGTTGCTGAATCGTCACATTGCGGGACAGTGCGGACGCGTGGTTAAGAGGCTCCACACATAAGAAAGGCCCGGTAAAACCGGGCCTTGCAGGATCAGATGACGAAGGATCAGAACTTCACTTTGATCGATGTCGAAATGGCACCGACAAAGTCGTCGTCGAAATCGTAGGAAACGTCGTCACCAATGACGTCGTCACCATACTTCACCGCACCGGAACTGCCGCCGGTCATGATGCCGACAGCACCAGCAAGACGGAACTCAAGGTTCTCGGTCGGCGTGTAGGAAACACCGGTTCCCAGCGTCCAGGTGTCGGTCTGCGTTCCATAACCGTGGCTGGTGCCGCGGTCCCAGGTCAGGCTGACGGCGCCGCTCCACTGATCATTGAACTTGTGGCCGACACCGCCGGTGATCGTCCAGCCGTCACGGTAGAGAAGATCAAGGCTCGTGCATGGCGTAGTACGGGAGACCGTGGCGGGGCAGAACTTCAGAACCTGAAGCTGGCTCCAGTCCGTCCACTTCACCGAGCCAAATGCCGCCCAACCGGGTGCAAAGCCGCTCTGCAGCTTGAGTTCCAGCGAGTCCGGCATCGAAGCCGCACCGTTTACGTCGTATTTCGTACCGGTCACAAGGCCCACACCCGGTACAACGAAGCCCAACTGGCGAAGGTCGATGAAGCCCGAGAGGTTATCCAGATCGACAGCACTGTTGTACACGAGGCTCGCTCGCAAGGCATACTCGGGGATTTCGTAGGCAGCACCTGCGCGCCAGCCCCAGCCATGCCCTCCAAGCTCGAGCCTGCCAATGCCGGTAAAGGCACCAGCGAGCGGCGTGCCTGTATAATCCTGAACCAGCCGTTCCTTGAAGCCGTTGACTTCCTGATAGAAGACGCCGCCGATCACACGGAACTGGCCTGGCCCCATGTCCCATTTGTAGGAGCAGGTCGCGGCGTAGTTGTCGCTCTCTACCTTGGTTTCGATATTGCTGTTGGCACCGGCCCAGTTCTGCCCCGGATTGGTGTGGGCACCCCAGGGCTGGGAGTAGTCAGCCATACAGTCGACGCTGTCACCAAAGGCTGCCTTAACGCCGACGCGCGGAACCCAGTAGCTCTCGGTGTCGTCAGCAGTATTCGGTCTGTTGTTGAGATTGCCGCCACCAAAAGTCCCGGTAAGGATGTTGGTGTTCCCGGTATCGGTATCACGGACGTTCTTCAATTCGCGCTGCGGATTGACGTAGGTCGCCGACGCTTCCCCCGCATAATCCGACGGGTCGAACAGCAGATCGATGTTGTAACCGCCGCGCTCAAGACCGCCCGCGTGCGCGGCGGAGGCAAACAGCAAACCCGCTGCTACCGACAGAACACCCCGCTTTAAATTCATGTGAGCCATCCAGCTCCTCCCCCTGCACTGCAAAACTGCGACATTCCACCTCATGTCGTGTGGGCCGAAGTATTCTCACGATCCCGTGAAATCGCAAATGCGAGATCTAGCAGTTAGCAGGCTCGATCGGTCACAGAATTTACGTAAGATTCTCATGATTTAGCCACAATGGCGCCAGATCGGAACCATTTTTTCAAAATCATGGATGAAATCCACTGAATTAGAATGGATTTCCAAACCATCGAAAACCTGTGTCGCCTGAACAACATTATCGCTTTTTGCGGTAGAACAGCGAAAAACTCCGTTGAAGTTCCGCTCAAACGCCACGCGCGCTTAATGACCCGCGCAGCAGATTCAACTGATCGAATCAATGCCAAATCTCGATAGGCTGAAGTCTATCTTGTATTTCTAAAATAAAAAATCCGCGGCATTTCTGCCGCGGATTTCGATTTCTGACGGTCAGGCATTCTCTTGAACGCCCTCTCGTTGAATCCGTCGATTAACGGCCTCAACCGGCCTCGGCGACGCGCGTCAGCGCAACGCTCAGCGATTCCTTCTGGAGATCGAGCTCTACGAGGCGTTCACGTTCCGCTTCGACCAGTTCCGGCTTTGCGTTGGCGACAAACTTCTCATTGGCCAGCTTGCCGAGGATGCGCTCGCGCTCGGCTTCCACCTTGGCGATCGCCTTCTCAAGTCGGGCCTTCTCGGCGGAAAGGTCGATCAGGTTGCCGAGCGGCAGGCAGGCCGTTGCCTCGCCAACGACGATCTGGGCGCTGCCGCGCGGCGCAACAGTGGCGTGGTCGATATGCTCGACGCGCGCCAGACGACCGATGGCCTGCGCATGCTGCTGCAGGCGCTCGCGCGTCAGGTTGTTGGCACCGACAACGATCAGCGGCGCGGTTGCCGCCGGCGGGACGTTCATCTCCGAACGGACCGAACGAATGCCCGAAACCAGATCGATCAGCCAGTTGATCTCGTCGGCCGCCGTGTCGTCAGCATAGGACGGCGCCGGCCATTCGGCGTGGCACAGCAACGTCGAACGCTCCTGGCCCTCGCCTGCCGTCTGCGCCCAGAGCTCTTCCGTCATGAACGGCATGAACGGGTGCAGCAGCTTGTAGATCTCGTCGAGAACGTAGGCGACGCAGGCCTGCGACTCGCGTTTTGCCGCTTCGTCCTCGCCACTGAAGATCGGTTTCAGCAGTTCGAGGTACCAATCGCAGAACTGGTTCCAGACGAACCGGTAGAGGCTGCCGGCCGCGTCGTTGAAGCGATAGGCATCGAGCGCCTCGGTGACGTCGCGGATGGTCCGCGACAGCTCCGTCAGGATCCAGCGGTTGACGGTGAGCGATGAGGTTTCGGGAATGAAACCATCGCTGCTGGTAACGCCATTCATCTGGGCAAAACGCGTCGCGTTCCACAGCTTGGTGCCGAAGTTGCGGTAGCCGGCGATGCGGGCCGGGTCGAGTTTCACGTCACGCCCCTGGGCCGCCATGATCGCCAGCGTGAAGCGCAAGGCGTCAGCACCGTATTCGTCGATCAGTTCGAGCGGATCGATGACGTTGCCCTTCGACTTCGACATCTTCTGGCCGTTCTTGTCGCGAACGAGCGCATGGACATAGACCGTATGGAAAGGCTCGACCGGAGTGCCGTCGGCATCCTTCATGAAGTGCAGGCCCATCATCATCATCCGGGCGACCCAGAAGAAGATGATGTCGAAACCGGTGACCAGCACGTCGGTCTGATAGTACTTCTCCAGTTCCGGCGTCTCGTTCGGCCAGCCGAGCGTGGAGAACGGCCAAAGCGCCGAGGAGAACCAGGTGTCGAGAACGTCTTCGTCACGCGTCAGGATTTCGCCCGGCTTGAAGTTCTCGAGCAGATCCTCGACATAGGCCTTCATCGGGCCTTCATGCGCCAGATAATGCTGGATCGCCGCGTGCAGCGCCTCTTCCTCGGTCTTTTCGACGAAGACCTGACCGTCCGGACCGTACCAGGCCGGGATCTGGTGCCCCCACCAGAGCTGGCGCGAAACGCACCAGGGCTGAATGTTTTCCATCCACTCGTAGTAGGTCTTCTCCCAGTTCTTTGGAACGAAGTTGGTCCGACCTTCCTTGACGGCGGCGATCGCGGACTTGGCCAGCGTCTTCGCGTCAACATACCATTGCTCTGTCAGACGCGGTTCGATCGGCACGCCGCCACGGTCGCCATGGGGAACCATGTGCTTGTGCGGCTCGATCTTGTCGAGCAGGCCCGCCTCTTCGAAGATGCGAACGATGATCTTGCGCGCTTCGAATCGGTCCTTGCCTTCGAGTTCGTCCCAGGCACCGTGGAGGGCAGCCGGATCGCTGAGCCCTTCGAGGAAATCCTCGTTGTCCTTGATCGTGATGCGGCCTTCGATCGTCATGATGTTGATCGCGCGCAGACCGGCGCGCTTGCCGACGTCGAAGTCGTTGAAATCATGCGCAGGCGTGATCTTCACCGCACCGGTACCGGCGGTCGGATCCGCATAGTCGTCGGCAACGACAGGAATGCGGCGACCGACGATCGGCAGAATGACGTGCTTGCCGATCAAAGGCTTGTAGCGCTCATCCTCCGGATTGACCGCGATGCCGCTGTCTCCGAGCATGGTTTCAGGACGCGTCGTGGCGACGACGAGGTAATCGCGCTTTTCCCACTCGGTCGCCTTGCCCTCTTCATCGAAGGCGACCGGGTAATCGAAGGTTACGCCAGGCTCCAACGGATAGCGCAGGTGCCAGAGGTTGCCGTTGATCTCGTGCTGCTCGACCTCCAGATCCGAAATCGCGGTCAGAAGCTTCGGGTCCCAGTTGACCAGGCGCTTATCCTTGTAGATCAGGCCTTCCTTGTAGAGCGAAACGAAGACCTCGAGAACGGCTTCGGACAGCCCTTCGTCCATGGTGAAGCGTTCGCGCGACCAGTCGCAGGACGCGCCAAGACGCTTCAATTGGTTGAAGATGAGCCCGCCCGATTCGGCTTTCCATTCCCAGACCTTTTCGATGAAGGCTTCGCGGCCCATCTGCCGGCGGTGCTGCTGGCTCTCCATCAGCTTACGCTCGACGACCATCTGGGTGGCGATGCCTGCATGGTCCATGCCCGGCTGCCACAACACATCCTTCCCGCGCATGCGTTCGAAACGAACGAGCACGTCCTGAAGCGTGTTGTTGAGCGCGTGGCCCATGTGCAGCGAACCCGTCACGTTCGGCGGCGGGATCACGATGCAGAAACTGTCGGCGCCGGGCTTGGCACCCGCCCCTGCACGAAACGCGTTTTCTTCGTCCCACTTCTTGGCGATACGCGGGTCGACGGATGCGGAATCGTAGGTCTTATCAAGCATTTTGGAGCCAATTTACGAGATTGATGTCAGCGTCTTGTAAACCGGAACGGCCGGTGCAAGTCAACACGAACGCAAAAAGCCGCGACGATCGCGCGGCTTCTTTCGTGTTCGGATTCGGCTTTTAGCGGCGGGGGCCGCGCGCGACGCGTTCGATTTCCTCGCGGACGAGCCGCTCGACAAGCGTCGGCAGATTGTCATCGAGCCATTCCTGCAGCATCGGCCGTAGCATCGCTTCGGCAATTTCATCAAAGGAACGCCGCGATTCCTGATCCACTGCGTGGGCAAGATCGCCGAACGACTGAGCGACCTTGCGGCCGACCTCCGGCGAGACGATCGCCGCAAGCGCCGTCTCCGGCGCGGGCGCTTCCGGCGGAACGACGGCGGCCACCGGCGGAACCGCGCTTAGAACTTCCGGGAGTTCGACTGGCGGCGGCGCTACGACTTCCGGCTCTGCCGGCGCCTCAACAGCAGCAGCGGGCTCGATCACCGGCGCTTTCGGCGCGGAAACCGCCGCCATGCGCGAGGTGACGACCGGACTGTCCTGAATGGCGACGACCTGCGGCGCAGGCGGCACCTCACGTCCGGCAAAGCCCGTCGTATGACGCTCGGACGCGGCGCGAACCCGTGCTGCGACATCGGCAAGTGAAAGCGGCGGCTGCGCTACCGGCGACGGCTCCGACAGCCCGGCCTGGCTGTCCACGACCGGTTCGACAAACGCGGCCTTGGGCGCCTCATCGCGTCGGCCAAAGGCGATCGTCTCGATCTCGCTGTCGATGGTCAGCTCGATCTCGTCGTTGCCCTCGTCCTCGAACTGCTCCTGCGGCGCAAATCCGGCTTGCCCGGGTTCGTTGCTCTCAATGATCTTGCGAATGGATGCCAGGATTTCATCCATCGACGGTTCACGCGCGACATTGAGCTGTGCCATTTCCATCCTCGTTTGACGCGGCAGACATGTGTCCCAAAACTGGACATGCGCCGATTTCCGACAAACCTTAAGTGAGTTCGCGAACGAAACATACGCCACGAATCAACGCTTAGGATTCTTGCACAGATTTGTTTTCAGGGGAAAAAATAGAAACGCCCCGGGGAAGACCCGAGGCGTTAGCAGGTGCTCAATGATGCGAACGGACGCCTTAGCGACCGTCAACGGTTCGCAGACCGAACCACTTGTCCTTGACCACTTCGTAGTGCTCTTCGGCACGGTATTCGGCAACCTGCAGGCCCTGATCCTTCACGGTCAGCCGCGCGGCGGCAGCAAGCAGCGAATAGCTCGCAACGACCGCGTCGCGCTGGGCAACGGCCAGAAGTTCCTGTGCCTGAAGCACGTCCTGCTGCGAATCAAGCACGTCGAGTGTTGTACGCTGGCCGACCTTGCGCTCTTCGATCACGCCATCGAGAGCCAGCTTGGCGGCGGAGATCTGCGCCTTGTTGGCGGAGATGCGCGCAATCGCGGCTTCCAGCTGAGCATAGGCGGAGACAATAGTCTGCTGTACCGCCGCACGCGCCGAATCGACGAGGATGCGCTGCTGGCCGAGACGTTCCTTGGCCTGGCGGATCTGGCCGTACTCGGCGCCACCCTGATAGATCGGAACTTCGAGGCGAGCCGTAATGCTCGATGCATTGCTATCGAACTGGCTGGCATTGCCGGTGGTGCGGCCAACCTGGCCCTGCAGCGTCACACCGGGGAGCATCGTGCCTTCCGCCGACTTGACCTGATAACCGGCCGAATCAACGGAGTACTGCGCCGACAGAATGATCGGGCTTTCGCGCAGACCTGTCGCGACGGCCTGATCGAGCGTGCGCGGCAGGGCCTTCGAAGCCGGCGAAGCCTGCTTGATGCCGCGCGGCACATCGCCGACGATCTGTACATAGGTCGCTTCGCTCTGCTTCAACTGAGCGACGGCGACGATAAGCTGCGACTGGGCGTTGGCGAGCGAGGCTTCGGCGAGGCTCACGTCCGTTCGGGTGCCTTCGCCCACATCGAGACGGGCTTTCGCCGCGTTAACCTGCTCCTGAAGGAAGGCGATGTTCTGCTTGCGGATCGATACGAGCTGCTGGTCGCGCGCGATGTTGGAATAGATGGTCGCGGCCGAAAGGAGAATCGATATCTCGTTGGCGCGCAGCGATTCGCGGGTCGCAAAGACGTTCGATTCAGCGGCGCGCACATTGTTCAGCGTCTGAAAGCCGTCAAACACCATCTGGTTTACGGTGATGCCGACCTGTCCCTGGTGGAGGTCTTCGCTCAGGGTCTTTTCTCTGTCGATGGTCGAAAGCGTTCCGGACGCGAATGCCGCCACCTGGGGGCGAAAGCCGGACTTGGCAATCGGCACGCTCTCGTCGGTCGCCCTGAGGCCGGCCCGCGCGGCGTTCAGGTCAGGGTTGTTTGCGTAGGCTTTGGCCATTGCGCCGAAGATCGTTTCGGCCAGTACTGCGTGCGGTGCAAGCAGCAAGCTTGTCGAAACGGCGGCCAGGAGGGCCGCTTTGCGGACAATCGACACCATTACTTCTCTCTCCGATCGGGGCGGCAGAGCCTGCCCTCTATTTCCGCGGCGCCGCTCTTTGTGCAAAAAGCGACCCCAACTAGACACGGCGATGAAGCGCTCACACCGCCCACTGGTGAGCAAATCACTACCACTGCACTCTTTGAAACCCGGAATCAGCATTCCGACAACTGCGCAGCCATACTCTGCGCAGCCATTTCAAAAAGAAACAAGTACCGCGTTGCGAATTGGCAACATTGTTATTTTAGCAACGCAATTAATTGTTGATATCCCTCAATAAGCGGGACCTCAAAAAACAAATTCCTGTGCACGACGGAAGCCGGGAAGCGGCTTGACCGCGGTGTTGAAATCGGGGCGCTCGGACGTCTTTCCGTGCTCGTGCACATAGAGTTTAGCGCGAGAAGCATTGCCAAATCCTTCAACGACGACCAGCCGCCCGCCATCGCGCAGCTGCTCGAACAAAGCGGTCGGCAGGACTTCGACCGAGCCGTGAACGAAGATCACGTCATAGGGTGCCTCGGCGGCATATCCCTTCTCGAGTTCGCCGGTCACGACGGCGATGTTGTCGTAGCCGAGGCGAGACAGCGTTTCCGTCGCGGTGGCGGCGAGGCCTTCATCGCTTTCGAGCGCAACGACCGAACCTGCAACCTGTGACAGCAGTGCGGACGCGTAGCCGGTGCCGCAGCCGATCTCCAGGACGACATCGGACTTGGCGATTTCGGCCAGCTGGAGAAGCTTGGCGAGCGGCGACGGCTCCATCAGGAAACGCGGTGCGTTGCCATTGGTAACCTCAAGCGAGATATCCGTGTCGATGTAGGCAAGCTCTTTCATCTTGGCAGGCACGAACTCCTCGCGCGGCACGCTCAGGAACGCGGACAGGACCGAGTGGGACGTGACATCCGTCGTGCGGATCTGGTTGTCCACCATCTTGGTGCGCGCTGCTTCGAAATTCATGGTAGTGCCCTCGTGTCCGGATAGGCGCGGCGCCCGCTTTCGGGCAAGCACGCACGATCGTCTTCTGGCTCCCGTCGGAAAGCCTTTGAGGTAAGCTCATAAATCGGCGCCCGGCCGGTTTCAAGCGATAGCGGCAATCTGCGCCGGAAAAACGGGAGGGAATTGCACTGCGAATGGCGGAGGCAACACGATTGCCGGCCGGGATCAGCGTCCCGGCGCGCCTTCCAGCCCAACGAGGGCAATCTTGGTGTAGCCGGCGTTCTGAATGAGGTTCATCACCGTCATCAGCTCACCGTAGTCGACGGCTTTGTCCGCGCGCAGCAGAACGCGCGTCTCTGTATTGCCTTCGGTCAGGCGCTTCAACTCGTCGGCAAAGCTCTCGCGCGCCGTCTCATCGTTGCCGATCGCCAGAGCCAGATCGGCCTTCAAAGTCACGAAGACCGGCTTGTCGTCCCGCGGAGCCGGCTTTGCGGCCGATTGCGGCAGGTCCACCTTCATGTCCACGGTGGCGAGCGGCGCCGCCACCATGAAAATGATCAACAGCACCAGCATGACGTCGATGAAGGGGGTGACGTTGATCTCGGCGTTTTCATCGAGATCGCCGCCACCGTCGCTGATTTTTCCGGCCATAGGTCACCCGATCCTTGCGATGGTCGTCTCGGTGTGACCGAAGTCCTGGCGGCGCGGCTGCGCCTTGCGGGCCAGGCGATGGTCGAGGTCGCGGCTGACGAGCCGTTCCACGGCCGCCGCAGCATCGGCGAGAATGACCTTGTAGCCACCGACCGAGCGGGCAAAATAGTTGTAGATGACGACGGCCGGGATCGCCGCCACCAGGCCGATAGCGGTCGCCAAAAGCGCCTCCGCGATGCCCGGCGCCACGATCGCCAGATTGGTCGTCTGTGCCTTGCTGATGCCGATGAAGGAATTCATGATCCCCCAGACCGTGCCGAAAAGGCCGACGAACGGGCCGACGGAGCCGATCGAGGCCAGGATGCCGGTGCCACTTGTCATGCGCTTACCGGCGCGAACCTCGATGCGGGTCAGAAGCGAGGAAACACGCTCCTTCAGGCCGCCTGTCGGCGCATGGTCGATCACCGCCTCCGAGCGGGCCATTTCGTCGATCGCCGCGGCGACCATTTCGGGCGCCGGTCCCGACTTGCCGTCAAAGGCTCCCTTGACGTCTGCCAGGCCGTTGGCAGCCGACAGCAGGCGAACTGCGCGCGTCAGGCGCGCCTTGGCGCCAAAGAGTTCCAGCAGCTTGACCACAAAGATCGCCCAGGTGGCGACGGACGCCAGCGCAAGGCCAATCATCACGCTCTTCACCACCACGTCGGCGGCCATGAACATGCCAATCGGCGAAAGATCATGCGGCAACACTTGGCTTGCTGCACCCTCGCCCGTTCCAGGCGTGCTTTCCGCCGTCACCGGGGCGCCTTCAACGGCTACCGGCGCCCCCTCGCCCGACGTAGCGGCAGGAGCTTGCAGTGTCGGCTGCGCCTGTGTCGCCGGTTCCGCCGGCGGAACGGTTACGGCCGTGCCCTGACTTTCTGCCGTCGGCGCGGATTCGGACGGCGCTGTTGCGCCGCTTTGCGTACCATTAACCGCGGGTGCCTGCGTCGTCGCTTGGGCCAAGGCGGCCGTTGGCGAAGCTGCGGAGGACAGGACCAGCATCGCGGCTGCCAACAAATTGATCGTCGATCGGGCTCGTCTCGGCATCTCGTTCCTCACGTACTGGTCCATTTCGTCGTGTCAGGGCGAAGGGTTTTCCGTCATCCGCCGCTACCCTTGCGCGCTTCCGGGGCTCTTTAAGCAAAGGAAAACCGAATGACAAGGATTTGTGGAGTTTATCAATCAAGAATAATTTCGCAACCACCCATAGCCGGAACTGGACAGGCGTTTTCAGGGCGTCGGCTGATCTTCGATGAAGGTGTCGCTGCGCCAATCATAGGTGCGATGGCGCTCCCAGGGACGGGCAAGCGTCGTGAAAGCCGGCCGGATTTGCATGACGGGTGAGCCCTGCCCTTCCTGCTGCTCCGCCCGAATTTCGATTGCGCCCGTGCGGCGCAGCGTCCGTGCGTCGACGATGCGGGCTCGGCGCGGCGCGCACGCTTCCACATCGACCCGCGCGGCGACCACGATCAGGTCTGCCTGATCGCACAGGGCGGGAAAGAGGCGCGGGTTTTCGAGGGTGACGATCGTCCAGCCGATGGCGCTGCGCGCCGCACACCATTGCTTGTCGCGGCAGACAAATCGACCTGGCCGGCTTGCCTCGATGGCCGATGAAAAATCCGCACGGATCGCCGTAGCCTTCTCTCCATCGATCGGCGGCGCTCGTCGGACCGCCTGTTCCATAGCCGGGTAAAGATCATCGGCTGCAGGCGGGAGCATGACCGGCCGCTCGTGCTCCCCCACGGCGAGCGCCCGTTGCCATTGCGAAAATATGAAGTCCGGCGGGCGCGGCCGGTTCGTTGCGATGGCATCATCCGTGACCAGACCGAGAATGCGTCCGTCCTCGGCGATCACGATGTCGGGCCGGCTCCCATCTTCCAATGCCAGGCTGAAGAAGCCTGCACAGATCAGCACGATGCCAGAGATTGCCAGCCAACTGCGCAGCACGCAGAGAAAAACACCGCCGATCGCGATCAGCACGAAGCCGATGGGTCCGATGCGGCCGGTCACGACCTCGCCATCGAGCGACGTCACGAACCGGGCGACGTCGAGCATCCGATCGAGACCCCACGCCATCGCCATCAAAGGCAGATGCTCAAGCCCGAACGGCATTAGCAGCATGGCGAACAGACCGAAGGGCATGATCACGATGCTGATCAGCGGCATGGTGAGAATGTTTGCGAGCAGGCCATAGGCCGGCAGCCTGTGGAAGTAGGCGATCGAATAGACCGACGTTGCCAGGCCGCCGATGAGCGAGGTGATGAGGATGCCTGCGGCGACGCCGGTGATGAGGCGCCCCTTGCTGCGGCCGCCAGCCGCTTCGGCCTTGCCGGTGCGCCGTTCGCGCCAGCGCCCGTAGCCGGCAACCAGCGCCAGGGTGGCGGCGAAGGACATCTGGAAGCCTGGCCCGGCCACAGCCGAAGGCATGAGAACCACGATGACGATTGCGGCGAGCGCGACGTTGCGCAGGCTGATCGACATGCGGTCGAAAAACACCGCGACCAGCATGATCGAGATCATGATCCAGGCGCGAAGTGCCGATACGGCGCCGCCGGAAATGAGGATGTAGAGGCAGACCATCAGCAGCGCACCGGCAGCGGCAACCTTCTTGATCGGCACACGGTGCGCCAGCCCCGGAACCATGCTGAGAGCAGTGCGTGCGCCGATCAGAAACGTGCCGGCTGCCAGCGCCATGTTGAGGCCGGAGATCGCCAGCACATGCGCTAGCCCCGCCTGTCGCAGCACCTCGACCGTCTCCCGGCTGATGGCCCTTTCCTCTGCGGTCACCAGAGCCGCCGCAAGCGCGCCGGTATCGCCGCCGATCGAGGCGCGGATCCTCTCGCCAACCGTTTCCCGCATTGCGGCCATCGTTTTCGCCGCTGCCGAACGCAGCGAGAAAGCCGCCTCGGGCTCTTCGGTCGCCACCTTCTCGGATAGTTTGGGCGCGCCGTAGAAAAACCCGACGGCGCCGATTCCCTTGAAATAGCTGTCGAAGGCGAAATCGTTCAGGCCGGGCAGCGCCGGACCCGAGGGCGGAGACAGCCGCGCCCTGCCCTCGACCATCGCGCCGAGCGGAAACGGCTCTCCGGAGCCCCGCGTCACCAGCGTCGCCTTCAGCGGCTGGCGGCGCAGCTTTGGCCGGCTCGTTTCCTCGATCTCCAGCCCGTAGCGCCAGCGGCCGCGATCGTCCTGCTCGCGCGAAAAGACCACGCCCCGCAGGTTCGTGGTCACCGGAGCGTCGAGAACAACCGTGTCGATGCACCACGTCTCGATCGCGACCAGCAGCATGCCGCAGATGAAGAGCGTAACCGCAATCAACGGAGCCCTCAAAGGCGCCAGCCGCCACCGACAGGCCAGCGCTGCTATTCCGAAAATGCACAGCAGCACTGCAAGATTGGCAATCCGGATATCGAAGGGCAGCGCCAGCCAGGCGAGCACGCCGAAGATCAAGAACACCGGGATCAACACGAAACCGTGACCGAATGCCCGTTCCTCTTCGATCGCGGCGAGGAATGCCGGTTTAAGCGCGGCAGGCCGGAAACGAGCTGCGCGGCCCGCAATTGCTTGCCACGATGGCCGGAGAAACAGGAAGAACCGGCCTCGCGTAGGTAATGTCGCGGCGACAACGGCGGCATCGGATTCGGGAAGCCTGAAGCTTCCGCGTTCGACGTCGAGCGACGCTTGCCGAATTTCCGTTTCGCTCATTGCGCCCGCACTTTGGACCCTGACTTCGCGGTCGATCATGCAACCAACGCAGCGCAACTGCAACCGAGGCGCTATCTGCCGAAAAAAGCGGCAAACCTATATAGAATGGTACCGCACCATCATCGGACGAGCTTATTGATCTCTTTGGACTTATTGCCGTAACATGCCATTATTGCGTCGCCATATGCACATTTTCGCATCGCACAATTTGCCTTTCGTACAGCTTGGCAGTCGAAAATAAATCATATAGCAAATTCGCAACGTTCATTGTCGTGGCACGTCTGTGTGCCACGTTGCCATAAGACGGAGGGTCCGATGACTGATAAAACCGCGGTTGTAACACTCGATGGAAAGTCGGCGGATCTTCCGGTGCGATCTGGGTCCATCGGCCCTGACGTCGTGGACATCGGCTCGCTCTACAAGCAGACAAAGATGTTCACCTACGACCCGGGCTTCACGTCGACGGCGTCGTGCGAATCCAAGATCACCTATATCGACGGCGACGAAGGCGTGCTGCTCCACCGCGGCTATCCGATCGAACAGCTCGCCGAGCACGGCGACTTCCTGGAAGTCTGCTACCTGCTGCTTTACGGCGAACTGCCGACGAAGGCGCAAAAGGCTGACTTCGACTATCGCGTCACGCACCACACCATGGTGCATGAGCAGATGTCGCGCTTCTTCACCGGCTTCCGCCGCGACGCACACCCGATGGCCGTCATGTGCGGCTGCGTCGGCGCGCTTTCTGCCTTCTACCACGACTCGACCGACATCACCGATCCGCACCAGCGCATGGTTGCGTCGCTGCGCATGATCGCCAAGATGCCGACGATTGCGGCCATGGCCTACAAGTACCACATCGGCCAGCCCTTCGTTTACCCGAAGAACGACCTCGACTACGCCTCGAACTTCCTGCGCATGTGCTTTGCCGTTCCCTGCGAAGAATATGTCGTCAACCCGGTTCTGTCGCGCGCCATGGACCGTATCTTCATCCTGCACGCCGACCACGAACAGAACGCTTCGACCTCGACGGTTCGCCTCGCCGGCTCGTCGGGTGCCAACCCGTTCGCCTGCATCGCGGCCGGCATCGCCTGCCTCTGGGGCCCGGCTCACGGCGGCGCCAACGAAGCGGCGCTCAACATGCTTGCCGAAATCGGCACGGCCGACCGTATTCCGGAATTCATCGCCCGCGCCAAGGACAAGAACGATCCGTTCCGCCTGATGGGCTTCGGTCACCGCGTCTACAAGAACTACGATCCGCGCGCCAAGATCATGCAGAAGACCACGCATGAAGTGCTCGCCGAACTCGGCCACAAGGACGATCCGCTTCTCGAAGTGGCGATGGAACTCGAACGCATCGCGCTCACCGACGAGTACTTCATCGAGAAGAAGCTCTACCCGAACATCGACTTCTACTCGGGCATCACGCTGAAGGCTCTCGGCTTCCCCACCACCATGTTCACCGTTCTCTTCGCGCTTGCCCGTACCGTCGGCTGGATCGCGCAGTGGAACGAGATGATCGAGGATCCGGAACAGCGCATCGGCCGTCCGCGCCAGCTCTATGTCGGCGCTCCGCAGCGCGACTACGTGCCGGTTTCCAAGCGCTAAGACTGACAAATCAGCAGAGACAACAAAGCCCGGTCAGCGATGACCGGGCTTTTGTTTTTGCAGGCTAGGATCGACGTTTCTGACCAGTTGTGGCCGGTCTCGCAATGGCGGCAACACAACGCCACCCTAGCGCACACTTTGCACCAGGCACCATCTTCAGAAGTATTGCGGCAATCGCGCGCTCGGGCGGCGCTAAGTCTTACGGCTTGCTCTTGTTGAGATAGCCAAGAACGATCTTGGCTGCCATCTCGCCCGGCGGATGATCGGTCGTCATGCGCTGCTGCACCAGCGCGTAACCGTCGAGCATCGAGGCCCGCTGCGCCGTTGCGCCCGAAAGCCGCTCCATCCAGCGCGTCAAGGCCCCGGGGCGGATCGATTCGCCGAAATATTCCGGGACGATCGGGAAATCCGCGATCAGGTTCGGCAGTGCGCCACTCCAGATGCGGATGCGCTTGTGCAGGAACTTCACCAGGAAATCCGGCGCATAGGTTGAAACCACGGGCACGCCAGCCAAAGCGAGTTCCAGAATGACCGTACCCGAAGCAGCAATCGCCGCGTCGGCTCGATCGAAGGCCGCCCATTTGTCGGCCGCACCGACGGAAATTTCCGGCTGGATCGTCCAGGATGCGGTAATTTCCCGCACCAGCTTCTCCTGGCGCGGGACGGTCGGGAGCAGGAAGCGAATTCCCGGATGGCGGGCTTCGAGTTCCTCGACTGTCGCGCGGAAGATCGGCAGCAGGCGACCGACCTCGCTGGAGCGCGAGCCCGGCAATAGAAGGCATGTCTCAACACGCCCGTCCTTGGCGCCCGCAAGGCGCGGCTGGCGGCTTGCGCGAACGGCGAGCACATTGGCGTCGCTTGCAAGGCGATGGCCGACATAAGTGGTCGGGGGGCCTTGCAGCCGCTCCATCGCCTCCGGCTCGAACGGCAAGACGGCGAGCACGTGATCGACGTAGCCGCGCATGCGCGGTGCTCGCTCCGGCTTCCAGGCCCAGACGCTCGGGCAGACGTAGTTGATGACGGGCAGATCCGGCAATGCGGCGCGCACTTTTCGCGCCACGCGGTGGGTGAAATCCGGGCTATCAATGATCAGAAGCGCGTCGGGTCGGGCTGCGATGATCGCCTTTGCCGTTTGGCGAATACGCATGATCAGCTTCGGCAGACGGGCGAGCACCTGGGTGAAGCCCATGATCGACAGTTCGGAATAGTCGAACAACGAGCGAAGGCCCTCGGCCTCCAGCGCCTCGCCGCCGACCCCGACGAGTTCGACGTCGGAATGGCTTTGCGCCCGAAGCGCGCGGACGAGATCGGCACCCAGAAGGTCGCCGGAAACTTCACCCGCGATCACTGCGAGCTTGTAACGTGGCGCGTTCATCGTCTGATACCTCCGGACGTGCGCTCCACTCCGGCGACAAAAAGCCCCGCTTGATCGGCGACCTTGACCACTTCGCTACGTTCCAGCACCAGCGCCCGTCCGGCTTCGACGGCAACACCGGCAAGACCGGCCCGCTCGGCAAGCGCGATGGTGGACGGGCCGATCGACGGCAGATCCGCGCGCAGATCCTGTCCCGGCTTGCAAAGTTTGACGAGAACGCCGCGCCGGCGCGAAGAGACGCGGCCCTCCGCCTTCAAGACGGCGACGCGCTCCAGCATGGCGTCCGTGCCCTCGGCGCCCTCGAGCGCTACGACACGCCCGCCGACCGCAACCGCCCCCTGCCCCACGTCGAGCGCGCCGAGCGCGTTGGCCGCAGCGATGCCCGCTTCTATGTCGCGTTGGTCGTCACCGTCAGGGTTCACAGCACCGATGGGGCCCGATTCGGCCAGGAGATTGGGTACCACCTCGTGCACGCCGATGACGTGCGCGCCGCTTGCCTCGATCAGCTGCATCGCCATGCGCAGAACCGCATCGTCCCCGCCCGAGACCAAGGTCTTCAGCACTGACGGTATCTTTGCGAGGGTCCGCAACGTCGGGCGGATATCGCGCCACTCCGGCCGACGCCGAACCCACCCGGACAAGACGACGCGGTCGATGCCCTCTTCTTTGAATGTGCGGCTGATATTGGCGAAATCGCCGATCGCCAGAACCGAATGGTCAAAATCGACCCAATCGGATTCTTCCGCTTCACGCGTGAGCGCGATGATGTAGGGATCTTCGCCGCGTGCACGAACCGCTTCGGCGACGTGATGAGGCAGCGCGCCGCCACCAGCGATGATTGCGAGCCGGCCGCTGGTCGCCGCGCGGCTCGCAGCAGAAGACATCACGGTCAGGCCTTGCCGCGTTGCGGCGAAGATAGCGCGCGGTCGCTCTCGGCGCCGATGAAATCGAGGATTTCCATGACCGGCGCGCAATCCATATAGTCTTCGCGAATCGCTGCGGCATTGGCGCGGATCGATTCCGGCCCTTCGAAGATCTGCTTGTAGGCGCGGCGAACCACATGGATCGTTGCACGATCGATGCCAGCCCGGCTCATGCCGACGACATTCAGACCGCTCAGCAGGCCGGGATTGCCGTTGAGCATGCCATAGGGAATGACGTCGTAGCTGACAGCTGACAGACCGCCGACAAAGGCCTGACGGCCGACGCGGGTGAACTGGTGGACCGCACAGCCGCCGCCGAGAATGACGCGATCTTCGACCGTGACATGGCCCGCCAGCATCACATTGTTGGACAGGATGATGTTGCTGCCGAGGCGGCAATCATGCGCCACGTGCGAGTTGGCGAGAAAGAGATTGTTATCGCCGACGACCGTCTTACCGCCATGCTCGACGGTTCCGGTGTTCATCGTCACGCCTTCACGGATCGTGCAATTGGTGCCGATCAGAAGCTCGGTATCGACGGCGCTGTGGTGAACGCTCTGGGAATCACCGCCGACCACGGCGTTCGGGAAAATCTTCGTTCCCTTGCCGACGGTCGTCCGGCCGATCACCACGACATGGCTGAGAAGCTCGATATCGTCGCCCAGAACGACTTTCGGCCCGATGTAGCAAAACGGGCCGATCTTGACGTTCTCGCCGATCACAGCACCGCTCTCGACGATCGAGGACGGGTGGATCTTCGCAGATGCTGCAATCATGTTCAGGCGTCTTCCTTGCTGACTATCATCGCGCCGATATCAGCTTCTGCGACAAGTTGCCCGTCAACTTTTGCGTCACAGTGAAATTTCCAGATATTGCCGCGCTGCTTCTGCTTCACGACATGGAATTCGACGCGATCTCCGGGCACGACCGGCTTGCGGAAACGGGCATTGTCGATGGTCATGAAATAGACCAGGTTCGTGCCGGTTCCCACCTTGCGGGCGCAGATCGCGCCGGCGGTCTGCGCCATGCCCTCGACCAGCAGGACGCCCGGCATGATCGGCTGCTCCGGGAAGTGGCCGGTGAAATGCGGCTCGTTCGCCGAAACGTTCTTGATGCCGATCGCCGAATTGTCGCCGTCGATCTCGATGATGCGATCGACGAGCAGAAATGGGTAGCGATGGGGAAGCAGTTTCAGGATTTCCTGAATATCCGCCGTGCCGAGAACCGTTGCTGCTTCACTCATTCGCGCCGCCCTTCTTCTTTTTCTGTCTTTCCTCTGCCCGCATGGCCATTTCCGCAACGTCGCGCAGGAAATCACGCATCGGGCGCGCTGGAATACCGCCGTACCGTTCGCCGGCGGGAACATCAGCCGCCACGCCGCTCATGGCGGCGATCTGGACGCCATCACCAACCGTGATATGGCCATTGACGCCGCTGCCGCCGCCGATCATGACGCCATCGCCGATCTTTGTGCTGCCGGCGATGCCGACCCCGCTGACGATGCCGCAATAGCGACCAATGCGCACGTTGTGACCGATCTGAACGAGATTGTCGATCTTCGTACCCTCGCCGATCACTGTGTCATCCATCGTGCCACGGTCGATGGTCGTATTCGCGCCGATCTCGACATGATCCTGAATGATCACCCGTCCGACCTGAACGATCTTGATCATCCCGCCTTTCGGACCCGGCGCATAGCCGAAGCCGTCCTGACCGATGCGAGCGCCGGGGTGAATGATCACGCTGTTGCCGACGAGAGCGCAAAGCACGCTTGCACCTGCGGCAATCGTGCACTCGCGACCGATGCGCACGCCTGGGCCGATGACCGCGCCGGCCGCGATCCGCGTGCCGCGGCCGATCTCGGCGCCAGCACCAACCACAGCCGTCGGTTCGACCTCGACATCGTCTTCAAGCCGCGCGGTCGGATCCACGAACGCGCCAGGCGCGATGCCGCGCAGGCTCGTATTGCGAGCCGGACGCATCGCAATCTCGTGCAACAACGTGCCAGCAAGCGCAAAGGCCGTGTGCGGGCGCGCTGTCAAAAGGACGGGAATATGTGCAGGGACGAGAGACGAAATCGTCTTATCGCAAATGATCGCCGATGCCTCACACGTTTCGAGTTCGGCACGGCTCTTGCGAGACAACATATAGCAGACGTCCCCGGGCTTTGCCCGATAGACCGGCGCTACGGAGCGGACAGCACGGTCAGCGACCGCGACATCCACCAATTCCGCCCCAATTCGATCCGCCAGGTCGCCCAGGCGGATCCCATCGTGGGGCGGAAAAAACCAGTTCTGTTCCATGTACACTCCAGAACGATCTTTTCTGGCAGTTCTGGACTGCTTCTTATCAGAACGACGAGGAAATACCGAACTTCAAGTTCTGAACCTTGTCGAAATCTTCCTTGGCGATCGGCCATGCGTAGTCGACGCGCAGCGGACCGAAGGGTGAAGCCCAGATCAGACCAACACCGACCGATGCACGCAGCGACGAGTTGTTGCCCTGCACGGTCTCGCCCGGGGCCATCTGGACCTGGTTGCTGTAAAGCGTGCCGGCATCAGCGAAGACCGCACCGCGGAAGCCGCTGTCACGCGGGATACCCGGAAGCGGGAACGTCGCCTCGGCCGAAGCCGTGAAGTAGGTCGTACCGCCGAGCGCATCGCCCGTTGCCTTGTCCCGAGGACCAACACCGTTACGCTCGAAGCCACGGATGTCGCTGGTGCCGAGCTGGAACTGGTCGAAGACCTGCAGATCGCTACCGGTTTCGAAGATATGGCCGGCGCTACCGCCGAGCGAAGCGATGATGTCGGCTTCGTCGTTAACGGTGTAGTACCACTTGGCCTTACCGGTCATCTTGTAGAAGTCGGAGTCACCACCGAGGCCGGCGAATTCATGCGTGAAGGTCGCGAGAATGCCGTCATGCGGCAGCTGCGCATCGTCGAGCGTGTTGTAGGTGATCGACTGCGAGACCGACGAACGAACCCAATTGCCACCCTCGACCGCGCGAACGTACGGCGAAGAAAGCTTCGCGACGTTACCGCTATAGTCGAACTGCGTGAAATTGTAACGCAGCGTCGTCGACAGGTTCTCGGTGATCGGCGCGGTCACGCGCAGGCTGAAGCCCTGATCTTCGTAGCTATAGTTGTCGTCATCGAAGTCGTTTTCGTTCTTGAAGACGTCGAAGCCTGCAGCCAGACGGTAGCCAAGGAAATACGGCTCGGTGAACGAAACGTTGTACGTCCGGCTTTCGTCGCCACGACCAGCGGCGACGCGGATGTACTGACCGCGACCGAGGAAGTTCTTCTCTTCGATCGAAGCTTCGACGAGGAAGCCACCACCGCTACCGGCGGAGTAACCTGCACCGATACCGAACGAACCGGTCGACTGATCCTGTACGTCGACGATCACAACAACACGGTCAGCGGCGCTGCCCGGAGCGGTCGAAACGTTGACAGTCGAGAAGTAACCGAGAGCCTCGAGACGACGCTTGGCGCGCGCTACCATTTCCTGGTTGAAGGCGTCGCCTTCACCCATGTCGAACTCGCGACGGATAACGTAGTCGCGGGTACGGGTGTTGCCGCGGATTTCGATTCGCTCGACATAGGCGCGCTCGCCCTGGTCGACGAGGTAGTCGACGGCGATCGTGTGGTTGCCGAGATCGCGGTTGCCGCGAGGCGTGACGCGAGCGAACGGGTAGCCAGCCGAAGCGACGCGCTTCGAGATCTCGGTCATCGTCGCCTGAACGTCCTTGGCCTTGTAGACCGAACCCTGACGGCTGACGATAAGCCCCTTCAGTTCTTCGGCGTTGATGCCCTCAACGGTCGATTCGACGTTGACGGAACCAAAGTCGTAGCGCGGACCTTCTTCGACGGTGATCGTCACCGTGTATTCGTTGGTCGCTTCATTCAGGGTCGCATCCGAGGTAACGACCTGGAAGTCGGCGTAGCCGCGGTTGTAGTAGAACTGACGCAACAGTTCTTCGTCCGCGCGCAGCTTGTCGGGATTGTAGACGTCCTTCCGCGTAATGAAGGAGAAGATGCCCGATTCCTTCGTCGCGATGACCGACTGCAGGCGACCGTCGCTGTACGCTTCGTTGCCGACGAAGTTGATCTGAGAAATCTTGGTGCGCTCGCCTTCGTTGATGACGAACGCGAGGTTGACGCGACCTTCGGCCACAGGAACGACCTGCGTCGTCACCGTGACATCGCCACGACCGATCGCCGCATAGGCGTCCTTGATCGACTGAATGTCCGTCTCAACCGTCGCTTCGCTATAAGGACCGAGCGGCTGCGTGCGCACAACGCCCTGCAGCTTGTCGTCCTTGATCTTGCGGTTGCCGTTGAAGACGACCTGGTTGACGAGCTGATTCTCGCTGACGCTGACGACCAGCGTGCCGCCGGAAACGTTGATGCTGACGTCGGAGAAGTAGCCGGTCGCATACAGGCGCTTCACGGAAGCGTCGATGTCGGTGTTGTTGAAGCTCTTGCCCGGAACGATCGTGATGTTGGCGCGAACCGTCTCAGCGCTGACGCGCGTGGCGCCGCGCACTTCGACACGATTGATGACCGCAGCTTCTGCAACGGACGTGCCTGCGAGCAACCCAACACCAGCGCCGGAAACAACAATGCTTGTTGACAGCGCAGCCGCCGACACCGCGTTCAAAAACCTTGAACCAGCTTTCATGTTCAAATCTTACCTTTTCCAAACGTCGCGCGGCAGTTTCGTGCCGACTCCGGTCACGGTTGCCGTTTTAACCGCTTTTCCCATACAAGCAAGCCAGCTCGTTAATTTCTGTTTACTTCAATTCGAACCGTGGCTTAACGGCCACTACAGCTTCGATTTATCGTAAACAAAACCTTTCGTCGCAAGCCGTTGAAAACCAATCGTTCACAGTATCCGTCGAAATCCCCCTCGCCGTTTCCCCGGCCGAACGCTAGCCGAAGAACATCGATATGTCGTTCCAGGTGGCAAAGACCATGAGCATCAGCACCATGGCAAAACCGATCCGGTAGGCGACATCCTGCGCGGCCGGGCCCACCGGCCTTCCGCGCAAGGCCTCAACCGCATAGAACATCAAGTGGCCGCCATCAAGCACCGGAACGGGCATGAGGTTAAGCAATCCTATGGAAACAGACAGGATCGCGGCAATATTCAGCAAAAACGGAATTCCAAGCGTCGCCATCTGTCCCGAGACCTTGGCGACGCGGATCGGTCCGCCGATCTGATCCGCCTTCATCCGCCCGGTCACGACATTGGAGAGATAGTCGAAAGTACCGGTGACAACGTGCCAGCTTTGCAGGACGCCCTGCCCGACGGCCTCAATCGGACCATAGTTGACCGTGCGGAAATTGCCGGCTTCCTGATCGGTCAGGATACCGATGACGCCGATTTCCATCTTGTTGCCAAACTGATCCGTGAGCTCGGTACGCTGCGGCACCATGGACAGATCGAGCATCGCGCCGTTGCGTTCGATTCGGATCGAAATCGGCATTTCCGGGCGAACACTGACGTAGCGGCGAACGTCGTCGAAGGTGACGACCGGAGTGCCGTCGATCGAAATCAGACGGTCTCCCGGCACGACACCTGCTTGCGCAGCAGCACTGTTCTCATTCACCCGCGCAACCACCGGATCGGCGACCTGACGCCCGTAGACGGAAAACAGCACGGCAAAGATGGCGATGGCGAGAATGAAGTTTGCGATCGGTCCGGCGGCGACGGTTGCCGCACGCTTCCACAATTTGGCGCCGAGGAAGGTCTGACTGCGCTCTTCCGGCGCCAGCGCCTCCAGGCGCTTGTAGTCCGGCACGCTCGCCGCATCCTCGTCGCCGTAGAACTTGACGTAACCGCCAAGGGGAATCGCCGCCAGTTTCCACCGCGTTCCGTGCCGATCGGTCCAGCCGACGAGCTCAGGGCCAAAGCCGATCGAAAAAGCCAGAATGCGGATGCCCGACCAGCGGCCGACGAGGTAGTGGCCCATCTCGTGCACAAAGACCAGCAGCGTCAGCACCAGAAGAAATGGGACGACGTAGCCGGTCAGAATCTGAAGGGCATCAAGCAGATATGTCATGAACGTTCCTCAAGCACCCGCGGGCCTAAGCTCAAAGGCTATACAGGACGGATCCGAAAGCGATCTGGCGCCCATCGCTGACGAAATACTGAATCATGACCAGAATCAACGCCGCGACACACGCGAAAATCAACCCGTCGACCCGATCCATAACGCCGCCATGCCCCGGAATGAGACGGCTGGAATCCTTCACCCCAAAACGGCGCTTGATGAAGGATTCGAACAAGTCTCCCACTTGGCTGGCGACGGAAAGCACCAGCGCAATGATCGGAATGCGGAGATCTTGCAGTGAAAAATAAGCCATAAAGACGGCAACACCGGCAACGATGCCGCAAATTGTACCACCGATGGCACCCGACCATGTCTTGCCGGGCGATATGCGTGGCGCGAGCTTCGGTCCACCGATCGCGCGGCCGGTAAAATAGGCGAAGATGTCGGTCGCCCAGACGACGGCAAAGACGAACAGCGTCGCCATCAAGCCAAGATCGTCGGCGCCGCGAAGGGCCGCAAGCGAAATGCCGGTCAGCCCGGCATAGGCGATGCCGCCCGGCAGCCACCAACTGGTCTTCTGCAGAAATACCCAAAGGACAGTGAGAACTACAAAAGCGGCCAGGACCGGCAGGCTGTAGCCGATATAGCCGGTCACGATCAGGCCGGCGATGATCACGACGCCCAGCCAGCCAACGGCATTGCCTTGGAAATCCCGCTCCTGGAGGTCCGTGATCGTCGACCACTCATAATAGACGAGCAGCGCAATCAGCGCCGACAGCAACTGAAACGCCAAACCGCCGAACCAGGTCGCCGCCAGTGTCACCGCTGCGAGGACCACGCCCGAAGCGATACGAAGCTTAAGTTCAGTCTGCATCAGGAACCGACCGCCAACGTAGGCTCGGCGACGCCGCCGAAGCGGCGCTCGCGGCAGGCGTATTTTTCAAGCGCCGCCAGGAACGTTTCGCGCGTAAAGTCCGGCCACAACTCCGGAACGAAGATCAGTTCCGAATAGGCGCCCTGCCAAAGAAGGAAATTCGAGAGACGCTCTTCGCCGCTGGTGCGGATGATCAGGTCCGGATCGGGAATGTCCCACGTGTCCAGCATCGCCGCGATACGCTCGGGGTTGATGTCTTCCGGCCGCAAGCGTCCTTCGGCGACTTCCGTCGCCAGCCGCCGCATGGCTCGTGTCATTTCGTCCCGGGCGCCGTAATTGAAGGCAATGACGAGCGTAATCCCGGTATTTGCCCGCGTCGTTTCCTCCGCCTCCACCAGCAACGGTAGAATGTCGCCTCTGAGGTTGGAGCGGTCACCGATGACTCGGATGCGGACATTCTCGCGGTGCAGATCGGCAAGATCCCGGCGGATAAAGGTCTTGAGCAGCCCCATCAGATCGCTGACTTCCGCCGCCGGCCTGCTCCAGTTTTCCGAGGAAAAGGCAAAAAGCGTGAGGTAGCGGATCCCCAAGTCGCCCGCCGTCTTGACGGCGGCGCGAACGGTCTCGACACCCTTGCGGTGCCCCATCGTGCGCGGCAGACCACGCGCGTTCGCCCAACGCCCGTTGCCATCCATGATGATGGCAACATGTTCCGGAACGGTCGTGGAAGTGAGGTTTTGCATAAGGCGTCCGCGAAAGGAGACTCAGATCACGAGCAGAGCAGATCAGACCTGCATGATTTCCTTTTCCTTCTCGACGAGCAAGCGGTCGATATCGGAAATCGTTTCGTCGGTCATCTTTTGCACGCGCTCGGACTGAGAACGGCTGATATCCTGACCGATGTCGCCATCCTTTTCGGCTTTTTTCAGGTCGTCCATGCCGTCACGGCGCACGTGGCGCACGGCGACCTTCGCCTTTTCGGCGTAGTCATGTGCCACTTTGACGAGCGACTTGCGGCGCTCTTCGTTGAGTTCCGGCAGCGGAATGCGCAGGTTCTGGCCGTCGATGATCGGATTGAGGCCGAGGTTCGATTCGCGAATGCCGCGATCCACAGCGCCGACCATCTGCTTGTCCCAGACCGAGACGGACAGCATGCGCGGCTCGGGAACCGTGATGTTCGCCACCTGGTTGAGCGGCACGCGTGAGCCATAGGCTTCGACGGTCACCGGATCGAGAACGTTCGCCGACGCGCGGCCGGTACGGAGCGACGCGATATCGCTCTTGAATGCGGAAATGGCGCCATCCATGCGACGCTTCAGTTCCTTCAGGTCAACACCTTCACTCATGGTCGAAACTCCCGTTCTATCATTCGCCGGCCCGAGGGCCGTTCTGCAGCTTCTTAATTGTCTGTGACGATGGTCGCGCGACCGCCGCCGGTCAATATTTCCGCAAAGCCACCCTTCTCATGAATGGAGAAGACAACGATCGGAATGGCATTTTCGCGTGCAAGCGCGACGGCGGCAACATCCATGACGGCAAGCCCCTTCTCGAGGACTTCGCTGTGCGTCAGGCGGTCGAAGCGGGTCGCGTCCGGATCCTTCTTCGGGTCGGCGGAATAGATGCCATCGACCTGGGTGCCCTTGAAGATCGCCTGCGCGCCCATTTCGGCGGCGCGAAGGGCGGCGGCAGAGTCGGTCGTGAAGAAGGGATTGCCCGTGCCGCCGGCGAAGATCACGACGCGGCCGAGGGAAAGATGGTAGAGCGTTGCGCGCTGCGAGAAGCTCTCGCAGATTTCCGGCATCGCGATTGCCGAAAGCACGACCGTATCGATGTCGAGCTTGCGCAGCGACGTTGCGAGCGCCAGCGCGTTGATGACGGTTGCCAGCATGCCCATGTGGTCGCCGGTTACCCGGTCGCCGCCCTTGGAAGCGACGGCCACGCCGCGGAAGATGTTGCCGCCGCCGACAACCACGCCCACTTCGACGCCCATGGCGCGCGCTTCGGCGATATCTGCGGCGATCCGGTCAGCGACCGCCACATCGATGCCGAAGCCCTGGCTGCCCATGAGAGCTTCACCGGAGGCTTTGAGTAGAACGCGTTTGTAGAGTGGCTCGGCCGGCATCATCGCTCCTGAACAGATCGGCGCGCGTGCGCACGATGGCGGCGCACAGCGCATAAGGACACATTGCGCACCATGGTTTCAACCGCAACGGCGTATTTTCCGGCGGGTCCAGCGCATTGACGAAGCCGGATACACGAAGGGCACCGCGTTGTCACGCGATGCCCCAAGGTTTTCCCAATATGGGTGAAGAAATCAGCCCTTGGCGACGGCTGCAACTTCTGCAGCGAAGTCGGACTCTTCCTTCTCGACACCTTCGCCGAGCAGCAGGCGAGCCATGCCGGTGACTTCGATCGGTGCGCCAGCGAGCTTTTCAGCGTCCTTGACGGCCTGACCGACGGTGATTTCCGGGTTCATGACGAAGGCCTGCGACAGCAGAGCGACTTCTTCGAAGAACTTGCGCATGCGGCCTTCGACCATCTTTTCGATGATGTTGTCCGGCTTGCCCGAAGCGCGCGACTGTTCGATGAAGACGTTGCGTTCGCGCTCGGCAACAGCGGCGTCGACTTCGTCCGCACGGATCGCGAGCGGGTTGGTCGCAGCGATGTGCATGGCGATCTGACGGCCAACCGAGAAGAGAACTTCCTTGTCGCCGATCGACTTCAGGGCGACGAGAACACCGAGCTTGCCGATGCCGTCGCCGGCAGCGTTGTGGATGTAGGTGGCGACAACACCGTCTTCGACCTTGAGCAGGGCTGCGCGGCGAAGCGTCATGTTCTCGCCGATGGTGGCGATCGCGTCCTTGATGGTCTCGTCGACCGACTTGCCGGTTGCCGGGTAGTTTGCAGCCGCGATGGCTTCAACCGAGCCGTCGGTGGTCAGCGCTACGTTGGCAACGCCGCGGACGAGTTCCTGGAAGGCTTCGTTGCGGGCAACGAAATCGGTCTCGGAGTTGATTTCGACGACGACAGCCTTGACGCCACCGCTGACAATACCGATGAGGCCTTCAGCAGCCGTGCGGCCCGACTTCTTGTCGGCCTTGGCGATGCCCTTGGCGCGCAGCCAGTCGATCGCAGCTTCCATGTCGCCGTTGGTTTCGGCGAGCGCCTTCTTGCAGTCCATCATGCCTGCGCCGGTCTTTTCGCGCAGTTCCTTCACCATTGCTGCAGTTACACTCATCTTATTGCCTCTTTGTCTGTTTGGTTGGCGCGCTGCCCTTAAGGGCGCGGTACCAGGAGGTGTGGCAGGGAATGGCTTTTCAATGTGACACCGTGATGACTGAACCATCACGGGGTTGCTCGGCTCCAAAGATCCGAACGGATCAGCGCCATCCCCGGCTGAAAAGAACAAGGCCGTTCAGATTTTCATCACAAACGGCCTTGTCCCGACATTTCATTGGGGGCGGCAGGCTCACCTGCCGCCAAGGCCCGATCAGGCGTCGGAGGCCTCGTCGAGCGCCGGCTCGACCGGAGCTTCGGCAGATGCACCGAGGTCACGGCCCGATGCGCCCTGCTGACGTGCGATGCCGTCGATGGCAGCGCGTGCAATGAGGTCGCAGTAGAGAGCGATGGCGCGCGAAGCGTCGTCGTTGCCCGGGATCGGATAGTCGATCTGGTCCGGATCGCAGTTCGAGTCGATGACTGCGACAACCGGGATGCCGAGGCGCTTGGCTTCGTCGATCGCGATCGATTCCTTGTTGGTGTCGATGATGAACATCAGGTCCGGCGTGCCGCCCATGTCGCGGATACCGCCGAGAGCGCGGTTCAGCTTTTCGCGTTCGCGCTCGAGGTTCAGGCGTTCCTTCTTGGTGAAGCCCGAAGCTTCCGAAGAGAGGATTTCGTCGAGCTTGCGCAGGCGCTGGATCGAGTTCGAAATCGTCTTCCAGTTGGTCATCATGCCGCCGAGCCAGCGAGCGTTGACGTAGTACTGGGCCGAACGCTTGGCAGCGTCAGCGATGATTTCGGACGCCTGGCGCTTGGTGCCGACGAACAGAACGCGGCCGCCATTGGCAACGGTGTCGCTGACGATCTGCAGGGCGCGCGACAGCATTGGCACGGTCTGTGCGAGGTCGATGATGTGAACGTTGTTGCGATCGCCGAAAATGTACGGCTTCATCTTCGGGTTCCAGCGGTGCGTCTGGTGGCCGAAGTGAACGCCAGCTTCCAGAAGCTGACGCATGCTAAAATCAGGCAATGCCATGCCTTTTCTCCTTTTCCGGTTGAACCTCCGCGAAGCGTCGAGCATGTCTTTCGACCGGCCCACCGGCGGAACGATCCGGATTTCTCCCGGAACATCCCAAGCTTCACGTGTGGAATGGGCAGCCCCTTAACGGCAACCGCCCGAGAAATCAAGCCGCAAACGCCGCTTTTTACCGCAATCGGCTATTTGCAGTCCTCGGATTTGAACACTTCGAGGTCCGCAAGCTTGCCGCTCAGGACGAAATCGCCGTAGTCCATCGTCAGGTCGCGGGTAATCCCGTTCTCGTAGAGCTTGAACGACATACGGTAGATCGGCAGCGCGTCGCCGCTCTTGTCATCGTTGAAATAGGAGATGGTCACCGGCCAGTAATTGTCGCCGCTGAGCTTGCCCGCCTTGCCGGCATCCGGCTCATCCGCCGTGGGTTTGCGCGATTTGCCGACGAAGGTCGAGGTGATCAAGGTCTTGTCACCCGAGTCGGAGCCGTCGAAGATGCGCGCCTCAAAGAGGCTCTCGCCTTTCTTCGCTCGCGAGATCACCTCCATCATGTGCGCCGTCGGAAACCGGCTCGCCGCAAGCTCGATTTCGCGCTTGTCCGGCGCGGTCAGCTCGACCTTAACGCCCGCTTTTTCCTCATGCGCCGTACCGCGCACTTCCTTGTCCAGCTTCTCATCGGTGAAGGAGCGGGTCAGGAAGCGGAAATTGCCATTCTTTAGATCTTCATAGGTGGTCGTCTGCTGATCGGTCAGGCGCACTTCCTCGCCGGTATCGACCTGGGTGACGAAACGGAAGCTGACGGTATAGCCCGCGCAGGCCGAGCCATTGAACTCGTAGACCATGCGACCATACATTCCGGCAATGCCCGAACGATCCGATGCATCCTTGAGTTCGAGATCATAGACGGCGCGGTGCGGCACAAGGGCGTTTGCGTGTGCCGCCGTGGCGCCCGATACTGTCATGACGGCGAAACAGGCGCTGCCCAAAGTGACGAGACCGAAGCCTTTATGAAACATCCGTTTCCTCCTGTTGGACTCGCCGGCAATGCTATAAACAAGCGTTCGGCAGAAGCGAGGCGGCGTTCGCAGGAAAAAGCCGGTGCCCGCCGCGATCCGGCCTGAATGCAGGATTTTAACACAAAAGACAACAATGGAGCTTTCCATGTCGGCAGAGATCGAAGCGCGCCTCAAGGACCTCGGCGTCACACTTCCCCAGGCTGCGACCCCGGTTGCAAACTACGTGCCCTACGTCATCAGCGGCTCGATGCTCTACATCTCCGGACAGCTTCCGATGGAAGACGGCAAGGTCGCTGTGACCGGCATCGTCGGCAAGGATGTGGACGTGGCCCGCGCACAACGCGCCGCCGAACTCTGCTCGATCAACATCCTCGCCCAGGCCAAGGCAGCACTCGGCGGCGATCTCGGTCGCATCCGACGCCTGGTGAAGATCAACGGCTTCGTCGCCTCGACACCGGAATTCGTCGAGCAGCATCTGGTCATCAACGGCGCATCCAATCTGCTTGCGACCGTGCTCGGTGAAGCCGGCAAGCATGCGCGTGCCGCCGTCGGCATGGCTTCCCTTCCCTTCAATGCCGCCGTCGAGATCGACGCCGTCATCGAAGTCGCCTGACAGAGTGCCCGGCATGGCTGATATTTCCTGGCTGAAGGCCCAACCGATTGCCCATCGCGGCTATCACGACATGAACAAGCAGGTGTGGGAGAATACGCTTTCGGCCTTCTCCCGCGCCGTCGACGCCGGTTTCGCGATCGAATGCGATCTGCAGTATACCGCCGACAGCATTCCGGTCGTCTTCCACGATGACGACACCCAGCGCCTGTGCGGGATCAAGGGCGACGTTCGCTCGCGCACCGCCGGCGAACTCGGCCTGATGGCGATCGGCGGCACGAAGGACAAGGTGCCGACGTTGACGCAGATGCTGCGCTTGGTTGCCGGCAAGGTGCCGCTCGTCATCGAGCTCAAGGGCCGCAAGGGCGACGACGAGGGCTTTGCCGCCGCCGTGCTCGAAACGCTCGAAGGCTACAAGGGCCACGTTGCGCTGATGAGCTTCGATCACTGGCTGCTCAAGGACCTGAAGGCGCTCGACGCGCCCTACCCGCTGGGCCTCACCGCGGAAGGTGCCAATCCGGAGACCTTCTTCGTGCATGAGGAAGCGATGCAGCTCGGGCTCGATTTCATCTCCTACCACTACGGCCACCTGCCGAACTCGTTCATCACCAAGGAACGGACGCTCGGCAAGACGATCATCACCTGGACCGTGCGCGACCGGCAGGCCGAAGCCTACACGTTTGCCCATGCGGATCAGATGACCTTCGAGGGTTTCGACCCGCGGGAGGCCCTGGTTTCCTAAAGTAATGTCAGACGCCGTCACCCTCCGCATCGCGCAATCCTTCACCGATATACCGGCGGCACGCTGGAATGTGCTGTCCGGTGCATCGAAGGCGTTTCCTGGCGGCGTCTACAATCCCTTCCTCTCGCATGCCTATCTCTCGGCGCTCGAAGAGTCCGGGTCGGCGACGGCCAAGACCGGCTGGCTCGGCCAGCATCTGTTGCTTGAAGGCGGCGACGGGCAATTGCGCGGCGGCCTCGTCTGCTACCTGAAGAGCCACAGCCAGGGCGAATACGTTTTCGACCACGGCTGGGCAGACGCCTTCGAGCGCGCCGGCGGCCGCTACTATCCGAAACTGCAAAGTTCCATCCCCTTCACGCCTGCGACCGGACCACGGCTGCTTTCGGCACCGGACGAAAATACGAACGCCGTTCAGGATGCGCTTGCCGCGGGCCTGAAAGAGCTTGCCCGCAGACACGATGTCTCTTCGGCACATGTGACTTTCGCGCCCGAAGCCGAGATCCCTGCGCTTGAGCGCGCCGGGTTCCTGCACCGCACAGACCAGCAGTTCCACTTCACCAATGAAGGCTATGGCTCCCACGCCGATTTTCTGGAGACCCTTGCCTCACGCAAACGCAAGGCGCTGAAGAAGGAGCGCAGGGCTGCGCTCGAAAACGGCATTTCGATCGACTGGCTGACCGGCAGCGACCTGACGGAATCGATCTGGGACGAGTTCTTCGCCTTCTACATGGACACCGGCGGACGCAAATGGGGCCGCCCCTATCTGACGCGCGCGTTCTATTCGCTCATTGGCGAGCGCATGGCCGACGATATCCTGCTGGTGATGGCACGCCGCAACGGCCGCTACATCGCCGGCGCGATCAACTTCATCGGCGGCGATGCGCTCTACGGTCGCCACTGGGGCTGCATCGAGGATCACCCGTTCCTGCATTTCGAAGTCTGCTATCACCAGGCGATCGATTTCGCGATCGCCAAGGGGCTGAAACGGGTCGAGGCTGGCGCCCAGGGCGAACACAAGCTTGCGCGCGGCTACATGCCCGTCACCACCCATTCCGCCCATTTCATCACACATCCGGGACTTGCCCGCGCCGTCGGCGACTATCTTCAGCGCGAGCGCAGGGATGTGGAGGAAACGGGCGAGTTTCTTGCCGAGCACGGACCTTTCCGAAAGGGTGAACGGCAGGACGACTGACCCCCTTTTCGTGAAGGCCGGCTTCATTACACGAGGAAGAACAATGAGCTACGACGACAACAACATTTTCGCCAAGATCCTGCGCGGCGAAATTCCCTCGCACCGCGTCTACGAGGACGACGCGACGATCGCCTTCATGGATGTCATGCCGCAGGCAGAAGGCCATCTGCTCGTGGTGCCGAAATCCCCTTCGCGCAACCTGCTCGACGCCGATGCAGCAACGCTGCCGGCGCTGATTGCCACCGTACAGAAGCTGGCCGTTGCCGCCAAGGAAGCTTTCGACGCCGATGGTGTGACGATCATGCAGTTCAACGAAGCACCGGCCGGACAATCGGTCTTCCACCTGCACTTCCACGTCATTCCGCGGCAAGCAGGCGTGCCGCTGAAGCCGCATTCCGGCACGATGGAAGACGGCGCCGTTCTGGCTGCCAATGCCGAAAAGGTTCGGCAGGCGCTCTGATCGCGCTCATACTATCCGCGCAGGAGCCAGGGAGCCGGCGACGCGCCGGCTCTTTAACCGACGGTCAGGTGAAAGCACCTCACCCGGCCTAAAAACCCAACCACCACAGGCCCAGCGCCAACGCGGCAATCGCTGACGCGATCCCGATCGCCGGCTTTCTTCCGAACAGGAAGAAGGCGGCCGCCCCGAGCGCGACGGCACCTGCGCGCAGCCAGAGCGGAGATTGTTCGAGTACGCCGGTCGGATAGAGGATAAGCTTTGCGATGACCGCTGCGACCAGCGCGGTGGCAACCGCCCTCACCCAGTTCAGCGCCTCGGAATCATCGCGCAGCCTGTTGCCTGTGATGACGCCCAACCAGCGCCAGATGTCGGTCGCCAGCCAGCCGGCAATCGCGATGAAGACATAGGCCCACCAACCATCCTGCCAGGTCATCCTCTCACCTCCTTGCGACGGCGCCAGAGGCGCTCGATGAGCCAGGCAAGCGTACCGCCGACGAGGCCGGCGAGCAGGATGTCGAATTCCGGAAACAGCCAGTAGAACAGCGGCCCGCCTGCAAGACCGAAGAGCAACGCCACATAGACGACGGGATGGCGCGCCGAATGCCAGATCGAGGCGAGAAAGTAGACCGGCGTCAGGAAGAAAAGGCAGCCGGCAACGATCGGCGGGAAATCGGCGACGAAGTGGTAGACGACAGCGACGAGCAGCATGTTTGCCGCCACCAGCGTGATGCCGAAGCCCGCGAAAAAGGCGACGCGCCGCTCGCGCGGCACGTGCGGCACCTTCTCCATCGCGAAAACCCAGGCGGTGATCGCGACGAAATGCGACAGGAAGAGCAGAAGCCAAGTCGGCGTGCGCGACCCGCGCAGCTCCGGTATCAGCGCGGCGACCATCGGCATCAGCCGTACGGACGACAGCGAGACCGCGAGGAACGCGGTCGCGAGCCCGGCTCCGCTCATCATCGAACTGACGAGAATGACCTTGGCCGGAAGCGCCCAGACCATGCCGACCATGAAGACCACCTGCTCGACCGGGATGCCGGCCTGAGCCGTCAGCGAACAGAAGCCGACAAAGGACAACATCAGAATGAAGGCCGGCAGGCTGAAAATGCCGCGCATGCCTTTCCCGAACCAGGCGAGCGAAGATTGCTCGTCTTCTTCTCTCTTCATCGGCGATTCCGGATTGTTTTCAACTCGACTACGACCACCCCGGATCGAATCGTCCGGGATAAGCATGACCGAATATAGGCTATCAGACCGGCACGCGGACGAAAAACCACGCAGGCTCTTCTCATTTCGTTTTTAAAGAAAAACGGTGCCGGATGGTTTGCATCCAGCACCGTCGAACGTGTCTTGCGGGGGGAGCTACTTCTTGCGCGGCACCTTCGGCACCGTGCGGCCCTTTCTTGGAGCCGCGTCGCCCGCCCCGGCCTCGTCATCCGTTGACGCCTTGGCGGCAGCCTTCTTCGGCTTGGACTTCGGCGCAGGCTCGGCGCCCACCTCTTCCTTGTCCTCGGCCTTTTTCGGCTTGGCGGCCTTCATCGCCGGGCGGGATACTTCCGCCTTCGGCTTGATTGGCGTCGTCTCAGGAACGGCATCGAGCAGCAGGCCCTTGGTGCCATCGGCCTTCGTGCCGATCGTCACCTTGACGACACCGCCCTTCTTCAGCTTGCCGAAGAGGATTTCATCGGCGAGCGGCTTCTTGATGTTTTCCTGGATGACACGCGACAGCGGTCGCGCGCCCATCTTCTCGTCGTAGCCCTTTTCGGCAAGCCAGGCGATCGCCTCCGGCGCGAGGTCGAAGGTGACGTTGCGCTCGGCAAGCTGGGTTTCAAGCTGCATGACGAACTTCTGAACCACCTGGTGGATAACCGGTGTCGGCAGCGAAGCAAACGGAATGACCGCATCCAGACGGTTGCGGAATTCCGGCGTGAACAGGCGGTTCAGCGCCTCTTCGTCTTCGCCCGTACGCTTGGAAGAACCGAAGCCGATGGCGGCCCGGGCCATTTCCGATGCGCCGGCATTGGTCGTCATGATCAGGATGACGTTGCGGAAGTCGATCTTCTTGCCGTTGTGATCCGTCAGCGAGCCATGGTCCATGACCTGCAGCAGGATGTTGAACAGGTCCGGATGCGCCTTCTCGATCTCGTCGAGCAGCAGCACGCAATGCGGGTGCTGATCGACGCCATCGGTCAAGAGGCCGCCCTGGTCGAAGCCGACATAGCCGGGAGGTGCACCGAGCAGGCGCGAAACCGTATGCCGCTCCATGTATTCCGACATGTCGAAGCGCAGGAGCTCGACGCCGAGCGAGGTCGCAAGCTGCTTGGCGACTTCCGTCTTGCCGACGCCGGTCGGGCCGGAGAAGACGTAGCAGCCGATCGGCTTGTTCGGTTCGCGCAGGCCGGCACGCGCCAGCTTGATCGACGAAGCGAGCGCCTCGATCGCCAGGTCCTGGCCGTAGACGACCGAGCGCAGCTCTCGCTCGAGATTGGCAAGCACGGCCTCGTCGTCCTTGGAGACGGTCTTCGGCGGGATGCGCGCCATCGTCGCGATCGTCGCCTCGATCTCCTTCTCGGTGATCAGCTTGCGGCGCTTGCTGGCGGGCAGAAGCATCTGTGCGGCACCGGATTCATCGATCACGTCGATCGCCTTGTCCGGCAGCTTGCGGTCGTTGATGTAGCGGGCCGAAAGCTCGACCGCGGCCTTGATCGCCTCGTTCGAGTATTTCAGGTGATGATATTCCTCGTAATAAGGCTTCAGCCCCTTCATGATCTCGATCGCGTCGGCAATCGTCGGCTCGTTCACGTCGATCTTCTGGAAACGGCGGACCAGCGCCCGATCCTTCTCGAAGAACTGGCGGTATTCCTTGTAGGTGGTCGAACCGATGCAGCGGATCGCGCCGGAGGAAAGCGCCGGCTTCAAAAGGTTGGATGCATCCATCGCGCCGCCGGACGTAGCTCCGGCGCCGATGACCGTATGGATCTCGTCGATGAAGAGCACGGCGCCCGGATAGTCCTCGAGCTCCTTGACGACCTGCTTCAACCGTTCTTCGAAATCGCCACGGTAGCGCGTGCCAGCAAGAAGCGTGCCCATGTCGAGCGAGAAGATCGTCGCATCCTGCAACGCTTCCGGCACCTTCTTTTCGATGATGCGCTTGGCAAGGCCTTCGGCGATCGCCGTCTTGCCGACGCCGGGGTCCCCGACATAGAGCGGATTGTTCTTCGAGCGGCGGCACAGCACCTGGATGGTGCGGTTCACCTCGGCGTGACGGCCGATCAGCGGGTCGATCTTGCCGGATTTCGCCTTCTCATTGAGGTTGACGCAATAGGCGGTCAGCGCGTCCTGCTGCTTCTTGGCGCTGGCCTCTTCGTTGTCGCGCGCGGGCTTCTGCTCGCTCTCATGATCGTCAGAGCCACGCACAGGACGGGACTCAGAGCTGCCGGGCCGCTTGCCGATGCCGTGCGAAATGAAGTTGACCGCGTCGTAGCGGGTCATCTCCTGCTCCTGCAGGAAATAGGCTGCGTGACTTTCGCGCTCGGCGAAGATCGCGACCAGCACGTTGGCGCCGGTCACTTCCTCGCGGCCGGACGATTGCACGTGGATCACCGCCCGCTGGATCACGCGCTGGAACCCGGCCGTCGGCTTGGAATCTTCGTCGTAGCCGGTCACCAGGTTCGACAGTTCGTTGTCGACGTAATCGGTTACGGTCTTGCGCAGCGTCTCAAGATTGACGTTGCAGGCGCCCATCACGGCCGCCGCGTCGGCATCGTCGATCAATGCCAGAAGCAGATGCTCGAGCGTAGCGTATTCGTGGTGGCGCTCGTTGGCAAAAGTCAGTGCCTGGTGCAGCGCCTTTTCGAGGCTGGGCGAAAATGTTGGCACGTTAGTTCCTCATTTCTTTTCCATGACGCATTGCAACGGATGCTGATGCTGCCGGGCGAAGTCCATCACCTGCGTCACCTTGGTTTCGGCGACCTCATAGGTGAAGACGCCGCACTCTCCCACACCGTGATTGTGGACGTGGAGCATGATGCGGGTCGCCTCTTCCGGGTTCTTTTGAAAGAAGCGCTCCAGAATATGGATGACAAATTCCATCGGCGTGTAATCGTCATTCAAAAGCAGAACGCGATACAAACTCGGCTTTTTGGTCTTCGGCTTGGTACGCGTGATGACGGACGTGATGCGGTTGTTGCCGTTCCCCTCATCATCGCTACCTTGCTGCATCCGGACCGGCATGGCGATCATTCTTGTCAGTTCCTTGTACAGTAGCGACCCATCGAACTCGGCCGCAGCCTGCTTGCCCTTTATCTAATGGTTCGTTTTCAGATTTTAAGACCGAACCAACACACTGCAATCATAATCGCACGTTGACCGGCAAGATTGATCAACTTTCTTTGGGCTGCGCACAGCTTATGCGAAAAACAAAAAGGCCGGTCGCAAGCGCTGCGACCGGCCTTTTTATTGAGAAATTGTTTTAGCCGGTGATCAGGCTGCTGCAGCGGCGGCCTTGACTGCTGCCGTTGCCTTGGCAACCGGCGCTTCGTAGGGCTTGTAGGCGTCCTTGGCGAGGTCGGCATACATTTCGCCGATCTTCGTTGCTTCGGCGACAAAGCCTTCGTAGCTCGACTTCACGAAGTTGGTCTGCAGTTCGAAAGCAGCCTCGACGCTCTTGACGCTCGTCAGCTTTTCGACATGCGCGACGCTGTCCTCGAAGGACTTCTTCGAAAAGTCGGCAGCTTCGGTCGCGATAGCCTGGAGACCCTTGGTCCAAGCGGAATAGCTCTTCACAGCCACATCAATGGCTTCCTTGCTCTTCTTGTTTGCATCGTCGAAGTTGAACATCCGGTGTCTCCTTGGTGACGGCCTGATCTGGAGGCTTCAGTCTATGTGCACTGCACAAAAAGTCAAGACGAGTGTGCGATGCAATAAAATACAACAGATGCAACAACTTGATGAAATATCGCGGTTCGGCATGAAATTTCTTGCTGCGCTCGCTACAGCCGCAAGATAAGCACTAGCGAGCAATTGCCCAGCAAGACATCAACATCCCGCACAAAACAATAAACCCCGAAAATCCCATGGATTTTCGGGGTTTATACTGAAAGCGTCCGGCGTCGCGACTTAGAGGTCGATGTCGAGGATCGCCATGGAGAAGTTGTAGGAAAGCTCGCCGTCTTCCTCATCGCGGAAGACCACACCGAGGAACTCGTCACCGAGATAGACTTCAGCGGACTCGTCCTTCTTCGGGCGAGCCTTGACGACCATCTGCTGATTGAAGGTGCGCTTGAAGTAGGCTTCAAGCTTGCGGATTTCTTCGGGCTTCAAAACACGTCTCCGTAGCCGTTTAAACTGTGCGGCGCTTCTCGCACGCTGCATCGGCGGGTGTAAACCCCTCGAAAGAGGCTACACACCGGTTCCCGCATGTCAGATATCGAAGCTGGCAAGGATCTGGTCCATCTGGCGCGACGGCTCGGAACAGCCGGCCTCGCCCACGACCTTTGCCGGTACGCCGGCGACCGTCGACTTCGGCGGCACCGGTTTCAGCACGACCGAACCCGCAGCGACGCGCGAGCAGTGTCCGATATGGATATTGCCGAGGATCTTGGCGCCGGCGCCAATCAGCACACCGTCGGCGATCTTCGGGTGGCGATCGCTGCCTTCCTTGCCCGTGCCGCCGAGCGTCACGCCGTGCAGGATCGAGACGTTGTCACCAATGACCGCGGTCTCGCCGACGACAAGGCCGGTGGCATGATCAAGGAAGATGCCGCGGCCGATGCGGGCGGCGGGGTTGATGTCCGTCTGGAAGACGCTCGACGCCCGGCTCTGCAGGTAGAAGGCGAAATCCTTGCGGCCGCGCTTCAATAGCCAATGCGCCAGGCGATGCGTCTGGATCGCATGGAAGCCCTTGAAATAGAGCACCGGCTCGATGAAGCGGGTGCAGGCTGGGTCACGGTCGTAGACGGCCTGGATGTCGACACGCAGAATGGTGCCCCATTCCGGCCAGTCCTCCAGCATCTCCGAGAAGGTCTGGCGCAAAAGGTTTGCCTGCAGATCCGGGTGATCCAACCGTTCGCAGATGCGGTAGATCACGCTTTCTTCGAGAGAGTGCTGATTGACCACGGTGGAATAGAGGAAGGCCGCGAGCATTGGGTCTTGCTCGGCGGCAATCCGGGCTTCTTCGCGCAGGCTATTCCAAATCGGGTCCATCACTTGCAGCGCTTCTGCCTGGCGAAGTTCGGTCTTGGCGACCATCGTCGCTCTCCTTCCTTGTCCGTGCCTGCTATCACTATAGGGGAAATCAGGCGTGACTTAAATGGCGTCTGGCGGCAATGACGATACGCTAGATGCGATCGATCTCTGCCAAAAATTCGAGCACCGCTTTCTTGAAAACCCGGTCGCCGACGGCGAGCATATGGTCGCGACCCGGAATGTCGAGCGCACGCGCACGCGGCATCAGCGCTGCCAGTTCCTGCGCCGATCCGGCGATGTCATCGGTCGTCCCGACGCCAATCAGCGTCGGCTGCTCGATGCGCGCCATATCCTGTGCCGTCAGCAGATCCCGCGAGGTCGAGATACATGCCGCAAGCGCCTGCCGGTCGCTCTTGGTCTGGTCGGCAAAGGCGCGGAACATGCGCCCGCGCGCATGGGTCACGTCGTCAAGCGACGGCGCCACCAGAGCGTCGGCAATCGGATCCCAATCCCCGACCCCCGACACCATGCCGATGCCGAGCCCGCCGAAGACCAGCGAGCGCACGCGGTCGGGATGCGCGAGCGCCAGGAAGGCCGAGATGCGAGCGCCCATCGAATAGCCCATGACATGAGCCTCGGCGATCCCGAGATGCCCAAGCAATGCGGCGGCGTCACCCGCCATCTGCTGAGGGTGGTAGAGTTCCGGGTCGTAGGGCTTGCTGCTCTTGCCATGACCTCGGTTGTCGAGCGCGATGACGCGGTAGCCGGCGTCACCCAGCGTCTTCAGCCAGCCCGGGAAAACCCAGTTGACGTTGGCGCTGGATGCAAAGCCGTGAATGAGCAGAACGGGCGCGCCGGACGGGTCGCCCTCGTCGAAGAAGGCGATCTCCAGACCGTCATGATTGAAACGGGAAAACGGCGGCGGGGTGAGATCCATCTATTCATCCTTGGGCATATCGATCCGGCGCAACCTAGTTCGTCGCCTTGGCGGGCGAAACCCCGCACCGGCAAAAACCACAACTGCGGCAGCTTTGCCGCTACACATTTCCGGCAAAGCTGACTATGGTGCCGCCAAATTTGACCTTCAGACTTGCATTCATCGGAGCATGACATGGCCGGCCACAGCATCCCGCATTTCCAGAACGACGGCGGACATCAGGCAATCGAAATCGGCGTCAAGGAATTCATGTGCACCGGCGCATCCATTCCCTACGATCACCCGCACATCTTCATCGACATGGGTGACGACGACGAGAAGGTCTGCTCCTACTGCTCTACGCTCTATCGCTACAATCCGAAGCTGAAGGCGACCGAAACCAATCCCCCCGGCTGCCTCTTCGCCCATAAAGCCGCCTGATAAGCGACGATGTCGCGCCCCGTCGCGATCATCGGTGCCGGCATCGGCGGCCTCACGGCTGCCCTATGCCTTGCCCGGCGCGGCTTCGACGTCGATATCATCGAGCGGGCGACGGCACTGACCGAGGTTGGAGCCGGCCTGCAGCTTTCACCGAACGCCTCCCGTATCCTCATCGAGCTCGGCCTGCTGGCGCAGCTTGAGAGTGTATGGACGGAGCCCGAGCGCATCGGGCTCGTTGACGGCCGCTCTCTGCGCGCGCTTGCCAGCGTGCCGGCCGGGACCTTCGCGCGCCGCCGCTGGCATGCGCCCTATGCCGTTCTCCACCGAGCCAGCCTTCAGAAAATGCTGTTTCAGGCTGTTCAATCCGAACCGCGCTGCCGTCTCCACCTTGGATGCCAGATCGACAAGCCCGGGGACCAGGCGATCGCGGCAGTGACGGGGCGCATGCCGGACGTCGTCATCGGCGCCGACGGCATCTGGTCGCGGCTGCGCGAAACCGTGCCCGCCGCCGGCCGTGTCCGGTTCTCCGGCAATATCGCCTGGCGCATGACGCTTGCAGGCGACCTTGCTGCAGGCGTGCTCAAGCGCGGTGAGGTCACCGCCTTCCTCGGCCCGCGCGCCCACCTCGTTGCCTATCCTCTGCGGGAAGTCGGCGGTTTCAATCTCGTCGCCATCATCGAGGGCAAGGAGACCGACGCGATCTGGGTCGGCAAGGATTCGGACGCGCGGCGCCAGGATTGCCTCAACGCCTTTTCCGATTGGAGCCCAGGCATCCGCTCGCTTCTCGATAAGGCCGTGGCGCCCACCTACTGGCCGCTCTGCACCGTCGACGACGGCGCCTGGCATGATGGTCAAAAAACAGTGCTGATCGGCGACGCGGCCCATGCGATGACGCCCTTTGCGGCGCAAGGTGCGGCCATGGCCATCGAGGACGCATCCGCGCTTGCGGCTTGCCTGTCTGAAAACCTCAGCGTCGCGGATTCCTTGCGGAAATTCGAGGCGCTTCGCAGGCCACGCATCGCGCGCGTCCGCCGCCGTGCGGCCTTCAACCATTTCGCCTATCACGCCCGCGGCCCGGTGCGTATCGGCCGCGACATGGTGTTGAAGCTCAAGGGGCCCGACGCGCTCGCAGCCGACCTCGACTGGCTCTACGGCTACGGGGCGCCGGAGCGCTAAGAAGCGACGGCCATTCACCGCGATCCGTTCGATAAACTGCCGGCGCGCGAAAGATCTAGTCCAGAAAAGCAGAACGCCGCGGATGACCGCGGCGTCCGTCATTGCCTTCGTCAAACGGCGTTTGCCGCAGCCAGGCCCGCTTCGATGTCGCGCCGGATATCCGGCACGTCCTCAAGGCCGATCTGCAGGCGCAGAACCGGACCTTCGGTCGGCGCCAGCGCCACCTTGCGATCTCCGAGACCGACATGGAGCGCGAGGCTTTCGAAACCGCCCCAGGAATAGCCGAGCCCGAACAATCTCAGCGCATCGAGGAAGGCGTGCGCCTTGGCCCTGAAGCGGTCAGGGCTCTCCGCCTTCAGCACGAAGGAGAAGATGCCGCTCGCGCCGGTGAAATCGCGCTTCCAGAGCTCGTGGCCGGGGAAGCTCGGCAGCGCCGGATGCAGCACGCGGGCCACTTCGTCGCGTGTTTCCAGCCATTTCGCCAGCGTCAGGGCGCTTTCCTGGTGCCGCTCGAGACGGATGCCCATGGTGCGAAGGCCACGCAGGATCTGGTAGCTGTCATCGGGCGAGACGCAGACGCCGAGCGTCACCATGGCCTCTGTCAGGGCCGGCCAGTGCTCGGCATTGGCCGAAACGGTACCGAAGAGCACGTCCGAATGGCCGGACGGATACTTGGTGGCCGCATGGATCGACACATCGACGCCATGGTCGAGCGGCTTGAAGTAGACGGGCGTCGCCCAGGTATTGTCCATGGTGACGATGCAGCCATGGCGATGGGCGGCATCGGCAATCGCGCGGATGTCCTGCATTTCGAAGGTGTTCGATCCCGGTGCTTCGGTGTGTACCAGGCGCGTGTTCGGGCGGATCAGGCTCTCGATCGCAGCGCCGATCATCGGATCGTAGTATTCGACCGTGACGCCAAGTCGCTTCAGCATCGTGTCGCAGAAATGGCGCGTCGGGAAGTAGACCGAATCGACGATCAAGGCGTGGTCGCCGGCCGAGAGATAGGCGAGGAACGGCACCGTGACCGCCGCCAGCCCCGAAGGCACGAGGATCGTTCCGGCGGACCCTTCGAGTTCGTTGATCGCGTCGCAGAGCGCGTCCGTGGTCGGCGTTCCGCGGGTGCCGTAGGTGTACTTCTGCGCCCGCGTCTCCATGGTCTTGGCGTTCGGGAACAGCACCGTGGAGGCGTGCACGACCGGCGGATTGACGAAGCCGAAGTAATCGGAGGGGTTGTTGCCGCTATGGGCGAGACGCGTGTTGATGCCTGCCTTGCCGTTCACATTGCCACTGTCTGCCATTGCTCATTCCGCTTCTAGATTTCGAATGCAAAACTCTTCGAACGAGCCACAATCGCGGTCAAGTGGCAAAAATCATGAAGCGTCGTTTTGACCGTCGCGAGGCCACTTCTGGCGAATTTTCCGCCAGAGCGTGATTCACACCCCCAAGATCTGCCTAACTTTCTGGCTTGTTTCGAGTTTTTCACATGCAAAACCAGAAAATCGGCGGCCTCTCTTGACCCTCATGGAAATTGAGCATGAGATAGCCGACACTCGCGCCAGGAGGGTGGCGGAGGCTCACCGCGCTAGGAGACGCGACGGTGCAGACTGGAACTAACGACAACAGAAAAAGGTTCTAAAAATGGCAAAAAGAATTCTGACAGCTCTCGTTGGCGCTGCTGTCATGGGGATTGGCACACAGGCGGCTTCGGGCGCTACTCTTGATGACGTCAAAGCCAAGGGCTTTGTCCAGTGCGGCGTGAACACCGGTCTCGCCGGCTTCGCAGCGCCGGATGCTTCGGGCAACTGGAGCGGATTCGACGTAGACTACTGCAAGGCAATCGCCGCCGCGATCTTCGCGGATGGCAGCAAGGTGAAGTACACCCCGACCTCCGCCAAGGAACGCTTCCCGGCGCTGCAGTCGGGCGAAGTCGACGTGCTTGCCCGTAACACCACCTGGACGATCAACCGCGACACCGCGCTCGGCTTCAACTTCCGCCCGGTCAACTACTATGACGGCCAGGGCTTCATGGTTCGCAAGGGCCTGAACGTCAAATCCGCGCTGGAGCTTTCGGGCGCCGCTGTCTGCGTGCAGACGGGCACCACCACCGAGCTCAACCTCGCCGACTACTTCAAGTCGAACAACCTGCAGTACAATCCGGTCGTTTTCGAAAAGCTTGAAGAAGTCAACGCCGCCTATGACGCCGGCCGTTGCGACGTCTACACGACCGACCAGTCCGGCCTTTATTCGCTGCGTCTGACGCTGTCGAAGCCGGACGATCACATGATCCTGCCGGAAATCATCTCGAAGGAGCCGCTCGGCCCGGCCGTGCGCCAGGGTGACGACCAGTGGTTCGATATCGTCAGCTGGGTTCACTACGCGCTGATCCAGGCTGAAGAGTTCGGCGTCACCCAGGCCAACGTCGAAGAAATGAAGAAGTCCACCAACCCGGACGTTCAGCGCTTCCTCGGCGTCGAAGCTGACTCGAAGATCGGCACCGACCTCGGCCTCACCAACGAATGGGCCGTGAACGTGATCAAGGCCGTCGGAAACTACGGCGAAGTCTTCGACCGCAACATCGGCGCCGGCAGCCCGCTCAAGATCGAGCGCGGCCTCAACGCGCTGTGGAACAAGGGCGGCATCCAGTACGCTCCGCCGGTCCGCTAAAGCGAACCGAAAATACCGGGGAAGCGGACAACCGCTTCCCCGTCCCAACGATAAAAACACCCAAAAGGGTGAAAAAGGGGAAAGAGGCATTGCATGGCGATTGGCGTCACAACTACGCCTGAGAAATCGAAACCGTCGGGGTCGATCATCAACGACCCGCAGGTCCGCGGCATCTTTTATCAGGTTATTACCGTCGTCCTACTCGGGGCCTTCGTCTATTGGGTGGCCGACAACACGATCGAGAATCTCAAACGGGCGAACATCGCTTCCGGTTACGGCTTCCTCAATGGACGCGCTGGTTTTGACGTCGGGCAATCGCTGATCGCCTATACCAGCGATTCCACCTATCAGCGCGCACTTGTCGTCGGCCTGCTCAACACATTGCTGGTCGCCGTCTGCGGTATTTTCACCGCCACCATCATCGGCTTTGCAGTCGGGATCGGCCGCCTGTCGCACAACTGGCTGATCGCCAAGCTGTCGCTCGCCTATGTCGAGATCTTCCGCAACATCCCGCCACTGCTGGTCATCTTCTTCTGGTACAGCGGCGTCCTGGCGATCCTGCCGCAGCCGCGTGAATCGGCAGCACTGCCGCTCAACATGTTCCTCAACAACCGCGGCCTTGCCTTTCCCAAGCCGATCTTTGGTGACGGTTCGCTGTACACGGTTCTAGCCTTTGTCCTCGCGATCGTCGCCAGCTTCCTCCTGTCACGCTATGCGCGCAAGAAGCAGGAGGCCACCGGACAGCGTTTCCCGGTTCTTTGGGCGTCGCTCGGCCTGATCATCGGTCTGCCGTTGCTGGTCTTCCTTGCCACGGGATCGCCTATCACCTTCGACGTCCCCGTCGCCGGCAAATTCAACCTCACCGGCGGCTCGGTCATCGGACCGGAATTCCTGTCGCTGTTCCTGGCGCTCTCGTTCTACACGGCCGCCTTCATAGCCGAGATCGTGCGTGCCGGCATCCGCGGCGTATCCAAGGGGCAGACGGAAGCCGCGCACGCGCTCGGTGTACGCCCCGGCCTGACGACACGACTGGTGGTGGTTCCGCAAGCGCTCCGGATCATCATTCCGCCGCTCACCAGCCAGTATCTGAACCTTACCAAGAACTCGTCGCTCGCCGTTGCGATCGGTTACGCGGATCTTGTCGCCGTCGGTGGCACCATCCTCAACCAGACAGGACAATCGATCGAGATCGTCACGATCTGGATCGTCGTCTACCTGTCGCTGAGCCTTGCGACGTCGCTGTTCATGAACTGGTTCAATGCCCGCATGGCCCTGGTGGAGAGATAAGATCATGAACACACACCAGGCAACTTTTGTCCGTACCTCAATGATCGAAGGGTCCGCCCCGCCGGTCGCCGAAGGTGGCATCGTCCATTGGCTGCGCGAAAACCTGTTCGCGACGCCAAAGGATGCGGTGCTCACCATCGTCAGCCTGCTTGCGCTTGCGTGGCTCGTGCCTCCGGCCATCCAGTGGCTCTTCATCGACGCCGCCTGGACCGGCGGCGGCCGTGGCGTTTGCGCCACGGTTGCTCAAGGAGGCTCGCAGCCGGATGGCTGGAGCGGTGCGTGCTGGGCCTTCGTCAACGCAAAACTCGACCAATTCGCCTACGGCCGCTACCCGCTCGATGAGCGTTGGAGACCGACGCTGGTCGGCATCCTCTTCGTGCTTTTCCTCATTCCGATGTTGATCCCGAAGGCTCCCTTCAAGGGCATCAACGCCATCCTGCTCTTCGCCGTGCTGCCGATCATTTCCTTGATCCTGCTTCCCGGCGGCTGGTTCGGACTGACCTACGTCGAGACGCCGCTCTGGGGCGGTCTGATGGTGACGCTCATCCTTTCGTTCGTCGGCATTGCCGTGTCGTTGCCACTCGGCATTCTTCTGGCACTGGGGCGGCGATCGCATATGCCTGTGATCAAGATGCTCTGCACCGCCTTCATCGAACTGGTGCGCGGCATCCCTCTGATTACCGTGCTCTTCATGGCGAGCGTCATGCTGCCACTGTTCCTGCCGCAGGGCGTCACCTTCGACAAGTTCCTGCGTGCACTGATCGGCGTGTCGTTCTTTGCCTCGGCCTACATGGCCGAAGTGGTGCGCGGCGGCCTCCAGGCTATCCCGAAGGGGCAGTATGAGGGCGCGGATTCCCTCGGCCTCAGCTTCTGGCAGAAGATGAACCTCATCGTGCTGCCACAGGCGCTGAAGCTCGTGATTCCGGGCATCGTCAACACCTTCATCGGCCTCTTCAAGGACACGTCACTGGTGTCGATCATCGGCATGTTCGACCTGCTCGGCATCGTCCGCTTCAACTTCACGGACGCCAACTGGGCCTCTTCGGTGACGCCGATCTCAGGGCTAATTTTCGCTGGCTTCATATTCTGGCTTTTCTGCTTTGGTATGTCGCGCTATTCAGGTTTCATGGAACGCGTGCTCGACACGGCCCATAAACGATAAAATGAGGGGAGGATCGCATGGCAAACGCAGCCACTGCTTCCAAAATGACTGTTTCCGCAACGGATGTCGCAGTCGAAATCACTGGAATGAACAAGTGGTACGGGGACTTCCACGTCCTTCGTGACATCAACCTGAAGGTTATGAAGGGCGAGCGCATCGTCATTGCCGGCCCGTCGGGCTCCGGCAAGTCGACGATGATCCGCTGCATCAATCGGCTCGAAGAGCACCAGAAGGGCAAGATCGTCGTCGACGGCATCGAGCTCACCAACGACNTCGGGCTCCGGCAAGTCGACGATGATCCGCTGCATCAATCGGCTCGAAGAGCACCAGAAGGGCAAGATCGTCGTCGACGGCATCGAGCTCACCAACGATCTGAAGAAGATCGACGAAGTGCGCCGCGAAGTCGGCATGGTGTTCCAGCACTTCAACCTCTTCCCGCACCTGACGATCCTCGAAAACTGCACGCTTGCCCCGATCTGGGTGCGCAAGATGCCGAAGAAGCAGGCCGAAGAAATCGCGATGCACTTCCTGAAGCGCGTCAAGATCCCCGAGCAGGCGAACAAGTATCCGGGCCAGCTTTCGGGCGGCCAGCAGCAGCGCGTGGCGATCGCCCGCTCGCTGTGCATGAAGCCGAAGATCCTGCTCTTCGATGAGCCGACCTCGGCGCTCGACCCGGAAATGGTCAAGNCAGCAGCAGCGCGTGGCGATCGCCCGCTCGCTGTGCATGAAGCCGAAGATCCTGCTCTTCGATGAGCCGACCTCGGCGCTCGACCCGGAAATGGTCAAGGAAGTGCTCGACACCATGGTGTCGCTCGCCGAAGAAGGCATGACCATGCTGTGCGTGACCCACGAAATGGGCTTCGCCCGCCAGGTCGCCAACCGCGTGATCTTCATGGACCAGGGCCAGATCGTCGAGCAGAACTCGCCGGCTGAGTTCTTCGACAATCCGCAGCACGAGCGCACCAAGCTCTTCCTCAGCCAGATCCTGCACTAGAACCGGACGAGACGACACAAAAAGAAGCCCGCCTCATCGAGGCGGGTTTTTTCGTTCTGTCCGTTATCGATCCTACTCGACGCGATAGCGCAGGGTGCCGACTGACCAATGGATTCCGCGCGTGTCGAGATCTTCGGTCCAGTTCTTCTGCAGCCGCGCGATGATCTCGCTCAAGGGCTCGCGCGCATCGACCTCCACCTTGAGGCCCCGCGATATCGGCGCAAGATCGCTCAAGTCGACAGCATCGCTGACGACAAGCGCCACGAAAATGCCGTCCCCCTCGCCCGAGGCCTCGAAATCGAAGCCGTAATATTCATCCGGCAAGGTCAGCGGCACGTCCGGCGCCAACGTCGTGATCTTTTGCGCGAACTCGTTCGGGAAAATCTGTGTTGCATTGCCCTGGCTGTTGACGTCGAAAATCAGGAGATTGCCGGCCGTGTGGCTGTTGACCGTCAGTTTGAAGACTTCGCCGGCCTTCATGGTGGTCGGCTTGTCGATAGAGAGCATGACATCGCCGGCTTCGCTCTTGCCGATGATATCACCGACGGCATCGATGGGGTTGGCCGCCTGATAGCTCGGCACCGCTGCATTCGGAGTAATGGTATACGCACCCTGCCCGCTGCCATCCGCATCGCGCTTTTCCGGCACCATCGCGCTGTCGCCGAGCGCCTCGGGTCTGCCTTCCAACTGCGGGTCGAGATTGCCGCATTGCTCCTGCAAGGCGCAGTAGGAGGCAGATTGCGCCTTTACATATCCAAGAAGCTCGGCGTTGCTCGTCAATCCGTTGCCATTGCCATCGGCAGCGTCGCCGGTCTGGCCGGCGACGAAGGCTGCGGTGAAAACCCCGTGCCGATCCGCTGTCGGTAGCCGGACATCGTCCCAGGCGACCTGATAGGGCGCCGCCGCACTCCAGGCGGTCACCCCGGCATCGACGAGCTTCGGCTTGTCGACGAGGGCAAGATCAATCCTAAGGCCGCGGGTCAGCGCTTGCTCGACCGGCTTGGCATCGGGACGCGGGAGAAAGCGGGCGCCGTCGATGGGCTTTTTGATGTCCTCGGACAGCGACCGGGAGATCGTGCCGGAGTGACAGGCGTCGATCACGACCGTCACAGCGCGCCCCTTCAGGCGCTCCAGCACCGCATCGATCTCGTCGTCGAGGACAGCGCCTTGCCAGTCCGTTTCACCGGCGGCAATGTCGGCAGGCGCAATCGCTTCATCCAGCCCATCCGCTTCGTCGCCATCCGCATCCTTCACCTGCAGGCCGTGGCCTGAAAAATAGAGATAGACGCGATCGCCGGGCTTCGTCGCATCGACAAGCCAGCCGTTCATGGATGACAGGATTTCAGCTCTGGTCGCCTGCCCGTCCTTCAGCACGCGGATCGAGGCACTGTCGAAGCCGAGCCGTTCCGTGAGCAGCCTTTGCATCGCGACCAGATCGTTCGCCGGTCCGGGCAGGGAAAACTCGGTCGGCAGATTCTGATAGTTGCCGACCCCGATCAGCAAAGCCCGATCTCCGGCGACCGCAGGAGCAGCCAGCAGCATGAAACACGCAAGGGCGTGAAGGAACGGCACTCGCGATCTGGCGCCCATGCTCATTGGCCCTGACCTCTCGTGTAAAGCGGTTGAACCGCGATCGTACTCTCACTCCCTTCCAGGCGCGTTTCGAGCAAGCGCAGCAAGGCCGCTGCGTCGAGGTCCGAATTGGCAAAGGCGGCCGCGATCGCGTCGACAGGCGCATTGGTCGCGATGACGACCAGATGGTCCGCACCGAAGGGCTTGACCACCTCCAGGTCACGCAGCTTGAAGGCATGGCTTTCGCTGCCGGCAATCTGCACGTCGAGCAGTTGTGCTTCGCCGGTATTGGCGAGGTTGAAGACCAGCATGTTGGCATAGCCGCCCTGCGGCGCCTCGACGTTCAGGCGGTCGCCGGCAAAGTAGATGTCCTTGACGGGCTTCAGCGAAACGGCTCCCGGGCTCTGCGCCGCAAGTGCTTTCAGAAAATCCACCAGGATGAATTTGTCGACCACGCCCTGGAGCCTTTTGGGCGCGACATGTTCCGCGGCGACGTCCCCGTTCGGCGTATAGAAGACACCGGATGTCGCCTCCCACCGGTAGGGCACGCCGTCGCCACCGATATTGGCAAGATCAGGCATGTCACCGACGACGCTCAATGGCAAATTGCCCGTCCATCCGGTTTCGCGCGGCGACTTCAGTGCATGCTTCGTGCCGCTCACTGTTGGCGCCACGCCGACCTTGGCGCTACGCGGCAGGGACAGCACGATTTCCTTGTCGGAGCGCGCCAGTTGCGGCGTGAAGTTCGGCACCTGCAGGGCTTCCGACTGCAGCTTGACGTTGGAAAACACGTAGTCTTCGAGTTCGACCCGCGAAATCCGCCCGTCGCCATCGCGATCGGCGGCGCCTTCCAACGCACGGGCAAAACTCCAGCTCAGGGCGCCGCGGGGCTCGCCGCCGATAACCACTTCCGGGGTCGGCTGGCTTTCGAGCGATGCGGCGAGGATCGTCACCTGCGACAGCTCCACGTCCCTCACCTTGGCGCCGGACAGCGCCTCCTTGGATGGCGGCGGCAGCTTGGCGCGCACCATCGGCGCCAGCCGCGTCTTGCCGGAGATCGAGCGGTTCATGCCGCCTGAATAACAGCTGTCGGAGACGAACAGGACATGAATGCCCTTGGCTTCCGCCTCCGCGAACCAGGCGCTGAGCTCGTTGTCGACGATGATTTCGCTCGCCGTCTCCTCAGCACGCGCCCGGTCGAAGCCCGGCAACTCCAGGAATTCGTCGAGCCCGTCCTCCTCACTGCCGGCGACCAGCTCCGGCATCTGCGCACCGTGCCCGGCATAGGTGAAGACGATCGTATCGCCGCGCTCAGCGGCCGCCACAAGCTCGCCCCAGGCCGCACGGATTGCATCCTTGGTCGCCTGTTCGTTGATGAATTGGCGGATCGGGGCGACATCCGCCGCCTTCAGCGCCTGCGTGACGTCTTGCGCATCGCGGACGGCACCATCGAGGCTTACTTCGTGCGGATACTTGTCCACCCCGACGACCAGCGCCGAGGTCGAGGCCATCGCCGGGGCCGCCGGCAATGCGAGCAAGCTCATCGCAAGCAGGGTTCTGCACAGCACTGTCATTTCCCCACATCCACATCCACGCGCCGGTCGAGCTGGTGCAACATCTCCTCGCTATAGGCGGTCGGATCATCGGGTTTGAACGGTTCGTCCTCGCCCCTGCCGACAACCGTGCAGGTGCCGGGATAACCGGCGTCGACGAGGTATTGAGCCAACGCTTTTGCACGGGCGAGCGAGAGCGCCATGTTCGCCTCGGGGGTACCTACCGGATCGGTGTGACCGATCAGGGTGATCGCGGCCGGCTTTGCCGACTTCAGGCACTCGAACAGGTCCCTGGCCGACTCGAGGCCTTCGGGCGTAAACTCGGCCGTGCCGAAGACGTAGCGCACCGGCGTCGCCTTTTTCCGGATCGAAACACCGCGATAGGAGAACTTGCAGGCGCCGCGCGCGACGAGCTTGACCGGCTTGGTTGCAGCGAGCCGCATTTCCGAAGCCAGGCGGTCCAGCCGCTCGATGTAGGCCTTGTCCGGCGCCATCCAATCCGGTGTCAGTTCCTCGTTTGCCGCATCTTCCAGCGCTTGCTGATAGGAGGTCGCCGCGGCGTCGTAATCCTTGCGCTCACGCTTGATATCGCCGAGCGCATCGAGGATCTGCCAGGGGCCGCCGGCGTCGCGGCTTGCGGCCGTCAGTTCCGCTTCGAAGGTTTCAAGCTTCGCGCCTTGCCCCACTGCCGCTGCAACCCGGTTGAAGGTTGCGAGCGCCGCGATGCGCCGGGTGAGCGCGATCTCGGTCGCCGAGCAACCCTTCATGTTTACGGGGTCGGCCGCCACCTTAGTGCCGGCCTCGTCGGCGCGGTTCAGCGCCTCGGAGGCCAGGCGAAGACCGTCGCAGGCCATGACCGGCGCGGTGAAGACCGCCAGAACCGCCGAAGCGAGGAGAAATGCTCGTAGCTGAACCATGACTCGACCATCAATCCTTGATCTCGAACGTCACCATCTGAACACTGCTGGCACCCGCGTCACCCTGCGCCCGCTTGGCCAGGTTGATCGCGAGTCCCCGTGTCGGCGGCAACCGCGACGTCGCGACATATTGGCGTGCCTTCTCCACCGTCAGCTTCTGGTCACCGAGCCCGCCGGCACGGCAGAAGGCCAGCATCGTTTCGGCGGGCGCAGGTGTGTCGAAGGTGAGCGTGCCCGTGCCCGGCTGCGGGATCAGGCGTCTCTCGCCCGGCTTAAGCGTGGTGTTGCCGATCATCACGTCCGGGATGACCTCGACGTTGCCGTTCTCCTCGACATAGAGGATTTGCAGCTCGCAGGCCTGGTTGGCGCTGAGTTCGAAGGAAAGCTCGTCGCCAACCTTCGCCGTCGTCGACTTCACGTTCAGGGCCAGCTCGAGCTTGTGGCCAGTCCCCGCATCCTCCTTGCGATAGTCCGGCACGGCGGCCGCGACCGACTGCGGCCTGTCGTCCACCATCGGCTCGGAACCGGCAATGACGATCGCCGTCGTGTCGAGCGGACGGCGCTGGGTTAGCGGCGCCATCAGCAATGCATATTGTTGCTCGACCTCGTTGCGCGGAATGGTTCCGCCCGCTTCCAGCGTCGTCACCCAGTCGAGCCCGAGGCGCAGGACATCGGTGTTTGTCACCCGCTTGATCGTTTCTGAGAATTGCTTGGGCGTCATGTCAAACTCGGCCGCCAGGGCATCGAAGTCGAGCTCGTCTTCGTACTTGTCGGCAAAGTAGGTGATGAGCTCCGCCTCGCCCGGCGCATGCTTGCTCTGGAGGCCCCCATCGGGCGTCGGCTCCGTGATGCCCAGCACCTTCAACGCGTTGACGAAGCGCTCGCGGTCCTTGCGATAGGTTTCGTCCAGTTCCTCCTGCTTCACATACATGGCAAGCAGCACGTCCTGTTGGTCCTTGCTGAACAGCGTCGACGTCTCGATCTGCTCGCGCAGCTGATCGCGTTTCGAAAGGATGCCATCGGCGTGGCAATCGACACAGGACCGCGCGTTGATGATCTCGACGCCCTTGCCGATCGGGCGCTTGCGGAAGGACACGATGGTGGTCGGCCCGACATCAAGCTGCTTTCCTGCTGACGTCGAGAGGTAGTAGCCCTGCAGGCCGTTCGGCAACGAGAAGATCATTTCGCCGCCGTCGTGCTCGAAGGGCACGAGGCCCGCGTCGAGCGGTGCCAATTCCCGAGGCCCGTGCGGGAAGCGCTTCAGCACCTGCTTGCCGATGTCGCCGCCGAAATCATAGGACTTCCAGTAGTAGCCGCCGAACGGCATGTCGTGCCGTTCGAGCATGCGGTTGTGGTCGGAAACCCCGGACGAGCCGTCGGCGAAACCGGCCCGCAACACATCGCGCCTGCGAATGTTGCCGGCCACGTCGATCTTGAAGCGCTTTTCGAGTTCGGCGATCTCGGTCGGCAACTTCATCAGCCGGTTGTAGATCTCCGGGCGCGCGCCGTTGCTCATGAACCAGTCGACCCGCATGATCGGCAGTTGCGTCGCCGTTTCCTTCGAAAGGGCCGAAAGCGACGCATCGCTCTCGGGATCAATCCCATAGAAATAGCGTTTGATCAGGAAGTCATAGTCCGCCGCGTCCCATTGCAGTTCGCGCAGATCAACGCGCACCAGCAAGCCATTGGTGCCGTCGACCTCTGTCGGAAGCACCAGCTTTGGCCCGTAGGACAGCGAATTCAGCAACTTCTTAAAGCCGCCGGCAAGCACGTCCATGCGCTTCATGAAGGTCTGGTCGTCCTCGCAGCCCATCATGCCGTTGTACTGGTCGCGATAGGAAAAGTAGCGCATGTAGGGGCGGTCGAGGGCACTGACCGTCTCGATGTCCTTCAGCGCCGCATCGACGAACTGGCCATAACCCAACATCGGGCGGGCGCGCGCCGGTTTTGCGGCCACCGTCTGCGGCAGGCTCTTTTCGTTCAGTGCGTTGATCCAGTCCTCCAGCACCTTGATCTCTTCGGCAGAGGGGCGCTTGCCAAGCGGCATGCGGCCGCTGACCACAGTCGCGTAGAGCCGTGACTTCGAGGCATCTCCGGGGGTCACGAAGTTTGCGTCGGCGGCAATCGAGGCGAGTTCGCCCGCCGGGTAGCTCCCCTGCGAACTTTCGCCCGGCCCGTGACAGTTGCGGCAGTATCTGCCGATGAAGGCATCGGCCTGCTGCGCCAGCGCCGCATTGCCGCCGCCCAGCGCTTCGGTCGCCGTATTCTCCTTGCAGACGGCCGTGACCGACTGCGCCACCGGCGCGGGGGCCTTCACTTCACGATCGGCAAGGAAGGCATAGATCGCGCGGCGATCGTCGTCAGAAAGAACGCTCAGCCCCTTGGCTATACGCCGCATCACCGGATCGCTGATCGGCGCGCCCGAGAGCTTCTTGCCTTCCTCGATCAGGCCCCTGGTGAAAACGTCGGGCGAGGCAAGACCGGCCATCTTCGTCTTGCTGATGTCGGGCGCGACCGCGCCGCTCAAATCCTTTTCGCCCTCATAGGCGCGCTCCAGGTCGAGCCCATAGGTCGTGGTGCGCGGTGTGTGGCAATCGCCGCAGCCGCCGACATTCTCGACCAGATAGCGGCCGCGCTCGGCTTGCGTCTCCTCGCGCGGCTGGTAGGCCGGCACCGTGAAGTGGCTGCGCTTCCAGAGCGTGATCGTCGTCTGACGACTGAACGGAAAAGCAATCTCATCCTCTTTCGACACTGCATCCGCCTGGGGTAACGTCTCGATATAGGCTTTGATGTCGAGCGCATCCTCCGGCTTCATGCCGCCATAGGAGGTGTAGGGCATAACCGGATAGAGGTTGTTGCCCTCGCGATCGAGACCGACCAGAACCGCATTCAGAAACTGCGCATTGGTCCAGCCGCCGATGCCATTGGCGTGCGGCGAAATGTTCGGCGCATAGAAGGTGCCGATCGCCGTCTTCATCTCCATGCCGCCGGAGAGCAGTTCGGTGTTGTCGCCGGAGCCGTGGCAGGCGCCGCAGCCTGCGGCGTTGAACATGTATTTGCCGTTGTCGACGTTGGCCTTGTAGGTGGAGAAGGCATCCTCAGCGAAGGCATCGCGCGCCGAGGCACCAGCGGGACAGAGCGAGACTGCGACCAGCGCCGCAAATGAAACGGCCCAATATCCGCGGCCAAGACCGGACAATGACGAGGCGCCTTCTCGCTTTCTCTGCAGACCGCGCATGAAACCCACTCCCTAAAACAATAGAATCGCTACTGAAATCCGCTGCACTATCGAAACTGAAATCGCTCGAATTCAACCCGCTTCGGCCGCTTGCCGAGATCTTTCAGACCTTTGACGATCGCCTCCCTGAGAGGTGGCGGGCCGCAAAACCACAGATCGGCTTCCGCCGGATCGATCGCGCTACCGTTCGCGAGCTTGGCCGCATCCAGGCGCCCGTCCACGGAGGAATCGTGCAGGACAAAAGTGAAGTTGCCGAGCTTTCCGGCCTGCCCCTCGAAGGTCTCCAGCCCGATCGCCTCGCGCCGGTCGCGCACGCAATAGACCATGTGGATGTCCTGCCCCTCGTCGCCATTGAGATGCCGCGCCATCGCCAGGAACGGTGTAACGCCGATGCCGCCGGCGAGCCAGATCTGCTTCTTGCCGCCACGGCGGTGGTTGAAGCGGCCATAGCCACCCTCGAGCTTCAACCGGTCGCCGACAGCGATTCCGTCGCGCAGGGCCTGGGTGTAGTCGCCAAGCGGCTTGATCGCGAAGCGCACGACCCCGTCGGGCTCGATACCAGCGATCGTAAACGGATGCGGCTCGCGCAGCCCAGGCTTCAGCACCCGCAGAAAACCGAATTGCCCGGGCTTGGCGCGCAAGGCACGGCGCAGCGGCCGCGCCGCAATCACCGTCGCCCCGTCCTCCCGGGCGACATCGAAGACTTCGTAGCCGCGGGTTCGGAGCCAGGGCAGCAGCTGGGTATAGGTGTAGCTCAGGATGCCAAGTGCTGCGAAGGCGTTGAGGTAGACCGCCAGAAGCGCGGTACCGTCATAGGGGCGCTTGATGAACATCTGGTGGAAGGCGACCATCACGAAGAGCAGGCCGATGAAGCGGTGCGTGTAGCGCCACAGATGGTAGGGGATCTCGATCTTCGTCCGCGGTATGATCTTGACGATACTGAGAACGAGCAGCACGACGAAACCGTAAAAGGCATATTTGCCGGCGGATGCAGCAAGCTGGTTCAGACCGCTCGTCAGCGCCAGGCCCTTGAAGTCTGGTTTCAGGAAATAGTGCACGAGGATGAGGCACAGCACCGAGATGCCTATCCTGCGATGAAAATGATAGACACGGTCGAGCCCCCCGAAGAGAGCCTCGACGAACGGCGGGCGCGCGGCCATGAACTGCGCGACGGCCATGCCGACAAAGGCCGCCGACGACGCCATCAGCGAAAATGTCGTCAATGCATTGGTGTGACTGACTGCGGGTACGGCCAGCAGCGCCGCAAATGCCATCAAGGACCAGACCAGAAACGCGCCCACTTGCATCTTGCGCCCCTCAACGCCGATGGCTGACGGTTGTTGCCTTGCCTTGTGCCTGTTGCCTTCGATCCCTAGCGACCAAGGAAACATGCAACCAGCTTCTTGCCGCAACGACCCACGCGCCTCTTTCACGCCGGGCCTTTGTTGGGAGAGTGGCAAGCACCTCTCGGTTCGTCAACACGATTCCTATTGGAAACGTCCTATGAGGTTCGTTTATTCATGCCTTTGAAATTCGTATTTTTTAAGCATTCGCTTATTTTATTGATCACATAGGCAAACCACCCCCTTTGACCTGCACAAAGCCAGGCAACCGGCGCGCTTGCCTGGTTGTATGAAATCGTGCAAGCTACTGATATATCAGAACCAAAGGAACGGCATGTCACCGCAATCTCAGGCTCACCTCGCCTATCTCGCGCTCGAACGCCTGATCGTCACTCTGAAGCTCGAGCCCGGCGCCCTGGTCACCGAGAGGCAGTTGATCGAACTTGCCGGGCTTGGGCGAACACCGGTTCGCGAGGCGATCCAGAAGCTGGCCTGGCAGGGTCTCATGGATATCCGTCCCCGTGTCGGCTTGCAAATCACCACGATCCGGCCGGACGACCAGGTGCATGTCATGCAGACGCGCCAGAAACTGGAGCCGCTTGCCGCCGCCCTCGTCGCAACGCACGCAAGCGCCGAGGAGCGAAGCGCGATGAAAGCTTGCGGTGCGGAGATGGCCACCTGTCTTGATGCGGGCGAAATGGAGGGCTTTCTCGTCGCCGACAAGGTGTTCGACGAACTGATGGAAGAAGCCTGCCCCAACCGGTTCCTGACCGCAGCACTTGCCCCGCTGCAGACACATGCGCGCCGCATCTGGTTTGCTTCGTCCTCGCCTGAAAAGATGGCCGGATCGGTCCGCCGCCATGTCACGGTGATCGATGCGATCGAGCGGGCCGACGCTGAAGGCGCGTCGGCCGCGATGGCGGACCTGATGAGCTATCTATCAGACGCCTGAAGAAACCTTGCCTGCACGAGAAGAAACAACGGCAAGCGATTGCTTTCACGGTTGTTTCTTCAACACACTTCAGGCCGTCGGCATCATGCTGCCGGTCTTCAGCCGGCGCACATGCCAGTCGAAAGCCTCTTCCAGAATATGCGGGGTCTGTCCGCCACGGGTGGCGACCGCACGATTGAAGTAATCCGACAAAAGCTCCCGATAGGCCGGGTGGCAGCAGTTTTCGATGATGACGGGTGCGCGCTCCCGCGGCGCCAGGCCGCGCAGATCTGCAAGACCATGCTCGGTCACCAGAATATCGACGTCGTGCTCCGTGTGGTCGACATGGGACACCATCGGCACGACAGACGATATCGCCCCGCCCTTGGCAACCGACTTGGCGACGAAGATCGACAGGAAGGCGTTGCGGGCGAAATCGCCGGAGCCGCCGATACCGTTCATCATGTCGGTACCGCCGACATGGGTCGAGTTGACGTTGCCGTAGATATCGAATTCGAGCGCCGTGTTGATGCCGATGACACCGAGGCGCCGAATGATCTCCGGATGATTGCTCACCTCCTGCGGCCGCAGCACCAGCTTGTCCTTGTAGGCGCGGATGTTGCGGAACACGCGATCAGCCCAGGCGCTGGAAAGCGTCATCGACGAGGCCGAGGCGAAGCTCAGCTTGCCGGCCTCGAAAAGCTCGAACGTGCTGTCTTGCAGCACCTCGCTATACATACGCAGATCATGGAACGGACTGTCGACCAGGCCGCTCAGCACCGAATTGGCGATGACGCCGATGCCCGCCTGCAGCGGGTTGAGCGTCATGTCGAGGCGGCCCTTGCGCACCTCCTCCTGCAAGAAGGCGATCAGATGGCCGGCGATCGCCGTCGTCTCCGCATCCGGCGGAGAGATCCGTGCGGCGCTGTCCTCTTTCTCGGTGACGACGATTGCGACGATCTTTTCCGGATCGACAGGAATGTAGGGCGAGCCCGCACGGCTATCGCAGGCAACGACCGGGATCGGCGTGCGGCTCGGTCGCTTCGCCGGAATGAAGATATCGTGCAGGCCTTCGAGTTCGGGACTGTGGCTGAGATTGAGCTCGACGATCACCTTCTTCGCCAGGATCGCGAAGCTTGCCGAATTGCCGACCGATGTCGACGGAACGATGCCGCCGTCTTCGGTGATCGCCACCGCCTCGACCACTGCATAGTCGATCGGGCTGATCTGGCCGGACCGCAACTGCTCGACGGTTTCCGAGAGATGCTGATCGATGAACATCACCTCGCCGCGGTTGATCGCCGCTCGCAGAACCGGGTCCGACTGGAACGGCAGGCGCCGGGCAAGAACACCCGCCTCTGTCAGCGTCTTGTCGATGTCATGACCGAGCGAGGCGCCCGTCATCAGCGTGATGCGAAACTTCTCCCGTGCGGCCCGTTCGGCCATGGCAAGCGGCACGGCCTTCGCGTCACCGGCCTTGGTGAAGCCGCTCATGCCGATGGTCATGCCGTCCTTGATCAGCGCGGCCGCCTCTTCCGGCGTAGCGATGCGATCACGCAGCGATTTGCAGCGGATCCTGGCTTCCAGGTCGGTTGGCGGAACATGACTCATCGGGCACTCCCAGAAATGGCCCACGAGGCTCATATCAGGACGGCGCGGGCTTGGTTCGTCGTGCGCTTATTTTCGCATGTCTGCGTGCGCACGCTATGAAGATTTGCAGGAGCACGATAGCCGCTCGGACCGCAGGGCGGTACGCAGAATGGGCAAGGCGGAACTACCGCCGACGCATAGCTCGATGGCATTTCGCCTTAAACGACGCGGGGCGCACCCTTGGCGCGCCCCTCTAACGATAAACTGCACAAAAAAGGGTCAGCCGACGAAGGCGCGTTCGATCACGAATTCGGCCGGCTTGTTGTTGGCACCTTCGGTGAGACCAGCGGCCTCGAGGATTTCCTTGGTGTCCTTCAGCATCGCGGTCGAGCCGCAGATCATGCCGCGATCGACAGCCGGATCGAGCGGCGGCAGACCGAGATCGGAGAAGAACTTGCCGTTTACCATCAGGTCGGTAATGCGGCCCTTGAACGGGAAGTCTTCGCGGGTCACCGTCGCGTAGTGGCGCAGCTTGTCGCCGACAATCTCGTTCAGGAACTCATGGTTCCGGATTTCCTCGACCAGATCGAAGCCGTATTTCAGTTCGGCAACATCGCGGCAGGTATGGGTGAGGATCACTTCCTCGAATTTTTCATAGGTCTCGGGATCGCGGATCAGGCTTGCAAAGGGCGCAATGCCGGTGCCGGTCGAGAACATGTAGAGACGGCGCCCGGGAACGAGCGCGTCGAGCACCAGCGTACCGGTCGGCTTCTTGCGCATCAGCACCTTGTCGCCCGGCTTGATCCCCTGCAGGTGCGAGGTCAGCGGGCCATCCGGCACCTTGATCGAGAAGAACTCGAGTTCTTCGTCCCAGGCGGGGCTAGCGATCGAATAGGCGCGATAGACCGGCTTGTCGCCGACCATTAGGCCGATCATCGCGAATTCGCCCGAGCGGAAGCGGAATTCGGCAGGGCGGGTCATGCGGAAGCGGAAGAGCCGATCCGTATAGTGTTCAACGCTGGTCACCGTCTCGACGTAGACGCCTGCCGGTGCCTGGATCGCGAAATCTTCCGTTTTTGCCGGAGCATTCATCTTAGCTACAAGTCCTGTAAATGATGACCCTGTCTATCAACAATAAGCCGATATTCCAAGCTGCGCCTTGTTGAAAGGAAATCTCTTCCAAATATAGTCGCTTTTGGGGATTTCGGCGTGCTTCACACTGTCGCGGCCAACCCTACCCTATGACACCCGGCGCCAGCTATAGGATTTAGCATCGGTCGAGGGCTTGGCGGTCGGCTGGTAGTGCACAGCAATGCCCGGCAGGCGTCCTTCGGACAAACGCTTCAGCGCCGTCGCATTGCTGACAGCGAAGCTTTCGACGCCACAGCGCAGCATCAGCGGGATCTGGTCGATCAGCACGTCGCCGACCGCCCTCACCTCGCCGGTAAAGCCAAGGCGCGCGCGCAGCAGCGACGCATGGCTGAAGGCGCGGCCGTCATTGAACGCCGGGAACGCGACGGCGACCAGCGCAAGGCGATCAAGGTGCGGTGCGAGCTTCGTCACGTCGTCTGCCGGCGCGATGACCACGCCAAGACCGGTTTCGTCGCTGTCTGCAACCTTGGCCAGGAATGCGTCGAGACCGACGATCGCCTTCTCGTTCGAGCCTGCCTTGGTTTCCTCCGTCTCGATGACCCAGGGATCATCGCCCACGAAACCGGTTTCCTTCCAGATTTTCGTCATTTCCGTTCCTCAGCGCCTCAGGCAGCTTCCTGCGCGCTGCCGTAGAGCGCATCCTTGAAGGGTTGTGGGCCGACGCGGCGATAGGCTTCGAGGAAGGTCTCTTGACCGTCGCGGCGCAGTCCCAAGTAGGTGTCGACGATGGTCTCGACGGCGTCGGTCACCTTCTCCGGTTCGAAGCCGCGGCCGATGATCTCGCCAATCGAGGTGTTTTCGTCGCCGGAGCCACCAAGCGTAATCTGATAGAGTTCCGCACCCTTCTTTTCAACGCCAAGCAGCCCGATATGGCCGACATGGTGATGACCGCAGGCATTGATGCAGCCGGAGATCTTGATCTTCAACTCACCGATCTCGGCCTGACGCTCGGGCGAACCGAAGCGGGTCGAAATTTCCTGCGCCACGGGGATGGAGCGCGCATTGGCAAGCGCGCAGTAGTCCAGCCCAGGACAGGCGATGATATCCGTGATCAGGCCGGCATTGGCAGTGGCAAGACCTGAGGCGACCAGCGCGCGGTAGACCGGCTCGAGATCGGCCAGCGCCACATGCGGCAGGATCAGGTTCTGTTCGTGGCTGACTCGGATTTCGTCGAAGGCGTATTCCTCGGCGATATCGGCAACGGCATCCATCTGCGCGTCGCTGGCGTCGCCCGGAATGCCGCCGATCGGCTTCAGCGAGATCGTCACCATGCCGTAGTCCGGGTGCTTGTGCGGCTGCACATTCTGCTGCACCCAACGGGCAAACTCGGGATCGGTCTTCTTCCAGCGCGCGAGGCTCTCCCAGCCTTCAGCACGGTTTTCGAGGGCCGGTGGTGCGAAATAGGTGGAGATCGCCTGGATGTCGGTCTCCGGCAGCTTCAGCTCGGTGTCCTTGAGGGCCGCGAACTCGACTTCGACCTGACGCGACAATTCTTCGGCGCCGGTCTCGTGTACGAGGATCTTGATGCGGGCCTTGTACTTGTTGTCGCGGCGGCCGTGCAGGTTGTACACGCGCATGATCGCCGTCGTGTAGGACAACAGGTCCTCCTCCGGCAGGAAGTCGCGGATCTTCTTGGCGATCATCGGCGTGCGGCCCTGACCACCGCCGACATAGACGGCAAAGCCGATGCGGCCGTTTTCGTCCTTCTTCAGGTGCAGACCGATATCATGGACCTGGATTGCGGCGCGGTCGCGCTCAGCGCCAGTGACGGCGATCTTGAACTTGCGCGGCAGGAACGAGAATTCCGGATGTACGCTCGACCACTGTCTCAAGATCTCGGCGTAAGGCCTTGGGTCTGCGACCTCATCGGCGGCCGCGCCGGCAAAGTGATCGGCGGTCACATTGCGAATGCAGTTGCCCGAGGTCTGGAGCGCATGCATCTCGACGCTTGCGAGCTCTTGCAAGATATCCGGCGTGTCGGACAGACGCGGCCAGTTGTACTGGATGTTCTGGCGCGTGGTGAAGTGGCCGTAGCCGCGGTCATATTTGCGCGCGATATGGGCGAGCATGCGCATCTGGCGGCTCGACAGCGTGCCATAGGGAATGGCGACGCGCAGCATATAGGCGTGAAGCTGCAGGTAGACGCCGTTCATCAGGCGCAGCGGCTTGAAGGCGTCTTCGGCAAGCTCGCCACTCAGTCGCCGCTCGACCTGATCGCGGAACTGTTCGACGCGGGAGGAAACGAAGGCGTGGTCGAATTCATCGTAACGGTACATCGGGTATCGGTTCCTCAGGCAGCGTGTTTCGGGCCGGAAAGGCCATTGTAGCCGGCAGCGTAGGGGATCGAGGGGCCTTCAGCGCGGATGCGCTCGCGCATGCGCAGCGGGCGAAGTGTGCCGTTGATCTCTTCGACGTCGACGACGTTGGCATCGACGACCTTGTTGTCATCGAACGCCTGCTTACCGGTGGCTTCGAGCGCCGTCACGGCCTCGGCATGGCGAGCGATGAAGGCATCCTGAAGCTGCTCGACCCAGTTGCCCGCGGCATCCAGCCAGACGGAAATGCCGTCCGAAAGTCGATTTGCCGTCAAAACCTTACTCACCATGACCTCTTCCTCAGTTCAAAATCTGTTCGTCGCGCCCGAAAGCGGCTTCAATGTTTTTCTTCTCGCCACGTGCCTTGCCTGCGACAAGCGGTTCGGACCGCTCGAAATTGGCGCCGGCGACGGCATCGCCGATGATGACCATGACCGGACCTGCAAGCTCGCTGCGGTTTTCGAGATCCGGAAGGTCCTTCAGCGTGCCGTGCAGCAGGCGGCGATCGGCGCGGCTGGCATTCTCGATGACGGCAACCGTCGTTTCCGGCGGAAGACCTGCCTGCATCAGACGACCGGCGACCGACGCCGCAACAGTGCGCCCCATGTAGACGGCGATCGTTGCGCCCGAGACGGCAAGCCGCGCCCAATCGGGCAGGACTTCGCCGGTCAGATCGTGGCCGGTCGTGAAGACCAGCGAGGAGGCAACACCGCGAAGCGTCAGCGGCAGTTCAAAATCGGCCGCCGCGGCGAAGGCCGAAGTGATACCCGGGACGATCTCATAGCTGATACCGGCTTCGCGCATCGCCGCCATCTCTTCGCCGGCGCGGCCATAAACCAAAGGATCTCCGGACTTCAGACGGACGACGCGCTTGCCTTCGGCAGCCAGCGTCACCAGCAGCTGGTTGATCTCGTCTTGGGACTTGGTGTGGCAGCCCTTGCGCTTGCCGACCGACAGGCGCTCGGCGTCACGACGACCCATATCAACGATCGTCTGCGGCACCAGCGCATCATAAACGATCGCATCGGCTTCCATCATCACGCGCTGGGCGCGGAGCGTCAGCAGGTCTTCAGCGCCTGGACCGGCACCGACGAGCCAGACATGGCCCCTCGCCTTCTCGGGCGCATCGAGCAGACGCGAAGCCTCACGGCGGGCAGCAGCCAGATCGCCGCCGGCGACCTTGTCTGCCACCGGCCCCTGGAAAAACCGGCGCCAGAACATGCGGCGGGCAACGCCGCGCGGCACCAGGCGATCGACGGCCTCGCGATAGCTCGCGGCAAGCGAAGCAACGACGCCGAGCGAGGGGGACAGCAGCTGATCTATCTGCGCACGGATCATCTGCGCCAGAACGGGTCCTGCCCCTTCGGTCCCGATGGCGACTGCAACGGGGGCACGGTTCACGAGCGCCGGCGTGAAGAAGTCGCAGAAGTCGGGCTGGTCGACGGCATTTGCCGGGATCTTGCGTTCACGCGCTGCAAGGACGATGCGCTGATCCTCGACGGCATTGCCGGTGGCGGCAAAAACGAGAATAGCGCCGTCGAGCTGCTCGGGTGCGAAGGCGGCCGCGACATGTTCGATCCCACGGTCACGAAGGTATTGTGCGAACTCCGCTTCCGGCGCGTCGGCGAAGACGACGATCGACGCTTCGGTGTTCAGCAGCAGCCGCACCTTGGCAAAGGCTTCGTCGCCATTGCCGAAAACCGCCACGCGCTTTTGCGCGACGCGAAAGAATGCGGGGAAAACGGCGAGCTGCTGCGACATGGTCTGGCGGTCGTTCCTTCTACAGGCTGCGGCGAATATCCCTTATGGCGCACGACAATTGAAGGAACAGAAATTTCAATGCCTTTCCAGGCACGTATTGTTTTGCTCGGCGGTGCACCATTTTGAGCAAATATCTCCGAGCCTGTTCAATCGCCGACCTTGGCGCGGCCATTGCGCCGCATGGGTAACCTCCGTTAAATGCCGTCAACGACCTGCCGGAGGCCCAAGACATGACAAAACCCGAACTCGCCGAACGGCTTTTGACCGTCATCGAGCAGGATATCCTGCCGCTTACCGAAAAGGGTGTTGCCGCCGGCAACAAGGTCTTCGGCGCAGCGATCCTGCGCAAGTCCGATCTGTCGCTGGTGCTTGCCGAAACCAACAACGAGACGGAAAATCCGCTCTGGCACGGCGAAGTGCACACGCTGAAGCGTTTCTACGAGATGGCGGAGAAACCGGACACGCGCGACCTCATCTTCCTCTCGACGCACGAGCCCTGCTCCATGTGCCTTTCTGCCATCACCTGGGCCGGCTTCGACAATTTCTACTATTTCTTCAGCCACGAGGATTCGCGCGACGCGTTCGCGATCCCGCACGACCTCAAAATTCTGAAGGAGGTCTTCCGGCTGGAACCGGGTGGCTACGCGCAAGACAACGCCTTCTGGCACTCGGCCTCGATTGCTGCACTCTCGAAAGACGCCGATGCCGAAACCCGCGATCGGCTTTCCGCCCAGGATGCCCGCATCCGCGCCCGCTACCAGAGCCTTTCCGACAGCTACCAGTCGGGTAAGGACGACAACGCCATTCCGCTGAACTGAGATCCATGGAACCTTCACGCGACATAACGCGCCTGCTCGACATCATGGCGGCGCTCCGCCAGCCCGAGACCGGCTGCCCCTGGGACATCGTCCAGACCTTCGAGACCATCAAGCCCTATACGATCGAAGAGGCCTATGAGGTTGCCGACGCCATTGAGCGCGGTGACATGCACGACCTCTGCGACGAGCTCGGCGACCTGCTGCTGCAGGTGGTCTTCCACGCCCGTATGGCCGAAGAGGCCGGCGACTTCGCTTTCGGCGACGTCGTTGAGGCGGTGACCCGCAAGATGATCCGCCGGCACCCGCATGTCTTTGCCCGCTCCGACGCCGATACGCCCGAGGCGGTGAAGCTGCAATGGGATGAGATCAAGCAGGCCGAAAAGGCCGAGCGGCAAGAAAAGCGCGCCAAGCGCGGCCTCGCGCCTGATGCAGCCGCAAACCATTTGGGCTCGGTGCAGCGCTCATTTCCGGCGCTCGTAGAAGCCCTGAAGCTGCAGGAGCGCGCCGCAAAAGTCGGCTTCGACTGGTCGGAGCCGGAACCGATCCTCGACAAGATCGAGGAGGAAATCGGCGAGTTGCGCCAGGCTCTGCGAGAAAAGGACCGCGCCAAAGTCAGCGACGAACTGGGCGACCTGATCTTTGCCGTGGTGAACATCGGGCGCCATGTCGGCACCGATCCGGAGATGGCGCTTCGCGGCACCAACACCAAATTCCGCCGCCGCTTCGCCCATATCGAGCGGGAACTCGGCGCGGCCGGCGAGACGCTGGATGAGGCAACGCTGGAGCGGATGGAAGAGCTCTGGCAGGCAGCCAAGGCGATCGAGCGACAGCTGGGCTAGAACGAGCGGGACGCGTGCCCGCCATACGTCCCCTTTCCCAAAGCTGAGGCCGACAGCCCGCTAGCCGCCGACCCCTGGAAAGCTACGGCTTACCAGTCTTCCTCGACGGGCTTCGGCCCGTTTCCAAGGCGACGCTCCAGCTCGGAGGCCTCGTTCTCGGTCAACCTGAGATCAAGGCTCACACGCCCGTCTTCCAGGTCTTCGCGACCGTCGACGATCGCGTGCTGGTAGACCCAGGGCAGAAGCTGCAGCTGATCGATGCCGAGAACGACAGTGCATTCCGTCAGGACGCCGGAAAGACGACGGCCGATTTCGCCGAGCAGTTCGTCGACGCCGTCACCGGTGATCGCGGAAACGGCAACCGTGTTGTTGGACGTCGCCGCTTTGCCGCGCAATGCCTCGCGTGATTCGTCATCCAACCGGTCGATCTTGTTCCAGACCTCGATCAGGCGCTCGGAGGCTTCCTTCTCGTCGATGCCGAGATCGGACAGGATTCTGAGAACGTCGCTTGCTTGTGCCTGGTTGTCCGGGTCCGAGAGGTCGCGGACATGCAGGATCAGATCCGCCTCCAGCACCTCTTCCAGCGTCGCGCGAAACGCGGCTACGAGATGGGTCGGCAGGTCGGAAATGAAGCCGACAGTGTCGGAGAGGATGACCATCCGGCCATGCGGCAGCTTCAGCCGCCGAAGCGTCGGGTCGAGCGTCGCAAACAGCATATCCTCGGCCAGAACGCCTGCCCCGGTCATGCGGTTGAACAGCGTCGACTTGCCGGCATTGGTGTAGCCGACGAGGGCGACGATCGGGTGCGGTACCTTCTTGCGCTTAGAGCGATGCAACTGCCGTGTGCGGCGCACCTGCTCCAACTCGCGCTCGAGCTTGACGATGCGATCCTGCAGCAAGCGCCGGTCCGCTTCGATCTGGGTTTCACCCGGACCGCCCATGAAGCCGCCACCGCCGCGCTGGCGCTCAAGGTGGGTCCAGCTTCGGACCAGGCGGCCCTTCTGATAGTTGAGATGCGCGAGATCGACCTGCAGCGTGCCTTCCTTGGTGGAGGCGCGGCGGCCGAAGATTTCGAGAATGAGGCCCGTACGGTCAATGACCTTGGCGTTCCATTCCTTCTCGAGATTGCGCTGTTGCACCGGCGTCAGCGGATGGTCGACGATGACAAGACCGGCATCGAGCTCGACGAGGATGTGGCCAATCTCTTCGATCTTGCCGGTACCAAGCAAGGTGCCCGGCTTCGGCTGCGCCACCGGAACGATGGCGCCATGCACGACCTCAAGATCGATCGCCATGGCGAGACCGGTCGCCTCTTCGAGGCGACTTTCGTCCGAGCGCGTCGTGGTGGTCGAGAGCATATCTGCGGACTGCCGTCCGGTCTTTTTCAAGACTGGAACGATGACGACCGCGCGCATGTCGTCGCGGAGCTTCTCGAGCTCCGGAATGATCGACGACAATTTTGAATCACGTTTGGTAATGTGCCTAACGTCCCGTCAGGATGCGGCTTCTTCGTTCTCGAACATCTGCAGCGGCTGGCCGGGCATGATGGTCGAGATCGCGTGCTTGTAGACCAGTTGCGAGTGGCCGTCGCGACGCAGCAGGACGCAGAAGTTGTCGAACGAGGTCACAACGCCGGTAAGCTTGACGCCGTTGATGAGAAAAATTGTCAAGGAAATCTTTTGCTTGCGGACCGTATTGAGAAAGAGATCCTGCAAGTTTTGAGAACGTTCCGCCATCGCGCCGCTTCTTTCTTATTTGCCGGCGTTTTGCGCCGGTGCATTTTTGTCAAATTCAGCAATCAGAGGCGCCACAAGTACCTTCCCCGACACCTCTTCAGAGTTGGTATCAAATCAATGTCTTTTCCGCAACGCCGAAAAAGGCTTCGCGAATATTCTGTGCTATGCTTCCTGGATGGCCGTTGCCGATCGGCTTGCCGTCGATCGAAACGACCGGAAAACAGATGCTGGTGGCGGCCGTAATAAAGACTTCGCGCGCCGCGAGCATCTCATCGACCGAGAACGCCCTCTCCTCGATTTTAAGCCCAAGCGGCACCGCCACATCCATCAAGGTGGTGCGGGTGATTCCCTTGAGGATGCCGTGTTCTGCCGGTCGTGTGCGCAGGTTTCCGTCGCGGTCGACAATCCAGACATTGGTCGCTGCGCCTTCCTTCACCGTGCCGTCAGCATCGACGAAGATCGCCTCCTGTGCGCCTTCCTCCTTGGCTTTCTGGCGCGCCAGCACGTTGGGCAGAAGCCCGACCGACTTGATATCGACACGATCCCAACGGTTTTCCGGCACCGTGATCGCCGCAATGCCATGGGTCGCCTTCCTGGCAATGGCTGCAGCGTCGGTGCGCTTCGCCGTCACCACGATCGACGGGCGTGTTTCCGCTACGGGAAAGACGTGATCGCGGCGCGCCACGCCGCGCGTGACCTGCATGTAGAACAGGCCGTTTCTCACCCGGTTGCGCCGGATGACTTCGCGGATCACGTGGACGAGCGCGGCCCTTGTCATCGGCCAGTCGATGCGCAGTCCGCTGAGCGAGCGGCCGAGGCGATCGAGATGACGGGTGAGATCGACGATATAGCCGTGACGGACCTCGCAGACCTCGTAGACCCCGTCGGCGAACTGATAACCGCGGTCCTCGATATGGACGCCGGCGTCCGCGTGCGGCACGTAGGCGCCGTTGACATAGGCAATTCGGGACATCGTCTCGACCTTAGAAATACTGGATGCTGACGCGGAACAGTTGCTCGACATGGCGCACCGCATCGGCGGTGGCGAAGAGCACGACGCGGTCCTTCGCCTTGATCCGGGTGGCGCCATCGGGGCGGATGAACGTCTTGTCGCGATAGAGCGCGCCGATGCGGATTCCGTCGGGAAGTTCGAGGTCGCGCAGGGCCTTGCCGACGAGCGGGGACGTTTCCAGAGCCTCGGCCTCGATCACCTCGGCCATGCCCTTTTGCACCGCATAGACCGAGCGGATGCGGCCCTTGCGGACATGCTGCAGCACGCGCGAAATGGTCACCGCGCGCGGGTTCACATAGGCGTCGACGCCGGCAGTCGCGGCAAAATCCTGGTAGGACGGTTCGTTGATGAGGACGAGTGTGGACTTTGCACCCAGGTGTTTCGCCATCATGCTGCCGAGGATGTTGATCTGGTCGTTGTTCGTGAGCGCCACGACGAGATCGGCGTCCTGGACATCGGCCTGCGCGAGGATCCGCTGGTCCATGGCCGACCCGTTGAGGACAACCGTGCTGCTCAGCTTGTCGGCCATCATCACCGCGCGGTCGCGATCGCTCTCGATCAGCTTCACCCGCGTGCGCGGCTGGTGTTCCTCGATCGTCTTGGCGACGAAATAGCCGACATTGCCGCCGCCGAAAATGATGATGCGCCGCGCCTCCTGCTCTTCGTGGCCGAAGAGCGTCAGCGTGCGCCGCGCATGATCCCGATCGCAAACGACATAGGCGATATCGCCCGCCTGCAACTGGTCGTCGGAATGGGGCACGATCACCTTGCCGTTGCGGAAAATGCCGGTGACGGTCGCAAGCAGGTCAGGAAACAGTTCGCTCAACTGTTGCAGCGGCGTGCCGACGACGGGACAGTCTTCCAGGCACTCGAAGGCGACCATGGCGATGCGGTCATCGGCGAAACGCACAACGTCGATCGCGCCGGGAAAGGAAATGCGCCGCAGCACGAGCCGCCCGACCTCAACTTCGGGCGAGATGGTGACGTCGATCGGCACGTTCTCGCGCGAAAACAGGTTCGCATACTCAGGCGCGAGATAGCTCTGCGCCCGAATGCGCGCAACCTTCGTCGGCACGTTGAAGATCGCGTGCGCCACTTCACAGGCGACGATGTTGACTTCGTCGGACAGCGTGACCGCAATCAGCATGTCGGCCTGGTCAGCACCCGCCTTGGCGAGCACATCCGGATGCGCGCCATGGCCGACGTAACCGCGCACGTCGAGGCTCTCGGTGATGTTGGCGATCAGCGCCGCCGACGTATCGATCACCGAAACGTCGTTGTCTTCCTGCGCCAGTCGCTCGGCAATGCCGTAACCGACCTGCCCCGCGCCACAAATGACTACCTTCATGTCGTTCTTTCACATGCGAGCGCGGGCGGGTTGGCCGGAAATTCCGGTTCAGACGCCCAGCGACTTCAGCTTCCGATGCAGCGCCGACCGCTCCATACCGACAAACTCCGCCGTGCGCGAAATATTGCCGCCGAATCGGTTGATCTGCGCGATCAGATAATCACGTTCGAACATTTCGCGAGCCTCGCGCAACGGCAAGGTCATGATGTGCTGGTCGCCCTGGGCCGAAATCTTCGGCAGGGTGTCACCCACTTCGGTCGGCAGCATGTCGGCCGAGATCGGCGTATCCGGACCGTCGCTGCGGGCAAGGATCATCAGCCGCTCGATGTTGTTGCGAAGCTGGCGGATGTTGCCCGGCCAGTCATGCGCCTGCAGCACCGCCAGCGCGTCGTCGCCGATCTTGCGCGGACGGATGCCCGCCTGCTCGCTGACCTGGCGCATGAACATGTCGACGAGGAACGGAATGTCTTCGCGCCGCTCGGCGAGTGCCGGAACACGAACCGGAATGACCGCCAGCCGGTGGAACAGGTCTTCGCGGAACAGGCCCTCGGAGATCATGTTTTCGAGATTGTAGGCCGTCGACGAGATGATCCGGACGTCGACCTTCACGCGTTTGGTGCCGCCGACACGCTCGAACTGCTGGTCGACGAGCACGCGCAGGATCTTGTTCTGCGTCTCGCGCGGCATTTCGCCGATCTCGTCGAGATAAAGGATGCCGCCATGGGCTTCCTCGAGCGCGCCCGTGCGGCGCGGCTGGCCCGGCGTGCCCTCGGTCCCGAAGAGCGCGATTTCCATTCGGTCCGGCGTGATCGCCGCTGCGTTCAGCGCCACGAAGGGGCCCGTCGATCGCGTCGACTTGCGGTGGATCATACGCGCGACCAGTTCCTTACCGGAACCAGAGGGCCCCTGGATCATGATGCGGCTGTTGGTCGGCGCGACCTTTTCGACCGTCTGGCGAAGCTGCGAGACGGCAACGGACGTGCCGATCAGCTCGACCGGATCGCCGGACTTCTTCTTCAGCTCCGAGACTTCGCGCCTGAGCTTGGAATTTTCCAGCGCCCGTTCGGCGATCAGGATCAGACGGTCAGCCTTGAAGGGCTTCTCGATGAAATCATAGGCGCCGCGCTTGATGGCGTTGACCGCGGTCTCGATGTTGCCGTGACCGGAAATCATGACAACCGGAAGATCCGGGTGCCGCCCCTTGATCTCGTCGAGCAGCGCCAGGCCGTCGAGGCGGCTTCCCTGCATCCAGATGTCGAGGAAGACCAGCCGCGGCACGCGATCGCTGATCGCCGCCAGCGCGCTGTCGCTGTCGAAGGCGGTGCGCGTTTCGTGCCCCTCGTCGGACAGGATACCCGACACGATCTCGCGGATATCTTCCTCATCGTCCACAACCAGAATATCAGCGGCCATCGCTCGCACCCTTATCCTTCAAACTCTCTTCGCCCCCGGTTTCTCCGGCAGGCGGCAGGATCACGCGGATCATCGCCCCGACACCGCCGTCGTATTCGGCAGGCGCGTCGTGCAATTCCAATTGTCCGCCATGGTCCTCAATGATCTTCTTGACGATGGCGAGACCCAGGCCCGTGCCCTTCTCGCGCATCGTCATGTATGGCTCCAGAATACGGTGCCGGTTTTCCGTGGGCAGACCCTTGCCGTTGTCGATGATGTCGACGACAAACTGGCCGGTCGCCGCATCGGTTCGCGCACGCGCCACGACGACAGGCTGGCCGCGGACCGCATCTGCCGGCACCGCCTCGATGGATTCCACGGCATTCTTGACGATGTTGCCGAAGGCCTGACCGAGCATGCGCCCGTCGAACGAGCCCTCAAGCGGCTCCTCGCCGAGATCGCGCACGAAGTTGATGTGGTTGTTGCCCATTTCGCGCAGGAACACTGCATCCTTCAGGATCGCGCGAAGATCCGCCCGTTCCTTTGTCGGCTTCGGCATGCGCGCGAAGGCCGAGAACTCGTCCACCATGCGTCCGATGTCTTCCACCTGGCGCACAATGGTGTCCGTGCACTGGTCGAAAACGGCTTTGTCGTCCTGATTGATCTGTTTGCCGTAGCGCCGCTTCAGGCGCTCGGCGGAAAGCTGGATCGGCGTCAGCGGGTTCTTGATCTCGTGGGCGATGCGGCGCGCCACGTCCGCCCAGGCGGTCGAGCGCTGGGCGATGACGAGATCGGTGATGTCGTCGATGGTGATGACGTAGGATTCGTTCGCCTCGCCGCCCTCTTCGCGCGTCACCTGAACGTTCAGCGTGCGCTCGGTTCCGCCGCGCATAACGTTGATCTGCTTGCGGTAATCGTTGCGATGGCGCCCTTCGGCCTCGACCAGGACCTCCTCGATCTCGGGCGCGATCTGCCTGAGATCGGCACCGAGAAGATCCGGCGCGGCCTTCTTCAGGAAATCTTCGGACGACGGATTGGCAATGGTGATCTGGCGGTCACGACCGACACCGATGACAGCCGCGGTCACGCCCGACAGAACCGCCTCGATGAAGCGGCGGCGGTGGTCGACTTCGTCCTTGGCCTCCAGGATCTGCTCCTGCTGGCTGCGGATCTCAGAAACCATCTTGTTGAAGGTTCGTGACAGATTACCGACGTCGCCATCGACGGCGCGCACCGGCACGACGACATCGAGATTACCGGAAGCGACGCTGTCGGCGGCACCGATCAGCTGGCGGATGGGCCGGACAATCCGGTCAGCGACGGCGATCGCGGTCCAGATCGCGGCCAGCAGTACGATGAGGGCAAAGCCGAGATAGAGGACGCCGAAGGCGATCTGGGTGAAGGTTCGCCCGGCCTCGAGCATCTTGTACTCGGCGGTGTTCTCCTCCATCAGCCGGAGCGAGCGCATCACCTCCGGATCGACGTTGCGAACCGTGTAGAGGAAGGTGCCCGGGATGTCGTCAAGCGGGATGACTGCGCCGACAAGGTTGGTGATCCCTGGCGGGATCAGGGTCGGCTGGCCGGAGACGGAACTCTTCAACGCATCCGGCGGGATCGCCGGCAGCGGCCGATCGGTCGAGATGTTGGCCTGCACGATGGGGCTGCCGTCGGCACGCACAAGAAAGGCGCCAAGCATGCCGCGTCCGCGCGCCTGGCGGGTCATCAGCTCGGCAAAGCCCGTACGGTCGAGGCTGTAGAGCTGACGGTTGCGCTCGAGGTCGTTCGCCATCGAGACGGTCTGGCCCTGGAGATAGCTGGCATTCTCGAGCACGTAGGCCTGCGCCACGTTGATCGAGGAGCGGACGATCGCCTGGGTTCGGAGCGAGAACCAGCGGTCAAGGCCGACATCGAGCGTGATGCTGGCAAAGATCGCGACGAGAACCGCCGGCGTGATCGCCACGATCGAAAACAGCGCGACGATGCGCACGTGCAGTCGGGCTGCGGCACGGCCTTTGTGGCGGGCGCGCAGCAGACGCAGGATTTCACGGGCGATCAGATAGATGAGGCCGACGACGAAGAGGCTGTTGATCGCCGCACAGGCGATGACGATATTTCGTTCGAGCTTGATTGGCGTCAGGCCGAGAAGCACGAGCAGGGAGACGGTCGCACAGATCAGCGCGCCGGTTGCCAACATCAGGCCCGGCAGGGCAAAGGAGCCACGGCGATCCTGCGCCGCCAGTCCCTCATCTGTGCCCAGCGGCAAGGCCATTGCGTCCACCATGAAAAGCGTTCCCCCAACCGTCGCCGGCCGGCGACGGCATCTCTTGCTTGCATTCTCGGGTCAAAGGTTGACCTCACCACCCAGATGGGCTGCCGCGCGGCCCCCCGTCAATCGATTGGGTCAAATCGATTGAACAGGACGGCAACGACGCGCGATTCGGCGGCCGTTATCCGTTCAAGCAACGCATTGTGGCGAAAATGCAACGGTGGGTGCGGCCAAGTCAAGCGCTGCGTGAGCTGCGATAGACCGAAACACCGAGCTCACGGATCTTCTTGCGCAGCGTGTTGCGGTTGAGTCCGAGCAGATCGGCCGCCTTGATCTGGTTGCCGCGGGTGGCGGTGAGCGCTGCGAGGATCAGCGGATACTCCATTTCCGCAAGTACCCGGTCGTAAAGGCCGGCCGGAGGCAAGGCCTCGCCAAAGCTTGCGAAATACTGGCGCATATTTTCTTCGACCGCCTGCGAAATCGTCAGCGAGCCCGGACGCGCCGCCGCCTTCTCGATTGGGCTATCCGGGATCTCGGAGCGAAGCTCGTTTTCGATGATCTCGCGGCTGATGACATCCTGTGGATAAAGTGCCGTCAGGCGCCGCACCAGGTTCTCCAGCTCGCGAACGTTGCCTGGCCAGGGGTGCGCCTTCATCAGCTCCAGCGCCTCATGGTCGAAGCGCTTGACGTCCAAGCCTTCCTTTTCCGCTTGCTGGACGAAGTGGCGCACGAGGTCCGGAATGTCCTCGGCACGGTCGCGCAGCGGCGGCAACCGCAGCGGCACGACGTTCAGACGATAGTAGAGGTCTTCGCGGAACAGGCCCTGATTGATCGACTGCTTCAGGTCCTTGTTGGTTGCCGCGACAATACGCACGTCGGAGCGGATCGGCGTGCGTCCGCCGACGGTCGTATATTCCCCCTGCTGCAAGACCCGTAGAAGACGCGTCTGCGCGTCCATCGGCATGTCGCCGATTTCGTCGAGGAAGAGCGTTCCGCCTTCGGCCTGCTCGAAACGCCCGGTCGAGCGCATCTGCGCGCCGGTAAACGCGCCCTTCTCGTGGCCGAACAGTTCCGATTCGATCAGGTCGCGCGGGATCGCCGCCATGTTGATCGCGACAAACGGACCGTTGCGGCGCTTGCCATAGTCGTGCAGCGCGCGGGCAACAAGCTCCTTTCCGGTGCCGGACTCGCCGGTGATCATCAGGGTCAGGTCGGTCTGCATCAGGCGCGCCAGCACCCGGTAGATTTCCTGCATCGCAGCCGAGCGGCCGACCAGCGGCATGCCGTCCTGGGTGTCGTCGTCGAGCTTTGCCGGCCGGCGCTTCGGCTCCGACAGCGCCCGGCCGATGATGCCGATCAACTCGGTCAGGTCGAAAGGCTTCGGCAGATAGTCGTAGGCGCCCTTCTCCGAGGCCTTGATCGCCGTCATGAATGTGTTCTGGGCGCTCATGACCAGCACCGGCAGGTCGGGGCGCGCCTTCTTGATGCGCGGGAGAAGATCGAAGGCGTTTTCGTCCGGCATCACCACGTCGGTCACGACCAGATCGCCATCGCCCGCCGCAATCCAGCGCCACAGCGTCGCCGCGTTGGAGGTGATGCGGACATCGTAGCCGGCGCGGCTCAGCGCCTGGTTCAGCACGGTGCGAATGGCGGCGTCGTCATCCGCGACGAGGATCGTGGCACCGGTCATGCAAGGTTTCCTTTTGTCATCGGCATGTCGTCGTCATCCGCGGCCTGGCCCTTGGAGGCAGGCATCAGCACGCGGAAGGTGGTGCGGTTCTGCTGGCTGTCGCATTCGACGATCCCGCCATGGCCGCCGATGATCTTGGCAACCAGAGCGAGACCCAGGCCTGAACCATTGGTCTTGGTGGTGATGAAGGGGTCAAACAAGAGCGGCAGCAGGTCCTGAGGGACGCCTGGGCCATTGTCGTGCACGCAGAATTCCAGCGGCAGCGAGATCTTCTCGCGCGTCCCGGCAACCGACAGGCGAATGCCCGGCCGGTAGGCGGTCGTCAGCAGGATTTCGCCGTCGTGGCGTTCGCCGATCGCTTCGGCCGCATTCTTGATCAGGTTCAGGAACACCTGAACCAGCTGATCGCGGTTGGCATAGACGGGCGGCAGCGACGGATCGTAGTGCTCCGCGAACTTGATGTGGCGGGCGAAGCCGGCCTTGGCGATCGCCTTCACGTGGTCGAGCACCGAATGGATGTTCAGCGGCACGCGATCGACGGGGCGCTCGTCGGAAAACACCTCCATGCGATCGACCAGCGAAACGATGCGGTCGGTCTCGTCGCAGATCAGTCGCGTCAGCGCGCGGTCCTCGTCGTTGGCGGAGGTCTCCAGCAGTTGCGCAGCACCTCGGATGCCCGAGAGCGGGTTCTTGATTTCATGCGCCAGCATCGAGGCGAGACCGGTCACCGAACGGGCAGCACCGCGATGCGTCAGCTGCCGGTCGATCTTGTCGGCCATCGAACGCTCCTGGAAGACGACGACGACCGCACCCGGCTCGGACAGTACAGGGGCGACATAGAGATCGACCAGCTTGTCCGCCCCAAGGCGCGGCGAACTCAGGTCGACGCGATACTCGTTGACCGGCGCCTTGCGCTCGCGCACCTGCTCGATCAGCGTCAGCAGCGGACTACCAAAGGGAATGAAGGCGCTGATGTCATGGCGCGCCAGGTGGTTGGCGCTGGCGCCGAAAAACGATTCGGCCTCCCAGTTGGCAAAGGCGACGAGACCCTTGGCGTCCACCATGATCACCGGGTTCTGGATGGCGTTCAGAACCGCCATCGACAGACCGTTGGCGACGGCATCCGGCATGCTCGGTTTCTCGGTCATGCGGCAATTCCTTCTGCTACCGCCTCGCCTTCCGGCTTACTCGAGGTGGCGTCGAGCATCGCCGCACGGGCCCTGTCACGGACGAAACGGGCATCGGTCGATGTCAGGATTGCGGCCTTTTCCGGGCCCGCAAGGTCAGGGGCGGCGCGATCGAGATACCAGGCGACATGCTTGCGGGCATGCCGGAGGCCGACCTCAACGCCATAGAACTCGAGCATCATCTCGTAGTGCTCCGCAAAGATATCGGCGACCTCCGCCGCTGACGGATGCGTGACCGCCCCGGCGAGAAGCCCGACGTGCCACGGGCGCCCCTGCGAGGACCGGCCGGCCATGACGGCGTCCGCGCCCGATCGGCGGAGAATCTCTTCTGCATCGGCGACCGTCTCCACGTCACCATTGGCGACCAGCGGCACGGTGACGACCTCGCGGACCAATCGGATCGCATCCCAATCCGCCTTGCCGTTGTAGAACTGCATGCGCGTGCGGCCGTGCACGGTAATTGCCTTCACGCCCGCCTCTTCGGCGCGCTTGGCAATCAGCGGCGCATTGATCGAGTTTTCATCCCAGCCGAGCCGCATCTTCAGCGTAACGGGCACATCGACGGCGTTGACGGTCGCCTCGACCAACGACAACGCGTGATCGGGGTCGCGCATCAGGGCCGAACCGGAATAACCGCCCGTCACCTTCTTTGCCGGGCAGCCCATATTGATGTCGATGATGTCGGCGCCATTGTCGGCAGCGATCTTCGCGGCCTCCGCCATCCAGTGGGCCTCACGGCCCGCAAGCTGGACGATGTGCGGCTCGATCCCGGAGTTCTTCAGCCGCGCCCAGGATTCCTGGGCATTGCCGACCAGTTCACGGCTAGCCACCATTTCGGTCACGACGAAACCCGCACCGAAGCGCCAGGCAAGCCGCCGGAATGGGAGATCGGTGACGCCGGACATAGGCGCGAGCGCAACTCGGTTGCGGATTTCGATGGATCCGATGCGAAGCGGAGACGAAAGAGCCGGAATTGGCAAATGCATATCTTTCAGGCACATGTTGTTCCTGCACTATTTTTAGACACTGTTCTCGGACTTGCCAAGCGATTTCGGCGCGGCGCGCAAAATTCTAAGCTCAGCTGGCAAAGCACGACCCTTCGCGGTACATCACGGCGAAGATCGGCGAATGCGGGACCTCATACAGAAAATGCAGCCTCAAGAACAGTTCAAGTGCGGCGTGGTTATCGTCGCGGCAGGACGCGGCGAACGCGCCGGGCAATCCGCCGAGGGCCCGAAGCAGTACCGAACCATCGGCGACCGCCCCGTTATCGCCCATACGCTTGACACTTTCGCGACATGGCCGGGCGCCGGTCCGATCGTCGTCGTCATCCATCCGGACGACGAGGCGTTGTTCGACGCTGCATGCAAGCGCTCCGTGGCCAGCGACGTGATCATCGTCCACGGTGGCGCGACCCGGCAGATATCGGTGCTCGCCGGCCTCGAAGCCCTGGCCGACATCGGCGCGCGCCGCGTGATGATCCACGATGCGGTGCGCCCCTTTGCCGATCACGCGCTGCTGTCGCGGTGCGCTGCGGCATTGAGTGAGGACGTCAGGGCCGTACTGCCGGCGGTCGCCGTCGCAGACACGCTGAAGCGTGCCGGCAAGGATGGCATGGTCACGGAAACCGTGCCGCGCGACGGCCTCTACGGCGCACAGACGCCACAGACATTCGATCTCCAGGCCATTCTTGCCGCTCACCGGGAGGCGGCGAGAAGCGGCCGCACGGATTTTACCGACGACGCGTCGATCGCTGAATGGACCGGCCTCAAGGTCGTGCTCGTCGAAGGCGCCGTCGACAACGTCAAGCTTACGCTGAAAAGGGATATCGCCATGGCCGACGAGAAACTCAATCGGATTGCCCTGCCCGATGTGCGCACCGGAAACGGCTACGACGTGCACCAGCTCGTCGAGGGCGACGGCGTCACGCTCTGTGGCGTCTTCATTGCGCACACCAAGAAACTTTCCGGCCATTCCGATGCCGACGTGGCGCTGCATGCGCTCACCGACGCGCTGCTCGCCACCTGTGGCGCCGGCGACATCGGCGATCATTTCCCGCCGTCCGATCCGCAATGGAAGGGCGCGCCGTCTCGCATTTTCCTGGAGCACGCGGCCAAAATCGTGCGCGAGCGCGGCGGCATCATCACCAATGCAGACGTTTCGCTGATCGCCGAAGCGCCGAAGGTCGGGCCGCACCGCCTGACGATGCGCGAAAATCTCTCGGACATGCTGGGGATTTCACTCGACCGGTGCTCGGTCAAGGCAACGACCAACGAACGCCTTGGTTTCGTCGGCCGCGACGAAGGCATCGCCGCGATCGCCACGGCGACGGTCGTCTATGGGAACCTTTCGTGATGTGGTCCGCCGACATCGAAGTCAAAGCCGGTGAGATCATCGCGCAGTTCACGGCAAATGGCCGCAAGGTCGCGACCGCCGAATCCTGCACTGGTGGCCTGATCGCCGGTGCGCTGACCGAGATCTCCGGTTCGTCGGCAGTCCTCGACCGCGGCTTCGTCACCTATTCCAATGAGGCAAAGGTCGCAATGCTCGGCGTCGAGACGGCGACGCTCGTCGCCCACGGTGCCGTCTCGCGGCAGACGGCGATCGAGATGGCACAGGGCGCAATCGCGCATTCGGCGGCTGACTTCGCCGTTGCCGTCACCGGCATCGCCGGGCCGAGCGGTGGTTCGGCTGAAAAGCCTGTCGGCCTTGTGCATCTCGCTGCGGCAGGGCGAAACGGCGCGCTGCTGCATCGCGAGATGCGCTACGGCGATATCGGCCGCAGCAACATAAGGCTTGCGACCATCCGCACCGCACTCGATCTGCTCACGCAGATCGCTCAGGCCGAATAGATGCTGTCGGCGCGCTTTTCGAAGGCGTCGGAGAACATGCGGAAGGCACGGTCGAACATCGAGCCCATCAAGGCCCCGAGGATGCGGCTCTTGAACTCGTAGTCGATGTCGAAGTGCACGATCGACTGCCCCTCGCCCGAAGGCTCGAAGTGCCAGCGGTTGTCGAGATATTTGAACGGCCCGTCGATGTATTTGACGTCGATCGTCCGCTCTGCCTTGTTCAGCAGCACCTGCGTCGTGAAGGTCTCGCGGATCGCCTTGTAACCGACGGTCATATCGGCAAGCAGCAGCACTTTGCCATCGCGCTCCTTGCGCGAGCGCACCGTCAGCGCCTCACAGAGCGGCAGGAACTGCGGATACTGCTCGACGTCGGCAACGAGGTCGAACATCTGGTCTGCGGTGTGCTTGACGACGTGGTTGGTTTCGAAATGCGGCATAGAGGGGAGTTAAGCGGGAGAACCGAGAAGATCAAGGAGCCTGCGCATCTGGCGCCGCGATTTCAACTGCAGAACTGGCACGTTAGGGCCGTGCTTCGCCAGACCTGCGACGATGTGCGGCGTAAACTTCTGCTCAAACGTCCAGATGAACTGAAGGAAATCCCAATCGACCTTTTCGATGCAGCCCGGCGCCATCTCCGGGCGGGTGCGGCCGAAATGTTTCAGCCAGCGGGTGACGACGCCCCATATGCAGACAAGCCGCGGCATACGCACCCAGATCACGATGTCGCTCCTCGGCACCCGGATATCGAATGTGGACGGACCGGTGCCATCCATGACCCAGCGATCGGCGGCGATCCTCTCGACAATGCGCTGGCGCTGCTCCGCCCGGTCACGCTCTGCCCAACCCGGCAACCACCGGATATCGCGATCGATCGAGATGTAGGTGAACTGGAACTGACGGGCGAGCTTCTGTGAAAGCATCGACTTGCCGCCGCCGGAGCACCCGACAACGAGGATACGCCTGGCACTGCGAATATGGTCGGCGGCAACGGCATCGTCGACATAGTTGACGATTGCCGGTTTTGACAGCAGGTCCATGGAAACTCCCGCGGAACTCGGGAACAACGAAACCCAATACGAAACTCCGGCGCGGGGCCGGAGTTTCGGTCTTTTTTGAGCAGCCGAGCCGTCAGCCTGCCACGGCCGCCAGCTTCTTTTCGCGGGCTGCACGCAGCCGCGCAAAGTCGTCGCCGGCGTGGTGCGACGAGCGCGTCAGCGGGCTCGACGACACCATCAGGAAGCCCTTGGTGTAGGCGACGGTCTCGTAGGACTTGAACTCCTCGGGCGTGACGAACGCTTCGACCTTGTGGTGCTTGCGCGTCGGCTGCAGATATTGGCCGATCGTCAGGAAGTCGACATCGGCGGTCCTCAGGTCGTCCATCAACTGCAGCACTTCGTTGCGCTCTTCGCCGAGGCCGACCATGATGCCGGACTTGGTGAACATGGTCGGGTCCAGTTCCTTCACGCGCTGCAGCAGGCGGACGGAGTGGAAGTAGCGCGCACCGGGGCGGACCGTCAGGTAGTTGCCGGGAACCGTTTCCATATTGTGGTTGAAGACGTCGGGCTTGGCGGCAACGACGCGCTCCAGAGCGCCCGGCTTCTTCAGGAAGTCCGGCGTCAGGATCTCGATGGTCGTCGTCGGCGAGGCCTCGCGGATCGCCCAGATGACCTTCTCGAAATGTTCGGCGCCGCCATCTTCCAGATCGTCACGGTCGACCGAAGTGATGACGACGTGGCTGAGGCCCATCTGCTTGACGGCCTTGGCGATGTTGGCCGGCTCTTCCATGTCGAGCGCATTCGGCTTCCCGGTCGCGACATTGCAGAAGGCGCAGGCGCGGGTACAGATCTCGCCCATGATCATGAAGGTGGCGTGCTTCTTGTCCCAGCATTCGCCGATGTTCGGGCAACCGGCTTCCTCGCACACGGTCACGAGCTTGTGCGAACGCACCAACTCGCGCGTCTCCTGGTAGCCCTTGGACATCGGCGCCTTGACGCGGATCCACTCCGGCTTGCGCATCACTTCCGTGTCGGGCTTGTGGGCCTTTTCCGGGTGGCGGACGCGTTGCGCCCGGTCAGAGACGGCATCGAACACCGTTACCATACTGTCTTCCTCGTCGCGGCGGGTTCGGCATCAGGCCGGATGACCCATTTTCGCTCTATATAGACGGCCCGACCAGAAATGTCAGGCCGTCTATTTTCGAAGCCCGACGGAAGCACAGAAGGCCCGGCAGACTATCGTTTTACGACCCGACCAGCGGCGATCAACAGGCATGCGCCGATGAAGCCGATGATCAGGTAGGCGACCCAGCCGGCATAGGCCATGCCGAAGGCCGCCAGGACGAAATTCAGCACCACCGCACCGATGATGCCGAGCACTATGTTCATGATCAGCCCCATGCTGCTGCCCATGAACTTCTCCGCGAGCCACCCAGCCAAACCGCCGACGATGATCGCAGCCAAAATACCGACGCCGTTCACGCTCATTTTGGTCTCCGTGCATTGAAAATGCGCCCATTATCAATGCCAAAGCTACACCAAAAACGCCGGCGCCGAAACCATCAGGCGTTGAGCGCGCGGCCGTAGGCGTCGAGCACGCTTTCCTTCATCGTCTCGGAGATCGTCGGATGCGGGAAGATCGTGTGCATCAGATCTTCTTCGGTCGTCTCGAGGTTCATCGCGACGACGAAGCCCTGGATCAGTTCGGTGACTTCCGCACCGACCATGTGGGCGCCCAAGAGTTCGCCGGTCTTCTTGTCGAAGATCGTCTTGACCATGCCCTGGTCCTCGCCGAGCGCGATCGCCTTGCCGTTGGCCACGAAGGGGAAACGGCCGACGCGGATGTCGCGTCCGAGTTCCTTGGCCTTGGCTTCCGTAAGGCCGACGGAGGCGACCTGCGGGTGGCAATAGGTGCAGCCCGGGATCTTCAGCTTGTCCATCGGGTGGACGTTCGGCAGGCCAGCGATCTTTTCGACGCAGATGACGGCCTCATGCTCGGCCTTGTGTGCGAGCATCGGCGGTCCGGCGACGTCGCCGATGGCGTAGACGCCGGGAACGTTGGTCTTGCCGTAGCCGTCGATGACGATGCAGCCGCGGTCGGTCTTGACCCCGAGCGTTTCGAGGCCGAGGTTCTCGATGTTGCCCTGAACGCCGACGGCCGAGATCATGCGGTCAGCGGTGATCTTCTCGACCTTGCCGTCCTTCATCTCGACATGGGCGGTGATCGAGTTGGCAGCCTTCTCGACCTTCGTCACCTTGGCCTGGAGATGGATCTTCATGCCTTGCTTTTCGAACTGCTTCTTGGCGATGTTCGAAATCTCGGCATCTTCGACCGGCATCACGTTCGGCATCACTTCGACGACCGTCACGTCCACACCCATGGTGCGGTAGAAGGAGGCGAATTCGATGCCGATCGCGCCCGAGCCCATGACCAGCAGCGACTTCGGCATTTCCTCAGGCTTCATCGCCTCGAAGTAGGTCCAGATCAGCTTGCCATCGGGCTCGATACCCGGCAGCGCGCGTGGGCGGGCGCCGGTCGCGATGATGATATGCTTGGCGGTGTAGGTGCCCTCGCCCTTGGTGTTCTTCGGCAGCGGCGCCTGCGGCTGGACGACCGGCTTCGTCGACTTGCCGACGACGATTTCGCCGGGCTTCGTGAGCTTGGCTTCACCCCAGATCACATCGACCTTGTTCTTCTTCATCAGGAAGCCGACGCCGCCATTCATGCGCTCGGCAATGCCGCGCGAGCGTGCAACGATCGCCTTCAGGTCCGGCGTCACCGTGCCTTCGATCTTGATGCCATAGCTGCCCGGGTGCTGGGCGTAGTGCAGAACTTCGGCGGAGCGCAGCAGCGCCTTGGTCGGGATGCAGCCCCAGTTGGAGCAGATGCCGGCCAGATGCTCGCGCTCGACGACCGCGGTCTTGAGACCCAACTGTGCCGCACGAATGGCGGCGATATAGCCCCCCGGACCCGAACCGATGACGATGACGTCGTAATTCTCAGCCATGTGTTTCCTGCCTTTGTCTCAAGCGACTTTGCGGGTGAAGAGCACCCAGTCGTGTTTCTTGCTTTCCTCAAAGAGCGGAACCGCCTCGGCGCGCGCTGCCTCGCCGAAACCGTTTGCCCTGTATAGTGCCTGAGCCCTGCCGTTGTGGCTCTCGGTGATCAGGCTCACCGGCGCCGATCCGGCGCGTTCGAATTCCTTTGCCAGAAGCGCCTTGCCGATCCCCCGGCCGCGCTGATGGCGATAGACGCCCAGGCTCTCTATGAACCAGTGGCCGACGATCTGCCGCTGCAGCGCCAGCAGGGGCTCGAGAACCGGGTGCCCGGCAACAATCTCAGCCGCTTCCGGCCCGACCCCATAGCCGAGCGACAGTCCGGCAACCTCGTCATCGACCTCGGCAACCAGCGCATCACGCCAGTTCCCCGGACCCGGCTCTTCGCGCAGCTTGTTGCGCCCGCGCTCAAAAGCCGTATCCGTCACCCCATGCTGGACGGCGCCGTACCAGAGCCAGGTGGCAAAGCCATGCGCGGCGATATCGACGAGGATGGCGAGTTCCGCCGCCTCACGTCTTTCGGCCGGACGTATGGTGACGCCCCCGACCATTCTCAGACCCCGAGCATCATCCGCACGACCGGTTCCAGACCCCGGCCAATCGCACGCGTGTTTTCCGCATCGAGATGCACGCCATCGAGCGGCGTCGTCACCGCCACTGATCCGGCATCGAAGAAGCCGCAATCGAGTTCGTCGGCGAGATCGCGATAAAGGGGCGCCAGCATCGAAGACTGCTCGATGCCGCCTGCGAACATTGCGGCAAAGCCGGCGTCGGCAGTTTCGCAAAGCACCGGCGGCGACACGATCAGGATCTCCGGGCCGTCCTCACTCTCAACCGGCCAATCGTGACGGCGCACCAGATTGACCAGCCGCTCGACGCCCTTCACGGCGCCGAAGGCGGTTCCGTGGATCACCGGCTTCATGTCATTTGCGCCGAGAAGAAGAATGATGAGATCGAGCGGCGCGTGGCTGTGCAGCAGCGTCGGCAGCACCTTCGCACCATTGCGGTCGCAATCGGCGAGGTGATCGTCGTAGGCGGTCGTGCGGCCGTTCAGCCCCTCGGCGATGACCTGGACGTCCGGCCCCAGCGCCTTCTGCAAGACACTCGGCCAGCGATCGGCAAGCGCATGTCGACCGCCATCCGTGGCATCATAGCCCCAGGTCAGACTGTCGCCATAGCAGAGAACTGTTTTCATCGTCCGGGCCCGCCTTCGACTGCGCGAAAAGGAACGGACCGGCCCGAAGGCCGGCCCTCATCCAACTCAGACCAGCATGCCCATCGGGTTTTCGATGTAGCGCTTGAAGGCACCGAGCAGTTCGGCACCGAGCGCGCCATCGACGCAGCGATGGTCGGTCGAAAGCGTGACGGTCATGACGTTGGCGATGACCATCTGCTTGTTCTTGACGACGACGCGCTCCTCGCCGGCGCCGACCGCGAGGATCGTGGCATGCGGCGGGTTGACGACGGCGGCGAAGTTCTTGACGCCCATCATGCCCATGTTGGAGACGGCAGTCGTGCCGCCCTGGTATTCTTCGGGCTTTAGCTTGCGGTCCTTGGCACGCTGGCCGAGGTCCTTCATCTCGTTGGAGATGGCCGACAGGCTCTTCAGTTCCGCCTGGCGGATGATCGGGGTGATCAGGCCGCCCGGGATCGACACGGCAACGCCGACGTCGGCGTGCTTGTGCTTGACCATGTTGCTCTCGGTCCACGAGACATTCGCGTTCGGAACATCGCGCAGTGCCAGCGCCAGGGCCTTGATGACCATGTCGTTGACGGAGAGCTTGTAGACCGGCTTGCCACCCTGCTCGGGAGCCGCTGCGTTGAGCTGCGCACGCAGTGCCAGCAACGCGTCGAGTTCGCAGTCCACCGACACGTAGAAGTGCGGGATCGTCTGCTTGGATTCGACGAGACGCTTGGCGATCGTCTTGCGCATGCCGTCATGCGGCACGAGTTCGTAGGAACCCGGCTCGAACAGCTTGAGAACGGCGTCTTCCGACATGCCCTTGGCAAGCGGTGCGGCTGCAGGAGCAGCAGCGCCGGCGGCCGGTGCGGCGGCGGGCTTGGCAGCGCCACCGGAGACGGCGGCTTCGACGTCCTTCTTGACGACGCGGCCATGAGGACCGGTGCCGGCAACTGCCGACAGGTCAATGCCCGTGTCCTTTGCCAGACGGCGTGCGAGCGGCGAGGAGAAGACGCGTGCGCCGCCCTCGGCCCTGGCCGGCTGGGCTGCTGCCGGTGCAGCGGCAGGAGCCGCAGCCGGAGCGCTCGGCGCTGCCGGTGCAGGCGCTTCGGCCTTGGCGGCGGGTGCCGGTGCTGCCGCGCCGTTGCCGCCCTTGGCGGCGGCGGCGACATCCTCGCCATCGGCGGCGAGAACGGCGATCAGCGCATTGACCTTGACGCCATCGGTGCCGGCGGGAACGACGATCTTGGCAACGGTGCCTTCGTCGACGGCTTCGACTTCCATCGTCGCCTTGTCGGTCTCGATCTCGGCAATCACGTCACCGGACTTGACCTTGTCGCCTTCCTTGACGAGCCACTTGGCCAGATTGCCTTCTTCCATCGTCGGGGAGAGGGCAGGCATTGTGATGTTGATAGGCATCGAAGGGCCCTCCCCTTATTTGTAGCAAACGGCTTTCACCGCATCGACAACCTCTGCGACGTTCGGAAGCGCGAGCTTCTCGAGGTTCGCGGCGTAAGGCATCGGCACATCCTTGCCGGCGATCGTCAGGATCGGGGCGTCAAGGTAGTCGAAGGCCTGCTGCATGACGCGGGTTGCGATCTCGGTGCCGACGGAAGACTGCGGATAGCCTTCTTCGACGGTGACCAGACGGCCGGTCTTCTTGACGGATTCGATGACCGTCGGCAGGTCCATCGGACGGATGGTGCGCAGGTCGATCAGTTCGACATCGATGCCTTGGGCTTCGAGTTCGGCAACCGCCTTGACGGCGTAGGTCATGCCGATACCGAAGGAAACGATCGTTGCGTCCTTGCCGATCTTGTGGATACGGGCCTTGCCGATCGGCAGCACGAAATCGTCAAGCTTCGGCACTTCGAAGGAGTGACCGTAGAGGATTTCGTTTTCGAGGAAGATGACCGGGTTCGGGTCGCGGATCGCAGCCTTGAGCAGGCCCTTGGCGTCGGCAGCCGTGTAGGGCATGACGACCTTGAGGCCCGGGATATGGCTGTACCAGGCGGCGTAGCACTGCGAGTGCTGGGCGGCCACGCGGGCAGCGGCACCGCTCGGGCCACGGAAGACGATCGGCGCGCCCATCTGGCCGCCGGACATATAGAGTGTCTTGGCAGCGGAGTTGATGATCTGGTCGATCGCCTGCATGGCGAAGTTGAAGGTCATGAACTCGACGATCGGACGAAGGCCGGTCATGGCAGCGCCGACGCCGACGCCGGCAAAGCCGTGCTCAGTGATCGGGGTATCGATGACACGGCGGGCGCCGAATTCCTGCAGCAGGCCCTGGGTAATCTTGTAGGCGCCCTGATATTCGGCGACTTCTTCACCCATGACGAAGACGTCGTCGCTTGCGCGCATTTCTTCGGCCATGGCGTCGCGAAGTGCTTCGCGAACGGTCATCGTCACCATTTCGGTGCCGGCAGGGATCGCCGGATCAGCAGCGACTTCGACCTTCGGCTGGGCTGCAACCGGAGCCGGCGCGGAAGCGGCCGGCGCTTCGGCAGCGGCTGCCTTCGGCGCTTCGGCCTTCGGAGCGGCGATGTCGCCAGCGCCTTCGCCGTCTTGCAGCAGCACGGCGATCGGGGTATTGACCTTGACGCCTTCGGTGCCGGCGGCAATCAAGAGCTTGCCGATCGTGCCTTCATCGACGGCTTCGACTTCCATCGTTGCCTTATCGGTCTCGATTTCGGCAATGACGTCGCCGGAGGACACCTTGTCCCCCTCGTTCTTCAGCCATTTCGAGAGCGTGCCTTCCTCCATGGTCGGGGAAAGGGCGGGCATAAGAATTTCTACTGGCATGTTTGTCCCTCCCCGGATCAAAGCAGGATGTCGGTGTAGAGCTCGGATGCATCCGGCTCCGGATCGGCCTGGGCAAAATCGGCGCTGTCGGCAACGATGTCACGGACTTCCTTGTCGATCTGCTTCAGCTCATCCTCGTTCGCCCAACCCTTTTCGGTCAGACGCGCCTTCACCTGCTCGATCGGGTCATGCTCCGAGCGCATCTTCTGCACTTCGTCCTTCGAGCGGTACTTCGCCGGATCGGACATCGAGTGACCGCGGTAGCGATAGGTCTGCATCTCAAGGATGATCGGACCCTTGCCCGAGCGGCAATGCTCGACCGCCTCGTCGCCAGCGGCCTTGACCGCGCGCACGTCCATGCCGTCGACCTGGAAGCCCGGAATGTTGAAGGAGACGCCGCGCTGCGAGAAGTCGGTCTGTGCCGAAGCCCGCGAAACGGAAGTACCCATGGCGTAGCGGTTGTTCTCGATCACGTAGATCACCGGCAGCTTCCAGAGCTGCGCCATGTTGAAGCTTTCGTAGACCTGGCCCTGGTTGGCAGCGCCGTCACCGAAATAGGCAACGGACACATTGTCGTTTCCGCGATAGCGGTTGGCAAAGGCAAGACCGGTGCCGAGCGACACCTGGGCGCCGACGATGCCGTGGCCGCCATAGAAGTGCTTTTCCTTGGAGAACATGTGCATCGAGCCGCCCTTCCCCTTGGAAAGGCCGCTGCGACGACCGGTGAGTTCGGCCATGACGCCGCGGGCGCTCATGCCGCAGGCCAGCATGTGGCCATGATCACGGTAGGCGGTGATGACCTGGTCGCCTTCCTTCAGCGCCATCTGCATGCCGACGACAACGGCTTCCTGGCCGATGTAGAGGTGACAGAAGCCGCCGATGAAGCCCATGCCATAGAGCTGGCCGGCCTTTTCCTCGAAACGCCGGATCAGCAGCATCTCGCGGTAGGCACTCAGATCTTCCTGTTTGGAGAAGTCGGCGAACGTGCCGCCGTTGAAGTCTTTCTTCGCCGGCTTTGCGGCACTCTTGCGGCTGGAAACGGACGCGGATTTTCGCGGAGCCATTCGTTCCTCCCAATGGTTAGCCTTTTGCGGTTACCATAGGGAAAGAAAGCAGACACAGCAATGCCATATTTGCATGGCTCACATTCCACGCAAATAATTGATTTTGCTTTACAAATTTCAATTAACTGAATTCTGGTTAATTTGCGGCACGGTGAAAAATAACGATCTCGTCACTTCGCGACATGTTCAGCGCGAGGCGAGCCTTTTCATCCAGCATGTCCCGTTCCAGCGACCCATCACTCATCAGCTGAACCTCCTTTTCGAGGATCATTCGCTGCTTCGTGAGCTTATCCAGCCGCGCCTGCCGCTCGACGATCTGACGATCGAATTGCTCGGTCGCCTTCAGGCCATAGCCGCCGTGAATGGAATGATAGCCGAAGTAGGAGAGAAAGGCGACCGCGATCAGCGGCATCACCAGCCGACCCAGTTTCCGTTTCTTATGATGCCGTGTCCACATGCATTCCCGCCCTGATACGCAGTACGGCAATCAGATTAGCGTCGATTGATTAACCGACCGTTGACCATGAACGGCAGGAAAATAGAAACCCGCCCACACGGGGCTGTGTGGGCGGGCTCAGTTTTCAGACAAAAATCAGGCGGCGATCAACCGCGCAGGATCGAACGGCCGGCGTACTTGGCCTGCGGGCCAAGCTGCTCTTCGATGCGGATCAGCTGGTTGTACTTTGCGAGCCGGTCCGAACGGGCAAGCGAGCCGGTCTTGATCTGGCCGCAGTTGGTGGCAACCGCGAGATCGGCGATCGTCGCATCTTCGGTTTCGCCCGAACGGTGCGACATGACGGCGGTGTAGCGCGCCTTGTGTGCGGTCTCGACGGCGTCGAGCGTTTCCGACAGCGAGCCGATCTGGTTGACCTTGACGAGGATCGAGTTGGCGACACCCATCTTGATGCCGTCGCGCAGGCGGGCCGAGTTGGTGACGAACAGGTCGTCCCCGACGAGCTGGCACTTGTTGCCGATGAGATCGGTCACAGCCTTCCAGCCGTCCCAGTCGTCTTCGGCCATGCCGTCTTCGATCGAGAAGATCGGGTACTTGGCGGCGAGTTCGGCAAGATATTCAGCCATTGCGCCCGGCTCCAGCGTGCGGCCTTCGCCTTCGAGTACGTACTTGCCGTCCTTGAAGAATTCGGTCGCTGCGCAATCGAGCGCGATGAACATGTCTTCGCCCGGCTTGTAGCCAGCCTTCTCGATCGACTTCATGATGAAGTCGAGCGCTGCCGGGGCCGAAGCGAGACCCGGCGCGAAGCCGCCTTCGTCGCCGACATTGGTGTTGTGGCCGTCGGCTGCAAGCTGCTTCTTCAGCGTGTGGAACACTTCCGAGCCCATGCGAACAGCATCACGCATCGTGTCGGCGCCAACCGGAACGATCATGAACTCCTGGAAGTCGATCGGGTTGTCGGCGTGCGCGCCACCGTTGATGATGTTCATCATCGGAACCGGGAGCACGTGGGCGTTCGGACCACCGACGTAACGGTAGAGCGGCAGGCCGGCAGCTTCGGCGGCAGCCTTGGAAACGGCAAGCGAAACGCCGAGAATGGCGTTGGCGCCGAGGCGCGACTTGTTCGCCGTGCCGTCGAGCTCGATCATGGTCTTGTCGATCTGGATCTGGTTCTCGGCATCGAGACCGCCGATCGCTTCGAAGATCTCGCCGTTGACGGCTTCGACGGCACGTTCAACGCCCTTGCCGAGGTAACGCGTACCACCATCGCGCAGCTCAACAGCCTCATGGGCACCGGTCGAGGCGCCCGACGGGACTGCCGCGCGGCCGAAGCTTCCGTCTTCCAGGTACACGTCGACCTCGACGGTCGGGTTGCCGCGGCTGTCCAGAATTTCTCGGCCGATGATGTCGATGATTGCAGTCATGATCTCTTCCCTGTTGAGGACGGTGGGTGGTCGGGGCCTGTCATACGCCAAGGCCTCGAAATTACAATGGCGCGCAATATGCAAAAACAACCGCGCCATTGCGGTTCATGAAAATTTCACGAAGCGTCGCGCGGGTCTCAGCCCTTGGCGATCGCGTCGAAAGCCAGCAGCTTTTCGAGCAGCCTCGGCATATCCTTCAGATGCACCATGTTCGGGCCGTCCGAGGGTGCGTTGTCCGGGTCTTCGTGCGTCTCGACAAACACACCTGCGACGCCAACCGCCACGGCCGCACGCGCCAGGGTCTCGACAAATTCTCGTTGACCGCCCGAAGAGCCGCCCTGCCCGCCCGGCTGCTGAACCGAATGGGTCGCATCAAAGACGACCGGCGCGCCGAGCGAAGCCATGATCGGCAGCGAGCGCATGTCGGAGACCAGCGTGTTGTAGCCGAAGGAAGCGCCACGCTCGCAGAGCATGACATTGGGGTTGCCGCTCTCGGTGAACTTCGCCAACACGTTCTTCATATCCCAGGGCGCCAGGAACTGGCCCTTCTTGACGTTGATCGCGCGGCCGGTCTTGGCGGCTGCGACCAGAAGATCGGTCTGGCGCGACAGGAAGGCCGGGATCTGCAGGATATCGACCGTCGGCGCGACCAGAGCACATTGCTCTTCGGTGTGCACGTCGGTCAGAACCGGAAAGCCGAATTCCCTTTTCAGGTCGGCGAAGATTTCCATCGCCTTGTCGAGACCGATGCCACGCTTGCCCGAAAGGGAGGTGCGGTTGGCCTTGTCGAAGGAGGACTTGTAGACGAGGCCGAGGCCGAGCTTGTTGCAGAGTTCTGAGAGCGCGCCCGCCATCATGAAGGCGTGTTCACGGCTCTCCATCTGGCAGGGGCCGGCGATCAGCGACAACTTCTCGGTCTGTGCGAAGGCGACCTGACGGGCGCCCTCACCGACAACGACTCTGGCATTGGTTTTCATCATCAAGCTCCAAACGCGAAGATCACCCCTTGCCCCGGCATTTCGGGGACAATGAGGCGCCCGCCCATTTCTGCAAATTCGATATCGTTCTCGGCAAAGAGCGCCCGCGTTGCCTCGAGATCGGCAACACGGAAGACGACCGCCCGTCCGCGAAGGCCCCGTTCGGCACCGCGCACCGAGCGACCGAAGAAGGCTTCCATGCCGGCGGCGTTCAGCACCGAGATCTTGGCGTTGGTGGTCGCGACATCCATGCCGAAGGAATGCGCCGAAACCTCGCGCTCATCGACCGCTTCCTGCAGCAGATACTGGAAATCAGTCGGATTGGCTTCCGACAGCACCACTTCGCTTATGCCGATCACGCCGTTGTCGTGTCGCTCCAGCGCCGCCCGATCGGTGGGGAGTGCGCGAACGCGCTGACAGCTGAAAAGAAAGAGATCCGGCGCGCGCAGGTCGGCCGCAAAGGCAAGACGGAACGAGCCCAGTCCTTCGCGGCCATCCGGCAACTTCATCGGCCGGGAAAACTCCAGCATGTCACCGCCGGAGATGCCCCGCGCCCTAAAACGAATGTGGTCGCTCGCCGCATCCTCGGTGCCGAAGACCAGCGCCGAGAGGCCTTCCGGTCCCTGGCGGAAACGAAACGCCTGATCACGCGCCACAAAGGCGTTGCCGTCGAGTGCCGCCGCCTCGCACTCCTCGCGGGACGCTATGGCTAGCGGTTCGAGATAGGTGCCGTCGGCAAAGAAGACGCAGGCATTTTCGGTGCCGAACGGATGGCGGGCATCGTCGGCGACGGTGAAGCCGAGATTGGAAAGCCGACGCCGCGCCTGGGTAAGCGTATCCACCGGCAGCACGAGGTGATCGAGCGGGCGGGTGGTGCGCTTGGAGAGGCTCATGGCGTGTTCCCTGATGGTTCGCCGCTGTTTGCAACTTTTGGCCGGCGAATGCAAGCCGGGTCACCGCCAGGGGCCGGATCGGCCATCCGGGTTCGGGCCGTTGCCGCAAAGTGAGCCGTCCGCGGCCGGCTGCGCCCGCCGCGGATTATGCCTGTCAGCGGGAGACGAACCGCCGGAAGGTCAGTAGTAGCCCGGCGCCGTCGTGGCGTTCGCCGTGTTCCCCGCACCGAGACCGGGGGCGAACGTCTGGGGCTGCGTGTAGGATGTATTGGTCGAGGACGTCGAGGCACAACCCGAAAGCCCCAGCACGGCAACCGCCAAAGGCACGAACAACAAAGCGATGAAGCGCATATGGATTGACCCCTTTCCAGTTTCGCTGACGACAGGAAAGTACGAAACCGATGCGTTGGCGAGTACGTAACAGTAACGCGAGTTAAAAAAGGCGGTGCGGAAGCCGGGATCGGCAACCGCAGCGCCTTCCGGCCGCTGCGACTGCCCTCGTTGCGTGCGAGCTTGCGGGCCCGAACAGAGCGCCGGGCCTGCCGCATCAGGGATGAAGATCGCTCTTGATGGCAAAGGTGGCGATGAAAGTCGGCACGAACCTGTCGATCAGGAAACGAGCCGACGGCTGCCAATCCTCGTGAAAGCCGGCCAACAGGAAACCGACCTTCAGCTGCCCCTCGATCTGCGCAGAAAGGCTGTGTCCGAAGACCAGGGCCTCGCCCCGATCGACCTTGGCCTGCACGACATCGGGCGCGAGATGCTCCACCTCGGCAAAGGGGAGCCGGTAAGCCGGGCGGATAAGGCCCTTTTCCGCATGGGCCGGATCGCGGTCGCCGACGAAAACGATCGGATTGTAGAAGCTCGAAAGCAGCCGACCGCCGGTCTTCAGCACCCGGTGGCACTCCCGCCAGACCGGCTGGATGTCGGGAACATAGAGGTTCGAGATCGGATGAAAGACGATGTCGAAGGTTTCGTCCGCAAAGGTCGCGAGGTCCCGCATGTCGCCCTGCACGGTCAAAAGCGAAAGCCCTTCGCGTTCGGCGACGCGCCGATCCTGTTCGAGCTGTCCCTCGGAGAGGTCGAAGACCGTAACGTCCGCACCGGCGGCGGCCAGGGTCGGCGCCTGCTGCCCGCCGGCGGACGCCAGGCAGAGGATCTTCTTGCCCTTGACGTCGGGCAACCAGCCCTCAGGCAGATCGCCGGGCGTCAGCCGCGCCTGCCACTGCCCTTTGCGGGCGTCGGCGATCATCTCGCGTGTGACCGGGCGGGACCATTCGCAGTCCTGGCTTGCCTGCCTGTCCCACGCCTGGCGATTGTGATCGATGATATCGAGATTGGAGGAGGAAATGTCTTGCATGTTCGGTCCCTGGAACTTGTCCTGATGTGACCGCTCACGAAGGCGAATGGAGATCGCAGGCAGAAATGCCCTAGCGTTCGTCCGTCGATGCGGATCGCAGCAATGCCATCGTCCATCTTCTTCGCAAGCGAAGTTGAGGCGATTCGGTTTTCACCGGGCATTACTGGCGCATTGGACGACGCTCCCCTTACTGGAAGCCGCAAGCTAGCGGCTAAGTTGCGGATGGTCAACGCGAACGGAGGCCCACGGCTGCGACGTGCCGCCGCAATGGTTTCTCCGTCATGGTGTCGGCGAACGAATATCCGGCATGGTCTGCGCGTTATCATGTTGCGCATGATTTCAACCGCTTGAGAAGCCGTCACAATTGCGTAAAATTCGTCATTGCAGCCTGGAGTTATGCCGGGCAGCAGGCTGAGGGGCAGCATTTGATTATTGAGTCGCAAGACAAGAAACGCATCCGGGCACGGCCGAGTCACGCCAAGGGGCGCTTCGGCACACTGACTCGGCTCCCAACCGGGCACAAACCCACATGATGCGCGAGATGATGGCCAAGCTGGCTTCCATCGCCATCATGATGTTTGCGCGGGCGCTGACGGCGGCGCGCGCCCTCTGGCATGAGACCGGCCTGCCGCCGAAGCAGAGCATCTATTTCGCCAACCACTCCAGCCACGGCGATTTCGTGCTGATCTGGGCGGTCTTGCCGCCCTGGCTCAGGGAACGCGCGCGGCCGGTCGCAGGTGCCGAATACTGGCTGAAATCGAAGCTTTCGACCTTCATCGGCCGCGACGTCTTCGACGCGGTGCTGATCGAGCGCGACCCGGATGCGCGCACGCAGGACCCGGTCGAGCAGATGACGGCCGTGCTCAACGACGGATCGTCGCTCATTCTCTTTCCCGAGGGAACGCGCAACCAGACCGAAGCGCGACTGCTGCCGTTCAAGAGCGGGCTCTATCACCTCGCCTGCAAGCGCCCGGACGTGGCGCTGGTTCCCGTCTGGATCAACAATCTCAACCGCGTCATGCCCAAGGGGGAGTTCGTGCCGATCCCGCTCATCTGCACCGTCAATTTCGGCGAACCGATGCGCCTCAAGGCGCAGGAGACGAAGGAAGAGTTCATCGCTCGCGCCGAGACCGCCCTGCTTTCGCTCGCGCCTTCATCGACGGATGACGGCGCATGAGCGCGGCCAGCCTGGACATGCTCAAGCTGCTCTTCGGCGTCGGCGGCGTTCTCGTGCTGGCGTCAAGCGTCGGCTACATGCTCAAGCAGAAGCTGTCGCCTGACGGGTCGAACGGCTCGATCGAGAACCTCAACGCCCGCATCAAGGCGTGGTGGGCAATGGTAGTGCTGATCGCCATCGCCTTCGTTGCCGGACGGGTCGGCGTGCTCCTGCTCTTTGCCTTCTGCTCGTTTGCGGCGCTGCGCGAGTTCATCACGCTCATCAACACGCGGCGCGGCGACCACTGGGCGATCGCAGGCGCCTTCTTCGTCGTCCTGCCGATCAACTACTTCCTGCTCTGGGCCGAGCAATACGGCATCTATTCGATCTTCGTGCCGGTCTACGCCTTCCTGCTGATGCCGATCGTTGCGGTTCTTCGCGGCGACACGCGCGACTTCCTGGTCCGGATCTCCGAGGTGCAATGGGCGTTGATGATCTGCGTCTTCTGCGCCTCGCACGTGCCGGCGCTGCTAACGCTGCAGATTCCGGGCTATGAGGGACGCAACGTGCTTCTCATCGCCTTCCTCGTCATCGTCGTTCAGTCGAGCGACGTGCTGCAATATGTCTGGGGCAAGCTCTTCGGCAAAACCAAGATCGCGCCAACCCTTTCGCCGTCGAAAACGGTCGAGGGTTTCGTCGGCGGCGTTGCGAGCGCAACGCTGATCGGCGCCTCGCTCTGGTGGATTACCCCGTTCACCCCGGCGCAAGCCGCGTTGATGTCGCTCATCATAACCCTGATGGGATTCTTCGGCGGGCTCGTGATGTCGGCGATCAAGCGGGACCGCGGCGTCAAGGACTGGGGCCATCTGATCGAAGGCCATGGCGGGCTGATCGACCGGCTCGATTCCGTCGTCTTCTCCGCGCCGATCTTCTTCCACCTGACGCGCTACTGGTGGTCGCTGACATGAGCGCGAAACTGAAGGGGCTGGCATCAAGCGGGGTCGTACATGTGGCCTTCGCCTTTTTCGCCATGGGCGGCTGGGCGCTTTTCGCCAACCGCCATCACCCCATGCCCAAGCCGCTTGTTGCCGGCCTCGTCCAGGGAACGCTTTCGGCGCTGCTTACCCTCTACCTCAAGACGGCGATCGATGCGCTTTCCAGGCGGTTCAACGGCGCCAGGCGCCTGGTTCTGCCACCGCTCTTCGCGTGCCTCGGCTCGTCTGCAATTCTGGTCGCGATCCATGCCGCCAGCGGCACGCCCGAGATCCTGAAAACGATTGCGCTGCCGCTCACGGTTTCGACCACCTACGCCGCCATCTACAACTATTCCATCAGCCGAGGCGAACATGACCGAGACCGGTGACCGCAGGCCGCTCGCAAGCCGCAACACCCGCTGGGCGCAGGCCACTGCGCGCCGCCTGGCATCGATGAACCTCACGCCAAACCGGATCTCGCAGGCAAGCATGCTGGCGGCCGCCCTTGCCGGCCTTTCCTTCTGGCTCACGGGCGAAAGCGAGGACGGCGTAAGGGCGAGCCTGTTCATCGCCGCCGCGCTCTTCTGCCAGTTGCGCCTGCTCTGCAACCTTTTCGATGGCATGGTCGCCGTCGAGGGTGGCAAGGGCGAGGCCGATGGTCCCTTCTGGAACGAGTTTCCCGATCGCATCGCCGACATCTTCATCTTCGTCGGCGCCGGATTTGCCATCGGCGTGCCGGCTCTCGGTTTTGCCGCGGCCACCTTCGGCGTGCTGACCGCCTACGTGCGCGAGCTCGGCCGTGCCAATGGCGCGCCGGGCGATTTCTCCGGCCCGATGGCCAAACAACACCGCATGGCGACGATGACGCTGGCCGCCGTGGTGTCCGCCTTCGAAGGCCTCTGGCTCGGCGATGGCGAACTGCTGTGGATCGCGCTCCTTGCGATCTCGACTGGGGCTGCGCTTACGGCCCTGCTGCGCGCTCGTCGCCAGATTGCCTGGCTTCGGCAAAACGCTCCCCACAAAGGCTAAACACCCTCTTCACGCATCATGAACGAGGCCGCAGCAACATCGCGCGGCCCTCTTGACGTATGTTCATGCCAATTATTAGATAGATTAGTCTATTTATTAAATGCTACGAGCATCGGCGATGAACGAATGCTCTCGCGCACCAAGATCGGCGGGGATCAGGCACATGGTCGCAGCTTCCTGAAAGCAAACTTTTTCAATCGGTTACGGCGCAAATTTATAGCGCCTCCCGTAACGGAGAACACGAATGAGTACCCCAGACCGCATCGACGACGTCGATGCATTGCGTGGCTTTGCCTTGCTCGGCATCCTCCTTGTCAACATCATGGCCTTCGCCTCCGCCTTCTACGGGCTGGAAATTTCCGACCCCGCCTTCGGCGGCATCCTCGATCGCAGCGTGCATTTCGTGATCGCCCTGTTCTTCGAAATGAAATTCTACCTGCTCTTCTCGTTCCTGTTCGGCTACAGCTTCACCCTGCAGATGCGTTCGGCGGAAAAATCCGGCGAGGCCTTCGTTCCCAGGCTCCTGCGCCGACAGATGGGCCTCTGGCTGATCGGGCTTGCCCATGCGGTCCTGCTTTTCCATGGCGATATTCTCACCACCTACGCGGTGCTTGGCATCGTCCTCCTGATGCTCAAAAACCGCAGCGATGGGGCCCTCTTCCGCCTGGCGAAATGGCTGGTCCTTATCCTTGCAGTGGTCTGGGGCACACTCGGCATCCTCATCACGCTGGATCCGGTACCGCTCGATCGGTCTGCCATTCTTTCCGCCGCGGAGGCGGCCGAGCTTGCCTTCCAAGGCGACTGGCAAGCCGTCATCGGTCAGCACCTTACGGAGCTCAACTCGGTCTGGATCATCCTCGTCCTGCTGCAAGCGCCGTGCGCGCTGGCGATGTTCCTGCTCGGCCTGATCGCCGGGCGTCGCAAGACCTTGGCGCGGCCGGAGGAGAACACGGCGTTGTTCCAGCGCCTCGTTCGTACCGGTCTCTGGATCGGCCTGCCTGGCGCCGTCATCTATGCCTATGTCAGCGTCGAGATGCCCGAATCGCCAATCGCGGTCATCGCGCTTTCGATCGGGCTCGCCACCGGCCCGCTTCTCACCGGCGCCTATGTCGGCGCCATGATGCTGCTCTTCGGATCCGAAACCGGCCACAGCCTGCGCAACCTGCTGGCGCCTGCCGGCCGCATGGCGCTGTCCAACTATCTGCTGCAGTCGCTGATCGCGGCGCTGATCTTCCATGGTTACGGCCTTGGTCTCATCGGCCAGGTCGCGCCTTTGGCAAGCGTGCTGATCGCGCTTGCGATCTTTGCCGCCCAGCTCTTCATCAGCCACTGGTGGATGGCCCGTTTCGCCTATGGCCCGCTCGAATGGATCCTGCGCTTCATCACCATCGGCCGCGTGCCGCAGTGGCGCCGCCCGGCGGAGGCGCGCTGACGGACACCAGCCAATTCCCGCAACCAATGCTGCCCGGCGCCTTCGGCGCTGGGCATTTTCGCTTCCTGGCTTGAGACGCAGTTCGGCACTATTTCGCTTTGACTCTAATTAGATGTTTGTCTAAATATTGAGACAACAAGCGAGCGGAGACGATGCGGATCAACAGGGTTTTCGAGGCGCTTTCTCATCCCGTGCGGCGGCAGATCCTGGCACTGTTGAAGGCCGGGCCGATGAGCGCCGGCGAACTCGCCGAGCATTTCGACCTGACCAAGCCGACGCTTTCCGTGCATTTCAACAAGCTGCGCGAGGCAGAACTCGTCGCGGTCGAGCGGCGCGGCACGAGCCTCATCTACCACCTCAACATGTCCATTCTCGAAGAGGCGCTCGGCGGTCTCCTCAGCACAAGGGATCAAGCACCATGACCTTGCTTTTGCGTTCCCCGATCGCGCTGGTCGCTGGCGGCATACTTTTTTCCGCGACGCTCGTCGGCTATCTCGCAATCCCCGCCGAGGCGCTGCTTCCGATCCATTGGGGTGTTGACGGCACGGCCGATGCCTTCTGGCCGCGTAACCGGGCGCTAGCGCTGGCGCCTGTGGCGGTCGCCGTGCTTGCCGCATTCTCGTTCGTCGTCGGTCGGTTCGCACCACAGGCCGAGCTTCAGGCGGGCCGGCATATCGCCGAAGTCACCCTCCCGGCGATCCTCGCGCTCTTTGCCGCCATTCAAACTGTGATCGTGCTGATCGGGCTTGGCGGCGACCTCTCGATGACGCGCGTGATCGCCTTCGGCCTCGGACTTCTGTCGATCGTCGTCGGCAACGTCCTGCCGAAATCGCAGCCGAACGGCCTTGCCGGCATTCGGCTGCCGTGGACGCTCGCCGATAACGCCAACTGGCGGGCAACGCACCGGCTTGCGGGCCTGCTGATGGTCTGCGCCGGTATCACCCTGGCGCTGCTGGCCCTCGTCATGAGCACCGGTCCAGCGCTTGCCGCAGCGACGATCGCCGCGCTGCTGCTGCCGGTCGCAATTGCAGCGCTCTATAGCTACCACATCGCCCGTCGCAGTTAGTGGCTCCAGGCGTCGCAGCTCGGCCGCAGCGCAACGGCAGAAATGAAAAAGGCCGGTCTTGCGACCGGCCTTTTGCTTGTCTTTCCTGTGCGCCTCAAACGAGACGCGACTGTTCCAGTGCAGCTTCGATGAAGCTTCCAAACAGCGGATGCGGATCGAGCGGACGCGACTTCAGTTCCGGGTGGTACTGAACGCCGATGAACCACGGATGATCCGGATACTCGACCGTCTCCGGCAGGATGCCGTCCGGCGACATGCCCGAAAACACCAGACCGCAGGACTCAAGCCGATCCTTGTAGTCAACGTTGACTTCGTAGCGGTGGCGGTGACGCTCAAAGATCTCGGTCGAACCGTAGATCTCGGCAATCTTGGTGTCGGCCTTCAACGATGCGCGATAGGCGCCAAGCCGCATCGTGCCACCGAGATCACCCGATGCGGAACGCTTCTCGAGTTCGTTGCCCTTCACCCACTCGGTCATCAGACCAACGACCGGTTCCTTGGTCGGACCGAACTCGGTGGAGGACGCCTTCTCGATGCCGGCGAGGTTGCGGGCAGCTTCAACGACAGCCATCTGCATGCCGAAGCAGATGCCAAAATACGGCACCTTGCGCTCGCGGGCAAAGCGCGCCGCGTTGATCTTGCCCTCCGAACCGCGTTCGCCGAAACCGCCGGGAACGAGGATGCCGTGTACCTTTTCAAGGTAGGGCGCTGCGTCTTCCTTCTCGAAGACTTCCGATTCGATCCACTCGAGCTTGACCTTCACCCGGTTGGCGATGCCACCATGGTAAAGCGCTTCGATCAGCGACTTGTAGGCATCCTTGAGGCCGGTGTACTTGCCGACGATCGCGATCGTGACTTCGCCTTCCGGCGTGCGGATGCGATCGGCAACCCGTTCCCAGGCGTCCATGCGCGGCTTCGGCGCCGGTTCGATGCCGAAGGCTGCCAGCACTTCGTTGTCGAGGCCTTCCTTGTGGTAGGCGATCGGAACGTCGTAGATCGAGGCAACGTCGAGCGCCTGGATGACTGCCGACTGGCGGACGTTACAGAAGAGCGAGAGCTTGCGACGCTCGGCCTCCGGAATTTCGCGGTCCGCACGAACGAGGAGGATATCAGGGTGGATGCCGAGGGCCTGCAGTTCCTTGACGGAATGCTGCGTCGGCTTGGTCTTCAGTTCGCCGGCAGCCGGGATATAGGGCATCAGAGTGAGATGGACGTAGACGGCGGTGCCACGCGGCAGGTCGTTGCCGAGCTGGCGGATCGCCTCCATGAAGGGCATCGCCTCGATGTCGCCGACGGTGCCGCCGATTTCGCAGAGAACGAAGTCGTAGTCGTCGTTGCCTTCGGTGACGAAGTTCTTGATTTCGTTGGTAACGTGCGGGATCACCTGAACGGTTGCGCCGAGATAGTCGCCGCGACGTTCCTTGTCGATGATGTTCTTATAGATCCGGCCCGTGGTGATGTTGTCGGTCTTCGTCGCCGAACGCCCTGTGAAGCGTTCATAGTGGCCGAGATCGAGATCTGTCTCCGCGCCATCGTCGGTTACGAAAACCTCACCGTGCTGGGTCGGGCTCATGGTGCCCGGGTCAACGTTGAGATAGGGGTCGAGCTTGCGCAGTCTCACCCGGTAGCCACGCGCCTGCAGCAGTGCTCCGAGAGCCGCTGCAGCGATGCCTTTTCCGAGGGAGGAAACCACGCCGCCTGTGATGAATACATATCGCGCCATGGGAGTCACCGGATACCTTTTAACAAATGATTCCGCCACCGAAAAATTCATGTTCCAGAACTTTTCGTCTTGGGATGGAGGCAGATTTCACACAAAACAAAACCGGCGGATGAAACATCCGCCGGCGGGTTCTTCAGAATTGCGACCTTATTGGCCGCTGGGAACTTGCGATCCCGTATTGCTGTTGGCGCCAGCGGCGGGCGCCGGGGTCGTTGCGCCGCCGGCCGGGGCTTCGCCCGTCGTTGCCGGTGCGGTCGTCGAGGGAACGCCATTGTCGGCCGGAGCGGCGTTGCCGGTTGCCGGCTGCTGTCCAGTCGCACCGCCAGCCGGAGCCGGAGCGCCGCCACCGAGCGAATTGAGAACGCCACCGCCGTTCGAGCTGGTGCCCGGGATACGGTCGAGGATGTCGGTCGCCTGCGGCTGGTAACGCGCGAGAATGCCCATGCCGAGCGCCAGGACGAAGAAGAGCGCGGCAAGGATCGCCGTCGTGCGGGTCAGCGCATTGGCCGTGCCGCGCGCGGACATGAAGCCCGAGCCGCCGCCGATGCCCAGGCCACCGCCTTCGGAACGCTGAATGAGTACGACGCCGATCAGGGCGACGACGACCATGAGATAGATGACGAGTAGTACGGTCTGCATCAGCTTCCAGTCCTGCCCTTGGGGCACACGAATCAAACCCTGCGCAAACTCGGCATGGCCGGGCGCAATTTTCGCGCCTCTTTATACCATGCCGTGCGCCATTAAAAGCCCCTGCCCGGTAACCCGGGCGATCAGGCCGTCAATTCTTCATAAGCCCGGTAGATGGCGAGGAAGTCTTCGGCTTTCAAGCTTGCGCCACCGATCAGTGCGCCGTCGACATTGGCAACGCCCATCAATTCCTTCGCATTGGACGGCTTGACCGAGCCGCCATAGAGGATGCGCATCTTGGCGCCGGCGTCGGCAAAGCGTGCGATCAGCTCCTTGCGCATGAAGGCGTGGGCTTCCTCGACATCCGTGGCCGTCGGCGTCAGGCCGGTGCCAATCGCCCAGACGGGCTCATAGGCAATCACGGTGTTTTCCGCGGTTGCTGCATCCGGCAGGCTTTCGGCGAGCTGGCGCTTCAAAACATCGAGCGTCTTGCCGGCCTTGCGCTCATCACCGGTCTCGCCGATGCACACGATCGCGACGAGTTCGGCCGAATGGGCCGCTTCCGTCTTTGCGCGTACCAGCGCATCGCTTTCGGCATGATCGGTGCGGCGCTCGGAATGGCCGACAATGACGTGGGTGCCGAAGCAATCGGCGATCATTTCGGCGGAAAGGTCGCCAGTGTGGGCGCCCGACTGCTTCTGGTGGCAGTCCTGCGCGCCGATCAGCAGCGGGCTGTCGTCGCAAAGCGCCGTCGCCACGTAGAGCAACGTTGCCGGCGGGCAGATCAACGTTTCGACCTTGGCGGAGAGTTCGCCCTTGACCCCTTCGGCCATCGCCTTGATCTGATCGAGCGAAGCGCGGGTTCCGTTCATCTTCCAGTTGCCGGCGACGAGCGGGCGGATATCGGGCGTCATGCTATTTCCTCCGGGTACTTTTCTCCGGAAGCGGCCTAGCAAATGCAGCCGGCAAATAAAAGCACCGCCGGCGATTATTCATGGGCCGCGGGGCCGGTTGCCCTGCCCCGCCATCAGGCGTTGCGCGTCGCCAGCATCATGACGAAGGACGCCCTGCCTTCTCGCGATATTCCGCCGTCGACCCGACCTTTGCGGCCACAATCGCATACATCAGCGGCAGGCTCGGCATGGCCGCCGGCGGCGCCATGCGCCCGCCGCCAAGGTCGCGCATGCCTTCAAACGCCACCCAGCCATTGGCATAGGGGTATTCCTTCAGGACTTCCATCCGGAGCCCGGCGTCGATCAGCGCCTGCACAACATCGGCGATACCCCAGTTGAACTCGAAGGACGGGTGCGGATTGGCGAATCCCACCACGCCCTCCTGATAGCCGCCATGGGCAAGGCCTGCGCCCGAGTCGGCGACATAGTCACCGACGCCCGCTTCCGCGACCGGGTCTTTGGGCGCGTAGTCGTAGTGTGGCTTCCAGCCCTGATCGAAAACCATCGCAAAGGGATGGAATTCAACGAAGGCGAAACGCCCGCCGGGCTTCAGCACATCGGCAATGCCACGCGCCCAGACACCGAGGTTCGATAGCCAGCAAATGGTACCATAGGAAGCAAAGACGCGATCGAACCGGCGGCCGGCCTTGCGGGCGTCGTCGAACCAGCCGAACAGGTCGGACCGCTCGAAGACGGCGGCGATGCCGCTTTCCGCCGAAAGCCGTGTGGCAAAGGCGATCGCCTCATCCGAGATATCGACGCCGGTCACGTTCGCGCCGCGCCGCGCCAGGCTCAGGCTATCCTGGCCGGAATTGCATTGCAGGTGGAGGACGTCGAGCCCAGCGATATCGCCGAGCAACTCGATCTCTTCCGGATAGAGCGTGGAGCCGCCGGCGCGGAAGAAAGCGGCCTGGTCGCCCTTGTGACTGTTGTGCGCGACGGTCGCGGCATTCCACGAGAGGCGATTGGCCTCGTGAAGATCAATACTCATGTTCCAACTCTTGAACATCTGGGAGAGACACGGGAGGTTTTTTCCCCGTATCCCGGCGCCCTTAGAATTTCAGCACAGCCTCAAGCTCGTCATCATAGTACTCGCCCGTCGGCTTGAAGCCGAGGCCTTGGTAAAAGCCCTCAGGGCTGCCAGGGCCCTGCCCGTAACTCGTGTAGAGCTCATGCAGGCCCCGCGCCTTCAGATCGCGCACGACAAGGGCAATCGCCTGCTTGCCATACCCTTTGCCCTGGAAAGGCCGAGCGATCATGAAGCGCCAGAGATAGACTCCCGGGCAATCGATGCCGTCATCCCAGTCGGATCCTTCGTGCAGCATGATGAAGCCAATGAGCGTCTCATCGGCATAGACCCCACGGAACCAGGCATTCTCGGAAAAATGCGCCTCGGCGATCGAGGTGCCGTTGTCCGCCACCATGTTGCGCTGTTCGTCGCTCAGCGTCTCGCTGAGTTCGCAGACGTCGCAGACGGTCAAGGCTGATATGCGCCGAAGGGTAATTTCGGCATCGGACGGCAATACGGTTTCACTCACGGGAAACTCCTTAGAAAAATCAAAATGTTAAAAAAAGGCCCAAACCAGACCGGCGGACCTCGAATCACCCGTTAAAGGGGCAATCGGCGGATAAAATGAAATCATGGCGAGAAAACGCCAAAGTCAGAACTGCCGGCATCTCGCCAGATTCCGGCACCGCTGTTACTAGGCTATACGCCTGCCTTCACTTCGGGCGGCCGGCCGTCGGCTGATTGCCGCCGTTCTCCAAGCCGGCGATCGCCGCGTGAACGTCGGCTTCAGCGTCCTCGTCGAACTGCTCGAAGATCGCGTCGCCGATCAGGGCGTGAACCTCGCGGAGATAGGGTGCTGCCGCCTCGCCTTCGCCGAGCGCCAGATAAGCGCGCGCGATCGAAAGCGACGAGAGCGGCTGGCGCCGCGCGAGCGTCCACTCACGGGCAAGCAGGGAGACGGCAATGCTCTCCCGATGGTGCCCGGCATCGCAAAGGGCGGCGCCGTAGCCGCTCTTGACCCAATAATACATGTCCGTGAAAGCGAGGTGGACATCGGCTATGTTGGATGCCAGACGCCAGGCGTCGACCGCTTCGCCATAGTTGCCTTCGGTTCCAAGCCGGATGCCCGCGCGGCCGTGTTCGTAGGCTTCCCGCTCGTGCGGGTTCATTGGTGTCGTTTTCTTCTTTGTCATGTACGCCAGTCCACATGCTCCCAGGAACAACCCCTCCGTGTCCCCTCCACCAGCAAATGGACCATAGCTTGCCGAGATCAACAAGATCTCAGTGCAATTTTATGGTATTCTAGGCGAATAAAAGCACGAACTCATGAGTCTTACCGCAGTCGCCGAGCCAATAGCGGCCGGGCGAGCGACCATGGGGTCGAACATGCTGCGCAACGACAAAGCCGGATTTGGGTGGATCACCATCGTCCTTCACTGGGCGATTGCGGCATTGATCCTCACCCTACTCGGCCTCGGCTTCAGCATGCGGCGAACGCCCGTCGATCCGGTGCTGCAGTTTTCGCTTTACCAATGGCACAAGTCGCTCGGTTTCACCGCGCTCGGTCTGGCGACAATCCGCGCGCTCTGGCACCTGGTCGAGGTTCGTCCGCGTCCGCCCGCAGGCCTCAACGCGCTCGAGCGCCGTGCAGCCAGCGCCACCCATGTGGTGCTCATCCTCCTCGCGCTCGCCGTTCCGCTTGCCGGCTGGGCGGTGGCCTCGACATCGACGCTGAACATACCGAGCTTCTATTTCAACTGGATCGTCATCCCCCACCTGCCGATGGCGAAATCGGAAGCGGCCGAAGACCTCTGGACGCTCGTCCATATGACGCTCGCCTACCTCCTGCTCTGCTTCGTCGCGCTTCACGTCCTGGCCGCCCTCTACCATCACTTCGCACGCCGCGACGACGTCCTCGTCCGCATGCTTCAGACCGGATCACGCCAACGCGCTTCCTCCCAAGCGGCTGGTTCGGATCCGGTTATCGCCGGAAGGAAGAAACCATGACACTGCACTCGCAATCACCAACAAAGGCCATTGCCTTCACGCTGCTGCTGGCGCTCGGGAGCATTCCGTCGCCCGCCACGGCAGCCGCGCCGGACCTTGCCGATGCTGCCGGCAACTACGGGATCACGCCGGCTTCGCGTATCCATTTCACCGTTGCGCAAGCGGGCGGCGGCGGCATTGTCGGCGATTTCGCCAAGTTTTCCGGCAACTTCCGCATCGACCGAAATGATGTCGGCCATTCGACGGTCGAATTCACGCTTTACCCGGAGAGCGTGAAAACCGGAGAAAAGCGGATCGAGGACTTCCTGAAGTCGAGCGCCGTCTTCGATACCGCAAACTTCAGCACCGTCACATTCCATTCGACGACCGTGAAACAGACCGGACCGGACACGGCCGCGGTCGAGGGAACGCTGACGGCGCGCGGCACGTCGAGAAAGGAGCGCTTCTCGGTAACGCTGCTTGACTGGAACCGCGGCTCGATCGCCTTCAACATCCGCGGCAATATCCACCGATCACCCTACGGCATGGATGTCGGCACGCCGATCTATTCCAACGTCGTCGAGTTCGACATGAACATCAAAGGGCAGAGGCGCTGAACGCCCCTGTCCTTTGCAAGTCGATAGGCTTCTCGATCAACCGATCTGGCTGCCGACGAAATCCTTGACGATCCGCACGATGCCGCGGCCGAGCAGGTCGTCGAGGGCGGCGATGAACTGGTCGACATGACCGCGCTCGCAGATCAGCGGCGGTTCGAGCCGGATGACGTTGCGATTGTATTCGGTGAAGGCCACCAGCACGTCGTAGTCACGCAGGAGCAGCGCGCCGATGAAGCCGGAGAGCGAGCCTTTGAGCTTGTCGTCGAGCATCGAGACAACAGGACGCAGCACCATCGGCAGCGTCTGGCTGAAGTCCTGGAATTCCAGGCCGACCATCAAGCCCTTGCCGCGGACGTCCTTGATGATCTTCGGATACTTCTCTTTCAGCGCCTGCAGACGCTCGAGCAGATAGTTGCCGCTGTCGGCGGCGCGGTCGATCAGGTGCTCGTCGTAAAGCACATTGATGCCTTCAATCGCCGTGACGCAGGCCTCGCCCATGCCGCCGAACGTGGCCATCGCATGGATCATGGCGGTCTTCGGCGTGCCGTAAGCCTTCATGTAGACCTCACGGCGGGCAATCATCGCGCCGACGGCGGCCTTGCCGGCGCCCAGCGACTTGGCGAGCGCCGTCACGTCAGGCACGACGCCGTAATGCTCGAAGGCATAGAAGCGGCCGGAGCGGCCATAGCCGCACTGCACTTCGTCGGCGACCCAGAGCACGCCGTATTTGTCGCAGAGCGCACGCAGCTTCTGCCAGTACTCCGCCGGTGCCTGGATGATGCCGCCGCCGCCCTGGATGGTTTCGAGCACGATGACGCCGATTTCCGGGTCGGACTTGAAGGCATTCTCCACCGCGTCGATATCGGCAAAGGGCACGCGCACGGTGTTGTCCGTGATCTTGAAGTCGGCGCGGTAAAGCTGGCCATCGGTGATGGCGAGCACGCCCTTGGTCTTGCCGTGGAAGGAATTCTCCGCATAGACGACCTTCGGCCGCTTCGGGCCGGCGGCACGTTCGGCAAGCTTGACGGCAGCCTCCATGGCCTCCGAACCGGAAGAGCCGAGGAACACCATGTCGAGATCACCCGGCGAGCAGGCCGCGATGTTCTTCGCCAGCGCCGCTGCATATTGCGACATGAAGGCGATCGCGATCTCGTGGCGCTTTTCGTCCTGGAATTTCTGTCGGGCTTCCAGAATGCGCGGATGGTTGTGGCCGAAGGCGAGCGAGCCGAATCCGCCGAAGAAATCGAGGATCTGGCGGCCGTTCTGGTCGGTGTAGAACATGCCCTCGGCGCTCTCGATCTTCACCTTGTGGAAGCCGAGCAGCTTCATGAAGTGGAGCTGGCCCGGGTTCAGGTGTTCCTTGAACGCGGAGGTGATGTCGCCGATCGACATGGCTTTCGCCTGTTCGACGGTGATGAGATCGGGCCTGGCAACGCCGCCACCGAGCGAAGGGGCGGCAACGGCAATACGGTTCGGTCTGTCCAGCATGATCTCTCCCCTCATTCGGCCGGCACGGCGACAGTTGCAGGAACTGCGGCGCCCATCTTCTTGGCCCGATATTCATCATAGGCGGCGATCAACATGTCGCCATCGTTGAACTCCGCGCGCCAGCCGAGCTCGCGCTTCAGCTTGCCGGTCTCGCGCACGCACATTTCGTCGGCGATCAGGTACTGCTCCGGATCCATGATCGGCTTGTTGATCAGGTCGAACAGCGCCAGCGTCTGCTTCACCGCAAAGGCCGGTGTCGGCAGCAGGAACGACTTCGAGCCGGCGTGCTTGATCAGGTTGCCGAGCAACTCCCGCACCGAAGGCGGATTGTCAGAGCCGAGATTGTACGCTTCGTTCGGCACGCCGCCCTTCCAGGCAAGGCGCGCAGCTTCGGCGCAATCGAAGACCGAGATGAACTGGTAGGGCACCTTGCCCGAGCCGATCATCGGCACCGGCAGGTTCAGGTCGATCAGCTTGAACAATTTCTCGAGGATGCCGAGACGGCCGGGACCGATGATCAGGCGCGGGCGGAAGATCGAAATGTTCATGCCCTGCTTGCGCCACTGCATGGCCAGCTGCTCGGTTGCCCATTTCGACTTGCCATATTCGCCGAGCGGCTTTGCCGGATGGGTCTCGGTTTGCGGCGACTGGACGGTGTGGCCATAGATCATGTCGGTGGTGAACTGCACCAGGCGTGATGCGCCGGCGGTATCCATCCCCTTCATGATGTTTTCGGCACCGTAATAATTGACGGGCCAGAAGAACTCCCAGCGCTTGGCGCGGACCTGCAACGGCGACAGCATCTTGGCCGCCATGTTGTAGATCATGTCGTCGGCGCCGATGCCGACCTTTTGGACGGCTTCCAGATCGGTGACGTCGCAATGGACGAAGCGGACGCGGCCGTAGTGCGGCAGGTCGGACTTGACGATATCGGCGACAACGACGTCCTCGCCTTCCTTGACGAGGCGTTCCGCCAAATGACGGCCAACGAAGCCGTCGCCACCAAAGATGATGTGTTTCATGACTTGCTCCCGAATTCTGCGGTGCTCACCCCGGCGGCATCAGCCGATTTCTCGTCGGCGCTGGATGAGATGCCCGACTGGGCGATAAGAACGGTTCCGGCGCAGATCAGCGCGATGCCGGCGATACGCCAGGCATTGAGGTCTTCGCGAAAGACGAAATAGGCGAAGACCGCAACGAGAACGTAAGCGAGGCTCAGGAACGGATAGGCAAAGGAAAGCTCGACCTTCGACAGCACATAAAGATGCGACGCCATCGAGATGACGAAGGTCGCAAGACCGGCAAAGACCCATGGGTTGAAGACGATCTGAAACAGCCGGACGATCGCGGTTTCGGCAGTCATCGAAATCGGTCCGAGCGTCATCATGCCCTGCTTCAGCATCAGCTGAGCGGCGGCGTTGGTGAGCACGGTAAAGAGAATGAATGGAATATATTTCATAGTTTTACTCCCAGTCCCGAAAATCTACTTACGGGCAAGAGACGGATATTCCGTGAAGTTTGCGCATTTAATTGAATAAAATTGTCTGCATTCTCATTCTGGCAAAGCCAGAGCCGTGCGTTTCCAGAAGTTCGAAACCAGCGCAGGGTCGCGCAACGTTTCGATCTTTCTCCAGAAAGGAAAAGATTTTTCAAAGACTTGCGGGCTCATGCGGGCATCCTTGTACGGATTGATCGCACCGCCGGCCTCGACTACGATGCGATCGAGCGCATCGAGCAGCTTTACTGTCCGTTCACCTTGATTGGCGAAGTCCAGCGTCAAAGTAAAACCGGGACGCGGGAAGGACAAGATGCCCCGGGAGCCGATGTCGCCGAAACGCTTCAGGATCGTCAGAAACGACGCATGGCCGGCCTGGCGGGCGGTTTCCATGAGCTTGGCCGTGATCTCCGGTGCGTTTTCCGCGGGATAGACGCTCTGATGCTGGTAGAGCCCGCGCGGGCCATAGAGCCGGTTCCAGGCGCCGATCGCATCCAGCGGATAGAAATAGGACGTCCAGGGAACGGTCGTCACCGTCTCGCCCGGCTTCACCTTGCGGAAGTAATACTCGTTGAAGCCTTTGAGCGTTGCCTGGTTGAGGAGGTTGAACGGCGGCGAAAACGGCACGGACAGCTTCAATCCCTTGGGGATGTCGGGCAGTTCGCAGGAACCGTCGGCATGATCGCCGGCGAGCAGCACGCCCCTGCCCATTCGAGATCCCTTTGCGAGCTGGTCGATCCAGGCGACGGAGTATTCATGCTCGGCATCGACGCCGTCGACGAGGGCAAAATATTGGTCCAGGTTCTCGAAACGGATCGCGTGCTGCTGCACATGCGGCGACGGCACCTTCATCAACCGGATATCGACGGTGAGGATCAGTCCGGTCAGCCCCATACCGCCGATGGTCGCGGCGTAGAGTTCCGGGTTTTCGACCGGCGAGCAGGTCAGCCGTTCGCCGGTCGAGCGCAGCAGCGTGAAACGCGTCACGTGATTGCCGAAGGTGCCGCGCGCGTGATGGTTCTTGCCGTGCACGTCGTTGGCGACCGCGCCGCCAACGGTGACAAAAGCCGTGCCAGGCGTCACCGGCAGGAAGAAACGATGCTCGATCGCCCGTTCCAGCACCTGGCGCAGCGTCACCCCCGCCTCGCAGGTCATCATGCCGGTGCCGGGATCGAAGGCGAGTATCCGGCCGTGAAGGTTGCTTTCGATCAGCGTACCGCGATCGTTGTGGCAGCTGTCGCCGTAGCTGCGTCCGTTGCCGAAAGGCAGATAGCCTTCGGCCTCAAGGCTGCCGAGCCGGTCTTCATAGTCGTCAGGCGAAATTCCAGGCCGCACGCGATTGTCGATGCGGCCCCAGCTTTCATGGTCTTGCAGGGTCATTGCGGCCCGATGGCTCCAAATAGGATCAGCAGCGCGCCGATCAGCATGGTCAGTTGGCTGCGCCAGTCGCGCATGATGAAGACGACCGGATCCTCATGCAGCATGCCGCGGCGCGCAAGCATCCAAATGCGCAGCAACATATAGAGCACCAGCGGGCAGAGCGGCCACAACGCCCAGGGCGTGGTGTACATCTCCTGCAGTTCCTTGCTGTGCACGTAGAGCGCCAGAACCAGGGCCGAGGTGAAGGCGGAGGCAACGCCGGCCTGGCCGACCATCTCGAAGTCGACAGCGAGATAGCCACGCCCCGGCACGTTGCCGCCGTCCTTGTCCTCGAATTCGTGCAGCTCGACGTAACGCTTCACCAGCGCGAGGCTCAGGAAGAAGAAGATCGCAAAGGACACCAGCCAGAAGGACAGTTCCGTGCCGGTCGCGGCCGCGCCAGCGACGATGCGTGTGGTGTAGAGGCCGGCGAGCGTGAACACGTCGACGAGCAGCTTGCGCTTCAGCACGAAGGTATAGGCCGTCGTCGCGCAGGCGTAGAAGGCGAGCACCCCGGCAAACTTCCAGGGCAACAGAACGGTCAGCGCCACGGACGCGATGATGAGGCAGCCTGCAAGCACCAGCGCTGTCGGCACGGACATCTGGCCGCTCGCGAGCGGCCGGTAACGTTTCTTCGCATGGCGGCGATCGTTGGCAAGGTCCGAAAGATCGTTGATGACGTAGACGGCGGATGCGAGGAAGCTGAAGGCAAAGAAGGCGATGATGACGCTGACGATCGCATCGAAGTGCAGTACCTCGTGGTTGAGGATCATCGGCACGCCGATGAGCACGTTCTTCGCCCATTGATGCACGCGGATCGACTTCATCGGCGCAAGCGCGCTGACCTTGCCGGTATCGAGCCGTTCGGCATCATGGTTGCGACGCCATCTTTCCGCGGCCGCATCGGGCGAGACCACGATCGCGCGGCGTGCCACCTCAAAGACGGCGATATCGTCACGGCTGTTGCCCATGTAGTCGAAGGCGCCGTCGCCGTACCGCTCTACCAGCGCCCGGCGCTTGTTGCTGCTCGTCAGGTTGAGCGCGTCGGTCGAATGCATGACCGAGGAGAACATGCCGACATGGGCGGCAATGTCGTTTGCAACGGACGGTGCTGCGCCGGTCACGAGCACGAGTTCTCGCCCGCTCTTCTTTTCCTCCATGAGCCGGTCGATGACGGCCTGCCGATAAGGCCAGTCTTCCGCACGGCGGCCGGATCTAAGGGCCACTTCGTGCTTCAGGCGTGCCTTACCTTTTGCCAGCCAGACCAGCATCGGAAACAGCATCAGCGGATTGCGCAGCAGGATGATCGCCGCCCCTTCCCACAGGGTGTCGGCGGCCAGCAAAGTGCCGTCAAGATCCACACACAGCGGAATGTGCCGTGTCTCGGTGCGCGCGTCCATGAAGTCCATCCCAGCCATAGTTGCCGGTATCATCACGACTTCAACTTTCCAGAGTGGAAACGCAGGCCTTTGTTTCGCTCGCAAATTGGCGGGCTGGTTAACAAATCCGCAGCAGCAGGGCGACGCCTATCGCCTGTCGCGTGAACGAAGATTCACGCACCAGGCCTTAGGCTCTTGTTTTGATGCATGTCGCTGCAGCAAAACCGCTGCACACTTTTGCGCGACATGCATTAGCGGCTGCCGATCCAGTTCAGCGCATCGCGCCAGTCGGTCATGCGCACCGGCGTTCCGTGCGAGCCGGTTTCGAAAAGCACGAAGCGCGTCGGATAGCCCTTGGCCTTGAGAGAGCGATAGAGCGCCTTCTGGCCTTCGGCGGGATAGACGCTGTCACGGCTTCCATGGCTGAAGAACATCGGCAGCTTCGCCTTGTAGGCGGCACTTTTCGTGAAGTCCGGATCACTGACGCCGCCCATGACCATCATGCCGGAGAGTGCTGCGACGGCGGAGGCGTCGCGCGAGACACCCCAGCAGATGAAGCTTCCCATCGAGGCGCAGGCGAGCACGACCGGACGGCCTCCGGAACGTTCGGACGCGTATCGAACCAGGCCGGCGATATCGGCGGCACCTGCCGTATCGAAGGAGCGGACGCTCGGGGCGTAGTAGACGCCGCCATTGGCGACGGCGAGGTTCTTCAGCCGGTTGAAGTTTCCACCGAAGGAAAAGTCGTTGGCACCGAGCCGACGGTCGCCGCTGCGGCCATGGATGAAGATGACCGAGAAGCTGGCGCCGCGATCGGGGCCGACACGGGTCACGTCGAGCGCGCGGCCACCGATATCGAGCGTTTCATTGACCTGCTCGTTCTTCACGCCAAGCGACACATAGGCGCGCTTCACCCGGCGTTCCGGGATTTCGTCGCGTTCGTTGATATCCCGCAGTTCCTGGTAGTCGACCGTCAGGTCGTCACCACCATCCTCCTGGTCGAGCACCTTGGCATAGGAGAACAGATCGTCCTTGTAGGGCTTGAGCGTCTGCGCCTCTGCCGACGAGGCGGCAATTGCCAAGGCTAGGGCGAACAGGCAGGCACGAAACGGAAAAACAACTGTGGACACGGCCAAATGACGGGCTCCCTCTTTCGCCGCAAGCCTTGCCATTGGCCGCACCGCAAAGCAACACTTGGCCCGAAACACGGCCGTTCGTGCGAAAAATCATCGGCGGCCGGCGCCAGAAATTCTCCTTTTGTTCGCGTATCCTGTGAGAGTCTGGCAGAATTCAGGTGATTCGACCGCCGGGGGATGGCGGCAGAGCCTGGGGCTTGCTATGGCCTCTGGCATTCCCGAACGACAGGAACGATCCGAACGGCCCCATGGACGACAACAGCGACCTCTTCTCAATGCCCGAGCAACCGAAGGCCGTACAGCCGAGCGCCAAGCCGGCCGTGGCTGCAGCCCCCATCGCGCGCGAAGAGCCGCGCCCTGCCCCGAAAGGCAGCGATGGCAGCGATTACGATGCGTCGGCGATCGAGGTGCTCGAGGGCCTTGAGCCGGTCCGTCGTCGCCCGGGCATGTATATCGGCGGCACCGACGAGAAGGCGCTGCACCATCTCTTTGCCGAAGTCATCGACAACTCGATGGACGAAGCGGTCGCCGGCCATGCGAACTTCATCGAGGTCCATCTCGACGCGGACGGGTTCCTGACAGTCACCGACAACGGCCGCGGCATCCCGGTCGAAAACCATCCGAAATTCCCCGGCAAGTCGACGCTCGAAGTCGTCATGACGGTGCTCCATGCCGGCGGCAAGTTCGATGGCAAGGCCTACGAGACCTCGGGCGGTCTGCACGGCGTCGGCGTATCCGTCGTCAACGCACTCTCCGACGCGCTCGAAGTCGAGGTCGCCCGCAATCGCAAGCTCTATCGCCAGCGCTTCTCCCGCGGTATTCCGCAGGGCGGGCTCGAGGAACTCGGCGACGTGCACAATCGCCGCGGCACGCGCGTCCGCTTCCATCCGGACCCGGATATTTTCGGACCGCACGCGCATTTCGAGCCCGGCCGGCTTTTCCGCATGGCGCGCTCGAAAGCCTATCTCTTCGGTGGCGTCGAGATCCGCTGGTCCTGCGATCCGTCATTGCTGCAGGAAGGTTCGGAGATCCCGGACAAGGCCGTCTTCCACTTCCCGGGCGGCCTGAAGGACTACCTGGCGGCGACGCTCGGCAAGGAATTCACCGTTACCCGCGAGATCTTCGCCGGCAAATCGGAGAAGGCCAACGGTCACGGTTCGCTAGAATGGGCGGTCACCTGGTATGGCGGCGACCAGCAGGTTCATTCCTACTGCAACACCATTCCGACGCCTGAGGGTGGTACACACGAGGCGGGCTTCCGCATCGCGCTGACCAAGGGACTGAAGAACTATGCCGAGCTGAAGCAGAACAAGCGTGCAGCGCTCATCACCACCGATGACGTGATGATCTCGGCCGCCGGAATGCTGTCCGTGTTCATCCGCGAACCGGAATTCGTCGGCCAGACCAAGGACAAGCTAGCGACAGTCGAAGCACAACGCATCGTCGAAAATGCGCTGCGCGATCCCTTCGACCATTACCTTACCGACAATCCGGCCGAGGCCGACAAGCTGCTCGACTGGGTGGTCGAGCGCGCCGAGGAGCGCGTGCGCCGGCGCAAGGAAAAGGAAGTCAACCGCAAGACGGCCGTGCGCAAGCTGCGCCTGCCCGGCAAGCTTGCCGACTGCTCGCAGAACACCGCTGAAGGCGCCGAACTCTTCATCGTCGAAGGGGACTCAGCAGGCGGCTCGGCGAAGCAGGCGCGCAACCGCGCCAACCAGGCGATCCTGCCCTTGCGCGGCAAGATCCTCAACGTGGCGAGCGCTGGTCGAGAAAAGCTCGGCGCCAACCAGCAGATTGCCGACCTCATCCAGGCGCTTGGCTGCGGCACCCGCAGCAAGTACCGGGAAGAGGATCTGCGCTACGAGCGCATCGTCGTCATGACCGACGCCGACGTCGACGGCGCACATATCGCCTCGCTGCTGATTACCTTCTTCTACCAGGAGATGCCCGAACTGATCCGCGGCGGTCACCTCTATCTCGCCGTGCCGCCGCTCTATCGCATCAGCCAGGGCGCAAGGACGCTCTATGCCCGCGACGACGCGCACCGCGAGGAGCTGATGCGCACCGAGTTTGCCGGTCGCGGCAAGGTCGAGATCGGCCGCTTCAAAGGTCTCGGCGAGATGCTGCCGGCGCAGCTCAAGGAAACGACGATGGATCCGAAGTTCCGCACGCTGCTCAAGGTCGAGATCGACGATGTCGATTTCGAGGGCACGCGCGAAGCGGTCGACAACCTGATGGGCACGAAGGCGGATGCCCGCTTCCGCTTCATCCAGGAGCGCGCTGTCTTTGCGGACAACCTGGACATCTGAGCCGGCTTTCTGCCGGCAAGCAGGATCACAATAATCCATACAGAAACGGCGGCTCACAGGCCGCCGTTTCTGTATTCAGGGTTTGAAGGCCGCTCGAGCTTACGCAACGTGAACGGGCTTCTCCATGAAGAGGCTCAGCGGATCCGGCTGATACCCCCCGAACGGCGGGCGCTCGACGTAGCCGGCCGCCTTGTAAAGGCCTATCGCTTCGGGCTGATAGATGCCTGTTTCGAGGCGGATTGCCACCAGTCCGAGTTGCGCCGCGCGCACCTCCAGCGCCTGCAGCAACAACTTGCCGACCCTCAGCCCCCTCGCCTCGGGATCGACGAACATGCGCTTGATTTCCGCAGTCCCGTCACCGGCATCAACCAGGGCGCAGCAGCCGACGGTATCGCCGCCACGCCGTGCGACGAAGAACGATACCTCCGGCTTTTCCAGGTTCGACAGATCGACCATGTGATTGCTCTCGGCGGGGTAGAGCGAGGCGGCGTAGGCGTCAGAGAGTTCCAGGAGACGCAGAACTTCAGCTTGGCGCGGCGTCTCCTGGGCTATGATTACGGCAGGCAATCGGTCGTCCTTTTCATTCAGGCGTGGTTTTGCGCCAAACTACCGCCGGCCTACGCCCGGACCAATACGTCAAATGGCGCAGGCTCGTATGCCTCCCCATCAATCCGCCTAACAGGCTGAAACAATTTGTTCCGCGCTGCCGGCAGCATCGCCCTATTTCGAGGAGAATCATGCAGGCATAGGTTGATCCACCACAACCTGCAAAGACGATGGGAATGCGATGCAAGCGGCGCTGATAGTCATGACCATTCTCGGCTGCGACCACGACGTCAGCCAATGCCAGTACATCTCGACGGTCAACGGCAGTTGGCCATCGATCGCGCAGTGCGACACGGCTTCGAACGCGCAACTGCCGAAGTTTTCCAATGCGAACTATCCGGTCGTCGTTGCGGTATGCGAGAGCTCGGCGCCCAGCGTCGCCGAAATCCCCGCGCCGCCACCGGGCGCCCAGCAGAACCAGGCGCTGCCCGTTCCGGCAGCGGAGCCGGAACCCGAGCAAGGATTGCCGAAACGCACGCTGGCTTTCCTGTCGGGCGCCATCCCCGATCGGGAGAAGCTGAAGACCATCGTCACGAAGCCGGTGCGCTATGTCGAAGATGGCTATTCCTGGGTCGCGCGCCGCTTTACCGACTGACGCGCCAAGCACGCCTCAGACGAGGCCGGCCGAAATCAGGCTGTTCGCCGAGGCCACGACGGCCTCTTCGGCAGAGCGCGGCTGCCACCCGAGAACACGGCGCGCCTTTTCGTTGGAAATGCGGGGGTCATGCCCGAGTTCGCGCACGATGAGGCGCAGGCCCGCATCGAAGGGGGCGGCAAGCCCTGCCAGCCAATTGGGCAGCACGAACCTCGGAAGCCTGCCCGCATGTTCAGGGAACCTGCGCCGGAGGATGGCCGTGATATCCGCAAGGGAAAGCGCCTCTCCCGCAATCAGGAAACGCTCGCCTGCCGCTGCGGCGACGCTTAAGGCCTGCACATGCGCATCCGCCACGTCGCGGACGTCGACAACCGGCACGGCGAACTTCGGCAAGGCGGGATAGTTCCCCTTGAGCAGGTTGCGCACCACGGCGACGGATGTGCCGATCTCATGGCCAAGAACCGGCCCGAGGACGATTCCGGGATTGATGACCACAAGCTCCAGGCCGCTGTCAGCCGCATAGTCCCAGGCCGCGCGTTCGGCGAAGGTCTTGGAGCGGTAGTAGGGTGTCGCAAGCGATGACTGCGGATCGGTCCAATCGTCCTCCGTAAACGGCGCGCGCCCTGCCCCGTAGATGACCGCGGCGACCGACGACGTGAGCACGACGCGTTTGGCACCGGCCGCATGGGCTGCCCTGAGCACACGCAGCGTGCCGTCACGGGCCGGCCCGATCAGCTCATCTTCATTGGCAGGCAAGCGAACCGGAAATGGCGAGGCGGTGTGGACGACGTAGGAAACCTCGGCAAAGGCCTCAGCCCAGCCCCGCTCCTCCAGGAGATCCGCCTCTCCAAACGTCAGGCGCGCGGCATCCGTACCACCGGCCGCGCGAATGGATCGCTCGATCTCCTCGGCGCGCCCGAGCGCGCGAACCGTGCCGTGCACAGGATAACCTTCGCGCAGCAAGGCGAGCGCGACGTGCCGTCCGACAAAACCGCCGATTCCGGTCACGGCAACGGTCGCGGTCCTCGCGTTCATGGGTCCATTCCTCGCTAAAGCGGGTCGCGATCAGGCGGCCTGGCGTGCGGCAAGTTCCGCGTAGTCACGGGCCGACTGGCGTTCCTCGGCGAATGCCAGGCGCTCGAGCAGATCGATCATCGCTGCGTCGGTCGGCGATGTTGCCCGTCCACGTCGCAGGCGCACGAGCAGTTCTGCCGAGACCGTCGCGTGGCCGCCGATTGAACCCGGCCCGTCCTGACGCCACAGGAGGACCGCTGTCGCAAACGTCTCGCTGACGTCGCGGCCGAGCCCGGCGCTTTCGAACAGGGCACGGATCGAGTGGACGCGCCCACCGGACAGGATGGAACGCACGCGTTTTTCGCTGACGCCGGAGAGGTCGACGATTGCGGCCGAGAAAAACTCTGCACGGCCGGTCACGAGCGCATGCAGCAGGAAGGCGGGCGTCAGGCGGCCGGTCTCGCGCAGATGCGTGACGAGGTCCGGCAGCTCCTCGACGGCCGTCGTTCCAACCATGCCGACGGCGGCGATATCGCAGGCTTCGCGGGTGACCCGCTGCACGCGACCTTCTCCAATCGTCACCTGTACGAGGCCGAAGGCGGCAAGTGCTGCACCGACTTCTTCGACAAGCGCGTGGCGGGCGGCACTCGGCAGGTCGTTGCGCGCAAGAAGCAGGTCACGAACCGAAGCCGAATGGCCAAGACGCTCGGCAATGCGCTTCAGCGAACGGCGCGACAGAAGAGCGCCGGGGTTTTCGAGCAGGATCAGCATTTCGTCTTCGTCGCCGATTTCGGCGATCGCAGCGGCGACCCCGCGCGAAACGAAACTGCGCGCCGCGATCAGCGCGCGGGTCTCCAGCGTTCCCCGAGCCGCGAGGTCGACCAGGTCGTCGTCGGTCAGGACGGGAGAATGCGAAACGACGAGATAGGCAATTTCAGGCTGGTCCCCGGCAAGACCAAGAATGATGGCGCGCGGCACGGAAGAGCAACCGCAAAGGACTTCGGCCAAGGCAAGGCGAACTTTGGGCGACGGATCGTCCAGCAGGAAGGTCATCGCCATCTCGGCGGCGCGACGATCGAGGCCATTCAGTTGCGCGTCAACATAGGCGCGGCCGAGCGCGCTGGCGGCGCGAATGCGTTCGCCTGTTCTCGCCGTTTCCACCCAGCGAAGAAATGCTTGTATGATCACCTACGCCCCACTAGACCACGCCAATGCCACCGATGTTCTGAGCCTAGCGAGCAAAGGTTTAAGATTGGTTCACCATGTCTGTTAACCGCCTCCAAACCATAAGGCCGCTGCTGTTTGCGGACGACGACGCGCTTAGCCTGGACGTGAGCGTTCTCAACACATTGGCTGGGCTGATCCTGACTGCCGGCCTCGGCCACGAAACGCGTCTTGGCCTCGCCCGGATGGAAGGACGCGATCTCGCGCTGCTCGCCTGTGTGGAACCGGTAGGGCTGCTCCATGAAGACGACGTACACCGGCTGCTTGATAGCGGCATCGATGGCGTCGTGCTTACCGGATGCCGCGGCCGCGCGGACATACAGAAGCTCGACGTGATGCTGCGGGTTGCCGAAGCAAGGATTGGCCTTCCAGCCAATCGCACCCGGATTTACGCCGAATACGGCGCAGCACCCGAAGGCCTGCTGTCGCCGCACACACTGGCGGGGTGCTCGCAGCGACTGGAAGGATTGATCTTCAACGGCTCGGCGCTGGCAAAGGCAGTCGGCTGCAAGGAGCCGGCGAGTGCCGCGCATCAGGGCGTGGCCGCGCCCGTGCTCGCGGGTCGCGCCAATGTGGTGCTAAGGGCCCATGACGCCGGCATCCGCGCCTATGAGGTGCTGCCGCCCACCGCCGATGCTGCAGCCACACGCTGGGCGCTTTCACAAAGCAGTAACGACGGATTCGCTTCGGTCGTCTGCCGCTCGCCCGAGCAAGCAGTCATCGCCGGCAGCGTATGACGCCGAGCCGGCGCGGTAACCGTCAGCGCGTCGGGCGGGTCATCTGGAAGACGTCGCCGCCGTCGCAATAGTCCATGTAGCCGAGGCGGGCGAGCGGCTTGACCGTCGCCATGTCGAAACGGCCATCGCGGATCGCATCTTCGCGAATGTGGATGCCGACGACCTGGCCGATGACGACGTAGTTGTCGGACAATGCACCATCCAGATCCTTGGGCTGGAACATCTCGGTCATCCGGCATTCGAGCGCGGCATAGGCTTCACCGACGAACGGCGCCCCAACCAGCGCGCCGTCGACCGGCGTCAATCCGGCGATCTCGAATTCGCTCTCGCCATGCGGCGCCGGGATCGACGTCTTGTTGATGGCGGCCGCCAGGTCACGGCTGGCGAAGCTCGCCGTGAACTCGCCGGTTGCCTCGATGTTGCGAACCGAATCCTTATAGCCGCTCGATGAAAACATCACGAGCTTCGGCCGGTCGCTGATGGCATTGAAGAAGGAATAGGGCGCGAGGTTCAGCGCGCCCTCGGCCGACCGCGTGCCAATCCAACCGATCGGCCGCGGCGAAACAATCGCCTTGAAAGGATCATGCGGCAGACCGTGACTGTTCGAGGTCGTATCGTAAAACATCAGGCTTCCTCGCCAACCCAGGTGACGATCTCGGCCAGCTCCGGCCGCGGCCGCTCCGTCGGTGGCACCATGGCGGTACCGATATGGATGAAGCCAGCAATTTTCTCGCCCGGCTTCACGCCCAGCAGCGGATAGGCGCGCTCGTCGAAAGCATACCACTCGGTCAGCCAGTTGGATGCGTAACCGAGGGCGTTGGCGGCCATCAGCAGGTTGAGGCAGACGGCACCAGCGGACATGACCTGTTCCCATTCCGGGATCTTGAAATGCGGCGCGGCGGTGCTGACGACGGCGACGACCACAGGCGCACGCGACAGGCGAGTTTCCTCCACCTTGATCATCTCTTCCGACAGATCCGGCTTCAGCTCAAGCGCCATTGCCTTCAGCTTGGCGCTGATGCGTACCCTCTCCTCGCCGCGATAGACGATGAAGCGCCAGGGCGCGAGTTTGCCGTGGTCCGGCACGCGCGAAGCAAGCTTCAGCATTTCCTCGACCTCGGCCTTGCCGGGACCGGGACCTCCCATCTGGAAAGCGGGGATGGAGCGACGGGACGTCAGGTAGTCGACGAGCTTAATTTCGGTTTTCATGTCAGATGAATTCCACTAATTTGCCGCCCCACAGGCAGCCACGAAAATGCCATACCGGCGTCCCAAGTGGAGTCACTCAGTCAGGAAGTCAACTGTTCTCATGCGTGCACGCTCTCGTATTTTCCTTCAGACCGGTCTTGCGATCCTTGTCGCCGGCACCGCTACGGGAAATGTGTTCGCAGAGGATGCGACCCAGGCGTTTGAAAGTTTCCCCTCGATCGCCGGCCCGCGCAAGATGCCGAAGCTGACGGGCTTCAGCCCGATGACATCGGATCCGCTGGCGGACGGCACGCTGAAGGATATCAAGCTCGAGGCGCTGCTGACCGAAAAAGGCGGACCGGTCGAAGCTGGGCTCACCTGGCGTGTGTTCAGCCCGATCCCCGGAAGCGACGGCAAGCTGCCGCTTCTCGCAACGTCGGAAGGCGGCTCGACAGCGTTCAATCTGGTACCGGGCGAATATTTCGTCAATGTCTCCTTTGGACGCGCCTCGGCCACGCGCAAGGTCCGCGTGCCGGAGCAAGGCGCGCTCGACAAGCAGGTGCTGGTGCTCGATGCCGGCGGCATGAAGCTCAATGCGGTCTCCGGCAGCGACGTGCGCATCCCACCGGCCGAACTCAGCTTCGACGTCTATTCCGCCGACACCAAGAGCGACGGCGAACGGGCGCTCATTGTCGAGGACGTCAAGCCGAACACGGTGGTCCGGCTGGGTGCCGGAACCTATCACGTGACCTCCAGCTATGGCGGCACGACCAACGCCTCGACCGCGGCAGACATCCAGGTCGAAGCGGGCAAGCTGACCGAAGCAACCATGCAGCACCGCGCCGCCAAGCTCACGCTCAAGCTGGTTTCGGAACCGGGCGGCGAAGCGATCGCCAACACCGCCTGGACGATCCTCACCTCCGCCGGCGATACGGTGAGCGAAGCCAACGGCGCCTTCCCGACGCAGGTCCTGCTCGAAGGCAGCTATTCCGCCGTGGCGCGCTACAAGGACAAGATCTACGAGCGCGACTTCACCGTGAAGGCCGGCGTCAATATGGACGTGGAAGTGCTGCTCAGCAGCGGCGGCAACAATGCGAACACCAATGCGAGCGTTGTGTCGGAAGCACAGGACTGAGCTTCGACGTAACGGAACGCAGTTGACCTAACGTCAGCCTGCCCGTCGCATGAACCGCCGACGCGGCGGCGCCATGGAAAAGACCGCTTCATAGATGCGCGCCAAAAGGTCCTTGCGATCGCCACAGGCACAGAGATCCTCGGGCGTGAGCACGCCGCCGATGCGCGCCGCGATCGTCGTTCCGGACAGACGCCGGAATTCGCGGATCAAGAGCGACAGTCTCAGCGTCAGTGAAATCTTGCTCGCCAGGTGGAAGAACGGGCCGTTCTGCCCTTCGAAGTAGATCGGGATCACGCTCGCCCGCGCCGCCTGAATGAGCTTTGCCGGAAAGATCTTCCACGGCAGGTCCTCGGCCCGACCAAAACCCTTCGGCGCGGTCGCCACGCCGCCGGCCGGGAAGATGACGATGGTCACGCCTTCCTTCAGCAGTCGCAGCGCTTCATGGCGTGTCGCCATGTTGACGGCCAGCGCCTCCTTCGTCTCTTCGAACGATACCGGCAGCGAGTAAGGCGCCATTTCCGGCACCTTCAGCAGTTCGTTGTTGATGAGGACGCGGAAGGGACGGCCGAGCTGTTCGGCAAGCGCCAGCACGGCGATGCCGTCGCCGATGCCGAAAGGATGATTGGCGATGATGACGATCGGCGTATCGGGCAGGTTCCGCGGCGGCCACTCGCCTTTTGTCTGCAGCGTCACATCGATGAGCTGCAACATCTCCCCGAAGACGCGCTCGCTCTTGCCGACGATGTCGGACCGCCAGCGCGTATAAAGCTTGGCATAGCGGTTGCGGCCCGACAGGCCTTCCATGGAGCGAATGAACCAGCGCTTCAGGCGCCGGTCGTTCTCATTGGCGTAGGACAGCTCTTTGAACTGCACGGAAATCTCCGATGGATACGATCTTATCCGGATATTCCGCTAATATGACAGTTTGCTGACAAAGCAAGTGCTCGGGGTCTCAACCCCGAGCTTTCTTTTCTGCCTTGCGCTTGAGATCCGGCGCCATGGCTTCGAGCGCAAGCGATGCAATCGCCTCGTCGAGCGACATGGCGGTCTGGGCCTGCGAGCCCAGACGGCGGATGTTGACCGAGCGCTCTTCGGCTTCGCGCTTGCCGCAGACCACGATGACCGGAACCTTCGTGACCGAATGTTCGCGGACCTTGTAGTTGATCTTCTCGTTGCGGAAGTCGGTCTCTACAGTCAGCCCTGCATCACGCAGGAGTTCGGCAACCTCGCGACCGTAGTCGTCGGCTTCCGAAGTGATCGTCGCGACGACGACCTGCAGCGGCGAAACCCAGAGCGGCATGTGGCCGGCGAAGTTCTCGATCAGGATGCCGAGGAAGCGTTCCATCGAGCCGCAGATCGCGCGGTGGATCATCACCGGCTGGCGCTTTTCGGATTCCTTGTCGATGTAGAAGGCACCGAAACGCTCCGGCAGGTTGAAGTCGACCTGGGTCGTGCCGCACTGCCATTCGCGACCGATCGCGTCCTTCAGGGTGTACTCGAACTTCGGACCGTAGAAGGCGCCCTCGCCCGGCAGAATGCCGGTCTTGATTCGGCCTTCCGACTGCGCCTCGATCGTCTTCAAGACGTCCGTCATCACGCTTTCGGCGCGATCCCATAGCTCATCGGAACCGACGCGTTTGTCCGGACGGGTGGAGAGCTTGACCACGACTTCCTTGAAGCCGAAGTCCTCGTAGACCGAGAGGATGAGGTCGTTGATGCGCAGGCATTCTTCCGCCATCTGCTCGTCGGTGCAGAAGACATGCGCGTCGTCCTGGGTGAAGCCGCGCACGCGCATCAGCCCGTGGAGCGCGCCCGACGGCTCGTAGCGATGAACGTTGCCGAACTCGGCGAGGCGCACCGGCAGTTCGCGATAGGACTTCAGGCCATGCTTGAAGATCTGGATATGGCCCGGGCAGTTCATCGGCTTCAGCGCAAAGATGCGCTCGTCGTCGGTCTCGTCACCGGCAACGGTCACCTTGAACATGTTGTCCCGGTACCAGCCCCAGTGACCCGAGGTTTCCCAGAGCGACTTGTCGAGCACCTGCGGCGCGTTGACTTCCTGATAGGTGTTGGCGAGCCGGCGACGCATGTAGGCAACCAGCGTCTGGAACATGCGCCAGCCCTTGCCATGCCAGAAGACGACGCCCGGGCCTTCTTCCTGGAAATGGAACAGGTCCATTTCGCGGCCGAGGCGACGGTGGTCGCGCTTTTCGGCTTCAGCGAGCACGTGCAGGTACTGGTCGAGCTCTTCCTGGGTGTGCCAGGCGGTGCCGTAAATGCGGGTCAGCATCGCGTTGTTGCTGTCGCCGCGCCAATAGGCGCCGGCCACCTTCATCAGCTTGAAGGCGGTGCCGATCTGGCCGGTCGAGGCCATGTGCGGGCCGCGGCAAAGATCGAACCAGTCGCCCTGATAGTAGATCTTGAGATCCTGCCCTTCGGGGATCGCGTCGACGAGTTCGACCTTGTAGGCCTCGCCCTTTTCGGCAAAAACCTGGCGGGCCTTATCGCGCGACCAGACTTCCTTGGTGAAAGGCTTGTTGCGGGCGATGATCTCCTTCATCCGCTTTTCAATGAGCGGCAGGTCGTCGGGCGTGAAGGGCTCGTTGCGGGCAAAGTCGTAATAGAAGCCGTTGTCGATGACCGGGCCGATGGTCACCTGCGTTCCTGGCCACAGTTCCTGAACGGCCTCCGCCATCACGTGCGCGGCATCGTGGCGGATCAGTTCGAGCGAGCGCTTGTCGTCACGAACGACGATTTCCAGGCGACCATTAGTCACCGGATCGGACAGATCGCGCAGCTCGTCGTCGAGCGCGATCGCAACCGCCTTCTTGGCGAGCGACTTCGAAATCGATTCTGCCACGTCGCGGCCGGTCGTGCCGAAGGGATATTCGCGCACCGAGCCATCAGGAAATGTAAGGGAAACAGGATTCGACATAGTGATCTCCTATCCAGTCCCGCCAACGAATGCGGGTGGTATGGTTGACCGGCAAGGCCGGTGAATTGACGATACAGCGTCGCATCCGTCAGACGCGCAGAGATCGCTGTAGTGCTTTTGCTGCGTGTTTTTCCCCGAGCCGAAGGACGACCCGCGGAAATACGCCGTAGCCTGATAAAGGGTTTTCGAAAGTGAGTAAAGGCAAAGGCTGCGGCGGACGCTAGCTGCGCAGCATCTCGCAAAGCCCCTTCACGGTGTTCCAGTTGCGGAACGTCCCGATGCCCAGCCGCTTGGTGGTCATGGCGCCGAGCAGCTTCGATTCGCTCGCCTTGCCCGGGAAATGCACCCAGAGATCGCCATCGACGATCGCCAGTCGCTCGCCGGCGGTGCAGTAGCGCCGAAGCCCTTGGAGCGCCGCTTCCGTCAAAGGTTCGCGCATCACCCGGACATGAACCTGCGTCGCGTCCGCCTCGCCCTCCTCATGGAAGGGATTGGCTGCGGCAAGCGTCTGCCAATCGGCGCCCGACCGGACAAGAATGTCGACGTGCCGGCCAAACGTCTCGGCAAAGGCCTTCTCAAGCGGCATTTCGAGGTCCCGAGTGGACGTTTGTCCGGTCTGAAACACCAGATTGCCCGTTGCGACCAACGTCCGCGGCGCTTGATAGCCGAGCCCTTCAGCCATCTTCTTGAGGTCAGCCATGACGACCCGGCGGCCGGGCCCGAGAACGATGCTGTAAAGCAAGGCGACGTAGCTGTTCATCATTCCCCTTGTCAGGCGCGCCAGAAATCCGCAGCGCCCGCCGGCAGCCGCGCGAGCACCCGGTCGAGTTTCGCCTCGTCGATGTTGCGACGCAAGGCGCCAGCGACGTCTGCAATGGCGCCGTCCGGGGAAATATTGTGATCCGGGCGCAGCGCCTGTACCTCGCGGGTCATGGCGATGCGACCCGAAAACGGGAGCCGCGGCTCTTCAAGGTCCCACTCGGCAACGAAGATCGCCCGGATGACAGGCGGCAGGATGTCGGCAAACAGAATGGCATCCTCGATCTCGAGCCGGCGCCGAAACGTCTGCAGTACCGCCTGGACCATCGTATAGGCCTGGTTCGTCGTCTGCAGCCCGGCCAAGTCGCGGGCATCGAGAAGGAAGCGCTCGAAGTCTAAGGAAGCCTGACGATACTCCATCGGCATGGGCATGGCGGTCATCCAATCTTCGGCCGCGGCCGCCAAAAGCGCCACGGCGCGTACCATACGAGGCGCGGTTCAAGCCGCTCCGGCACAGGATCGAAACCATGCGTTCCGCCCGGCCCGCAGCGCGCCACGCGAAACAGCGTCATCCAGCCTCCGGCCCAGAAGCCGTGGCGGGCAATCGCCTCATAGCCATATTCCGAACAGGTCGGCAGGTGTCGGCACGAATTGCCGATAAAGCTCGAAAGCGTGAGCTGATAGGCGCGGATCAGCGCCATGCCGGCGAGCCGCCCGGGGGTCTTGCGAAAGGGGCCCGACCAGTTTCGGCCACGGACCGCTGGCGCTGCCTTTTCATGTGCAGCGTGTCGGCAATTCGGTTCGCCGCACATCTCAGACGGCCGCGAGCAGTCGCCTGGCCTCGATCTGCTCGATGGCATCGACGACCGCATCGAAGGTTAGCATGGTCGATGCGTGGCGCGCCTTGTAGTCCTTCACCGGACGCAGGAAGCGCATATCCTCGAAACGGCCCGAAGGCCCCTCACCGTCCGCCTTCAACATAGCCAGCATGTCTTCGCGCGCCTGGCGGATCTCCTCAGCCCCGGCGCCGACGACATGGCGCGCCATGATCGAGGACGACGCCTGGCCGAGCGCGCAGGCTTTGACGTCATGGGCAAAATCGGTGACGACGTCGCCATCCATCTTCAGCCAGATATGCACCTTGGAGCCGCACAGCTTGGAATGCGCCGTCGCGTCCGCATCGGCATCGCCGAGCGTCCCGATACGGGGAATGTTGCCGGCGAATTCGAGAATTCGGCTGTTGTAGATGTCATCCATCATTTGACGCGATCCGACTGATTTTTCGCGGTTTTGAGTGATCGACGCATGATTTTCTCCGGTAGACGGGAAAAAAGCACGACGCGACACGCTCCGCCTCTTTCATCTCTATGGCACCATACTATATGCTATGTCGTGTTGGGGCGACAGTTCCGCAAGAGGAACAATGTCGCCTGTTGTTTGGGAAACCGTGCCGGAAGGTCCAGTGCACTGCTAAGCCAGGACCGGAAAGCCCCGGAGCCCGCCAACGGAACCCAAGCCTGCAGGGTTAGGCGAATGGCCAGTGGCGAGTTGTCCGAAAGATAAAACGTCAAGCAATCCCGTATTGCTAAAAGAGGCCATTATGGATGCCATAGTGAAGAATTTTCCTGTGCTCGACGATGCGAGCGGCCGCCCCACCCAGAAGGAGGCCGAGGAAGCGGTGCGCGTTCTTTTGCGCTGGGCTGGCGAAGACCCGCAGCGCGAGGGGCTTTTGGATACGCCCGCGCGCGTGGCCAAGTCCTACCGCGAGCTTTTCAGCGGTTATGATCTGGCTGCCGAAGACGTGCTTGGCCGCACCTTCGAGGAGGTTGCCGGCTACGACGATATGGTGCTCGTCAAGGACATCCCGTTCTATTCGCATTGCGAGCACCACATGGTGCCTATCATCGGCAAGGCGCATGTCGCATACCTGCCGAACGGGCGCGTGCTCGGCCTGTCGAAGATCGCCCGCGTGGTCGATATCTACGGCCGCCGACTGCAGACGCAGGAATCGATGACGGCGCAGATCGCCAGGGCGATCGACGAATCGCTCGCCCCGCGCGGCGTTGCCGTGATGATCGAAGCCGAGCATATGTGCATGGCGATGCGCGGCGTGCAGAAGCAAGGCTCGACAACGCTGACGACCACATTTACGGGTACCTTCCAGACGGAACCGGCCGAGCAGGCGCGGTTCATGACGATGATCAGGGGCTTCAAGTAAGGCTCCGACAGACGGAGCCTTTCCATGACGCTCACCTTCGACGCTCCCTCCTCAGACAAGGCCGAACTGGAAACCGGTCCGGCCTTCACTCCCCGTTTTGATGAAAAGGGGCTGATCACCGCCGTCGTCACCGACGTCAGGGACGGCGAGTTGCTGATGGTCGCCCACATGAACGCGGAGGCCCTGGCCCTGACGATCGAGACCGGCGTGGCCCACTACTACAGCCGCTCGCGCAAGAGCCTCTGGAAGAAGGGCGAAAGCTCCGGGAACCTGCAGGCGGTCAAGGAAATCCGCACCGATTGCGACCAGGATGCGATCTGGCTGAAGGTTTCCGTCGCCGGCCACGACGCGACCTGCCATACCGGCCGCCGCTCCTGTTTCTACCGCACCGTCGGCACCGAAGACGGCAAGGCCTCGGTCAAAATCACCGACGACCACAGGCATTTCGACCCCGCCGAGATCTATGATAAAAATTAAGCATCGCGCATCTTTTTGGCGCGGGTGCATGCTATATTTATATTTTGGAAACCAACCGGGCGCCTAATCCTTAAGCAGGGATGCGGCGCAATCGGAACGATCTCGTTCCAAACTGTATTGCAAACTGTATCCAATGTTTATCGGTCGTGCCGCAATCGTCGGTGGGATCGGTGATATACCTTAGACAAAGGTGCCAGTCTTTCAGCAATGAAGCGGACAAGGCCAGCACCGGCGCCGGCTTGGCGGAGCCTCCCCAGGACGCGCGCATGAAATTGCCTCTCTCCAGGATCAATCCCGACCCCTGGAAGTTTAGTCAGCGATGAATTGCCACAGCGACCTTCGCGCATTCTCATCGACGTGTCGCGCTGCGGAGTATTCGGCGGTGTTGGAGGTGCCGGATGTTGAATTGGACGTTTACGCGTAACAATCAGATTACGGATCTGTCCGGACCGGACGGAACATCGATTTCGACAACGCCACCTGAACCGGCGCCACCTCCGCAAAAACCGAAGATCGCAATCGCGCTTGGCGGCGGTGCCGCGCGCGGCTGGGCCCATATCGGCGTGCTGCGCGCGCTCGACGAAGAAGGCATCGAAGTCGGCATGATCGCCGGCACCTCGATCGGCGCGCTCGTCGGTGGCTGCTATCTTGCCGGCAAGCTCGACGAACTCGAAGCCTTCGCCCGCTCCCTCACCGTACGCCGGATCGCCGGCCTGCTCGATTTCGCCATCGGCGGCGGCGGCCTTTTCGGCGGCCTGCGGCTCACCAAGCGCATGCAGGAGCATCTGGAAGGCCTCAGCATCGAAGGCCTCGACAGGCCGTTCATTGCCGTTGCAACGGAAGTTCACAGCGGCCACGAGGTGTGGCTTGAAAAGGGATCGCTGATCACCGCGATCCGGGCCTCCTACGCCCTGCCCGGCATCTTCGAGCCGATCAAGGCGAATGGACGCTTGCTGATCGATGGCGCGCTCGTCAATCCGGTTCCGGTTTCGGTGTGCCGCGCCCATGAGCAGCAACTCGTCGTCGCGGTGAACCTCAACTACGATCTCTATGGCCGCTCGGCCGTCGTCAAACACAGCGCCGGCGCTGAATCCCTGGATGCGCCCGCCAAGGAAGCGCCGCACCAGTCGCGCCTCGGCATGACCAGCGTCATGGTCCAGGCCTTCAACATCATCCAGGACCGGATTTCCCGCGCCCGGCTTGCCGGCGACCCGCCGGACCTGGCGCTGCACCCGAAACTCAACGACATCGGTCTTTCGGAATTCCATCGCGCGGGCGAAGCAATCGATCGCGGCTACCACGAGGCAAAAGCGAGGCTGGTTGAAATTCGCCGCATGCAGGAAGTGCTCGTTCGCTGACGGAGCGTGCCCGGCATGAAAGCCGCGATACGCGGCGGCGCACTTACCGGTCGCCCAGGGTGCATCCTGAACACACGGGTGCTTCGCGGCTCCCAGGGGGATTAAGAGGGCGGCGCAATGCCGCCCTTTTCTCTCAGCCGGCGATATAGGCCTTGATCTGTTCGGTCTCGTGCTCGATGGCGCGGATGTGATGCTTGATCACGTCACCGATCGAGACGATGCCGGCAAGCTGGCCGTTCCTTTCGACCGGCAGGTGACGGGCCCTGAGCTTGCTCATCATTTCCATCAGGGTCTGAACCGACATGTCCTCGGTGCAGCAATAGACATTCTGCCACATGACCGCTGCCACCGGCCTTTCGAGACAGGTCGAACCCTGCTTGGCAATCGCTGCGACGATGTCGCGCTCGGTGAGGATGCCTGCGATCTGATCGTCCGCGTCGAGGATGACGACCGCACCGATATGATTGTCACGCAAGAGGATGGCAGCCTGTTGGACTGTCATCTGAGGGCCGACCGTTACGACATTCCGGCCCTTTTCATCGAGTATGGCTTTTACTGACATGCGCACATCTCCCGTTGCGACAACACCGGGTCGGCAGGGATAGGTCCAGCCATCTCACGTGCGGTACGGTCGGGCGATGGAACCTGTACCCTGGCCGCTTGCGAAAGCCGTCTCGCGTGCTCCTCAGACGCGGATGGCATTCGATACCCGGCCTACACGGGTCGCCCAGTCTTTCGATCACGGGCGACCGTAACAAATGGTGCGCCAGCGCCTTGGGGAAATCAAGCGCTCACAAGCGCCGTCCGCCGATCTTTCGCTCCGTCAGTCACGCGGATCGAAAAGGCTGAAGAGCAGAAAGCCGAAGAGGAAGCCGCCGATATGCGCTTCCCAGGCGACGCTGCCCGCTCCGCCGGGGGTAAACATGCCAAGGCCGATTAGGAAATTGGTCAGGAACCAGATAGCGGCGAAGACCACAACCGAGCGGTTGGCCAGAGCCTCACCGACGTCGAGCCGGCGATTGAGATGGGCAAACTGCCGGCTGATGCGTCCGCTCGGCGAAAAGACGAAGCGCGCGGCAGCCCCCATGAATCCGGACACCACGCCGGAAGCGCCGACGACGACGATCATTTCCCCCCAGTGAAACGCCGTATGCAGCGCGACTGCGGCCGCCGCCGACAGGCACCAGAACACGGCGAGACGCCCCATGCCGATCCGCCGCACGACCGGCGCACCGAAGGCCACCATCCAGAAGATGTTGAAGATCAGATGCTCCCAGCTTCCATGCAGGAAGGAATAGGTGACGGGGCTCCACAGCCAGGCAAGCCCCTGCTCGGCCAATGGGTGATCGTAGCGGGCCGGGAGAAAGGCGAAGTTGAAGATGATCTCCTGATCGATCGCCGGCGGCAGCACGTAGGTTCGCAGAACATGGATTGCGATCAGAAACAGCAGGATGAAGGTCAGCCCCGCCGGCAGATTGAAGGCCGGCTCGCGCGCCGGGTTCGCGGCGCTGTCGCGCTCTGCTTCCGGTGGCGTCGCCGTCTGATCTCGTTCCATGGTTGCTGTGTTCTCCTCTCAATGCGGCCCACACATTCCTGTGCGATCGCGGCAATGGCATGGCATCACCGGAATTAGGACTGGAGTTGGGGCGACCAGCCATAAGCAAACAAAAAAAGACCGTCCAGCAAAAACTGAACGGTCGCCAAGCTCAGATCCGAGCTCCAGTTCAAGTGCCGAAGACAACGCTTCGTAAAGTGATGTCCTCCCCTGCCAGTTGCGGCGGCGCACTGCAACGGAAACCGTTTGTTAACCTTAATTTCCGGCTGGCACGGTTTTCGCTCCTTAATCCTCAGAACCGAAATGCATGGCCGAAGATGTCTCGAACCGGGACACAACGGGCCGCAGGAATGGAATGAAAGAAGCGATGCGCAGCAATACGACGACGGAGCTTTTCCGATACTGGAACACCATTCGCGGGAAGCGCGAGCTTCCGCGCCGCGACGAGCTTGAACCTTCCGACATCAGAACGCTGCTGCCGAACCTGTTCATTCTCGAGCGCGACCGCAATGCCGGCATCTCGTTTCGCCTAGCGGGAACCCAGGTGTGCGCCCTCTTCGGGCAGGAGCTGCGCGGGCGGCAATTCGGCATGCTCTGGCTCGGCAGCCAGGCGGCGAAAACGCAGCGCATCACCGGCCAGGTCATGACGCACCGTGTGCCGCTCGTGCTTTCGGCCAAGGGCCGTACCGCCGACGCGCGGGAAGTCGATATCGAAACCCTGCTTTTGCCGCTTGCCTCCAGCGAAGGCGAAAGTGACCGGGTCCTTGGCGCCCTCTCACCTCTTTCCCGCCCGTATTGGTTGCATGCAACCTCAATCGAATGTCTCGATGCGACGGGCATGAAGGTTCTTGACCCTGATCGGACCGCTGTTTTTCGCGACGAGGAAACCGAACGACAGAGCGATGCCTTTGCGAAATCGCCTGCCGCCGGCGCATTTTCGCGCGAATTCCGCCAGTTCGGGCATCTCCGCATCCTCGAGGGCGGGCGCCGCGATTGATCGCGCCGACTGTCCCGAGATGATGTCAGGGACCAACCGGAGGACGAACCTTCTATTAACTTGAAAAGGCTAAGCTCCGCCAGCCAAGCTATGTCGCCACAGAGTCAACATGTTCTCGTTTCAGCACGCACAGAATACCGCTCCGAAACCGCACCACGAAGGTGCGTTCCAGCGCGTTTCCGTGAATCTGGCGGGGCGGCTGATGCTTGCCAATCGTGACGAGTTCGAGTGCACCGCCATCGACATGTCGCCCGGCGACGTCCTGCTTTCCTCGCCGGCCCAGCCGCGCGCGGGCGAACGCATCATCGCCTATGTCGATCACGTCGGTCGCCTCGAAGGCACGGTGTCTCGCATCGCCGATGGCGCTTTCGTCATCCAGCTCAACGCGACCGAGCGCAAGCGCGAGAAGCTCGCGGCCCAGCTCACCTGGATCGCCAACAAGCATGAGCTCGGCCTGCCCGAAGACCGCCGCCACGATCGCCTTGCGCCGCGCAAAACGGTAACCGAATTGACGCTCGACACCGGCGAGAAGTTCCCGTGCCGCATCATCGACCTTTCGCTGTCCGGTGCTGCCGTCGACATCGAGAACCGCCCGCCGATCGGAACCGCCATCCTCCTGGGAAATATGAAGGGCCGGATCGTCCGTCACTTCCAGGAAGGCTGCGCCATCGAGTTCTTGGGCATCCAGTCCCGTGAGGCACTGACCGAATTCCTCTAACGGCGCGCCTGCGCCGTCCTTCGGCTACCCGCCTTGCATTGAGCAACGCTCCTAGCCCCCATCTCCCGAACTGTCCTTCAGACATAAAACCGTCTTCGTGCTTCTTTTGTGCGGCAAAGAACCCCCGCTCCCACATCGCTCCGCTCGGCTACGCCCGAGAGAACGCGCTAAAGGCGTGCTCGCTTAGGCCCTACGTCCCCGAGCCCGAAGACACACGATGATCGGTGGCAACCGGAGCGGTTTTCGCGAGTAAGAAGCGCGCCGCATCCGCGCCTGGATCATTTCGAGACAAGTCCGGCGCCGCGATCAAAATGCTCTCGTCGTCCGCAAATATTTTTCCGGTGGAATTCAAGCGAAAACGCATATTTCAAGTCAAAACTCTCCCGAAGTGGCAAGTACAGACGCTGCAAAGATGCATCTCCTGCCGTGGCCGCGCCGCAGTTTTTGCACCGCCCAGTCGCTCGTTTCGCGCATACCCAAACAAATACAGCGGGTTAAATGCTTAACAAATTACACCTCCACGAGCGGGCGGAGCTAAAATCGATAAAATTTGATTCAAATTCGATTCAAATACAAATAAAATTCTATTCTTGTTTTATTCTTATACGACTTTCATTTGTACTTGTTTTTAGCTCGCAAGTTCGCGAGCGATAAAAACGTCTGTGCCATTGTCGAACCATAACGGGGAGACAATCATGCTCAAGACAATCACCAAGCTGATCGCGGTTGCGGTCCTTTTCACCGGCGGCCTTTTCGGCACGGCTCAGGCGCTTCCGGCCAACATGGTCGTGACCGGCTCCACCAACCCGCCGATCGGCCACTACGAGTTCTGCAAGATCTATGCGTCGGAGTGCACCTCCAACGGCAAGGACGGCGGCCCGATGGTGCTGACCCGCGAAGGCTGGCAGAAAATTCTCGAGATCAACTACGACGTGAACCAGGCGATCACTCCGATGACCGACATGGAAATCCATGGCGTCGAAGAGAAGTGGTCCTATCCGGAAACCGTCGGCGATTGTGAAGACTACGTTCTCCTGAAGCGCCGCAAGCTGATCGAAAACGGCTTCTCCGCATCCGACCTGCTGATCACCGTCGTGCTGCAGCCGAATGGCGACGGCCATGCCGTCCTCACCGTTCGTACCGACCGCGGCGACTTCATCCTCGACAACATGCGCAACAAGGTGCTGCTGTGGTCGGATACCGAATACACCTACCTCAAGCGCCAATCGACCGAGCATTCCGGCCGCTGGGTCAAGCTTCAGGACGGCCGCACCGTTGCCGTCGGTAGCGTTCGCACGCAGTAAGATCTGAAATACAGGCGAGCCGCCACCCGGCGGACGTCTCCCAACGGGCCTCGGTCAGTCCATTTTCCCCGTCCAGACCGAGCCTCGGCCGGTTCCGTGTCCCTCGGAACCGGCCATTTTTTTATGCGGCCTTGTCTCCCCGGACGCACGCGGGCATAGGGCATTCATCGAAAGTTAACCGTCTTCGACCAGCGTCGGGCAAGCGGCGTCCGCCACACTTCGGTCCGCCGCCAACCAGGGGCTCGACACTCGACTTGGGCGCGGCCAACGCGACGGGACGGCCACCATGAGCAACGCTCCAAACGGGATAGACGAACCGGAACTCCGGCCGCTGCTGTCGGCCCGCTTCATCTACCGGGTGACGGCGGTCGTTGTTGTGCTCGCAGCCCTGACGGCGGCAATCGCGTTCGCGGGAAGATGGTTCGGCGAAAACCTGGCGCTGGCCGGTCACACCGCCAGCAGAGAGCCCTACGATATCTTCATCGGACAGGATCATCTGCGGCTGCCGGCGAACATGATCCGCTTCGAGGCCCAACGCGCCACCTCGATCGTCGGGCGTGTCGATGTCTATCTGACATGGCCCAGCCTTGAAGGTTACAGCGACGAAAATCGCGACCTCTTCAACGACGTCGACGCGCCTGAAAATCTGATCTTCCTGCAGATTTCGCAAAGCACGATGTCCCGCGACATGTCGGGTCGGGTGGAGCCGATCTACAAGCAGGTTTTCGACGGCCCTCCATCCCGCGGGCCGAACGGACTGCTTTTACATGCGACCAAAGCTGCCTCCAGCTATGCAGGCGAAGTCTTTTATACTGCGGAGCGGACAGGCCAGGCGCCCTACGTGGTGCGCTGCCTGAAATCCGACGCGCAAACCATATCGACCAGCGCCGACTGCCAGCGCGACATTCATGCCGGCAAGGACCTCGTCGTCCTCTACCGCTTCGCCAATAAACTGTTGCCGCAATGGAAGGAAATCGACAACGCGATTACAGCTTTCATCAAAAGCCGAATCGTGCCCTGATTTCGTCCAACTGATGTGGTGCAGGCAGGCACCGCATCATTGCGCTACACCGGAATTGTCTTTGTACGAATGCGTCCGATTCCGGAAACCAATCATTCATCATAAACCGATTGGTAACGCTATGCCGATACTGTCTCGAGAACGGTCGTTCCCGGAGGCGGCGTCCGGACAACCCCATGACATGAGAATAAAGAGCAGCGTAGTGTCCCAAACCGGTTTTTTTGATCTCGCGAAGCGCCCGTTCGGCGCTCTTTCAAAGATGGTAAAGCGGGTCGTCCTGGCAGGCACCATTGCCTCGGTCGCCTTTGTGTTGCCCGGCTTTGCGGCGTCGACCTACGCCAATCCCAAATATTCGGGCATCGTCGTCGATGCCAAGACCGGCAAGATCCTCTATGGCGAGGATGCCGACGAACTGCGCTATCCGGCGTCTCTCACCAAGATGATGACGCTCTACCTCACCTTCGAGGCGCTCGAAGCCGGTCGGATCAGCAAGTCCACGCAGATTCCCTTCTCGAAAAATGCGTCCGCGGAACCTCCGTCTAAGCTCGGCGTGCGCGCCGGCCAGTCGATCACCGTCGAACAGGCGATCCTTTCGCTCGTTACACGGTCGGCCAACGATGCCTCCACGGCACTTGGCGAGTATCTCGGCGGCTCCGAGCAACGCTTCGCCCGCATGATGACGAACAAGGCGCGCGCGCTCGGCATGACGCGCACGACGTACCGCAACGCCAACGGCCTGCCCAATCCGGAACAGCGCACGACCGCACGCGACCAGGCCCGCCTCGGCCTCGCGCTTCGCCAGCATTTCCCGCAGTATTACGACTACTTCTCCACGCGCAGCTTTCGCTTCGGCAAGCAGACCATCGGCAACCACAACCGCCTGCTCGGCAATGTGCGCGGCGTCGACGGCATCAAGACCGGCTACACGCGCGCTTCCGGCTTCAACCTCGTGACCTCGGCCCAGCTCGACGGCCGCAGCATCGTCGCCGTCGTCATGGGCGGCACCTCGGGCGCCAGCCGCGATGCACAGATGCGCCGCCTGGTCGCGAAGTACATGCCGGACGCATCGCGTCGCGGCAACGGCAACCTGATTGCCGAGACCAAGCCGACCCCCGTTCCGGCCGAAGAGACCCAGGTTGCAGCCGCAGCGCCCGTTGCCGAGACGCCGGTCGTCGCAGCCGTCGCCGCTGGCCATGACCTGCCCAACACCGGTCCCGTTCCGGATTTCCGCTACAACGGCGAAAGCGCCAGCAGCGTGCAGATGGCCTATGCCGGCAACAAGCGTGCATCGGACAACCCTGTCCTTTCTCCGAAGATCGTTCCCAACACGCTCGACGCGCAGAGCCTGAAGCTTCGCCAGCCTGTGACCGCAGCGATGGTCGACACCCAGATCACCAATTCCGTGCCGAAGAAGGCAGAGGCTGTTGCCAAGGCAGAGCCTGCTGAAGTCGCAAAGGCCGAGCCGATGCCGGCGCAGCCGCAGGGCTGGGTGATCCAGATCGGTGCCACTCCGGACAAGGATCAGGCCATGACGCTGCTCGGCAACGCCAAGGACAAGGGCGGCAAGGCACTGCGCAACGCGCAGCCGTTCACCGTCGCCTTCGGCCAGGTCTACCGCGCCCGCTTCGGCGGCTTCGATGACCAGAATTCGGCAGTCAACGCCTGCAAGGCCTTGAAGAAGAAAGGCATCTCCTGCTGGGCCAGCCAGCAGTAACGACGAAATTTGGCGGCCGGATGTGTTTGTTTTCCGGCCGCCTTCCTCGGATTTGTACAGCGTAACGAGGTTAAACATGGCAATGAACGAGAACGTTCCGGGTGTCACCCCGCTGCCGGGGCGACGGGCTAAACCGTCGCGCATCAATCTGCACCCCCTGCACGAGGCGGCCATGCGCATCGCCGATCTCGGCCTCAATGGATCGAAGGCCAAGACACGCGATCTCGTCGGCATGCTTTTGACGCACGGAGCTCGAGCCTGGCGCTCGACCCAGCCGCGCGCCGGCATCCACCTTCACGTGACGGCGCCAAACCGGCGCCATCCGCTGAAGATGCGGATCACCTGAACATTCACAGTCCGGAAGGCGGCCACGGCCGCCTTTTTGCTTTCTGGCTGGATGATGGTGCGGCCTCGGCAGGGCCGTTTCGCGCGCGCAGAAGAGTGCGAAAGCAGGCGACACCTTCAAGGACGCGTTGGTTGCCGCTCGATTGCCAAGAGCTCAGCAAAATGCCCGCGGCATAGGACTTCTAGAGAAGCCCGAGTTCGGCCAGTTCGCGCCGCAGTTCGAGCGGCATCTCGGAGCCGCCGCCCGATAGCGACGCCAGGTCGCGCGGGGCGTCCTTGTCGGTCAGGTAACGCCATCCCTGAAACGCGCGACGCGGCTGCAGTTCGGTTTCGATCACTTCCGGACCCAGCAGCAGATTACAACGGCCGATACCTTCGCCGTCGGTAAAGGTCTCGATGCCGATGAGCGGCTGGCGCGCCTGCACGCTGCCCTTGATCACCCAGTAGAGCGAGCCGCCTTCCAGCAGTTCCTCCACGCGCTTGGGCACCATGCGCGTCGTGTGGAACGAGTGCGGCTCGAGGCCGGCGGCCATGGCCGCCATCGCCTTGCGCGAGACCCATTCGCGCAGGTCCTCGATCGATTCCGCTCCGACGCAAAGCTTTATGAGATGTAGAGACATGGCTTTTTTTGAACACCCGTCCGGCCGTTGCGGTCAAGCGGCCAGACGTCGTTCATCCACAATCACCGCAATACGTCCGGTCGATACACCGGCGTCTGGGCTTCGAGAGGCTTGCAAGCCTCAACATTCGACAACGTTGACCGCAAGACCGCCGGTCGATGTTTCCTTGTACTTCTCGTTCATGTCGACGCCCGTCTGCCGCATCGTCTCGATGCAGGCGTCGAGCGGCACGAAATGCTTGCCGTCACCTTTGAGCGCCAGAGAAGCGGCCGTCACCGCCTTGACCGCTCCAAGCGCATTGCGCTCGATGCAGGGCACCTGCACGAGGCCGGCCACAGGATCGCAGGTCATACCGAGGTGATGTTCGAGTGCAATCTCGGCCGCATTTTCGATCTGCTCGGGGGTACCGCCCATAACGGCAGCAAGGCCCGCCGCCGCCATCGCGGACGCCGAGCCGACTTCGCCCTGACAGCCGACCTCAGCGCCGGAAATCGAGGCGTTGTGCTTGATGATGCCGCCGATCGCGGCAGCCGTCAGCAGATAGTCGCGAATGCCTTCCTGGTCGGCGTCGTCATGGAAATGCATGTAATAGCGGATCGTCGCCGGCACCACGCCTGCGGCACCGTTGGTGGGCGAAGTGACGACGCGGCCGCCGGCGGCATTTTCCTCGTTGACCGCCATTGCGTAGACGCTCAGCCAATCGTTGGCGAGCAGCGGATTGGCCTTGTTGGAACGCCACTCTTCCTGCAGCTTGTCGTGGATCGAGCGGGCGCGGCGGCGAACCTTCAAGCCGCCGGGCATGATGCCGTCCTGGCTCAAGCCCCGGTCGATGCAATTGCTCATGGCGCCCCAGATGCGGTCGAGCCCGGCGTTCAGTTCGTCCGGCGACATCGTCGCCTCTTCGTTCGCCCGCTTCATCTGCGCAATCGTCAAGCCGGAGCGCGCCGACATGTCCAGCATTTCCTGGGCCGAGGAGAACGGGAACGGCACCTTGACGCCCGTCGCCTTGTTCTTCGAGGCGCGCATGGCCTCAAGTTCCGTGTCGGTCACGACGAAGCCACCGCCGATCGAATAGTAGATGCGCTTCAACAGCAGGCGGCCGTCGCGGTCGAAGGCAGAAAACGACATGCCGTTGGCATGGCCGGGCAACGGCACCTTCTTGTCGAAGACCAGATCGGTCTTCGGCTGGAATTCGTAGGACGGATGGCCCGGCGGTGTAATGCGGCCCGTGCGTTCGACCTCATCGATGAGGGCATCCATGCGATCCGGATCGACGAGATCCGGGCGTTCGCCAACGAGTCCGAGGATCACCGCCCTGCCCGTTCCGTGGCCGATGCCGGTGTGGGCGAGCGAACCGTGCAGGCTCACCTTGATTGCCGCAACGGAGGCATGGGACGGACGTGGCCAGTCGTCGGAAAGGATGAGATCGAGAAAGCGATTGGCGGCCGACATCGGCCCCATCGTATGCGAGCTCGAAGGCCCGATACCAATCTTGAACACGTCGAAGACGGAAAGAAACATAAGCTGCCTGCCCCGGAGACTGACCCGCGACGCACGGGCATGATCGCCCGGCACCGCATTAACGATTGCCTCGATACCACGCTTCGAAGTCTATGCGAACCGGCGTGATACCGTCTTATTTGCTGGTGGATTTTACGCCTTGATCGGTGCCGATTTAAGGAGATCCGCAAGCAGATATAGGAACGAAGCCTAAGCGATCCCATAGCAGGCCGTCAGGCGGTCAACCGACATTCGATCCCGTCCGTGCGACATTGACCTCCCGCAAGGGCTCCGGGTAGCGCCACTGGTTGCCTGGAATCAAAAACGGCGCGGCTTTTGGGAAGCCGCGCCGTCAATCAGTGGACTTTTCTAGATACTAGATATCAAAGGCCGCCGAAAAGATAAGCAAGAACAAGAACGCCAGCGAAACCAGCCACGGCGCGTGCAGTTACGCCCCAGCAAGACTTCTGAATTGTATTGTCCATGATGTCTCCGAAAACACTCTCAACGGCCGCGGGCAGCACCGTAGGCGCCCGCGTCTGGGGCCATGCATATTGAAGAAAGCGTAAATGCGCAATGGGGGAATGTGGCGGAAAGGTGTCAAGCCCGTGCGACCGAACACAGGATCCTGGTGAAAACCGCACAAATGGTCGGTACGGCCGGGAAGAAATTCCGCCGCAATTTCATCACAGTAGTTGACGCGTCGCGGATTCCGACACCGCCCCGGCCACCTTGCAATTTCCAAAAGCCATGCCAAAAACACGTGTATGACCTTCGAAGATTACATAGCGCTTGTCGTGTTTATCCTGCTTTGGGCGGGTTTCAGCTGGGCGACCGATGGCACGCGCGGCTTCAAACGCGTGAGTCTTACGCGCCTCATGAACGAGCATCGCGGCCGCTGGATCCGCAATTCGCTCAACCGCGACCTGAAGATGATCGATACGCAGATCATCGCGGGGCTCCAGGCCGGCACCGCTTTCTTCGCTTCAACGACCATCTTCGCGCTCGGCGGCTGCTTCGCACTGCTCGGCGCTACCGAACAGGCGCAGATGATCTTTGCCGACATGCCCTATGTCTTCCATGGCGGGCGCACGGCGTTCGAGCTGAAGGTCGGCGGCCTCACCTGCCTCTTCGGCTACTCCTTCTTCAAGTTCGGCTGGTCCTACCGGCTGTTCAACTATTGCTCGATCCTGATGGGTGGCATCCCGATGACCGCCGACATGCAGCGGGATCGACATGCGGCGGAGAAGGCGGCCGAACGGGCGATCCGCATGAACGTGCTTGCCGCCAAGCACTTCAACGCCGGTCTCCGGGCGATCTTTCTTTCGATCGGCTATCTCGGCTGGTTCATCAGCCCCTATGTGTTCGTGGCGCTCACCGTCTTCGTCATCTTCGTCTTGACCCGCAGACAGTTCTTCTCGGAGGCGCGTTCCGCGCTCCTCAAGGACGCAACACCCTGACAATCCGCGCAACCGGCGCGCCGGACGGCTGCGGATCGCAGCCGCGGCGTTCCATCAGCAATCAAGGACGCGTGCCTGGCGCAAGCCAGGCCTGCCACTCTTCCTCACGCCAACAGGATGGCGAATGCCCATGTCCGATATCCATGTGACCGCACCGGCAGCAGAGACCCCAGCGAAACCGACAGGCAGGCGGCTCGCCTTCATCGATGTCGCGCGCGGCGTGGCGCTGCTTGCCATGGCGACCTATCACTTCGTCTGGGACCTCGAGTTCTTCGGCTATGTCGCAGCAGGCACGGCCGGCACCGGCGGCTGGAAGATTTTTGCGCGGCTGATTGCCAGCAGCTTCCTGTTTCTTGCCGGCTACAGCCTCGTGCTCGGACAATGGCCGACGATCCGCATCAACGCGTTCCTGCGCCGTTTCGCCAAGATCGCCGGCGCCGCAGCGCTGATCACGATTGCCACCTATTTTGCCTTCCCGGACACCTTCATCTTCTTCGGCATCCTGCATGCGATCGCCGCGGCAAGCCTGATCGGCCTGATATTCCTCAGGCTTCCTGCCGTCGTTTCCTTCGCCGCAGCCGCCGCGGCCATCGCGGCACCCTTCTATCTGCGCTCGCCGATCTTCGATGCGCCCTGGCTCTGGTGGGTCGGTCTGTCCGAGACGCTGCCACGGTCCAACGACTACGTGCCGCTGTTGCCGTGGCTCGGGCCGTTTCTGCTCGGCCTTGGTGCCGCCAAGCTCTTCCACGCGCGGCTGGTATCCGCGCTTGCAAGCCGGCCCTCCACAGATGGCAAGGGGCGGCTGTGGATGACGCCCCTCGTCTTCGGCAGCCGTCACAGTCTGGCCATATACCTCATTCACCAGCCCGTGCTCATCGGACTGGTCTATCTCTTCTCGCTGATCTCTCCGCCGACACTGCCGGATCCCAAGGAAGCCTACCGCAGCAATTGCGTTGCGGCCTGCAACCAGGGAAATCCTGCCGTGCCGTGCGACAGCTTCTGCGGCTGTACCCTCGACCGTCTGGTGGAACAGAACCTGTTCGACAGCCTGAACAGGGGAGAGATCAACGTCAGCAGCGATGAACGCATTGCGCGAATCGCGCAGCAATGCACAATCAACGTGCAATCAGGGGACTAGGACATGAATGCCTATCGTGCCAAGCCGCTGAACTTCCCATGGCCGGCCCTTCTCTACGGGGTCGCCACTCTTGCGGCGCTTCTACTGGCGCGACATTTTCCCATTCCGGTGGCACATGGCCACGGCTGGTTTCCCTGGATCAGCGGCGGCGCCCTGATTATCGTCGCGATCTGGCTGGCCCTGTGGGCCGTCAAAACGCTGCTCGATCGGCATACGGCGGTCATGCCCTACCGATCAGCCACATGCCTGGTCACCTACGGTCCGTTCCGCTTCACGCGCAATCCGATCTATCTCGGCTACACCTTGATGATGATCGGCTTTGGGCTGGCGACGCTCAATCCGTGGTTCTTCATCATGGCGATTGCAGCCGTGATGCTGACCACACTCTTTGCCATCCGCAATGAAGAGCGGCACCTGCTGTCGCGCTTCGGTTTCGAATTCGAGCGCTACTGCCGGCATACCAGCCGTTGGATCTGAGCGCCGGCAGGGATACACGCAGCAAAAAGGGCAGCGCGAACGCTACCCTTCGAAAATTCCAGACATAAACCAGCGACCCTTCAGGTGCCGACGCCGATTTCGGCCAAACGCGTCAGGCACGCTTCCTCGACATTGTCGAGTTCCGCCAGCGTATCGTCGATGTCCTTGCGCTTCTGGCGCAGCTCTTCGCGCTTTTCCTCGACGCGCGACATCAGCAGCTGAAGCTGGCCGAGCTCGCCGGGAGGGTCCTTGTAGACCTGAATGATTTCACGGATCTCGGCGATGGTGAAGCCGATGCGGCGCCCTCGCAGAATCTCCTGAATGAGCCGCCGGTCGGCCGGCCGGAACAGGCGCGTGCGACCACGGCGCTCCGGATGGATGAGGCCCTCGTCCTCATAGAAACGCAGCGTTCGCGTGGAAATGCCGAATTCCCGCGTCAATTCGGTGATGCTATAGTATTTATCCACGCTGCCATTCCATGTGTTCCTGAGCATGCACTATCGTTGACCTTGACGTAAAAGTCAAACAACGCGCCACGTTACGTGACGTGGAACCACCAGGTGGCGATGCCGAGAAAGCTGAAGAAGCCGGTGATATCGGTAATGGCCGTCACGAAGACGGCGGAAGAGACCGCCGGGTCGGCGCCGAAGCGATCGAGGCAGAGCGGCACGAGGATGCCGCCAAGGGCCGCAGCCATCATGTTGATCAGCATCGCAGTTGCGATGATGCCGCCGATGTTCAGGTCCTGAAACCAGAGACCGGCAAGAAGCCCGATCAGCGTGCCGAAGATCATGCCGTTGAGCAGCCCAACGCCGGCTTCACGCCGGATGATGCGCGGCGCGTTGTGAATGTCGAGACCCCGTGTTGCGAGCGCGCGCACGGTAACGGTCATCGTCTGCGAACCGGCATTGCCGCCCATGCCCGCAACGATCGGCATCAGGATGGCGAGAGCCACGATCTGCTGGATCGTCGCGTCGAAGAGGCCGATGACCGAAGCGGAGATGCAGGCGGTCATCGAATTGATGAACAGCCAGGGCACGCGCGAGCGCGATGCCTCCCCGACGGAGTCCGAAAGCTCTTCGTCGCCGACGCCGCTCAGGCGCAGCAAGTCTTCCTCGGCCTCTTCCTGAATGACGTCGACGACGTCATCGATGGTGAGCACGCCAACAAGCCTGCCATTGTCATCGACGACGGCCGCAGAAAGAAGGTCGTATTGCTCGAATAGCTGGGCCGCCTCTTCCTGGTCCATCTCGGCCGGAATGGCATGGCTGGTGTCGTGCATGATCGCATCGACCTTGACCGAACGCTTGGTTCGGAGGATGCGGTCGAGGTCAATGGCGCCGAGCAGCTTGAAGGTCGGGTCGATCACGAAGATCTGCGTGAAACTCTCCGGCAGGTCCTCGTCTTCGCGCATGTAGTCGATCGTCTGGCCGACAGTCCAGAATGGCGGCACCGCCACGAACTCGGTCTGCATGCGCCGGCCGGCCGTGCTTTCGGGGTAATCCAGCGAGCGTCGCAGGCGAACCCGTTCGGTAAACGGCAGCTTCGCCAGGATCTCGTCCTGGTCTTCCTGGTCCAGGTCTTCCAGAATGTAGACCGCATCGTCCGAATCCATCTCGCCGATGGCCTCGGCGATCTGTTCGTTCGGCATGTGCTCGACGATATCGAGACGGATCGCTTCGTCGACCTCCGTCAGTGCCGAAAGGTCGAATTCCTTGCCGAGCAGCGAAACCAGCGCCAGGCGCTGATCGGGCTGGATCGCCTCGAGCAGGTCACCCATTTCCGACGAGTGCAGGTGGGCAACGTGCTGGCGCAGATAGATCGTATCGCGGTCGGCGATTGCCGCGCCGACATGCATGAGAAAATCAGAGCGGATAGAACCGTCGTCGGCATAAATGTCCGAGCCGTCAAAGGCCTTGACGTCTTCTGAGCCGCGGTCTTCGTCGCCAGTATTGCTCATGCGCGCCCTCGAAACGATTTGCTGCTTCCCGGCCGTCCGCCTCGCGAGCCGGAAAGAATGCGTCCACTGACGTTTGCCTCGCCCTCATCCGCCGCCATGGGCGGGAATTCTGGCCTTACAGCCTGCTAGCGCAAAGCCCTGCCGAGGTCCACAGCACAGATACCACCGGGCGCGCCGCAACAACAGATTTATTCAAGCTGTTGCAAATACATGAAAAACCGGCTGCTTCTCGACACAGTCGACATCGACCGCGCGATCGGCTAGCACTTCAGTCGAGATATCGGAGGCGCAACACCCATTTGGCGCCGCCAAGGAAGATCTGATGGCCATTCGCCCCATTGTCCGCTTTCCCAACCCGCTGCTGACGCGGAAGGCGGAGACGATCACCCGCTTCGACGCGGCATTAGAGGCGCTGGCCGCGGACCTTCTCGACACGATGCGGGACGCCCCCGGCGTCGGCATCACCGCGCCGCATATCGGCATCCTGGAGCGCGTGACGGTGATCGAGTTCGATCGCGAAAGCGGCGCCAGGACCTTCGTCAATCCGGAGGTCATCTGGTGTAGCGACGAGAAGGCGACCCATACGGAAGGCAGCGTCTCGATGCCGGGCATCCTTGAAGAGGTCGAACGCCCCCGCGCCGTTCGCGTCCGCTACCAGACGCTTGGCGGCGAGACGATCGACGAGGAAGCCGACGGCTTCATGGCCACCTGCCTGCAGCACGAAATCGACCAGCTCGACGGCATCTTCTGGACACAACGGCTCTCGCGCCTGAAGCGCGATCGCGCCATCAAGAAGTTCGAAAAGCTGACCAGGGAGCAGGCGCGCGGCTAGCGCACCGATTCCCTGCTCGCAACATCACGTCATAGTCACCAAGGACCGAACCATGAAACCGACCTATCTCGCCCTCATCGGCCTCCTCGCGCTCGCCGGCTGCAACAGCGCCCAGCAAGATCTCGAGCCCCTGCCCCAGAGCCTGACCTATGGCGAGAACGCGGCCAGCAGGAAGACACAGGCCGCACCGGGCGCCATGATCCAGAACCGCTTCATGTATGAAGGCCAGATGGTCTACGAGACCTACGAGGTTCAGCCCGACCGCACCTACAAGCTCGTCCGCCGCCGCATGGACCAGAGCGGACCTGCCGGCAACAACTGACACGGATCAGGGCGGACGGGCGCAGCGACCTCTGTCGCCCGTCGCCGCTATGTATTTCGAGCCGCGTACACCGCCGTTTCGAAATCGAGATAGCTCCCGAACGAAGCGGGATCGGCAAAGGGCAGTATCTGTGTCGCCCACAGGCCACCGAGACCGTTTTGGCGATCTATCCAGTAGTAGAGGTTCGCAAGCCCCGCCCAGGCTAACGCACCGGCTGGCCGTCCCGTCGGTGCTGCTTCATCGTTGATCATGAAGCTTATCCCCCAGGACTTCGGCATGCCGGGGAAAAATTCGGCGTCGTGCGACAGGCTTCTTATTACCCCCGGGAGCCTCTTGATCTTCCTTTCTCCGAGGCCGTTCCTTGCCGCCATTTCGACCGTTTCCGTCTTCAGCACCCGACCGCCGGGTGACATCCCGTCGTTGAGCCACATGCGGATAAATTTGGCGTAGTCGACGGCCGTCGAATAGAGACCGTGCCCGCCCATCTGGACCTCCGGGTCCTGCGGGAGCCTGAAATCAGGCAACGGCGACAAACGTCCGGCATCGTCCCTTTGGTGCAAGGTAACCACGCGGGATGTCATGGATGCGGTCATTGCAAAGCCGGTGTCTTCCATGCCAAGCGGCTGGAGGATGCGTTCCGCCATCACAGCGCCAAGCCGCTTGCCGGTGATGCCCTCCACGACCTGCCCGGCCCAGTCCAGGCTGCTCCCATATTCCCAGTCGTCGCCCGGATCGAAGAGCAAAGGCGTCCGGATGGATGCATGGGAGGCGGTGATCACGCTCGGCTGTCCATGTTGCCGCGCCAACCGGGCATAGGTCTCGTTGAAAAAATCGTAGCCAAAACCGGCCGTGTGCAGGAGCAGCATGCGCGTGGTGATGTCTCGTTTGGGCGGGCGGAGTTTCGGATTCCCGGCGAGGTCAAAACCTTCGATCACCTGCAGCGTGCCGATTTCGGGCGCGTACTGCCTGGCGGGAGCGTCGAGATCGAGCTTGCCCTCCTCGACCAATTGCAGGCAGGCCGTCGCCGTGATCGCCTTCGTCATCGAGAAGATCGCAAAGACGCTGGCGATGGTCATATCCGTCGCGCCAGCCAAAGAGCGCTTTCCGGTGGCGCCCGCGTAAAAATTGCCGTGGCGATCCGTGGCGATTGCGACAACGCCTGGCACGCCATCGGCGGAAGCGACCGCGGCGTTTAGGATTGCATCGGCAGCAGTCTTGAGATCGCCGGACAAAGGAACCTCCCGCACAGCCAAGGCTTCGACACGCGTGGCGGTCGTGCCACCCTTCACGTTGAACCGCCGCACAAATCTTAACATCAAAGGGCGACCCAAGCCATTTTCTACCGGCCAACTCAGCGCGAAACGAGCGAGACTCGGATTGCCAGAAGGCATCACGATGCCGCCGATCAGGGCGCGCCAGAACGGGGAAGCTAAACATGGATTTGAAACAAAAAACCCGGCCGAAGCCGGGTATTTGGTGCGGTCGAGAAGACTCGAACTTCCACGGGTTGCCCCACAGCGACCTCAACGCTGCGCGTCTACCAATTCCGCCACGACCGCATCGTGGTAGGGCGTCGGCGCGGCTGCATGTAGCAAAAGCCCCTTGAGTGCACAAGGGATGGCTGTGGACAAATTAAACGATGGCGACGGACGGGAGGGCATTCACAGTGCGGCGCGAAAAGACGGCGTTCAGCGCGCGCATTTCAGACCAGCGAACGAACCTTCCCGACGCCTTTCGAGGCTCGCTCTCGCCACGACGGGATCGTCGGCAATTCGTTCGGCATTCGCGCGCAAGATCAGCGACGGCCGCCACCCCTATTCGAACGCATGATATGGACTGGAAGACAAAGGGATGCGCCGGTTGCGCCCGGGCAGAAGGCCTAATTGGATAACACCAGGATTAAAAACAAAAAACCCGGCCGAAGCCGGGTTTTTTTGGTGCGGTCGAGAAGACTCGAACTTCCACGGGTTGCCCCACAGCGACCTCAACGCTGCGCGTCTACCAATTCCGCCACGACCGCATCGTGGTAGGGCATGTAGCAAAAGCCCCTGGGGGGCACAAGGGGATCACGACAGAATTTTGACGGGAAATGAAACTATTTCAACAGCCCGCCCAAGGAGCCCCGGAAACGCTGGACTCTTGCCTCGCGCCATCCCATGTACAGGCTCTAAAAAACAGGAATGCCGAGCGAATGCAGCGTGAAAATCTGAGCCAGGACATGTTTGCCCCTCCGGAATCACCCCCGGTTCGCTGGCGGATTGCCTCCGAACTGGTCGATTATCCGCAGGCCGTCGAGCTGATGGAGCAGGAAGCCGCGGCGATTGCCGCCGGCACCGCAGATGAACTGGTCTGGCTCGTCGAGCATCCGCCGCTCTATACGGCCGGCACCAGTGCCGACGCCGCCGATCTCGTCATGCCCGACCGTTTTCCGGTCTTTGCCACCGGCCGCGGCGGCGAATACACCTATCACGGCCCGGGCCAGCGCGTCGTTTACGTCATGCTCGACCTCAAGCGCAGGAAGCAGGACGTACGCGCTTTCGTCGCGGCACTCGAAAGCGTCGTCATCTCCACGCTCGATTCGATGAACGTTCGGGGCGAGCGGCGTGAAGACCGGGTCGGTGTCTGGGTGCGGCGCCCGGAAAAGCCTGCCCTGCCCGACGGCTCCATGTCGGAAGACAAGGTCGCCGCGATCGGCATCCGCCTGCGCAAATGGGTGAGTTTCCATGGCTTTGCGCTCAACGTCGACCCGGATCTCGACCATTTCGGCGGCATCGTGCCCTGCGGCATTCGCGGTTATGGCGTCACCAGCCTCGTCGATCTCGGCCTGCCCGTAATGATGCCGGACGTGGACATCCGCTTGCGCGAGGCCTTCGAGACCGTGTTCGGTCCGACGCGGAACGACGCGCCGTAAGCCCGTTCAACTTGCCGTTCGACGTCCAGCCTGCCGCTCACGCCAGATGATGAAGAGGCCCGAGCCAACGATGATGGCGATACCAAGCCATTTGGAGAGCGACGGAAAGTCTCCGAAGATGAGATAACCGAGCGCCGTCGCCGTGACGATCTCGAAATAATGAAACGGCGCGAGCAGCGAGACGGGTGCCGCCCGGAACGCCTTGACCACCAGCAGATGGCCGTAGCCGGACAGCGCGCCAAGCACGATCACGAGCATCCAGCCAAGCGGCGACTTCGGCAGCGACGGCACGAAATCGGCGCTGCCCATGCCGTTGCCGATCAGGATCACCAGCGCCATCGTCAATGTGCCGCCGATGCCGGCTATTGTCTGCATCGTCAGCGGCGAGTCGCCGGTACCGACAGCACGGTTGAGGAGCAGGTAGCAGGCAAAGACGAAGGCGCAGGCAACCGGCAACAGCGCGGTCAGGCCGAAAGCGGCAAAGCTCGGCTGGATGACGATCATCGCTCCACCGAAACCGACGACAATGGCGAGCCAGCGCCGCCAGCCCACTCTTTCCTTGAGGAACACCGCCGAAAGACAGGTCAGGATGAAGGGCTCGACGAAATAGATGGCGAAGGTGTCGGCAAGCGGCATGTACTTCACCGATATGAAGAAGAACAAGGCCGCGGTCGCCAGCAGTACACCGCGCAGCAGATTGGCCCAGGGCCGCTTTGGCCTCAGCGCCCGCAGGCCACCGGCGCCAAGCAGCATCGGTAGCGTCGCTACCAGTTGGAAGAAGAAGCGGTAAAAGGTCACCTGCCCCGGCGACATGCCCTCATAGACGGCCATGTATTTCGCAATCACGTCCATACCCGGCAGGATGACCATGGCAAAGAGCATGATGGCGACGCCCTGCATCACCGTGTCGGCGGGTTCGGTGGTCGCAGTTCGGGCGTCTGTCATGGGGCAAGCTCCTGTGGCCGCCGCACATTAGAGCCTACGCGTTGGTTTTCAACGGCCGAGGATGCGACGGAGAAAGAACTATCCGCGCCCTAGCCGCAATTGACGGTGTTTTTGGCGCTTCGGGGTGGTCCCTCGCCGCCCAAATGCCTATAAGCTCAGGACAATCTTCCGCCCCGGATCCAAAGGTCGGCCGTCGGCCCCCATGGTTCGGGACCTTTGAACGTGACCGTGGCAAAGGAGATGTCCATGCGCTTGTCCACCGAAACGATGATTGCCCGCCTGCGCGACACCAGCGACGGTGATACGCTGGGAGGACGCATCTGGAGGGCGCGCGACGCCGCAAATCTCAGCGCCAAGGAACTGGCCGATCAACTCGGCGTGCGCACGGAGACGATCGCGGCCTGGGAACGGGATCGGGCCGAACCCCGCACAAACCGGCTGTTCATGCTTGCAGGCGTACTCGGCGTCACCCCGGCCTGGCTGATCGCCGGGCTCGGCCGCGCGCCGGATGCCGACGCAATCGACGAGAAGGACGGCCTGCGCGAGCAGCTCGCCCTCGTCAAGAAGCTGCACGAACAGACCGGCAAGGCGATTGCCGCTCTTGAGATGGAACTCAATCGCGTTCAACAGAACATTCGATAACCTATTGCGATTCCACTTAGGGCCGCCGTTCTGGCGGCCCGACGTCATTTCAGTCCAAGGAGAAAATAGATGGATGTACGCGCCGCCGTTGCCGTTCAGGCAGGCAAGCCGCTCGAGGTCATGACGGTTCAGCTCGAAGGCCCGCGGGCCGGCGAAGTGYTGATCGAGGTCAAGGCCACAGGCATCTGCCACACCGACGATTTCACCCTGTCCGGCGCCGATCCGGAAGGCCTGTTCCCGGCGANGGGCCGGCGAAGTGCTGATCGAGGTCAAGGCCACAGGCATCTGCCACACCGACGATTTCACCCTGTCCGGCGCCGATCCGGAAGGCCTGTTCCCGGCGATCCTCGGCCATGAAGGCGCCGGCATCGTCGTCGACGTCGGCCCGGGCGTGACCTCGGTGAAGAAGGGCGACCACGTCATCCCGCTCTACACGCCCGAGTGCCGCTCCTGCCCRTCGTGTCTGTCGCGCAAGACCAAYCTGTGCACCGCGATCCGCTCGACRCAAGGCCAAGGCCTGATGCCYGACGGCACCTCGCGCTTCTCGATCGGCAAGGACAMGATCCACCACTACATGGGCTGCTCGACCTTCGCCAACTACACGGTGCTGCCGGAGATCGCGGTTGCCAAGGTCAACCCGGACGCGCCGTTCGACAAGATCTGCTACATCGGCTGCGGCGTGACGACCGGCATCGGCGCCGTCATCAACACGGCACAGGTGGAAATGGGTGCGACTGCGATCGTCTTCGGTCTCGGCGGCATCGGCCTCAACGTCATTCAGGGCCTGCGCCTTGCCGGTGCCGACATGATCATCGGNGGTGGAAATGGGTGCGACTGCGATCGTCTTCGGTCTCGGCGGCATCGGCCTCAACGTCATTCAGGGCCTGCGCCTTGCCGGTGCCGACATGATCATCGGTGTCGACCTCAACAACGACAAGAAGGCCTGGGGCGAACGCTTCGGCATGACCCACTTCGTCAACCCGAAGGAGGTCGGCGACGACATCGTGCCGTACCTCGTCAACATGACCAAGCGCGGAGCCGACCAGATCGGCGGCGCCGACTACACCTTCGACTGCACCGGCAACACCAAGGTSATGCGCCAGGCGCTCGAGGCCTCGCATCGCGGCTGGGGCAAGTCGGTCGTCATCGGCGTTGCCGGCGCCGGCCAGGARATCTCCACCCGGCCGTTCCAGCTCGTCACCGGTCGCACCTGGATGGGCACCGCCTTTGGCGGYGCGCGCGGCCGCACCGACGTGCCGAAGATCGTCGACTGGTACATGGAAGGCAAGATCGAGATCGACCCGATGATCACCCACACGATGCCGCTCGAAGACATCAACAAGGGCTTCGAACTGATGCATTCTGGCGAGAGCATCCGCTCGGTCGTTCTCTACTAAGCTGCTATTTTGATTCAAGGAGGCGCCGGAGACGATTGATTTCCGGCGCCTTTTTCAGTCCCGTTGAGAAGTTGATTCAAGATGATCTATGTCGACGCAGACGCCTGCCCGGTGAAAGCCGAAATCCTGAAAGTGGCCGATCGCCACGGGATCGAGGTGACCTTGGTCGCTAATTCGGGCCTGCGCCCTTCGCGCGACCCGATGGTGCACAATGTCATCGTCTCGGCAGGCTTCGACGCGGCCGACAACTGGATCGCCGAACGGGCGCACGAGGGCGATATCGTCGTTACCGCCGACGTGCCGCTTGCCGTTCGCTGCGTTGCCGCCGGCGCACTTGTCACCGGCCCCTCCGGCCGGGTCTTCGACAAGGGCAATATCGGCATGGCGTCTGCGATGCGCGATCTCGGACAGCACCTGCGCGAGACCGGCGAGAGCAAGGGCTACAACGCCGCCTTCACACCGCGCGATCGATCCACCTTCCTCGAAACCCTTGACCGACTCGCGCGTCAGTCGAAAAAATGATCGCGCAACGGGCGGGACCATGGGGCCCGCAATCGCAGGGGCACTAGCATGGCAGCGACGACGAAGCTCAGGCACTGGCCGTTTTACACCGCCATTCTGTGCGCGCTCGCAAGCGTGCCTGTCCTCTGGTTCGTGGCGCAGCGTTTCGCCCTTGAAGGGGCAGCGATCACCTTCTTCTGCGTCTATCTCGTCCTATGCTGGCGGCGCTTGCGGATGATGACCGGTCGGCATCTGAAGACCCATGCCAGGAACACCGACGAGCCCGAGGTCGTGATCCTGCTCGTGACGTTCGGGGCAGCCGCGAGTTCGCTCGTATCCTTGTTTTTCGCGCTCAACGGCGAGAAGTCCGGCTCGGCGCTGGCGCTCGGCCTCGCCTTTGCCTCCGTTGTGCTCGGCTGGGCAACGATCCACATGATGGCGGCCATGCACTACGCCCATGTCTATTGGGTCCCAGCACCCGATGGTCCGACCACCGAACCGGCACGCGGACTCGATTTTCCCGAAACGCCCGAGCCCGGCGGCTTTGACTTCCTCTATTTTTCCTTCGTCATCGGCATGACGGCGCAAACCTCCGATGTCGCCATCACCAAGACGGCCATGCGGCGCATCAACCTGATACACGCCATCGTATCGTTTTTCTTCAACACCGTGCTCGTCGCCGCCGCCGTCAATGCGGCCGTGCAGCTTGCCGGTTGAGCATCTTTATCCAAGGAGCATCCCATGAAAGTCCTTTCGCAAAACACCACCTTCGGCGGCATGCAGGGCGTCTTTTCGCACGAGTCCGAGGCATGCAAGGGCGAGATGACCTTCGCCGTCTTTGTACCGCCGCAGGCAATCAACGAGCCGCGGCCGGTGCTCTGGTATCTCTCCGGCCTCACCTGCACGCATGCGAACGTCATGGAGAAAGGCGAGTACCGGCGCATGGCCGCCGAGCTTGGCTTGATCGTCGTCTGCCCGGATACGAGCCCGCGCGGCACTGATGTTCCCGACGAACTGACGAACTGGCAGATGGGCAAGGGTGCAGGCTTCTATCTCGATGCCACCGAAACGCCCTGGGCCGAGCACTACCAGATGTATAGCTACATCACCGAGGAGCTGCCCGCCTTCGTCAGCCAGCACTTCCGCATGGACATGAGCCGCCAGGGCATCTTCGGCCATTCGATGGGCGGTCACGGCGCCATGACCATCGCGCTCAAGAACCCGGGCCGCTTCAAGAGCTGCTCGGCCTTCGCCCCGATCGTCGAGCCTTCGACCGCCGACTGGTCGATCGGCGCCTTCGAGAAATATCTGGGCGCGGACCGCGCCGCCTGGCGCCAATATGATGCCTGCGCGCTCGTCAAGGATGGTGCGCGCTTCCCCGGGTTCCTGATCGATCAGGGCAAGGCGGACAGCTTCCTTGAAAACGGCCTGCGTCCCTGGCTGTTCGAGGAAGCGGTCAAGGGCACCGGCATCGATTTGACGCTGCGCATGCATGAACGCTACGACCATTCCTACTACTTCATCTCGACTTTCATGGACGATCATCTGCGCTGGCATGCCGAGCGGCTGATCTAGCCACCGAATGGCGCAATTTCGTATGAAAGCCGCTTTCGCGGAATTGCGCCGTCAATCTACCCGGAGCGACTGATGACCCACCTTCTCCTTGTTGGCGCCGGCGGCGCGATCGGCTCGATGCTGCGTTATCTCGTCGGTCTCTGGGCCGTTCACCGCTTCGGGTCCGGCTTTCCCTGGGGCACGTTTGGCGTCAACATAACGGGGTCGTTCCTGATCGGCGTGCTCGCCGAAGTGATCATGCGCAAGTTCGGCGCCTCGCCGGACATGCGTGTCTTCCTCATCACCGGCATTCTGGGCGGTTACACCACCTTTTCCACCTTCTCGCTGGACGCAATCACGCTCTTCGAGCGCGGCGATGTCATGCTATCGGCCGTCTATGTCATCGCCAGTGTCGCGCTTTCGATCCTCGCGGTCTTCAGCGGGCTGGCTCTGATGCGCGCAATAGTCTAAAGGCTCGTCTTACAGGCGCTGCGTATCCAGGGGACACGCGGCGCATTGCTGCATTGTCCTTCAACCGTTGTCGCTTCGAGGGCATTGTCATGCAGCAACGAAAATATTGCGGCAGCCTTTGCGCGCCTGAAGCCTCCTCTTTGCGTCATCCCAACGCAGGGGCTTCGGACCGACGCGCGACGCTGCGACCAAACAGAAGGCAGGTTCGCTCAAATGGCAGGCATAGAACACAGGCAGGTGGACGGTGACGAGGCGGGCATGCGCCTGGATCGCTGGTTCAAGGTGCATTTTCCGGGACTGGGCTTCGGCCCGCTGCAGAAGCTTTTGCGCTCCGGCCAGATCCGCGTCGACGGTGCCCGCGCCAAATCCGACACGCGGATCCAGCCCGGCCAGACGATCCGCATTCCGCCGCTCGGAGTGGATCCCAAGGAAACCAAGACCGGGCCGATCGCCGGACGCGACCTCAGGAACTCACCCGACGGCGAACTGCTGTCGCGCATGGTGCTGCACGAGGACGCCAAGGTTATCGTGCTCAACAAGCCTGCCGGCCTTGCCGTTCAGGGCGGCTCGGGCGTCAACCGACATATCGACAAGATGCTTGAAGCCTGGACCAACCAGAAGGGCGAAAAGCCGCGTCTCGTCCACCGGCTCGACCGCGACACGTCAGGCGTCTTGGTGATCGCCCGCACCCGGGGTGCAGCGCAGAAGCTGACCGCCGCCTTCCGCGAGCGCGACACCAAAAAGACCTACTGGGCGCTGGTCAAGGGCGTGCCGCGCAAGCGCGAAGACCGCATCTCCACCTGGCTCGTCAAGGAGCAGACGCCGGATGGCGACCGTATGCGCATCGCCAAACACGGCGAAGACGGTGCCGACCACGCCATCTCCTACTACCGTATTCGCGAACAGGCCGCACAGAACCTCGCCTGGCTGGAGATGGAGCCCTATACCGGCCGCACCCATCAGCTTCGCGTCCATGCACTGCACATTGGACACCCGATCCTCGGCGACCCCAAATATTTCGACGCCGATATCAACTGGAGCCTGCCCGGCGGCATGCAGAACCGTCTGCATCTGCACGCGCGCCATATCGATATTCCTCACCCGGACGGTGGCCGCCTGCGCGTGACCGCACCGCTGCCACCGCACATGGTCCAGAGCTGGAACCTGCTGGGCTTCGAAGAGAACGAGCCTGGCGAGGACGACTGATGAAACTGGCGCTTTTTGATTGTGACGGTACGCTGGTCGATAGCGGAGGCCTGATCCATGAAGTGATGGCGCGCACCTTCGAGGCCTTCGATCTCGAGCGCCCGCCCCTCTCGGCAACCAAGAGCATTATCGGCTTGACCCTCGACATTGCCATCGCGCGCCTGCTCGGCCGCGAACATGTCGACGATCAGGCGCTGGCGATGACGGCGCACTACAAGTCGATCTTCGCCGGCGTTCGCGCAGAGGCAGGCTTCCAGGAGCTTCTGTTTCCGGGTATCGCCGACATGATGCAGACGCTGTCGTCACGCGACGCACTGTTGATCGGCGCCGTAACCGGCAAGTCGCGTCGCGGCCTGACGCATATTTCCGAGACTCACGGCTTCGACCGGATCTTCTTCGTGTCCCGCACCGCCGACGACTGCCCCTCCAAGCCGCATCCGGCCATGGTGACGGAATGCTGCTTTGAAGCCGGCATCGATGCGAAGGATACGGTCGTCATCGGCGACGCGATCTACGACATGCAGATGGCCAAGGCCGCTGGAGCATCCGCCATCGGCGTCGCCTGGGGCTATGCTTCCGTTCCCGACCTCATCGAGGCGGGCGCGGATTTCGTTGCCCGGACGCCGGCCGACATCATTGAATGGATGGAACACAATCATGTCTGATATTCGCGACGAACTCAGCGGTGCGATGAGCCACGAGGATCCGGTCCGCCGCGCGCAAATCCAGATGCTGAAGCCACTACCGAAGCGCTTCTACAAGGACGTCAGCGTGGCCGCGGCCGATGGCGATACGCACGCGGTGCTGCTCGACGGCCGCACCGTGCGCACGCCGGCCAAGCAGCCGCTTGCCGTGCCGACGCGCAAGCTCGCCGACATGCTCGCCGCCGAATGGGATGCGCAGGCAGAGGTCATCGATCCCGGCAAGATGCCGATCACGCGTATCGTCAATACCGCACTTGACGGCGTCGCCAAGGACCAGCGCTCGGTCTTCGACGATATCCTGCGTTTCGCCGGAACGGACATGCTCTGCTATCGCGCCGATAGCCCGGAAGGCCTTGTCGCCCGCCAGAACGAAATCTGGAACCCGGTGATCGAGTGGGCCCAGCAGGCACTCGGCGCCCGTTTCATCCTCGCCGAAGGCGTGATCCACCAGGAGCAGCCGGAGGAAGCACTTTCCGCCTATGCCGAAGGCCTGCGCGCCTTCGCAACCCCGCTCGGCCTCACCTGCGTCCACACGGTGACGAGCCTCACCGGCTCTGCGTTGCTGGCGCTCGCCTTCGCTTCCGGCCGGATATCCGCCGAAGAAGCCTGGACGGCCGCCCATGTCGACGAGGACTGGCAGATCGAACATTGGGGAACCGACGAGGAGGCCTTCCGCCGCCGCGAGAACCGCTGGCAGGAAATGCAGGCGGTCGCCACGGTTCTTGACGCCCTGCGCTGACGACACCGGATACCACGGAATGCGAAGCGGGCTGCGTGTCTTCCGACGCGCAGCCCGCTTTCTTTTTTGTTCAATATGTCGGCGTCAGAGCGGCTCTGTTCGCGCTAACGTAACGGAAGCCAATAGCCGCAGCGTTAAGCGGCCAGCTTCAGGCCGGCGATACCGCTGACGATGAGCGCGATGCAGCCAAGGCGAACGAAGGTTGCCGGCTCTGCGAACAGGAAAATGCCGAGGATCACGGTGCCGACGGTGCCGATGCCGGTCCAGACAGCGTAAGCCGTACCGAGCGGCAGGGTCCGCACGGCGAGACCGAGCAACGCGATGCTGAGGATCATCGAACCGACGGTCAGGATCGTCGGTGTCACCCGCGTAAAACCATCCGTGTATTTGAGACCAATTGCCCAGCCGATTTCAAGAATACCGGCAAGCAGAAGAAGGAACCAGGCCATGTCAAACTCCCAAAGTTTGGAGCGAGGCCGTCCCCGCGGATGTTCGGTATCGCCTTTGCGAACCGTGCAGCCGTCTGCAACGCGGGTTCTATCTCACACTCCAGTTTCGCCGGCAAGGCGGTCAAGGGCAAATCAGCCCTGCGTCCGCGGCAAAGCTAAACCATTTCACGCTGTCGTTGAAACCATGGAAACGTGAGGGGTCTGCAAGTCTGCCCCTACGGTGCGTTGCGCTCCCGACGGAGTTTCGCCCACCATTCCAGCCGCTTGCGGATCTCGCGCTCGAAACCGCGCTCCGGCGGATCATAGAAGTTTCTGCGCCCCATCTTCTCGGGGAAATAGTCCTGGCCGGAAAAAGCATCCGGCTCGTCATGGTCGTAGCGGTAGCCGTCGCCGTAGCCCTCACCCTTCATCAGTTTCGTCGGGGCGTTGAGGATATGTTTCGGCGGCAGCAGCGAGCCGTTTTCCTTCGCCGCCCGCATCGCTGCCTTGTAGGCGGTATAGACGCCGTTCGATTTCGGCGCGGTCGCGAGATAGACGCAGGCTTCGGCAAGCGCCAGTTCGCCCTCGGGCGAGCCGAGATAGTCATAGGCGTCCTTGGCGGCGTTGCAGATCACCAGGGCCTGCGGGTCGGCAAGGCCGATATCCTCGACCGCCATGCGCACCAGGCGCCGCCCGAGATAAAGCGGATCCTCGCCGGCATCGAACATGCGGCAGAGATAGTAGAGTGCGGCATCCGGATCAGAGCCACGCACCGACTTGTGCAGGGCCGAGATCAGATTGTAGTGGCCGTCCTGGCCCTTGTCATAGACCGGCGCCCGGCGCTGGACGATGTTCTGGAGTGCTGCCGCATCGAAGATCTCGTCGCGCCGCGCCGCGCGCCAGACTTCTTCCGCCAGCGTCAGCGCAGCGCGACCGTCGCCGTCGGCCATGCGGATGAGGCTGGCGCGCGCATCCGCATCGAGCGGCAGTTTCTTGCCCTCGGACTCTTCGGCGCGCGACAGCAGTTCCTCGATACTGTCTTCGCCATGCGGCTTGAAGGTCAGCACCCGGGCTCGGGACAGGAGAGCGGCGTTGAGTTCGAAGGATGGGTTTTCCGTCGTCGCGCCGACAAGGATCACGGTGCCGTCTTCCATCACCGGCAGGAAACTGTCCTGCTGTGCCCGGTTGAAGCGATGAATCTCGTCGACGAAAAGCAGCGTCTGACGGCCGGACATGCGCCTTGCCCGCGCCGCCTCGAACACCTTCTTGAGATCAGCGACGCCGGAGAAGATCGCGGAGATCTGCTCGAAGGCGAGACCCGCCTCCCCCGAAAGCAGCCGCGCCACGGTCGTCTTGCCTGTTCCGGGCGGCCCCCAGAAGATCATCGACCCGAGCGAACCCGAAGCAATCATGCGCGACAGCACGCCATCCTCACCGGTCAGGTGATCCTGACCGGTGACTTCGGCAAGCGTTCGCGGGCGAAGCCGGTCGGCAAGCGGTCTTGCCGACGCCATTTCCGGTGGTTCGTGGGCGGTGAACAGGTCGCTCATCGGAAGAACTGACGGATGAGCTGGCCGTCGCGCTCGATCTCGACACGCCAGAAGGAGGCATCGTCGGCCATTACCTGTTCCAGCGTCTTCGACGTGTCGATCGCCGTGCCGTTGACCGACCGCACGATGTCCTTCGGCTCGAGGCCGATGCGGGCGGCGGGCGAACCGCGGTTGACCTGCATGACGACGACGCCCTGCAGCGAGGTCGACATGCGCAGCTCGTCGGCAAGGCGCGGCGACAGGTTGGCAACGACTGCACCGGCGAAGGGGTTACGACCTTCGATCAGCCGTTCATCGCGTGGCGAGGTCTCGGGCGCCCGGTCGAGCTTGATCGTCACTTCCCGCGGCTTGCCGTTTTCCGATACGGTGACGCGCGCCTCATGACCGATGCCGACCGTCGTCAGGCGATAACCGAGTGCGTCGGGATGTTCGACCTCGATGCCGTTGACGGCGGTGATCACCTGGCCGGGCTTGATACCGGCCTGTTCGGCCGGGCCACCGGCCACGACGGCGGTCACCAGCGCACCACGGGCGCGGCTGAGGCCAAGGGCTTCGGCCACTTCCGAAGTGACCGGCTCGAAGCTGGCGCCGATGAAAGGACGCACGAAGGCGCCGTTGCCACCTTCGGCCGACGCAACGAAGACCTTCACCAGATTGGCGGGGATGGCAAAGCCAACGCCGTTAGAACCGCCGCCCTTGGAGAAGATGGCCGTGTTGATGCCAATGAGCTGGCCGTTCATGTCGATAAGGCCACCGCCGGAATTACCCGGGTTGATCGCCGCATCCGTCTGGATAAAGAAGCCGAAATCACCCGAGGAGACCTGATTGCGCGCGAGCGCCGAGACGATGCCACTCGTCACCGTCTGGCCGACGCCGAAGGGGTTGCCGATCGCGAGCACGAGGTCGCCGACCTCGACTGCATCGGAATCACCAAGCGGCACGATGTCGAAGGGACCGTCCGACTGGATCTTCAAAACAGCGAGGTCGAGCCGGTCGTCCTTGAGCACGATCTTGCAGGGAAACTCGCGGCCATCGGCCAGCGCCACCTTTATATCGTCGGCGCCCTCGATGACGTGGTTATTGGTCACGACGATGCCGTTCTTGCCGACGATCACCCCGGAACCGAGCGAAGACTGCTTCTCCGAGCGGTTCGGCATGCGTTGGCCGAAGAACTCCTCGAAGAAGGGGTCACCGGAGAAAATCGAACGGCGCTCGACCACCCGCTCGGCATAGACGTTGACGACGGCATTTGCCGTCTGCTTGACGAGAGGCGCAAAGGAAAGCTGCATTTCGGTCCGCGATTGCGGAACGCTCTTGGCCTCCTGGGCCAATGCCGGACAGGCGAGAGAAACAGCGATGACGAGCGAAACAAGCGCTCTTCGACCTACGATCATGTAAAGCATTCTCCTATTCGTCGCGGCTACGTTCAGATAGGATTTCGCGGGAAAAAAGGCAAATGTTGGCGCAGGATATGCAAAGTTGCCAGCTTCACGCGCTACGCACGAAAACGTGGTTCGCAACCCCTTTCACGGTGATCGAAAGTCTGGTGAGTTCATAGAAGACAAGGCTCATAAATCACTTCGGAAAAGACCATGCCATCTTACCGCCCGCCGCGAATCGTTTCCTCCGAGATCACCCCGGAGGCCCTCTTTTTCAACCGCCGCACCTTCCTAGGGGCTGCTGCCGGCGGCGGCATGCTGCTTGCGGGCAGCGGCACGGGGCTGGCGGCCGCACTCGGCGCGCCCAAGAGCAAATACACTGTCGACGAAGACCTGACGCCGGAGGCCGACGTCACCAGCTACAACAATTTCTACGAGTTCGGGACCGGCAAGGGCGACCCTGCTGCCAATTCGAACAGCTTCAAGCCAACGCCCTGGACCGTGAAAGTCGATGGCCTCGTCGGCAAGCCGAAGGAATTCGGGCTCGAGGAACTGCTAGCGCTCCCGATCGAGGAACGCGTCTACCGCATGCGCTGTGTCGAGGCCTGGTCGATGGTGATCCCCTGGACCGGGTTTCAGCTCTCGGCCCTGCTCGACAAGGTAGAGCCGCTTGGCAGCGCGAAATATGTCTCGTTCGAAACCGTCGTGCGCCCGTCCGAAATGCCGGGACAATCCGGGTTCTTCCAGCCGCTTGCCTGGCCCTATCGCGAAGGGCTGAGACTCGACGAGGCCCGTCACCCGCTGACGCTGCTGTCCGTCGGCGTCTACGGCAAGACGCTTCCCAACCAGAACGGCGCGCCGATCCGGCTGGTTACCCCTTGGAAATACGGATTCAAGGGGATCAAGTCGATCGTGCGTATTTCGCTCACGGAAACCCAGCCACCGTCCACCTGGAACCTCTCGGCGCCGAACGAGTACGGCTTCTTTGCCAACGTCAATCCGGCGGTCGATCATCCACGCTGGAGCCAGGCAACGGAAAACCGCATCGGCGGTGGCGGCTTCTTCGGCTCCAACCGGCGCGATACCCTGCCCTTCAATGGCTATGCCGACGAGGTGGCCGGACTTTATGCCGGCATGGATCTCAGAGCGAACTATTGATCATGGCCCGCCTGCCCTCGCTCCCGAAACGCTACCATTCGGCCTCGGTCTGGGGGCTCTACGGCTTTGGTCTGCTGCCCGCCGCCTATGCATTCTATCTCGGCGCTACGGGCCAACTGCCCGGAAACCCGGTCAAGGAATTCGAACACCTGCTCGGCCTCTGGGCGCTGCGTTTCCTCGTCGCGACATTGGCGATCTCGCCGATTCGCGACCTATTCGGCATCAACTGGCTGCGCTATCGGCGGGCCTTAGGTTTGCTGGCGTTCTACTATGTGCTGATGCATTTCCTCGCCTACATGCTGCTCGATCAGCGGCTAAACTTTCCGAGCATACTGGCCGACATCGCCCGCCGCCCCTTCATCACCATCGGCATGGCCGCACTCGTCATGCTGATCCCGCTGGCGCTCACCTCCAACAACTGGTCGATCCGCAGGCTCGGTACGCGGTGGAACACGCTTCACCGCCTGGCCTATGTGATCGCCACCGCCGGCGCCGTGCATTTTTCGATGTCGGTGAAGGTCATCGGCGCCGAACAGCTGCTTTATCTCGGGCTCGTCGCCGTACTGCTTGTCTGGCGGCTGGTGCGCAAGCCGTATCTGCGGCGCAAGCGACAGGCGGCCAATGCGTCGGTCAGAACCGCCGCCGGAAGCGCCTGAGGCCATCTTCGCCTCGCCAGGACATCGACCCTCGATCGCATTTCGACGAAACGGTGACAGAACGAGCACACCGTCAAACGCACGCTAAGCAACAGCCCCAAAAGAAAAAGCGGCCGGGTGACGAACACCCGGCCGCTTCAATCTTCTGCCTTCGATCGGCTTAGGCTGCTTCAGCAGCTTCGGCTTCTGCAGCAACGCGGGCGAGATCCTTCGCGCCCTTTGCCGAGACGTCGCGGTCAACGAATTCGATGACGGCGAGCGCGGCGTTGTCGCCGTGCCGGAAGCCAGCCTTCATGATGCGCAGGTAGCCGCCGTTGCGGGTGGCGTAGCGCGATGCGATCGTGTCGAACAGCTTGGCAACGACAGCGGCGTCGCGGATCTGCGAGATCGCCTGGCGGCGAGCGTGCAGGTCACCGCGCTTGCCGAGCGTGACGAGCTTCTCGACGATCGGGCGGATTTCCTTGGCCTTCGGCAGGGTCGTAACGATCTGCTCGTGTTCGATCAGCGAAGCTGCCATGTTGGCAAACATCGCCTTGCGGTGGCTGGCGGTTCTATTCAGCTTGCGGCCGGCTTTACCGTGGCGCATGGCTATTCTCCTTCACTTGCAGGCATTCGCCCGCAGTCTAATGGTTAGTATTGGTCTTCGTAACGCTTGGCGAGATCTTCGATGTTCTCGGGCGGCCAGGACGGCACTTCCATGCCGAGGTGCAGGCCCATGGAAGCGAGAACTTCCTTGATTTCGTTCAGCGACTTGCGACCAAAATTCGGCGTGCGGAGCATTTCTGCTTCGGTCTTCTGAATGAGGTCGCCGATGTAGACGATGTTGTCGTTCTTCAGGCAGTTGGCCGAACGGACCGAAAGTTCCAGTTCGTCGACCTTCTTGAGAAGCGCCGGGTTGAAGGCGAGTTCGGTAACTGCCTCTTCCTCTGCTTCCTTCTGCGGCTCGTCGAAGTTGACGAAGACCGACAGCTGGTCCTGAAGGATGCGGGCCGCAAATGCGATCGCATCTTCACCGGTGACGGAACCGTCCGTCTCGATGGACATCGTCAGCTTGTCATAGTCAAGAACCTGGCCTTCGCGGGTGTTTTCCACCTTGTAGGACACCTTCTTGACCGGCGAGTACAGGCTGTCGACCGGGATCAGGCCGATCGGAGCATCTTCCGAACGGTTGCGATCAGCCGGCACGTAACCCTTGCCGTTGTTGACGGTGAACTCCATGCGGATCTCAGCGCCCTCGTCGAGGGTGCAGATCACATGGTTCGGGTTGAGGATTTCGATATCGCCAACCGTCTGGATGTCACCGGCGGTTACAACGCCCGGACCCTGCTTGCGCACGACCATGCGCTTTGCGTCGTCGCCATCCATCTTGATGGCGATTTCCTTGATGTTGAGCACGATGTCCGTCACATCTTCCCGGACGCCCGGGATAGAGGAGAACTCGTGCAGGACGCCGTCGATCTGCACTGCGGTGACAGCAGCACCGCGCAGCGACGACAGCAGCACGCGGCGAAGCGCGTTGCCGAGCGTCAGACCGAAGCCGCGTTCAAGCGGTTCCGCAACCAACGTTGCCTTGGTGCGGCCGGAGGAGACGAACTCCACCTTGTTCGGCTTGATCAGTTCCTGCCAATTCTTCTGGATCATGTTTTCTGCCTTCCGTTCGTTGCCACCATCCAATCGTGGCAACCGAGCCCCGAAGACCGGGAGCGCGCATCTGCGCCCTCACCGGCATATTGAATGCATATGATCAGACGCGGCGCTTCTTGCGCGGGCGGCAGCCGTTGTGCGGGATCGGGGTCACATCGCGGATCGAGGTGATCATGAAGCCCGCAGCCTGCAGCGCGCGAAGAGCGGATTCACGGCCGGAACCCGGACCGCAAACTTCGACTTCCAGCGACTTCATGCCGTGTTCCTGAGCCTTCTTGGCGCAGTCTTCAGCGGCGATCTGTGCGGCAAACGGGGTCGACTTACGCGAACCCTTGAACCCCTTGGCACCGGCAGACGACCAGGCAATCGCGTTGCCCTGTGCGTCGGTGATGGTGATCATGGTGTTGTTGAACGACGAATTGACGTGCGCGACGCCAGACGTGATGTTCTTGCGTTCGCGACGGCGAACGCGGGTGGCTTCCTTGGCCATAGGATCCCTTTCTTAGATCTCTGCACCGCCGTAATTCCAGCGGCTCCACCGGGAAAAGGATTTGACGTCCCCTGCCCTGCATCTTCATTTCCCGCAGGACGAGATATCGTCCGGCGAACATATCGCCCGGCCGGATCGGCCGAACAAAGGTCAGGCAAACGCCCTTCCAAACTGCAAAAGGAGGCCGGCGTTTGACACCAGCCTCCCAATCTCCCTTTTCGGGAAATTACTTCTTCTTACCGGCAATCGCCTTCGCCGGACCCTTGCGGGTGCGAGCGTTGGTGTGGGTGCGCTGACCGCGAACCGGCAGGCCACGACGGTGACGCAGGCCGCGGTAGCAGCCGAGGTCCATCAGGCGCTTGATGTTCATCGAGGTCTCGCGACGCAGGTCACCTTCGACCTGGTAGTCGCGGTCGATCGTTTCGCGGATCTGCAGGACTTCAGCGTCCGTCAGCTGATGCACGCGACGATCAGCCGGAATACCGACCTTCTCGATGATTTCCTGTGCGAATTTCGGGCCGATCCCGTGAATGTAGGTCAGCGCAATAACTACGCGCTTTGCCGTCGGGATGTTGACGCCAGCGATACGTGCCACGTCTATTCTCCTTGCGTTCCAGTTGCCATCCGGCAATAGGTGCTTCGTTACGCGACCTCGAAGAGCCGCACGTTGATTGAGGTTCGAGACACGTCAAAAACGACCGTACCCGGACTTCATTTTCTTTGAAGACCGCGCCGACCGCTCTCATGTCGCGAGTTGGCGCTGTCTTTGGCGGAATCGGCCGGAAAAGTCAACTCCCCGGCAGTTCCTTTTCGGCAAAGACCAGTGTCTAAGCCAGAATCTTCTCGATCTCGGCGGTGACGGTGTTCACTTCCGCCATGCCATCAACCGTTCTGAGCTGCCCCGTTCCGGCGTAGTGCTCGGAGAGCGGCGCCGTCTTTTCACGGTACTCGGTCAGCCGGCGCTTGAAGGCTTCCGGATTGTCGTCCGAACGTACAGTGCCGCCGGCTGCGATGGTTTCCGCTACGCGATTCTCCATCCGCTTTACAAGGGCTGCCTCGTCGACCTTGAGCTCGATTACGGCATCGAGCTTCAGACCCTTGCCCTCGAGCATCTTGCCGAGCGCAATCGCCTGCGGAACCGTGCGCGGGTAACCGTCGAGGATGAACCCCTTCGCGCAGTCCGGCTGGTCGATGCGATCCGACACGATTTCGTTGACGATCTCATCGGATACCAGCTGACCGGCATCCATGACCGCCTTCGCACGCTTGCCGACCTCGGTCGCCTGGGCGACGGCCGCCCGCAGCATATCTCCTGTGGAAAGCTGCGGAATGCCGTATCTCTCCGTCAGAAGCTTGGCCTGTGTCCCCTTGCCAGCGCCCGGCGGTCCCAAAAAAATCAGTCTCATCGTCCCCTCTTTCCTCCGCGCAGCTTCGACTTCTTGATCAGCCCCTCATATTGCTGTGCGATGAGGTGGCCCTGGATCTGTGCTACCGTATCAAGGGTGACGCTGACAACAATCAAAAGCGACGTACCACCAAGGTAGAACGGCACGCCGGTCTGAGCGATCAGAACTTCCGGCAGAATGCAGACGAAGATCAGATAGGCCGCACCGATCACGGTGATGCGCGTCAGGACATAATCGATATATTCCGCGGTACGCTCGCCCGGACGAATGCCCGGAATGAAGCCGCCGTGCTTCTTCAGATTGTCGGCCGTGTCCTTCGGATTGAACACGATCGCGGTGTAGAAGAAGGCGAAGAACGCGATCATCGCACCGTAAAGCACCATGTAGAGCGGCTTGCCGTGCGCAAGTGCACCAACCACGGTGGTCGCCCAACCCGGCAGCGTCGCCGTGTTGGCAAAGCCTGCGAGCGTTGCCGGCAGAAGCAGCAGCGACGAGGCGAAGATCGCCGGGATGACGCCCGCGGTGTTGAGCTTCAGCGGCAGGTGCGAGGTGTCGCCCTGGAACATGCGGTTGCCGACCTGGCGCTTCGGATACTGGATCAGAAGCCGCCGCTGCGCACGTTCGACGAACACGATGAGCGCGATGACGCCGACGACCATGACGATGATCGCGAGGATCAGCGGGGTGGACAGAGCGCCGGTGCGGCCGAGTTCGAGCGTGCCGGCGAGCGCCGTCGGCAGATGTGCGACGATACCGGCGAAAATGATCAGCGAGATGCCGTTGCCGATGCCGCGCGAGGTGATCTGTTCACCGAGCCACATCAGGAACATGGTGCCGCCAAGCAGAGAAATGACGGTCGAAACACGGAAGAACCAACCCGGATCGTTGACGAGGCCGTTGCCGCTCTCGAGGCCGACGGCGATGGCGTAAGCCTGCGCCGTGCCAAGAAGCACCGTGCCGTAACGGGTGTACTGGTTGATGATCTTGCGGCCCTGCTCGCCTTCCTTCTTCAGCTGTTCCAGTGCCGGAACGACAGAGGTCATCAGCTGAACGATAATCGAAGCAGAGATATAGGGCATGATGCCGAGCGCGAAGATCGCCATGCGCTCAACTGCACCGCCCGAAAACATGTTGAAGAGGCCGAGGATACCGCCGCTCTGGCCGCGGAATGCCTGGGCAAACGCTTCCGGGTTAAGACCGGGCAGCGGGATATAGGTGCCAAGACGGTAAACCAGAAGCGCACCAAGCGTGAACCAGAGCCGTTTCTTCAGATCTTCCGCCTTGGCGAAAGTCGAGAAATTCAGGTTCGAGGCGAGCTGTTCCGCTGCAGAAGCCATGCAATTCTCCGCGTACCAAATCTCGGAATCAGCGGGAACACCCGGTCCGTTCCGGAAGGACTAACTTTTCGTCTTGAAAACCGGACGCGAGGCGATTGTGTCTGCAATCGGATGCCTCACCGTGGTTTCCGCTATGTCCGCCGCGGCGAGCGATTCGCGCTTGCGGACGTGAGGCTCACATATGGGAGCAAAACCGCCCGGAGTGAAGCACCCCGGGCGGTTCATCAATAATATTATTCAGCAGCCGCAGCGAGCAGCTTGATCGAGCCGCCAGCCTTTTCGATCTTCTCGATCGCCGACTTGGAAGCACCGGCAACTTCGAGCGAAACCTTCGCCTTCAGTTCGCCGTCGGCCAGAACGCGGACGCCGTCCTTTTCGCGACGGATGACGCCGGCAGCCTTGAGGGCAGCTGCGTCAACGGTCTTGGAAGCGTCGAGCTTCTTGGCGTCGATTGCCGTCTGGATACGGCCGAGCGACACGACAACAAACTCCGAAGCGAAGATGTTGTTGAAGCCGCGCTTCGGCAGACGACGGTAGATCGGCATCTGGCCGCCTTCGAAGCCGTTGATGGCGACGCCCGAACGAGCCTTCTGACCCTTCACACCGCGACCGGCGGTCTTGCCGGAGCCCGAGCCGATACCACGGCCAAGACGCTTACGGCTGTGGGTCGAGCCTTCGTTGTCCTTGATTTCATTCAGTTTCATGAGCTTATCCCCCTCACTTCTCGTCGACGACGCGAACGAGGTGCTGGACAGTCCGGATCATGCCGCGGACAGACGGAGTGTCTTCCAGCGTGCGAACCCGGTGCATCTTGTTGAGGCCCAGACCGATCAGCGTCTGACGCTGTACGGCCGGACGGCGAATGGGGCTACCGACCTGCTCGACGGTAACGGTCTTCGCTGCGACTTCTTTCTTAGCCATCTGTCAGCTCCCTTATTCTTCGGAAGCAGCGCCGGAGGAAACACGACGAGCCTGGAGCGTGGCGTACTTCATGCCGCGCTGAGCTGCGATGTCCTTCGGGTGCATCTGGTTCTTGAGGGCGTCGAACGTTGCGCGAACCATGTTGTAGGGGTTCGACGAACCGGTCGACTTGGCAACGACGTCATGAACGCCGAGCGTTTCGAAGACGGCGCGCATCGGGCCACCAGCGATGATACCGGTACCGGCCTTGGCCGAACGCAGCAGCACCTTGCCGGCGCCATGACGGCCGTGAACGTCGTGATGCAGGGTACGACCACCACGCAGCGGGACGAAAATCAGGTCGCGCTTTGCGGCTTCGGTTGCCTTGCGGATGGCTTCCGGCACTTCGCGTGCCTTGCCATGACCGAAGCCAACGCGGCCCTTCTGGTCGCCAACGACGACGAGAGCGGCGAAACCGAAACGACGACCGCCCTTCACCACCTTGGCGACGCGGTTAATTGCTACGAGCTTATCGACAAATTCGCTGTCGCGCTCTTCGCGGTTCTGGCGATCTTCGCGAGAACCCTTTCTTTCCTGTGCCATTGTCCTTTTCCTTTTTCTTTTCCGGGTGCAATCGGCAGATTGACAAAAGTCGCCCCCGTCCGATGGATCGGATGCGACCGGAAACCTATGAGAGTGCCAGGCAGGCGCAACGCCCGCCTGGCGACCGATCAGAAGTTCAGACCACCTTCACGGGCAGCATCGGCCAAAGCCTTGATGCGGCCGTGATAGATGAAGGCGCCACGATCAAAGACAACGTCCTTGACGCCAGCCTTGGCGGCACGCTCAGCGATGAGCTTGCCGACGGCAGCAGCAGCTGCCGTGTCAGCGCCCGTCTTCAACGACGAACGCAGATCGGTATCGAGCGTGGAGGCAGACGCAAGCGTCTTACCGGCCACGTCGTCGATAACCTGTACGTAGATGTTCTTCGACGAGCGATGAACCGACAGGCGCGGACGGCCATTGGCGACCGCCTTGATTTGACGGCGCACGCGGTTGGCGCGACGCACAAGAGTATCTTTCCTGCTAGCCATTTCGCGTGATCCTTACTTCTTCTTGCCTTCTTTGCGGACAATCCGCTCTTCGGCATACTTGACGCCCTTGCCCTTGTAGGGCTCGGGGCCGCGGTATTCGCGGATTTCCGCGGCAACCTGGCCGACCTGCTGCTTGTTGATGCCGGACACGATGATTTCGGTCGGCTTCGGAACAGCAATCGTGATGCCTTCCGGGGTCTGGTAGACGACGTCGTGGCTGAAGCCGAGCGCCAGCTGCAGGTTCTTGCCCTGCAGCGACGCACGATAACCAACGCCGTTGATTTCGAGCTTGCGCTCGTAACCGTCCTTGACGCCCTTGAAGATGTTCTCGATCATCGTGCGGGACATGCCCCACTTCGAACGAGCATCCTTGCTCTGGCTGAGCGGCTGTACAACAACCGCATTTTCTTCGAGCTTTACCGATACTTCGTCGTTTGCAACAAAGAACAGTTCGCCCTTCGGGCCCTTCGCCGTTACCTTCTGGCCATCAACGCTTGCCGTGACGCCTGCCGGAACCTGAACGGGCTTCTTACCGATACGAGACATTTTTATACCTGTCTGTTCGCTATGGAGAACTTGCTACCGTCTTCGATTAGAAGACGGAGCAAAGGATCTCGCCACCAACATTCTGTTCGCGTGCCTGATGATCGGCCATCACGCCCTTCGGGGTCGAAAGGATGGTGATGCCGAGGCCGTTCGCGACCTGCGGAATGGACTTAACCGAGACATAAACTCGGCGGCCCGGCTTGGAGACGCGTCCGATCTCACGGATCACGGAAGCGCCTTCGTAGTACTTCAGTTCGATGTTCAGCTCGGCCTTGCCGTTGCCGAATACGACTTCGGAGTAACCACGGATGTAGCCTTCAGCCTGAAGAACATCCAGAACACGTGCACGGAGCTTCGAAGCCGGCGTGGAAACGCTCGACTTGCGGCGAGCCGCGCCGTTACGGATACGGGTGAGCATATCGCCCAGCGGATCAGTCATTGCCATGTGCCCGTCTCCTTACCAGCTCGACTTGACAATACCCGGCACCTTGCCGAGGTTGCCCAGTTCGCGAAGCGCAATACGCGACATACGAAGTTTACGATAGAAGGCGCGCGGACGGCCGGTAACTTCGCAACGGTTGCGGATGCGGGTCTTGGATCCATCGCGCGGCAGGCCTGCCAGCTTGATGGTTGCCTTGAACCGCTCTTCAATCGGCAGAGACTGGTTCATGATGGTCGCCTTCAGAGCGGCACGCTTTGCAGCCTGCGAGGCAACCAGTTTGCGGCGGCGCTTGTTCTTTTCAACTGCGCTCGTTTTCGCCATTACAGTTATCCTTCTTTACGCTTGTCGTTACGGATTACTGACGGAACGGGAAGTTGAACTCTGTGAGCAGAGCGCGAGCTTCGTCGTCGTTAGTAGCCGTCGTGCAAACGATGATGTCCATGCCCCACATCTGATCAACCTTGTCGTAGTTGATCTCAGGGAACACAATGTGTTCCTTGACGCCCATGGCGAAGTTGCCACGTCCGTCAAAGGACTTCGGATTGAGGCCACGGAAGTCGCGAACGCGCGGAAGCGCAATGTTCACGAGGCGATCCAGGAACTCAAACATCCGAACGCCGCGCAGGGTAACCTTGGCACCGATCGGCATACCTTCGCGAAGCTTGAAGCCTGCGATGGAGTTGCGAGCGCGGGTGATGACCGGCTTCTGACCAGCAATCGCTGCGAGGTCGGCTGCAGCAACGGTCGGCTTCTTGGAGTCGCCCGTCGATTCGCCAACGCCCATGTTGATGACGATCTTGTCGAGGCGCGGGATCTGCATTTCGTTGGCGTAGGAGAACTTCTCCTGCATAGCCGCACGAATACGCTCGACATATTCCTTCTTGAGCCGCGGCTCGTAAGCGGACTTAGCCATCGATCACTACTCCCGAACGCTTGGCCACGCGGACCTTCTTGTCGCCATCGATCTTGAAACCGACGCGGGTCGGCTTGCCGTCCTTCGGATCGGCAATCGCGATGTTCGAAAGATGGATCGAGGCTTCCTTGTTGATGATGCCGGCTTCCTGGCTCTGGGTCTGGCGCTGGTGACGCTTCACCATGTTTACGCCACGCACGACAGCCCGGTCTTCCTTCGGCATTACCTGTACGACTTCGCCGGTACGACCCTTGTCCTTACCGGTGAGAACGACGACTTTGTCGCCTTTGCGAATCTTTTGCATCTCTCAACGCTCCCTTAGAGTACTTCTGGAGCCAGCGAGATGATCTTCATGTGGTTCTTGGCGCGAAGTTCGCGCGGAACCGGTCCGAAGATACGAGTGCCGATCGGCTCTTTCTTGTTATCGATAAGAACGGCTGCGTTGGTGTCAAAGCGGATGACAGAGCCATCCGGACGGCGGATGTCCTTCGCAGTGCGAACGACAACAGCCTTCATGACATCACCCTTCTTTACGCGGCCGCGCGGAATGGCTTCCTTGATCGAAACGACAATGATGTCGCCGACCGACGCATACTTGCGCTTGGAGCCGCCCAGCACCTTGATGCACATGACACGACGTGCGCCGGAATTATCCGCCACGTCGAGGTTTGTTTGCATCTGAATCATGTCAGGTCGCCTTCTTGTTGTTACCAGGCCGGTTGGGTCGAAACCCCCTCGCCCGGCTTATAGTGCTCATCTCAAAGCAAAAGAACGCCCGGAATCGAGCGTTCCCCTGCTTCAATTGCGTGCTTCATACAGGTATTTTCCCAAGACGCAAGGGTCTTGGCGTCAAAACCTGCTGAAATCAAGCGTGGGCGGCGACTACCGTCCAGCGCTTATCCTTCGAGATCGGCGCACATTCCTCGATGGAAACGACGTCACCAACCTTGTACTGGTTGTTTTCGTCATGCGCCTTGTACTTCTTGGAGCGACGGACGGTCTTCTGGAGGATCGGATGCGCAAAGCGGCGCTCGACCCGTACGACGACGGTCTTGTCGTTCTTGTCGCTGACAACAGTGCCCTGCAGAATGCGTTTCGGCATATTTTCTGGTCCTTAGGCCTTGGCTTCTGCCGCCTTCTGGCGGGCAATGGTTTTGACGCGTGCGATGTCCTTGCGGACTTCGTTGATACGCGAAGACTTCTCGAGCTGGCCGGTTGCCTTCTGGAAGCGCAGGTTGAACTGCTCCTTCTTCAGCTTGGCGAGCTCTTCGTTGAGTTGATCGGCGCTCAGGGCGCGAACATCTACGGCTTTCATGAGTTCACTCCTTACTCTGCGATACGCTGCACGAAGCGCGTCTTGACAGAGAGCTTGGCAGCGCCAAGACGAAGTGCCTCACGGGCAAGTTCTTCGCTGACACCATCGATCTCAAACATCATTCGGCCGGGCTTGACCTTGCATGCCCAGTATTCGACCGAACCCTTACCCTTACCCATGCGGACTTCCGTCGGCTTGGCGGTGACCGGAACGTCAGGGAACACACGGATCCAGACGCGGCCGGCGCGCTTCATGTGACGCGTGATCGCGCGGCGGGCCGCTTCGATCTCGCGTGCATTCACGCGGTTGGGTTCCTGAGCCTTAAGGCCGAATTCGCCGAAAGCGAGATCAGATCCGCCCTTGGCTACGCCCTTGATGCGGCCCTTGAACTGCTTGCGATACTTCGTACGCTTTGGCTGCAACATTTTTTTACTTCTCCGATATTGGCTGCCAAACGCGAATGTTACGCGTTTTCACGACGGCGGTCACGATCGCCACGGTCGCGATCACGGCCTGCCGGGCCCTGGTTGTCACTTTCGATCGCGCGACGCTCCGAAGCCATCGGATCATGCTCAAGGATTTCGCCCTTGAAGATCCAGACCTTGATGCCGCAGATACCGAAAGCGGTTTCCGCTTCAGCCGTGCCGTAGTCGATGTCCGCACGCAGCGTGTGCAGCGGAACGCGACCTTCGCGGTACCATTCGGTACGAGCGATTTCGGCGCCACCGAGGCGGCCGGCGCAGGTGATCTTGATGCCTTCGGCGCCAAGACGCATGGCCGACTGAACAGCGCGCTTCATCGCACGGCGGAAAGCCACGCGGCGCTCGAGCTGCTGGGCAATCGACTGAGCGACGAGGGTCGCGTCGACTTCCGGCTTGCGCACTTCAACGATGTTGAGGTGCGTTTCGGAGCTGGTCATCTCGGAAAGCTTCTTGCGGAGCTTCTCGATGTCAGCGCCCTTCTTGCCGATGATCAGGCCCGGACGAGCGGAGTGGATCGTGACGCGGCACTTCTTGTGCGGACGCTCGATTACCACCTTGGCGATGCCGGCAGCCTTCAGTTCTTCCATCAGGTAAGCGCGGATCTTCAGGTCTTCGTGAAGAAGCTGGCCGTACTCGGCGTTGTCCGCGAACCAGCGGCTGTCCCAGGTCCGGTTGATACCGAGACGGAAGCCGATCGGATTAATCTTCTGACCCATTATGCGGCCTCCCCTTTGGCTTCCACTTCACGGACGACGATCGTCAAGTGCGAGAACGGCTTTTCGACACGCGATGCACGGCCGCGACCACGAGCGTGGAAGCGCTTCATGACAATCGACTTGCCAACGTAAGCTTCTGCAACGACGAGCGAATCGACGTCGAGATCGTGGTTGTTCTCCGCGTTTGCGATGGCAGATTCAAGGGTCTTCTTGACCGTCTCTGCAATGCGCTTGCGGGAGAATTCCAGTTCGGCCAGAGCGCGATCGACCTTCTTGCCGCGGATCATCGCGGCAACCAGGTTGAGCTTCTGGGGGCTGACGCGGATCGTGCGCGCAACTGCCTGCGCCTCATTATCCTTCAGCCGGCGTTCGGCTTTTGCCTTGCCCATTGTTACTTCCTCTTTGCCTTCTTGTCCGCACCGTGACCGTAGTAGGTCCGGGTCGGAGAGAATTCACCAAACTTGTGGCCGACCATGTCTTCGTTGACGCTGACCGGGACGTGCTTGCTGCCGTTGTAGACGCCGAAGGTGAGACCGACAAACTGCGGAAGGATCGTGGAGCGACGGCTCCAGATCTTGATCACTTCGTTGCGACCGCCTTCGCGGACCTTCTCAGCCTTCTTGAGAAGATAACCGTCAACGAACGGACCTTTCCATACTGAACGAGTCATTCGAGACTTCCTCTCTTACTTCTTCTTCTGGTGGCGCGAGCGCATGATGAACTTGTCGGTCGACTTGTTCGAGCGCGTACGCTTACCCTTCGTGGGCTTGCCCCACGGGGTAACCGGGTGACGACCACCCGAGGTACGGCCTTCACCACCGCCGTGCGGGTGGTCAACCGGGTTCATGACGACACCGCGAACGTGCGGCTTCTTGCCACGCCAACGCGAACGACCAGCCTTACCGTCATTGATGTTGCCGTGGTCGGGGTTCGACACGGCGCCGATCGAGGCGAGGCAGGAACCATGCACCAGGCGCTGTTCACCAGAGTTCAGGCGAAGGATCGCCATGCCCTGGTCGCGGCCAACGAGCTGTGCGTAGGTACCGGCGGAGCGGGCCATCTGGCCGCCCTTGCCCGGCTTCATTTCCACGTTGTGGATGATGGAGCCGACCGGGATGTACTGCAGCGGCATCGTGTTGCCGGGCTTCACGTCAACGGCCTTTTCCGAAGCGATGACCTTGTCGCCAGCAGCAAGGCGCTGCGGAGCGAGGATGTAGGCCTTTTCGCCGTCGGCGTAGTTGACGAGCGCGATGAACGCGGTGCGGTTCGGGTCGTATTCCAGACGCTCGACCGTGCCTTCAACGTCGAACTTGCGACGCTTGAAGTCCACCAGACGATAGGTGCGCTTGTGACCGCCGCCCTGGAAGCGAACGGTGATGCGACCGAGGTTGTTGCGACCGCCCTTGGAGGACAGGCCCTCGGTCAGCGCCTTTACCGGCTTGCCCTTGTAGAGGCCGGACCGGTCAACGATGACCAGCTGGCGCTGGCTCGGGGTCGTCGGATTGAAACTTTTCAATGCCATTTTCTTGTTCCCTTTTGGGTTTTTACCCTAATGGGCCTATCCGTTAGAGACCGGTGGAGACGTCGATGGACTGACCGTCGGCGAGCGTAATGACCGCCTTCTTCACGTCCTTCTGCTTTCCGGCAAAGCCGCGGAAACGCTTCGTCTTGCCCTTGCGGACCAGCGTGTTCACGGCCGTAACCTTGACGCCGAACAGAGCTTCGACTGCAGCCTTGATTTCAGGCTTCGAAGCGTCCTTGGCGACGTTGAAGACGACCTGGTTCTGTTCGGAAACCAGCGTCGACTTTTCAGTGATCGAGGGGGACACGATCACGTCGTAGTGGCGAAGATCCGTCATTTGAACCGCTCCTCCAGAGCTTCCACGGCAGCCTTGGAAAGCACGAGCTTGCCACGGCGCAGAATGTCGTAAACGTTGATGCCCTGAACCGGCAGAACGTCCACGTTCGGGATGTTCTGGGCTGCGAGCTTGAAGTTGTTCTCGATCTCGGCGCCGCCGATGATGAGAGCGTTGGTGAGACCGAGCGACGCGAATACGCCGGCGAGAGCCTTCGTCTTGGCTTCCTTGGCAACGAGATCGTCGATGACGATGATCTCTTCAGCCTTCAGCTTGGCCGAGAGTGCATGGCGCAGGCCGAGGGCGCGAACCTTCTTCGGCAGGTCATGGGCGTGGCTGCGAACAACCGGGCCATGAGCCTTGCCACCGCCCCGGAACTGCGGAGCACGAGCGGAGTGGTGGCGGGCGCGGCCCGTACCCTTCTGCTTGTACATCTTGGCGCCGGTGCGGGACACTTCAGCGCGGCCCTTGGCCTTGTGCGTGCCCTGCTGCTTCTTGGCGAGCTGCCAGCGAACGACGCGGGCAATGATGTCTTCACGGGGTTCGAGGCCGAAAATGGCGTCAGAAAGAGAAACCTTTCCTGCGTCCTTGCCCTCGAGGGTTTTGACGTTGAGATCCATTATTCGGCTCCCTTACTTCGATGCTTCGGCGCGCACAGCGGCCGGACGCGGAGCGCCTTCCGGGGTGCCCGACTTGATGGCGTCACGAACGACGATCCAGGCACCCTTGGAGCCGGGGACAGCGCCCTTGACCAGGATCAGACCGCGGTCTTCATCGGTCGATACGACTTCGAGGTTCTGAGTGGTGACGCGCGTCTGGCCCATGTGACCAGCCATGCGCTTGCCCTTCCAAACGCGGCCCGGGTCCTGGTTGGAACCGGTAGAACCATGCGAACGGTGCGATACGGAAACGCCGTGCGTTGCACGCAGACCGCCGAAGTTGTGGCGCTTGATGGCGCCGGCAAAGCCCTTACCGATCGTGGTACCGGTGACGTCGACGAGCTGACCGGCGACGAAATGGTTCGCCGTCAGTTCTGCACCGATGTCGATCAGGTTGTCCGCGGAAACGCGGAACTCGACGAGCTTCGCCTTCGGCTCGACGTTGGCAGCAGCAAAGTGGCCGCGCATCGCCTTCGGCGTGTTCTTGACCTTGGAGCGGCCAGCACCGAGCTGGACAGCAACGTAGCCGTTCTTTTCTTCCGTACGCTGGGCTACCACCTGGCAGCTTTCCAGCTTCAAAACTGTAACCGGGATATGCTCACCGGCGTCGTTATAGACGCGGGTCATTCCCACTTTCTGTGCAATCACACCTGAACGCATTGGTTCATTCCTCTTGAGAGTTAGTGACGGAGCGAGCCCCTTCACATCTCTGGTTTAAGGTTTCCTTGAGATCATCCGATCTTGAGGTCGCCCGTTTTTGGAAGCCGTTGGACCGAGGTCCACGTACCTTCCTTGTTTATTAAAGCTTGATTTCCACGTCGACGCCGGCAGCCAGGTCGAGCTTCATCAGCGCGTCAACGGTCTGCGGGGTCGGGTCTACGATATCGAGAAGGCGCTTGTGGGTGCGCATTTCGAACTGTTCACGGCTCTTCTTGTCGACGTGCGGCGAGCGGTTGACCGTAAACTTTTCAATGCGCGTCGGCAGCGGTACGGGACCGCGCACGCTTGCACCGGTACGCTTTGCAGTCGACACGATTTCGCGCGTCGAGGCGTCGAGGATCCGGTGATCAAACGCCTTGAGGCGGATGCGGATGTTCTGGCCGTTCATACGACTTATCCTTGTTCAGGTTACTTGCGGTTTCCGTGGAAAAACACGCAGTGAACTTCGTTTAATTTCGGCCAGTCCGCTAACTTTTCAAAGATCGGAGGGACAGGGTTTCCCCTGCCCCTTCCTATTTGAGCGGCCGTGGCCGGCCTGTCTTTCTGTGAGCGCACAACGTCGAAGCACCGTGCAAATCACGCGTGGGCGCCATTTGCACTATTTCGTCGTCTTCGGCAAGCCGTGCGACCAACTAAATCTTTCGGGGCGGGTATGTCCAAGGCGCATAGCACATGCGCCTTGTGTCTTCCCGCCCTCAGTCTCGTCGATTACTCGACGATCGAGGCAACGATGCCTGCGCCGACGGTACGGCCGCCTTCGCGGATTGCGAAGCGCAGCTTTTCTTCCATCGCGATCGGAAC
>NZ_LMGC01000034.1:0-3822 GCF_001427045.1 Ensifer sp. Root558 | reverse complement strand
CCGAGATCGTCCTTGTTCTCGATCATCAGCTCGAACCACTTGCGCAGCACGCCGGCGCGGTCCTTGGCCGTGCGCGCTGCCCAGGTCTTCTGGGCGACACGCGCGGCCTCGATCGCAGCCCTGGTTTCCTTGGCGCCGAGCTTCGGCACCCGGCCGATGATCTCGCCCGTCGCCGGGTTGTTCACCTCGATCGCGTTTGCCGCGTCCGCCTCGATCCACTCGCCGCCAACGAGGGCTGCCTGGCGAAACAATGATGGGTCTTTAAAGTGTGAGAGCATTGGTCCTCCGACGATCTCCTGGAGCTTCCGAAACACACCTCCGGCAATCCGGGCGGCGCACGGCGCTGCCTTTAGTTTTGAGGATTTCGGCGGCCTTGTTTCATCGAAAATCCTGAAAGCTCTCTTCGGCATTCCGTGCGTGATTTGCGAGCCGGATAGTCAGTAAGATCAACGCAGGTGAGAAATCCGTCGCGCCATGAGGAAAATGGAGGCCGCACACTGAAGCTCGCCAGATCAAAAATTGGGAGGATGCCAGCAACATGCCGACGACTATACCGGCTCGAAAGAGCGAATACCGGATGACCCTTCTTGAACGAGTGATTGTTTTGCTCGGTCAGGGCAGCATCTGGTACACCTGCTACACCTATCCGTACGACCGGCGGGAATTTAACGCATCCGTCGATTTCGGGTTCATCTGAAGGGAAAGCTCTCCCGGCGGTCCGGCGGCAAATCTGCACCGTGAACAGGCTGCTGAAGCGACCGACGCTCCAGGGCGGCGCCCCGAAGCTTCGGTTCGGCTACCTTACTCTGTTATTGCACGCCAGCAGATGACGAGGCCGTCTTCGGCATCGACACGTTGGCCGACACGCAGGAAGCCATTTCGCTCCAGAACGCGTTGCGACGCGATGTTTTCGACGCCCGTCTCAGCCGAAATCTGGGCGACCCGTGGATCGCTCCGCGCCCAGGAGAGTATCTGGCTTACGGCCTGTGTAGCAAAGCCCCGCCCTTGACGCGTCGGTGCGATGCCATAACCGATATGAACGTCTCTTTCATGGGGAACTCTGATGACGGAGCAAAGGCCGACGACTTCGCCTTCATTCACGATCCACCAAGCCGCGGGCGCGAACCGTTGCCCAACGTCGTCGGCAAGGCTGCGGAGCATGACCAGCACTTCCGGAGGTGCGATTACAACGTCGGGCGCAAGATAGAGCCCTTCTCGTGCGAAGCCGGCAAGCATCGCATCGAAATCATCTTTCGTTACTTCAGTGATCATTTTCGGCTTTCTGACAAACCCAAAGGTATTCAAAGCCGAACGGGAGCGCTGACTATCCTCTGCTCGAGGACAAGACTGCCATTCCGCTCGCCGCTGCGGCCAGCGATGTCGGAAGCGATACGAAGGCAATCATAGGCATTCTCCTGAGGGTGAAAGCAACGCTATCCAACCGTGACTATAACCACAAGGCGCATAGACGCCAGTCTTGATATCAGGGCACCGTCCTATAAGTCCATCAGGCGGCATTCTGCGGAGAAATCTCTGGTCTCGCTCCCGGCCCTGTCCACGCAGGCCATGCCGCCCGCCATCCGACCATTACATGTTCGGATAGACCGGGCCTTCGCCACCCTGCGGCGGCACCCAGTTGATGTTCTGGTTCGGGTCCTTGATGTCGCAGGTCTTGCAGTGCACGCAGTTCTGNGTTCGGATAGACCGGGCCTTCGCCACCCTGCGGCGGCACCCAGTTGATGTTCTGGTTCGGGTCCTTGATGTCGCAGGTCTTGCAGTGCACGCAGTTCTGCGCGTTGATGACGAAGACTTGCCTGCCGTCCTTCTCCACCCATTCGTAGACGCCGGCCGGACAGTAGCGCGTGGACGGACCGGCATAGACGTCATGCTCGGAGCGCTTCTGCAGATCCATATCCTTCACCTGCAAGTGAACCGGCTGGTCTTCCTCATGGTTGGTGTTCGACAGGAACACTGACGACAGTCGATCGAAGGTCAGAACCCCATCCGGCTTCGGATAGTCGATCTTCTGGTGCTGCGCTGCGGGTTCGAGCGACTGCGCATCGGTCTTTCCGTGCTTCAGCGTGCCGAAGAAGGAGAAGCCGAACAGCTGGTTGGTCCACATGTCGAGNGTGCTGCGCTGCGGGTTCGAGCGACTGCGCATCGGTCTTTCCGTGCTTCAGCGTGCCGAAGAAGGAGAAGCCGAACAGCTGGTTGGTCCACATGTCGAGACCACCGAGCCCAACGCCGATCGCCGTGCCGAACTTCGACCACAGCGGCTTGACGTTTCTCACCCGCTTCAGGTCCTGGCCGATGGCGCTGTCGCGCCAGCCGCGTTCGATCTCGATCGGCTCGTCATTGGCGCGGCCNCACAGCGGCTTGACGTTTCTCACCCGCTTCAGGTCCTGGCCGATGGCGCTGTCGCGCCAGCCGCGTTCGATCTCGATCGGCTCGTCATTGGCGCGGCCGGAGGCGATCGCTGCTGCCAGCTTCTCGGCCGCGAGAATGCCTGAAAGTACCGCATTGTGGCTGCCCTTGATGCGCGGCACGTTGACGAGCCCGGCCGAACAGCCGATCAGCGCGCCTCCGGGGAAGGAGAGCTTCGGCACTGACTGGTAGCCGCCCTCGGTGATCGCACGGGCGCCATAGGACAGCCGCTTGCCGCCCTCGAACGTGCCGCGGATCGCCGGATGCGTCTTGAAGCGCTGGAACTCCTCGAAGGGGAAGAGATAGGGGTTCTTGTAATTCAGGTGCACGACGAAGCCGACGGCGACCATGTTGTCTTCGAGGTGATAGAGGAACGAACCGCCACCGGTCTTCATGCCGAGCGGCCAGCCGAAGGAGTGCTGTACCAGACCCGGGCGATGGTTCTCGGGCTTGACCTGCCAGAGTTCCTTCAGACCAATGCCGAACTTCTGGACGTCGCTGTCCCTGGAGAGATCGAACTTGGCGATCAGTTGCTTGGCGAGCGAACCGCGCACGCCCTCGCCGATCAGCGTGTATTTGCCCAAGAGCGCCATGCCGCGGGCAAAGTTCGGGCCCGGTTCGCCGTTGCGCTCGACACCCATGTCGCCGGTGGCGACACCGATGACCGCACCTTCGTCATTGTAGAGCACTTCGGTGGCGGCAAAGCCCGGATAGATCTCGACGCCGAGTTCCTCCGCCTTTGTCGCCAGCCAGCGACAGACGTTGTCGAGCGATACGATGTAGTTGCCGTGATTGTTCATCAGCGGCGGCATCAGGAAGTTCGGCAGGCGGATCGAGCCGGCGGGCCCTAAGAACAGGAAGTGGTCGTCCGTCACTTCGGTCTTGAACGGATGGTCGGCGTCGGCGCGCCAGTCCGGCAGCAAGCGGTCGATGCCGATGGGATCGACGACGGCGCCCGACAGGATATGCGCACCGACTTCRGCGCCCTTTTCGAGCACGACGACCGAAAGCTCCGGATTGACCTGCTTCAGCCGGATCGCCGCCGCAAGACCCGCCGGCCCCGCACCCACGATCACAACGTCGAACTCCATGCTCTCGCGTTCGGGCAGANTCCGGATTGACCTGCTTCAGCCGGATCGCCGCCGCAAGACCCGCCGGCCCCGCACCCACGATCACAACGTCGAACTCCATGCTCTCGCGTTCGGGCAGATCACTCATCTTGGACATGTTCGCTTCAAAGTGCTTTTTCGAGTTCCGGCAGAGCGTCGAAGAGATCGGCAACCAGGCCGTAGTCGGCGACCTGGAAGATCGGCGCCTCTTCGTCCTTGTTGATGGCGACGATGACCTTCGAGTCCTTCATGCCGGCGAGGTGCTGGATGGCACCGGAGATGCCGCAGG
>NZ_LMGC01000033.1:477500-484687 GCF_001427045.1 Ensifer sp. Root558 | reverse complement strand
CGGCGAGCTGCCCGTGCTGCGGTTCTGGCAAGCTGGCAAAGCTTGGCGAGGACATCACCGAGACGCTGGAGGTGATTCCGCGTCAGTGGAAGGTGATCCAGACGGTGCGCGAGAAGTTCTCCTGCCGCGAATGCGAGAAGGTCACCCAGCCGCCCGCGCCCTTCCATGTGACGCCGCGCGGCTTCGCCGGGCCGAATCTCTTGGCGATGATCCTGTTCGAGAAGTTCGCCCAGCACCAGCCGCTGAACCGGCAAAGCGAACGCTATGCCCGCGAGGGCATCGACCTCAGCCTGTCGACACTGGCCGACCAGGTCGGGGCTTGTGCCGCGGCGCTGAAGCCGCTGCATGCGCTGATCGAGGCGCATGTGCTTGCCGCAGAACGGCTGCATGGTGACGACACCACCGTGCCGATCCTGGCGAAGGGCAAGACCGATACCGGTCGCATCTGGACCTATGTCAGGGAAGACCGGCCGTTCGGCGGACAATCACCGCCGGCCGCACTCTACTATGCCTCGCGCGACCGGCGGCAGGAGCATCCCGAGCGTCATCTGAAGAGCTTCACCGGCATTCTGCAGGCCGACGCCTATGGCGGCTACAACCCGCTGTTCAAGGTGGATCGCGATCCCGGTCCGCTGACGCAGGCGCTGTGCTGGGCGCATTCGCGCCGCAAGTTCTTCGTGCTTGCCGACATCGCCACCAATGCGAAGCGCGGCAAGAACGCCGCGCCGATCTCACCGATCGCGCTCGAGGCGGTCAAACGCATCGACGCCCTATTCGATATCGAGCGTGAGATCAACGGACTGGCCGCCGACGAACGCCTGCAACGACGTCGCCGCGACAGTCAGCCACTCGCCACAGAACTCCAAGAGTGGCTGCGGGCCGAGCGGGCAAAGCTGTCGCGCAGTTCTCCGGTTGCCGAGCCAATCGACTATATTCTGAAGCGCTGGGAGGGCTTCACGTCTTTCCTCGGTGACGGCCGGATTTGCCTAACCAACAACGCCGCCGAACGGGCGCTGCGTGGCTTCGCCNCGATCGACTATATTCTGAAGCGCTGGGAGGGCTTCACGTCTTTCCTCGGTGACGGCCGGATTTGCCTAACCAACAACGCCGCCGAACGGGCGCTGCGTGGCTTCGCCGGACCTGAGTCATTGTGCACTCCCTCTCTAAGTGTCTGTAAACATTGGAAGCGTCTCCGTGTCAGTGGTGCGACGCGGGCGACCCTTTCGGGCTATCGCGGCCTGAACCGTCGCGGAAGTAAGGTCGCTGGCGCGGATTTGATACGGCGCGCCGGGAACCACCTGCTCGGCAGACAACACGTTCGTCTTGATAAGGTGGCGTATTCTGTGGTTCGTCACGCCCAAAGTCGCCGCCGCCTCTGTCATGGTAAGCCATTCGCCCTCTTTATCGGCTGATTTGTACGCGTGAATGGCACGGACCCGCCTTACGGAAGCGACACGGTGTGCGGTCCAGGTTTTTCCTTGACCCGTGGGCATACCCATTCGATTGAGCGACGCGGCGATATGTTCATCGGGCCAGCGTCCTGCCATGCTCCGCATCACTGCCAAAGCATCTTCCGTTGTGGCGCAACCGTGTTCACCGCTCTGAGGCTTGCGCACTCTCAGTTCCGAGTGCTGACCGCCTTTCCAGTGGATTGTCAGCACCACGTCGCGCACTTCATCGTCAACATCGACAACAATGTCGGCGATCAATGTACGCAGCAGTTGCTGGCGCACGCGCATGGTGACATCCGGCGACTCCCAGGCCGCCTGCAGATTGTCGGCGAGGTTTGCGAAAGTGCCTGTGTCAACTTCGATGGTTGAAGGACTATCTGCAGGCTTGCGCACTTCCAGATCACGGACGCGGCGTAGCGCCGTTTCCCAATTCTTCTCAAGCTGTGCAGCAATCAGGCGGTTGTCTGGATCGCATGCCGCATAGCGGCGCTCGGCGAGGCTTGCCTCGTAGCGGGCCTGCCGCAGTTCCAGATCGTGAATGTGGCGCTGTTCTTCCTGTCGCTCCCGGTGCATCCGCTCTGCTTCAAAAGTCGCCTCGATCGCTAGTGGTTCTACCGCGCGCAACAACTCGCGCGCAACCGCCGCATCGACCTTCGAGCCGCCGAACGTCATGCAACGGGGCAAGCCCATCATCAGGTTCTGTTTATAGCAGCGATAGACAGGATTTTGTGGATTTCCCGTATAGGCAACACTCAGTCGCCGTCCACACCGTCCGCAAGTCAGGAGACCCGACAACAACGCTTTGCCGCCGCGGCCCGATTTGGTTCCGCCCGAACGGCCATAATTGTTGAGCGCCAGTTGCTGTTGGTTGCGCTCGTACTCTTCCCAACTGATGTAACCTTCGTGATGGTCCCGGATCATCACTTCCCAGGTGCCGGCCGGCTTGCCGTGCCCGTAGCTGCGCCGCGCCCTCCCATCGACGATGGCTGTCCGCTTCTCGCTCTTTCCATAGACGTAGACGCCGGCATAGAAGGGGTTCTTCAGGATGCCGATGACATTCCGGTAACGGACTGGCGTCCAGACAAAGTTGGTCATGCGACCTTCGTCCGACGGCCGCGGGAAGTGGATATTGTCCCGTGTCATCGACAATAGCACCTGGCGTGCGCTTCCAAGCTCACGGAAGCGTGCGAAGATGGACCGGATCACGTCCTGCAGCCGCAAATCCGGATCAAGCCCGAGCCCCGCCTCTCGATGCCAAATGTACCCGAACGGAACGGAAAGTCGCAGTTCGCCACGGCGCGCCTTCGATCTGGCGGCATCGAGCATCCGGGCTCTCAGCACGCCCAGTTCGAACTCGCTGATACTGCCCTTCATTCCCAGCAGCAGCCGATCGTTGGGTCGACACGGATTGTAGACGCCGTCATGGTCAATGACGCGGGCTTCGACCAGGCCGCATAGTTCGAGCAGGTGATGCCAGTCCCGACCGTTGCGCGCAAGCCGTGAAGCATCGAAGCATAAGACGGCACCAACTTGGCCAGCGCATAAAAGGGCGACAAGACGGTCGAAACCAGGGCGCGCGACAGTTCCGTTGGCAGAGCGCCCGAGGTCGTCGTCGATGGTCTCGATGTCGCTGAAGCCGTGTTGTCGCGCAACGTCAACAAGATCATACTGCCGTCGCTGGCTTTCCAGATTTGTCATGACCTGCGATTGCGAGGACTGCCGTACGTAGACGATGGCTTTGCGCGCGAGCAGCGCTGTCGGAATCAAATCAGTGTTGCTCATCGTTGAGCTCCTCGACGACGAGGCCTGCGGCCTGCATCAGCAGGCAAGCCAGCGTTGAAATCGCCTTCGTGCGATCCTTGTCGCTCAGTCCGTCGAGCATCCGGGTTTTGAATATCAGGTCGAGCTGCCGGCCCGACGCCGGCACCAGCGTATTGCGGGATCTCATCATGGTCCTCCTGAGTGATTCTACGTCCACTTCGGAAGGGTGCCGCTTTGGTGCCGCCAGAGACCAGCCTGTTCAATTCGATTAGCGTCGCAAGATCGACGCGTGGCGTTCCCATGGTCATGCCGCGGCAGACCAAGGGATCGATCATCCACCCTGAGATCGCGATGACGACACCTGTCGGCCCCAGAACCTTCAAAAACCGGCCTGTCGCTCGTTCTTCAACACGGCGAATGGAAACCCTCTGGCCAAAATAGGGATGCCAGCGATAAACAACCTCAACTTCATCGCCGACATGGGCAGAATGAACGGGGCATTGCCCTCGGCAGAAAGGCATGGCTCTTCGCCGGCTCCGATCGCGGCGCTGATCGCGCCGCCAGAGGTGGCTCGGTTTGTCTGAACAGTTTCGGGCGTTTTTCTAAGTGGATTTCCGCCTCGATTATGCTGCCACCATCATTGGTGCCAGCGCGTTGAAGTAGGCCTGATCCGGTGTCTGCCGGTCAAGGGATGAATGTGGGCGTCGGCTATTGTAAAAGCTGAGATATCGGCCAATGCCGACGCGGGCCCCGGACACGGTCTTGTAGGCGTGGAGGTAGACCTCCTCATATTTGATCGAACGCCAGATCCGTTCAACGAACACGTTGTCCCGCCACGCACCCTTGCCATCCATCGAGATGGCGATTTCGGCCCTCTTCAGCACCGCCGTGAAGTCTATGGATGTGAACTGCGATCCCTGGTCCGTATTGAAGATGTCGGGTTTGCCATAACGGACCAGAGCTTCCTCGACTGCTTCGATACAGAAGGCCGCTTCCATCGTAATCGACAGCCGCCATGAGAGAACCCTCCGGCTGAACCAGTCCACGACGGCGCAGAGATAGACGAAGCCGCGAGCCATCGGAATATATGTCAGGTCCATCGCCCAGACCTGGTTGGGCCGGGTGACCGCCAACTTGCGCAGGAGGTAGGGATAGATTTTGTGTCCAGGCGCTGGTTTGGAGGTGTTCGGCCGACGGTAGATCGCTTCGATGCCCATCTTTTTCATCAGCGTGGCGACGTGCAGCCGCCCAGCCTCCAGCCCTTCTCCCTTCAAGAGCCCTTGCAACATCCGACTTCCGGCAAACGGGTAGTCGAGATGCAATTCGTCAATCCGGCGCATCAGGGCCAAATCCCCGTCAGACATCGGACGAGGCAGATAATAGACGCTGCCCCGGCTGAAGCCGAGAAGCTTCGCCTGGCGCACGACCGACAGTTTATGCTCGCGGTCGATCATTTCTTTCCGCCCAGCAATCCCGCCTTGCCGAGCGCACCGGATAAAAAATCGTTCTCCAGTGTCAGTTCGCCGATCTTGGCATGAAGGGTTTTGACATCGACGGTTGGTCCCGCCGGTTCCGCCTTGGTTTCATCGCCAAAAACGCCTGTCGCCCCCTCAAGGAGCTGGTCTTTCCACTGTTTGATCTGGTTGGCGTGCACATCGAACTGCTGGGATAATTCCACCAGCGTCTGCTCGCCTCGGATGGCGGCAAGTGCCACCTTCGCCTTGAAAGCCGGGCTATGGTTCCGGCGCGGTCGTCTCGTCATGGCATCTCCTGTTCCCGGCATCTAAGCCGAAGTCAGGCAGAAATTCCACTTATCCCCGCTGTTCAGATTTCCCGAGCCACCTCTGCCTTCATGGCAACGCTGATCACGAGCGCCAAGCTCAATGACGTCGATCCGCAGGCCTGGCTTGCCGACGTCCTCGCTCGTGTCGCGGACACGCCGATCACTAAGCTCGAGCAATTGCTCCCGTGGAATTGGCAGCCACCGAAGTCCCTACAACATCAGGCTGCCTAACCTGCGGCCCTGGCCGGATGGTTACGCAGCACGAGTATCTGGAACGGCTGCGGGCCGGCGAGATTGACACGGAGCAGAAACAAAAAAAGCTCCTCGACGCTTACGCGGAGGAGCTTTCGTTGAAACGACTTGAATGGCAAAATATTCAAGTGTCGGTGGTTGCGGGGGCAGGATTTGAACCTGCGGCCTTCAGGTTATGAGCCTGACGAGCTACCGGGCTGCTCCACCCCGCGCCAAGCGTAAACCGCTTTGCGGTTTATCGCGGTAACGTAAATCCCTTCGGGATTTATGGTCTCTGCCGAGCAAATTGCGAAGCGATTTGTCTCGTGTAAGGGACGCACTGATGACTTCGGTCTAGCAAAACAAAAGGGCCGCTTGAGGGCGGCCCGTGTTCGGCAGGGCCGAAGTGGTTTGTATCGAGGAGATTTCCGGTTTTGTTTTCGCCGCGACCTTATGTTTCTCGGCTATGCCTCGAAGGGGAGCGGCGTTTTATCTTGCGCTTTGCAGACCTGGCAGCGACCTACTCTCCCGCGTCTTAAGACGAAGTACCATCGGCGCTGGGGCGTTTCACGGCCGTGTTCGGAACGCCAGAACCACCAGGTCGGCAAAGCGCAAGATTTGCGTCTAGCGGACGCAAACCGGATGAGAAGCTGGTGAGGTCGGCGTAAACCGCTTGCGGTTTATCGCCTTCACTCGTTTTGTTTTGAACACGTCGCTCATCTGGATGATGAGCATGAGCAATGGGAACGATCAAGCCAATCGAACGATTAGTACTGGTAAGCTTCATGCGTTGCCGCACTTCCACACCCAGCCTATCAACGTGGTCGTCTTCCACGGTTCTCAAGGGAATACTCGTTTTCAGGTTGGTTTCCCGCTTAGATGCCTTCAGCGGTTATCCATTCCATATATAGCTACCCTGCTATGCCCTTGGCAGGACAACAGGTCCACCAGAGATATGTCCATCCCGGTCCTCTCGTACTAGGGACAGATCCTGTCAATATTCCTACACCCACGGCAGATAGGGACCGAACTGTCTCACGACGTTCTGAACCCAGCTCACGTACCGCTTTAATTGGCGAACAGCCAAACCCTTGGGACCTGCTCCAGCCCCAGGATGCGATGAGCCGACATCGAGGTGCCAAACAACCCCGTCGATATGGACTCTTGGGGGTCATCAGCCTGTTATCCCCGGCGTACCTTTTATCCGTTGAGCGATGGCCCTTCCACGCGGGACCACCGGATCACTATGACCGACTTTCGTCTCTGCTCGACTTGTCAGTCTCGCAGTCAGGCGGGCTTATGCCATTGCACTCGACGACCGATTTCCGACCGGTCTGAGCCCACCATCGCGCGCCTCCGTTACTCTTTCGGAGGCGACCGCCCCAGTCAAACTACCCACCATACACTGTCCCGGATCCGGATAACGGACCGCGGTTAGACATCCATGACGATAAGGGTGGTATTTCAAGGATGGCTCCACAAGAACTGGCGTCCCTGCTTCAAAGCCTACCACCTATCCTACACATGCCGACACGAATGCCAGTGTAAAGCTATAGTAAAGGTGCACGGGGTCTTTCCGTCTGACCGCAGGAACCCCGCATCTTCACGGGGAATTCAATTTCACTGAGTCTATGCTGGAGACAGCGGGGAAGTCGTTACGCCATTCGTGCAGGTCGGAACTTACCCGACAAGGAATTTCGCTACCTTAGGACCGTTATAGTTACGGCCGCCGTTTACTGGGGCTTCGATTCAGAGCTTGCACCCCTCCTCTTAACCTTCCAGCACCGGGCAGGCGTCAGACCCTATACGTCGTCTTGCGACTTCGCAGAGCCCTGTGTTTTTGATAAACAGTCGCTACCCCCTGGTCTGTGCCACCCCAACAGACTTGCGTCCCTTGGGGTCACGCTTCTTCCGAAGTTACGCGTGCAATTTGCCGAGTTCCTTCAGCATAGTTCTCTCAA